>JAGBFB010000004.1 GCA_017936665.1 Spirochaetaceae bacterium | reverse complement strand
AGTTCTTGCGACTTTATACTTTTTGGCAACTGTTTCAGTTCCACCTTCTCCTGATATGTAAGCTTTTACAACTCTTAACTTATACTCTTCTGAGTATTTAGACATAAAAAATGCACCTCCTAAAATTGAACTTTATTTGTCTAACTTTAGGGGTGCACTTCATGACATTTTTTTGTTGTCGCCTTTTTTTTATAACAAAATCTTAATAATTCATATACTATACAATACCTTGACTTTTTATATTATGATGATACAATAAGAATATGAAAATTTTAAATAAAATTTTTGTTTGTTTTTTTATTATTTGTGTATTGTTTTCCTGTAAATCTGCTGATTCTTCATCTTTAATGGCTCCAGTAATGGGCGAAACTGATACTATTCTTATGAGTGATATGATGCCAGTTGCTTTAAAAGCTATTGAAGTTTTGCATCATGCTGCACCTAAAAATGATGCAATTCATGAATTGACGGCTTCTCTTTATGTAATGTATGCAAATGCTTTTGTTCAGCATAAAGCAGACATGATGGATGCTATTGATTTTGAATTGCAGTATTCTGAAAAGATGAGAGCAAAAATGCACTATCTTCGTGGTAGGGATTATTCTTTATCATATTTTGATAATAAATATAAAAACTTTTCTAAAAATCTTCTTAGCAAAGATCCTGAATTAGAGCAACTTGCTTTAAAAAAATTAAAAGCAAAAGATGTTCCTGCGGCCTATTGGTTAGGTGCTGCTTGTTTGGGAGCTTTCTCTCTTGACCCATTAGATGTTGATATGCTTTCTGGTGTAAATTCTGCATTAGCTGTTTTAGAACGTGCTGCTGAATTAGATCCAGCATATAATAAAGGTGCAATTTGGGATGTTTTAGTTGCATTCTATGCTGGTGCACCTGCTGAATTTGGTGGAAATATAGATAAAGCGGTTTCAGCTTTCTTAAAAGAAGTTGAATATTCAAAAGGAGAAACAACCTCTCTTTATATGACTTATGCCCAAGTTTTCTGTAAAAATAATATAGATTTATCAGCTTACGCTTGGGATTGTCCTATTTCAATCGAAGAATTAGGTTGGAAATTTCCAGAAATTCCTCGTGATGAATTTTTGGAATCCATCGGAATGGGTGTAAATGAAAATGCACTTTGGCCTCTTCCTCCTGGAATTCATGGTTTTGATTGGGCTTTGGATGTAGTTTTAGATTTAGATGTTAACAAAGATCCTTCTTCTCGTTTTATGACTGTACTTGCAAAAGAAAAAGCTCAGTTTTTAAAAGAACATAGAGAAGATTATTTTATTATTTGGTAACTTTTCTCTAATATCTTTATTATATATATAGTATTTATTTTTATGGGGGTAAAAATGAAATTAAGAAAATTATTTGCAGTTTTGATGTGTGTTTTTGCTATTTCAAGTATTTATGCACAAAGAGTAAACTTAAAAATTGGTTCTGTTGCTCCAGATAATTCACCATGGGCTATTGAGCAGAAAAAAATCGCTCAAGAATGGTTAAAACTTACAAATGGTCAAGTAAATTTAACTTTTATGTCAGCATCTGCTCTTGGAGGTGAAGCTGGTGTTATCCAAAAGATGAGAGTTGCACGACCTGGACAAAAGGCTCCTCTTGATGGTGGTATTTTTACAAATATTGGTGTTTATGAATTAGCTCCAAAATCAAATATTTTAACATTATGTGTTCCTTTTATGTTCAGAGATCAAGAGGAATTAACATTAGTGCTTGAAGAAACACAAAATGAAATTAATGCTGCTATTGAAGAACAAGGATTTGTTTTACTAGGATGGTTCAATGTTGGTTGGGCATACTT
The DNA here is from genome assembly GCA_017936665.1 of Spirochaetaceae bacterium. Lineage (GTDB taxonomy): Bacteria > Spirochaetota > Spirochaetia > Treponematales > Treponemataceae > RGIG9060. Next base: position 36,519 of record JAGBFB010000004.1, on the reverse strand, counting down.
CTTTACAAAAGAAGAAGTAAGAACTCCTACACAACTTAAAAATGTAAGTTTGTCAGTTGGTGGAATTACTTCTCCAGAATTGGGTCGAGCATTTCAGCATGCAGGATATAAAACAGATGATGTTCCTAATGAAAAAATTCTTTCTAGTTTGAAATCAAATAATGGATGTGGTGGTTTATATACAATTCCTATGTATGCTTATGCTGCTCAATATTCTAAACATGCTAATCATGTTTTAGGTTTGCCAATTTGTCCTGTTATGGGTGGATTTGTTGTAAATAAAAATGTGTGGGCTTCTATTCCTGAAAAAAATAGAGAAGTAATTATAGCAAATATCCATGATGCAGAACAAAAGTTTATTGAAATTCAACAAGAAAATGATAATAACTATCTTGCAAAAATCGAATCAGAAGGTGGAGTAATTACAAGACTTACTGATGATGAAAGAGCGGTTTTTGAACAAGATTTGTACAATGATGCTATCCGAATGGGTGAATCAAAAGAAACAAATGTTATCAATTTTGATTTTTTCAAACGAATAGATGCAATTTTACAAAAACATAGAGGACAATAATGAATAAAATATCTGCAAAATATGCAAAATTCGAAAATATTTTGGCTGTATTTTTTGTTGCTTTTTTAGCATTATTTCCCTTAGTAACTAAAATTTGTCAGTCAGTATTTAATGTTATTATTCTTAATAACGAAAACGTTATGGTAAATCTTGTTTTCGTTTTTTCATGTATTGCAGGTGCAATAACATGGCGTGAAGATAGACATATTAGCTTAGCATCTTTAACTGATTTGTTTCCTGAAAAAGTAACAAAAGTTATTTTGCAAATTAGGGCAGGTGCAGTGCCAGCAATTCTTTGTGCCATGTTTTTTAGCTCTTTTTCAAACTTTTTCCAAATTTTTACATGGAATCAAACTGTTTGGGGAATTCCTTTAAGACTTATTTTTGCATTTTTACCTTTAGCATATTTAACAATGCTTATTAGAGCATGTTGTGCAAAGAATTATCGAATAGCTTCAATTATTGGGCTTGTAATTGGTTTATTTATTTCTATGGGACCAATCTCTGGTATTTTGTACTACACATTTGGTCTTGATAATTTGAATTTTATGTATGCCATTTCAAATGGTTGGAATACGTTTGCTCAAGTTGCTTTTGTACCTTTGATTATTCTATTTATACTTCTTGCAATTATGGGTGTGCCTCTTTTTGTTGCCTTGGCTGGTATTGCATACATCGCTTTCTCTCAAGGTGGTGGATACGTAGAAGTTATGTCTCAAGAGGCATATTCAGTATTAACTGATTCAAGTATTGCAGCAATTCCATTGTTTACAATCATGGGATATTTACTTTCACAAGGTAGTGCAGGTCGTCGTCTTGTAGATATTTTCAAATCACTTTTTGGATGGTTCCGTGGTGGTACTGTTATTGCAGCAGTTGTTGTAACAACTTTCTTTACAATGTTTACAGGTGCTTCTGGGGTTACAATTCTTGCTCTAGGTTCTCTTCTTACAATTCTTCTTGCAGGTTCTGGATATAAAGCGGATGATGCTCACTCTTTAATTACATCTTCAGGTGCTTTAGGATTACTTTTCCCACCAAGTGTTGCTATCATTATGTATGGTACAACAAACTATTTTGCAATAGATGTTTTTGACTTATTCAAAGGTGCAATTATACCTGGCTTTATTTTAGCTGTAGCAACAATAATTTATGGAATTACAAAAGATAAAAATATTGATAGACCTAAATTTTCTTTAAATGCAATTTGGGTTGCTTTTAAAGGTAGTATTTGGGAACTTCTCTTGCCGATTTTAATTATTGTTACTTATTTCACTGGAATTTTTACAATTATGCAAACTGCGGCTTTTGCTTTAGTTTACACATATATCCTTGAAACATTTATTCGTAAAGATTTTACTGTAAAAGAATCTCTTAAAGTAATTGCTGAAAGTATTCCTATTACTGGTGGTGTATTGATGATTTTGGCATCAGCAAGAGGTTTGTCATACTTCCTTATTGATGCAAATGTTCCATACATGCTTTCAGAATTTATTACATCGTTTGTACATTCAAAATATTTATTCTTGTTATTGTTAAATATTTTCTTAATATTTGTAGGATGTTTGATGGATATTTATTCTGCAATTTTGATTGTATCTCCATTGATCATTCCTATTGCAGATAGTTTTGGATTGTCACAAGTTCATATTGGGGTAGTATTCCTTATGAATATGCAGTTAGGATTCTTAACTCCACCTGTTGGAATGGACTTATTTATTTCAACTTATGCTTTTGATAAACCATTAATGAAGGTTGTAAAAGGTGTACTTCCTTACTTAGCAATTCAAGCAGTTGTATTGCTTTTTGTAACATATATACCATGGTTTACATCAATTATTCCATAATATGAGTTTTTCTAAAAAAACTGTAAAAAAGGCTGTTCTTAAAAAATGTACTTTTCACCTTTCTAAAAGAACAGCTTTTTGTTTATTATTTACAGTATTTTTCTCAACTTTTGCCTTTTCAATTTCTCCAGCTACTCAAGTTTTTTTGCGTAGAATAAATATGCTTCAATCTGATGTCAATAATCCAGTTGTAGTAAAAAAATATATGCAAAATATGAGCCTTGATGAAAAAATTGCTCAGTTGTTTTTGTTAAATCTTGAAGGAAGTTCTTTTTTTACAGAAAAAACTGAATATAATGACGGAATTTCACCTGGTGGATATTTGTTGTTTTCCTACAACGTGGCAGATTCTACAGATAAAATTAAAACTTTTACAAAGTCCATAAATGATTTTTATGTGACAAATAATCAAATTCCGCCTTTTTTGGCAATAGATCATGAAGGTGGATATGTAAATCGACTACGTAAAATTTACGGAAAGTTTCCTTCTCAAGAAGAAGTTGCTCAAAATTTTTCATCTGAACAAGCCTTTGATAAATATTTTGAACAAGGAAAAATTTTAAAAGAATTAGGTATTCATATCAATTTAGCGCCAATTGTTGAAGAAAAAACTGTAGATAATCAAGATTTTTTAGATAATCGTTCTTTTGGAAGTATCGAAAATGTTGTTTCTTACGGAAATTCTTGTGTTTCAGCTTATATTAAATCTGGAATTATTCCAGTTCTAAAACATTTTCCAGGTAATACAAATGATGATCCTCATTTAGGTTTACCAAAAATTCAAGCTAATATGCAAGATTTTGAAAAAATGATTTTGCCTTTCAAAAAAATTCTTAAATCAAATTCTTACGGATATAACTGTGCCGTTCTTTTGTCTCATGCCATGTTGCCACAAGTTTTTGGCGAATTTCCTGCTTGTTTTTCTAAAGAAATGGTAACTGATATTTTAAAAACTAAAATGAATTTTACAGGTTTGATTATTTCTGATGATATTTACATGGGAGCTTTGGCAAAAAATGGTTACTCGCCAGAAAAGGCTGCTGAATTAAGTATTTTATCTGGTGTTGATTTAATCATGCTTTCACCCAAGAAATTTGTAAATTTGTTACCATCACTTAAAAATTTATATCTTTCTAATAATGAATTTTCTCAACGAATTGATGAATCATGTGCAAAAGTTTTAAGTGCAAAACTTCAGCATAAACTAATTAAAGTTGAAAAATCCGAAAATTCTTATTCACAGATGTTTTTAACACAAGGTTTTCCTGAATTATTTAACTATGAATTGAGTTTTTAATATGAATTTTAATACTGATAAACTTGAAATTTCAGATAGAATTATTCACCTTGAAAATGATTTTTGTGTAGTAACTAAACTTGCAGGTGAAAACAGTCAAACTGATATTCCAAAAATTTTCAAAGATGAAATTGAATTTAAATTAAATAAAAAAATTGATTTTATAGAATGTCCTCATCGTTTAGATATGCCTGTTTCTGGAATTCAAATTATCGCATTAAATAAAGAAAGTTTTAATTTTTTTACACAGAATTTTTCTAACAATAAAATTCATAAAACTTATTGGGCGATAGTTGAAGGTGTACATGACTTACAATATCAAACTTTACAAGATTTTCTCGTTTTTAACACAAAAAAGCAAAAGGCATATCTTCATGATGAACAGGTTAGAAAAACAAAAAAAGTTGTTTTAGATTTTTACATTTTTGCTCAAGGTCAAAAATATTCTTTTGTAGAGGTTTTTCCTCAAACTGGTAGAACACATCAAATTAGGGCACAACTTTCAAAAAATTTAATGCCAATTAAAGGGGATGTTAAATATGGTGCAAAAAGAAGTGATACAATTCCCGGAATTAGGCTTGTTGCTCGTTCTATAAAAACTCCTGTTCCTAATTCAAAGGAACTAAAAGAATTTACTTCTCAAATTTTTCCAATAGATAATTTATGGCAAAGTTTTATTGATTCTTATGAAGTGTATAAACAAGGGTTTTCTGATGGCAAAAAATAAACTTAATGGAAAAGATTCTTTTGAACAATATTATTTTTCTCTCTATAATGAACGATGGGTTTCTTTAAAAGAGAGTTTTACAACTGAGCCTTTATACGCAACTTTTCAAATTAATGATTGTAGTCCTTATTATCTTGATGCTGCAAGTGTTTTTGCAAGTAATTGTTTGCCTCTAAAAGAAGATTCTCAAATTCTTGATATGTGTGCTGCTCCTGGTGGAAAATCTTTGATTTTAGCTTCAAAAATGGATGAAAAATCAAATTTAGTTTGTAATGAACGCTCTGCTGAAAGAAGAAATCGTCTTTGTGCTGTAATAAAAGAAAGTTTACCAGAAAATATTTCTAATAGAATACAAATTACAGGAAATGATGGCTCTTTAATCTGCAAAAAAACTGATAAAAAATTTGATTCAATTTTGCTTGATGCTCCATGTTCATCCGAGCGTCATGTATATAATTCTCCAAAACATTTAGAACAGTGGACGCCTTCTAGAGTAAAAAATTTATCTTTTACACAATGGTCTTTACTTTCATCTGCGTTTTTGTCATTAAAAGATGAAGGTTATATTTTATATTCAACTTGTGCTTTAGCAAATGAAGAAAATGATGGTGTAATAAAAAAACTTGTAAAAAAATATAGCAATAAAGAAAATACATTTTCTATTAAAATCCTTGATATTGATTTTTCTGAAAAAAAATTTGAGCTTCCATCTTGTGTTCAAATTCCAGAATTATTTATCGAAAAAACTGAATTTGGATATCAAATTTTACCTGATAAAAATAATGGAGCAGGCCCGATTTATTTTTCTTTAATAAAGAAATCTATAGACTAAAAATATTTTTTTTTGTACTATATTTGTAGCTTGGAGAGTAATAGTGAATAATTCATCACGAGAAGCAAAACTTCAAAAAATTATAGAAACAGAAAAAATTCTCAACGATATTCAAGATATTGATGTTCTTTTAGAGCAACTTTTAACAGAGGCTAGGGCAATTGTAAACGCTGATGCTGGCTCTATCTATGTTTGGGATGAATCTACTAAGTTACTTTCGATAAAATATAGTCAAAATGATACTCAACAAAAACGTCTTGAGGCTGGTCAGAAATTGCCTTATTCATTCTTTTCTTTTCCTGCAAACGAAAAATCAATTTCTGGTTATTGTGTTTTAAACAAAGAAATTTTAAATATTCCTGATGTTTATCAAATTCCAGAAGATAGTATTTACAATTTTAATCGTCAACCTGATATTTTATCTGGATATAAAACAAAATCTATGCTTACAATTCCTCTTATTACCGCAGATGGTAGAATTTTGGGTGTTTTACAGATTATTAATGCTCAAGATGAAGATGGAAATTTTATAGCTTTTGATAAAGATGCGGAACTTTACATACAACATTTTGCAGAAAATGCAACTGCTGCCCTCGAACGTGGTTTTTTAACTAGAACTATGGTTCTTAGAATGGCTCGTATGGCAGAGATGCGTGATCCTAAAGAAACTGGAACTCATGTTACTCGTGTTTCAAAATATTCTGTAGAAATTTATGATAGATGGGCATTTAAACATAATATTCCTGCTAAAGAAAAAAGTGCTTTTAGAGATTCTTTAACCATTGCTTCAATCTTGCATGATGTTGGAAAGGTTGGTATCTCAGATTTAATTTTGAAAAAGCCTGGGCGTTTTGATGATAACGAAAGAAATATCATGAAAGCTCATACATATATTTGTCATTTTTTGTTTAATGGATTTGTTTCTGGTTTGGATAAAATGATTTTGGATGTTGCTATGCATCATCACGAAAGATGGGATGGAAAAGGCTATCCTGGTAAAATTGATATTTCAAAAGTAACAAGTCCTGATGTAATTTTTGATCTACATGATTCTATGGGGCTTTCTGGAGAAGAAATTCCTCTTGCTGCAAGAATTGTTGCTGTTGCTGACGTTTTTGATGCTTTATCCCACAGAAGATGTTACAAAGATGCATGGAATGAAGATGATGTTCTAAATGAATTAAAAGCTCAATCTGGAACTCAGTTTGATCCAGAACTTATTGATATTTTCTTTGAGGTTTATCCAACAATTAAAGAAATTCAAAAATCATTACCTGACGAAGAGTCTTAATTTTTTCTGTATTTCTCTGTCAAAACAATTTGCAAAATTATTTACATCTTTTTTTGAAAATGTGGAAATTTTATCGCTGATAATTCCGTTTTCGTAAAGTTCTTTATTGAAATTTCTCATTGATAGTTTTTCTTTTATGTTTTCTGGAGTAAACAGAAGTCCTCTATCATTTATGGTTGTAATTTGTTTTTCAAGAAGCCTTGAAGCCAGTGGTATATCACGAGTTATAACTATATCGTTTTCCTTTGAGTTTTCCACAATATAATTATCAGCTGCATCTGGAGTTGTATCGCAAATTATCATTTTAAAATTTTCTAACTTTGGTAATGGAATTTGATGATTTGCAACGTAATTCAATTCAAGTTTTAATCGTTTACAAAATCTAATAATAATTTCTCTTACTGGTGTAGGGCAGGAATCAGCATCAACCCAAATAGAAAAGCTTGTCACTTAGAAACCTTGTTTAAATTTTCAATCATTCTTAAAGTGATTTTTTCTGCCTCATCTAAATCTTGTCTGTTGATTGTTTGATTTGTGTATTCTAATTTTTGTTTTGATTTACACAATTCATCACAAATCATAATTCCTGAAATTATTGCTTTTTTTAATGGATCTTTTAATTTAGGGTCGTTATCAACTTGTCTTACGATAGATTTATAATATTCGTAAATTTTATTAAGATATTCGTCTTCTTCATTTGCTTGAAGGGCAAAAGATGTTCCTAATATATCTATTTGTAGATTTCCCATTAAAAAATTCCTAATTGGTTTTGAGAATCATTTTCTTGTTCTTGTGTGCTTGAATCAAAATCTAAATTTAGTCCAAAATCTAAAGATTGTTCTTCTGTTGAATTATCATTTTCGTTTGATTCATTTATATCTTCGTCAGAAAAATCTAATCCATTGTTTTGTTCTGAGTCTGAAATATTTGAAAAATCAGTTAAATTGTTTTCTTGAAAATTATTTTCTGGTGAATTTTCATTTACAACTTCTGAAGTTTGTTGTTCTTGTGGTTGAACATTTTGAGATTCATTTATAGCACTTGTACCAACTTTTAGAACGGAATTTTCCATACTGTTAAGTCGGTCAAGTGCATTCAAGATTCCTTGCTCGATTCGGTTCTGATCTGCTTCGAATGTAGAAATTTTCTGCATTAAAAGCGAATTTTTTTCGATTAATTCTCTATTTTTCTCTTGTAAAGCAGAGTTTTGTCTTTGTAAATCATTAATTTTAGAAACAATAGTTTCTACTTTTTTTTCTAACAGTTGAACTTGATCGAGTGTAATCATGATTTATGCTCCAATAGCTTTTTTTGCAGTTTCTACTACTGCTTTGAATGCTTCAGGATCTTCGATAGCCATATTTGAAAGTGCTTTTCTGTTGATAACAACACCAGCTTTGTTTAAGCCATCAATAAAACGTGAATATGATAAACCTTGTTCACGTACGGCTGCATTTAAACGTGCAATCCAAACAGAGCGCATATCACCTTTTTTGTCTCTTCTTCCTACGTATGCGTCTGACAATGCTTGTGTAACAGCATCTTTAGCGGCTTTGAAGTTTGTACCTCTTCTTCCGCGGAACCCTTTAGCTAATTTAAGAATCTTCTTACGGCGGTTCAACCGTTTTGTTCCGTCAATTGCTCTTGACATACATTACTCCTTGATTCCCGGCAAGTGTTCTTAATTACTCCACCGTGGAATAGTTTTTATTGCGAATTTATCGCAATTAAATTTTCGCTATAAGCGAAGTTTTACGGCTAAATAAAATTCTTAGCCAATACGGCTAATTTTGTTAAAGTTTAGCCGTATGGTAAAAGCTGTTTGCGTACTTTTGCTGAGTCAGCGTCGCTCAAAATTCCTGAGCTTCTTAACTGTCTCTTACGTTTTGCAGCTTTTTTAGTTAAGATATGTCGAAGATTCATCTTCTTATACTTAACTTTTCCGCTACCTGTCAAAGACATACGTTTTGCGGCAGCTTTTTTTGTTTTCATTTTTGGCATACTGCATACCTCTTTATTTTTTCGTCTTTGGACTTAATGTCATAGACATAAATCTTCCTTCCATTGCAGGAGCTTTGTCTATAGCATAATCTCCATCAAGACGTTTAAGCACTTCGTTAAGGACATCAGCACCTAACTCGGTATGAGCAAGTTCTCGTCCTCTAAATCTAATAGTAACTTTTACTTTATTTCCTTTGTCAAGAAATTCTTTAATGTGTTTAGATTTGAAATCAAGGTCACCAGAGGCAATTTTAGGTTGCATTCTGATTTCTTTAAGATTCAATGTCTTTTGATTTTTCTTTGAATCTCTAAGTTTTTTTTCTTGCTCAAATCTGTATTTGCCATAATCAAGAATTTTACATACAGGAGGATTTGCATTTGGTGCAACTTCAACCAAGTCGAATTCTCGCTCTTTTGCCATTTTGAGAGCTTCTATAGTAGGGACGATTCCTTTTTGTTCGCCCTCATCATCTATTAGCCTGACTTCTCGTACACGAATTTGTTCATTAATTCGCAAACCCTTAGTTTCCGCCAACTATCCTCCTCGTTTTCTTCTATCCTCTCCTTTAAAGGATAGAGAGACCTTTTTAATAAAGCGTATTATTTATAATAGCAGAAAACTAATGTAAATGTCTAGTACGAAATAAAAAAAACGTATAAAAGCCCTTGTCTAGTCTTATTTTTCGTGATATTTTATGAAAAGTTCGCGTTGCAAACTTGTGATATTAATTGCAATTTCTTTAACAGGAGATTTTATGAGTGTTTTTTTGATTGTATTTTTTCCGTTGATGTATTTTTTTCTAAAAAGTCTAAAATCTGTAAAAATTAAATTTTTTTATGATGGTTCGTTAAAATCCTTTTTGTTAGCAATTTTAATTTCGTCTCTATTTTGTTTTATCAAATTATTATTTACTTCAAGTTATAAACAAATTCCAGATAATTTTATTTTGAATTTTGTAAATCTTTATTTATTTGATTTTTTTATTTTTTTTGCGGTAGGATTTCTTTTAATAATTTTAGCTTCTAGGAAAAACTTTTATCATAAAGTATTAACAATTCTTCCTTTCATGTTAGGATTTTATTCAATTTATATGCCTTACACATGTTTGTTAACATACGAAAAAACTGATATGTTTTTATTATTTGTAAAACCAACTACTTTTTTTGCAATGATTTTTTCTGTTTGGATTTTAATTTACTTTTTTGCAAAATCGATAAAAAATAATGAATCTATATGGATAAAAATTTTGTTGATATTTTTTGCTTTAGTAATTTCAATGATTCCTGCAACAATTGAAATATTGAATTTCTTAAATATCTTATTTGTATTAAAAATTATTTTAATTATATTAATTTTTGCTGTTTCTGTATTATTATTTTTTATTTTTGCTTCAAAATCTAATCCTGATGAAATTATTTAAATAAAAAAAAGTCTAGCCGAATGAAATTTTCATCAAGCTAGACTTTGTTTTATGGCAAAGGTTGAAATCATTAATAAAGATGAATTCACCTTTGCTTTTTTTTAGTCTAAGTGATTTGCAGAACCTAAAACTTCAATGTTTTTGTGCATATAAAGTTTTTTAAGTTCGTCACGAGCTGGTCCAAGATATTTTCTTGGGTCAAATTCGCTAGGATTTGTAGCAAATACTTTGCGAATTGCAGCTGTCATTGCAAGACGACCGTCTGAATCGATGTTGATTTTACAAACAGCAGATTTTGCAGCTTTTCTAAGTTGATCTTCAGGGATACCAACTGAGTCAGCAAGTTTTCCACCGTATTGTTCAATTTCTTTTACGTATTCAACTGGAACTGATGATGATCCGTGAAGAACGATTGGGAAACCTGGAAGTTCTTTTTCGATTTGTTCAAGAACATCAAAAGCTAGTGGAGGTGGAACTAAAACACCGTCAGCGTTGCGTGTACATTGTTCTGGTTTGAATTTACAACGACCATGTGATGTTCCAATTGAGATAGCAAGTGAGTCTACACCTGTTTTTGAAACGAAGTCTTTAACTTCTTCTGGTTTTGTGTAGTGTGATTCTTCGTGTGAAACTTCATCTTCAACACCAGCAAGAACTCCAAGTTCTCCTTCTACAGTTACGTAGTTTTCTTGTGAGTGAGCATAGTCACAAACTTTTTTTGTTAAAGCAACGTTTTCATCGTATGGAAGCCCTGAACCGTCAATCATAACTGAAGAGAATCCCATATCGATACATGATTTACAAAGTTCAAAAGAATCACCGTGGTCTAAGTGAAGAACGATTTGTGGTTTTTCGCAACCAAGTTCTTTTGCGTATTCTACAGCACCTTGTGCCATGTAGCGAAGAAGGGTTTGGTTAGCATATTTTCTAGCACCTGAAGAAACCTGTAAGATTACAGGTGATTTTGTTTCAACACAAGCTTGGATAATTGCTTGCATTTGTTCCATGTTGTTAAAGTTGTAAGCAGGGATAGCGTATCCACCTTTGATTGCTTTTTCAAACATTTCTTTTGTGTTTACTAATCCCAATTCTTTGTAGCTTGTCATAAAGCCTCCTAGATAATTTTGAAAAAAAATAGATAATTATTATCTAATTTTATGCACTAATATAAAAATAATCAATAGAAATATATAAATTTTATTAAAAGAGTTTGACAAAAGTATATTGAATAAATATAATTTAACCGATATATAGTATAACTATATTTTTATTTTAAGGATGTAGTTAGGTGAGGCATCGTTTGTGCTTCATATTTATAACGAAAGTTTCAAGGAGTAAATGGATGAAACGAGGCGTTTTAGTCTGTATGTCTTTCGTTCTTTTTATGCTTTTCTGTTTGCCAGTTGTTGCACAGCCAAGTACAAAGAGCGTTGAGACAATTATAATCGATGACTTTGATTCAGCTGATGGCAAAGATTGGTCATGGAATGTGCAAGCAAGTAGGTTTATAGCTGATGGATTCCCAAAATCAGGATATGTTCCAGGAATTCCTAACTCTTTAAGACCACTTAGAACTCCAGAAGATCCAGAAGCAATGGTTTTGGGTGTTCAAGTTGCATATGACAGAAAGGGTGATAACTGGTTTGAAGTTTATCCAGCTGCAACTGATGAAAATGGAGAATTGACAAATTACGAGATTCCTTTACAAGGTTTAGTTACACAGTTGGACTTCTGGGCATGGGGAGCAAATTATCTTTATACTCTCGAAGTTATGTTGAGAGATGCAGATGGTCGTGTTCATACAATGAAAGCTGGTACATTAAACTACAATGGTTGGAAAAATCTCGTTATCAATATTCCAAAACACATGACTCAACAATCAAGATTGCGTTCAGGTCCAAAAAATCTTACATTTGTAGGTTTTAGAGTTAGAACTGATCCAGCAGAATATGTAGATGATTTTGTAGTTTATTTTGATCAATTTAAATATACAACACATACTCTAGATAACATCTACGATGGATTTGATTTAAGAGATATTGATTTTGATGCTATAAACGGAGGAGAATAATGAAGAAGTTCTTATCAATTTTTTTGGTACTTTTTACTATTACTTGTGTTTTTGCACAACAATCAGATAATTCAAGTTTGTCAGATCCTGATCCAACAATCATTGGTGCAGATTCAGCAAGACAAGCTTTAAAAGAAGTTTCTGTAGATATGTTTGAAAGAGAAGGTGCTTGGAAAGCAAAAATTTCACCAGATTATGGAATTATTTCTGCACGTCTTTTTGATGGTGCTCCTGCTGCAAAGGAACCAATTGAAGATGCTGAAAATCAACAACTTGTTGATGAAAAAGTTCTAGGTATTAAAGTTGAGTTCTTTAGACGAGGTGTAAATTCTTTCTTTGTAACATCAGCAAGACCTTTAGCAATTGAAGGTGTAACAAAAACAGTTTCTTTCTGGGCTGTAGGTCGTAATCAACCTCATAAAATAACTCTTCTTTTACAAGATTATTTTGGTTCAAATTTTGAGTTATATGTTGGTACTCTTGATTTTACTGGTTGGAAAAAAATGACTGTAGCTATTCCACCATCACCAGATGGAGTTCATGGTATTGTGCAAACAAGTGCATATCATGGGGATAAGCCAGGTGTTAAAATTATTGGATTTAGAATTGATTGTGAACCAATGTTAGCAAAAGGAACATATTATGTATATTTCGACGATATGCGTGCTGTAACAGATCTTTATGCAATGCAAAATCGTGACGAAGACGATATGGACGATAACTGGTAGAATTTAATAATTTATCCTTGAAAGCCTCTTCAAGATAATTTTATCTTGGGAGGTTTTTTTTATATATAATCAAATTTCCTATTTTATCTTGTTGTTCAATTAAGCGTAATTTTCTTAAAACCCATATCATTTTATTTGCTTCTTTTTTTACTTCTGTTTTTGCTAAATCTTTGCTAGAAAAATTTTCTGGAATTTCTTTTGGAATTAGATTAAATAAATCAATTTTAGAATTTAAAATAATTTCATCATCATATTTTAATAATTCTTTATCTGTTATTAACCAATTTTTTTTGTATCTTCTGCTTTTGTTTATTGTTTGTACTGGTTCGGTAAAAACGGTTTTTGTAACTATTTGCTGAATTGGTAATACTATTAATGAAAAATTTGGATTTTCAAATAATTTGTAAAGTGTAAATAATTCTCCAAAAATTGAATAAATATTTTTCTTTTTAGGACTTTTTCTTTTAGATATTATTTTTTTATTTTCATCTTGCTTTTGAATGATTGTTGCTGTTGCTAAAGGGTAGACTAATTTTACTTTGTAGTTTTTGCATAGTTTTTCAATTTTATTTGTTATTTTTGAAAGATTAGATGTTTGAATTTCAATTATCGTTGGGTCTTTTTCTGAAGAAAATATATCGCAAATATATTTTTCAATTTCGATTTCAGTTTTTCCATTAAATTTTTTTGCGTAAATCTCTTTTATTTGTTTATGTAAGCTTGTTTCGTTATAAGTGTTTATCATCTTAATGTTAACTATACAGATGTTACGGAAAAAAGTAAATACTTCTCAAAAATCTCCATTTTTTTTTATTTATTCAATTGACTTTACTTATATATCGGATAAAATGGTATTTAGTGGTAAATGGTGGGAGTTAGTGGGAGTTAGTGGTATGGAGATGCTAACAGGCGAGTATAGGAATAAGATGGACGAAAAAGGACGAATTCCTTTTCCATCTCGTATGCGAGCCGAATTAACAGAAGGTTCTCTTATGGTAACCCAATCACCTGATGGGTGTTTGTGGCTTTTTACCATGCCTGAGTGGAAAGAGTTCTCTTCAAAGTTGATGGAATCAGCATCTCCTTTTAATCCTAATTCTCGTCTTGTTTTAAGACGTTTGATCGCTCCTGCTCAGCCTGTTGAATTTGATAAGGCTTGGCGAATTTCGATACCACAAAGTTTGAGGGATTATGCTTCTCTTAAAAAAGATTGTGTTATTTTAGGTATCAATAAATACATAGAAATATGGGATGCCGAAAAATACGAAGCATATTTAGAACAAACAGACTTGTCCTTCAGAGAAGCAACTGAAGAACTTGGAAATATTTGTTTTTAAGGAGAAATTTGGTAAGGATGGAAATTGTCCACACACCAGTATTATTACAAGAGACTCTAAAATGGTTATCACCAGAAAATGAGACTTTTTCTGATAATGCTTTTATGGTGGATTCTACCTTGGGAGAAGGTGGCCATTCTTATGCTTTTTTAAATCGGTTTGAAAATTTGCAAATAATCGGTTTGGACGCAGACCAGAATATTCAGGCTCGAGCAAAAGAACGACTAGCTTGTTTTGGCGATCGGATGAAATTTCATTTGGGCTGGTTCAACGATTTTTATGCAAATTATCCAGATAATTTACCAAAGCCAAACTTAATTTTGTTTGACCTTGGAATATCAGTGTTTCACTACGAAAAATCGGGTAGGGGATTCTCTTTTCGTTATGATGAGGCACTTGATATGAGATTGAATGATAGTGAAGGAAATTCTGCTAGTGATTTAGTAAATACTATGCACGAAGAAGAACTTGCTAATCTTATCTTTAATTACAGTGAAGAAAGATATAGTAGAAGAATTGCTCGTGCAATTATTGAAAATCGAAAGCTTGCTCCTATAACTAATTCAAAAGTTTTGGCACAGATTATTTATGATTGTGTACCATCAGGTTATAGACATGGAGGAATTCATCCTGCAACTAAAACCTTTCAGGCATTAAGGATTGCAGTTAATGCAGAGCTTAATAGACTTCCAGAGGCTTTGCATTCTGCATTTGATGTTTTGCAAATTGGTGGAAAAATGGGTGTTATTACTTTTCATTCTTTAGAAGATAGAATTGTAAAAAACACTTTTAGAAATTGGTCAAAAGTATGTTCTTGTCCACCAGAACAGCCGATATGTACTTGTGGGGGTTCTGCAAAAGTTGAACTTTTAACAAGAAAACCTATTGGACCAACTGAAGAAGAAGTTAAGGATAATTCTCCTTCAAGAAGTGCAAAACTAAGAGTTATCAGAAAGTTAAGATAATTCAAAATTTATAAAGAGGTATTTATGAAACAAAAAAAGACAGGATTTGCCAAAAATTTAGGTATTTATCTATTAACTCTTTCAATTCCATGTTTTTTAGTACTTGGAATGGCACAATCTAGACAGTACATGAATATCGAAAAGGAAGTTGCTGAACTAGAAATAGTTCAAAAAGATTTAATCGAAAAAAATAAGGCATTGGTTACCGATATAAGCGTTTTATCCAGTTCCGAAAGGATAGAAAAAATAGCTGTAGAAGAATTGGGAATGCGAAAGGCAACCAGTGATGAAATAGTAAGAGTTTCTATAAAAGGAAAATAAATTTATGTTTGATGTTTTGGGTGGGGACCTTCAAATAACAAAAAAATCATTGATGACTCTAGAAGAAGTTTTGAAAGCCGTTGATGGAAAATTGCTTTCAAATACACAGGAAAATGATTTTTATTTTGTTGATGTTGCTTGTGATAGCAGAAAAGTAAAAAAAGATTTTATATTCTTCCCATTAATTGGAACTCAAGATGGACATGATTATATTCCTCAAGCTATAGAAAATGGTGCTTCTGTAATTTTTGTAACAGATTATTTTGCTGATTTTCATAATCAACAAATTAAAGAATATAAAAAAGCAGGTGTTGCTGTAATTTCCGTAGGTCATACAATGTATGCATTGCAAAGACTTGCAGCTTCTTATGTTTTAAAGTTTCCTTCTCTAATTAGAATTGGAATTACAGGTTCAAGTGGAAAAACTACTACAAAAGAAATTGCAGTAAATGTACTTTCTCAAAAATATTCAGTTGTTTATAATGAAGGAAATTTAAATTCAGAAACAGGATTGCCTTTATCAGTTTTTAAAATTCGTGAAAATCATCAAGTTGGAATTTTTGAAATGGGAATGAACAGAAAAGGTGAAATTTCTGAATTAGCTTCTGTTTTGTATCCTCAATATGGAATTATTACAAATGTTGGAACTGCACATATTGGTATTTTAGGTTCTAAACAAAATATTGCTGAAGAAAAAAAACAAATATTTAAATTTTTTAATTCAAAATCTCATGGATATATTCCTGCAGATGATGATTTTGCTGATTTTCTTGCAGAATCAAAAGGTGAAATAAAAAAGGTTTCTCAAAATTTAATTTCTGATGTTAAATTTTTAGGATTGGAAGGTTCTAGTTTTTCTTATAAAAATCAAAATGTAAAATTTCCATTGTGTGGTAAATATAATTTAATAAATGCTTTAAGTGTAATTGCTTTAGCAGAAGATTTAGGTCTTTCAACAGAAGAAATTAAAAATGGTTTAGAAACCGTTAAAACTATTTTTGGTAGAAATCAAATTGTAAAAAAAGATTTTACTTTTGTTTTGGATTGTTATAACGCAAATCCAGATTCAATGAAAGCTTCTGTAGAATTTTGTTCAGAAGTTGAATGTTCTGGAAAAAAAGTTTTTGTGTTGGCAGATATGCTTGAACTTGGAGATGAATCAGATTCTGCACATAAAGAAATTGCAGAATTAGTTGAAAAATCAAATGTTGATTATGTAATCTTTTTTGGTGAACAAATGTCAAAAGCAAAGGAATTTGTTACTTCAAAAAAAGTAGATGGAATTTCTTCTAGAGATGAAAAAGCAGTTGAGTTCGTTGCAAGTAAATTAAGAGAATTTTGTAGCAAAGATGATATTGTTTTATTAAAAGGTTCTAGAGGAATGCAACTAGAACGAATTGTGGAAGCAGTTTAGAAGTTATGGATAGAAGAGTAATTTTTGCAGAAAAATCATTTAATTCTCGTGGCGTTGATACAGGATTTGTTGTTTCTGTAATTCTATTATTATGTTTAGGTTTAATTACTCTATATGCTTCTTCAGTTAGTTATGCAACAAGAGCATTTGATGATTCATTTTATTTTGTTAAACGACAATTAATTAGTGCAGGTATTGGTTTATTCTGCTTATTTATTTTTTCAATCATAGATTTGGATTTTGTAAGAAAAGTTTTGCCAATAATTTTTATCGGTACTTTAGTTTTGTGTGCTATGACTTTTCTTCCCTTTATAGGTGTTGAACGAAATGGAGCTAGACGTTGGATAAAATTGCCTCTTTTGGGAACTTTTCAACCTTCTGAAGTTGCAAAATTTTCTATAATTTTATTTTTAGCAAATTTCTTTGATAAAAAACATGATGTTTTAAAAGAATCTGGTTTTAATATCGGGCAAGCAGTTTTTGGACTATTTTTTACTGTATTGTTAGTTTTTTTACAAGACGATTTTTCAACAGCATTTTTTATCATGATTGTTGGTTTATCTATGTTTTATATTGCTGGGATTAAATTAGGTTGGTTTTTGGGTTTTTGTGTTTTTTCTCTACCAATCGTAATTTTGTTTATTTTTACTGAATCTTATCGCGTTAAACGATTAATTGCATTTTTTAATCCTGAACAATATTCTCACGGAGTAAATTACCAGATTAATGCATCTCGAAGAGCAATTTCTAATGGTGGAATTTTGGGAGAAGGTTTTGGTAGTGGATTAAAAAAAGTTACAGGAATTCCAGAAGCTCAGGCAGATTTTATTTTTGCTGGTTGGGCAGAAGCAATGGGATTCTTAGGCGTAATTATATTTTTTTGTTTGATAATTTATTTTGCCTTTCGTGGTTATAAAATTGCATTTAGATGTGAAGACAAATTTAGAAGTTTTGCTGCTTTTGGAATAATCACTTCTATTGTGCTTCAAGTTCTATTAAATTGTGGTGTTGTGTGTGGTGCGTTACCTGCAACAGGAATTCCTCTTCCTTTTTTTTCATCAGGAGGTTCATCGTTGATAATTACATTACTTATGTGTGGTGTTGTAATAAATATTTCTAAATATAATAACATGGAGTTGAATAATGAGTAACGGTATTGCATTCTCTGATCCTTATTACACAGTAGGAAATCAAAAAAAAGTACAGAAAACTGAAAAAAAATTAGATAAAATAAGTTTAATGAAAATTTTATCTTTAATTCTCATTTTATTGATTATTATAGAAATTTTTGTATACACAATATTAATGCCATGTTTAGCTCCTGTAAAAATAACTTATTCTGGTTTAGAAACATTTACTGCACAACAAATTAGTAATTATTTAGAAATAACACCAAAATTAACTTGGATTCAGTTTGATTCTGCAAAAGCAGCTTCAAAACTTGCAGCAAATGCAGTTATTGAAAATGTAGTTATTGAAAAACAATTTCCTGATAAAGTTTTTATTAATGTTGTAGAACGAAAAGCTACTTCTATAACATTAGCAAATGTAAATGGAAAAACTGTTCCTGTTCAAATTGATAAAAATGGTGTAATATTTGCAGTAGATAGAGGTATGCCTGTTAACTCTGTTCCTTTAGTTACTGGTTTTACTTTTGATACTATTGCAGAAGGAATGAGACTGAACGGAAAGTTTAGACCATTAATGGAACAAATTTCAGAAATTCAATCTACAAATCCTGCTTATTTATCAGTTTTATCTGAAATTAAAGTGGTTCCAAATGATTATGGTAGTTATGAATTAGAATTGTTTCCTGTGCATTCTAGAGTAAAAGTTCTTGCAGATAGGACATTGAATATAGAATCACTTCAGTATATGATGGTTGCATTAGATGTAATTCATTCTTTGAAAAGCGATGTTTCTGTAATAAATTTAAGACATGGCTCAATTTCATATAAATAATTAATTTTAGGGAGGAATTGATTGTGAGTGACATTGTTGTTGGATTGGATATTGGAACAAGTAATGTTCGTGTTGTTATTGGTGAACATGATGAAAATGAAAAATTACATATCATCGGTGTAGGAACAGCTCCTTCTACAGGTTTAAGAAGTGGTGTAATTGTAAACATTGAAGCAACTATGAAAGCAGTTACTGCTGCAATTTATGATGCAGAATTGATGAGTGGTCACGAAGTTAATTCTTGTTTTGTAGGTATCGGTAGTACTCAAGTTGATAGTTTAAATTCTAAAGGTCAAGTTTCTGTTTCAAATAAATCAAGAGAAATTGGTCAAAACGATATAAATAGAGTTATTGAATGTGCAAGTAATATTGCAATTCCTTTAGATAGACAAGTTTTACATGTTGTTCCTCAGATGTATACTGTAGAGAATTCAGTTGATATTGTAGAAAAAACAAAAGATCCTACAAACATGTTAGGCTCTCGGCTTTATGTAGATGTGCATATTATTACAGCTACAACAACTACAATGCAAAATATTATAACTTGTGCAAGTCGTTCAGGTTATACAGTAGACGGAATTATGTTAAAAACCCTTGCAACAGCTCAATCAGTTCTTACTGAAGAAGAAAAAGAATTAGGCTCTATTCTTATTGATATGGGTGGTGGTTCTACTGATGTTATCGTAATTGCTGATGGTGCTCCAATTTGTACTGCTTCTGTTCCATTTGGAGGCTTGTTAGTAACAAACGATATTTCTGTTGTTCGTGGTGTTTCAACAGAAACAGCAGAAACAATTAAGATTTCACAAGGATGTTGTTGGGCAGATTTAGTTTCTGATAATGAAGAAGTTTTAATTCAAAGAAATGGAAGAGCCGAATCAATTCCACGTTCTGAAATTTGTCAAATTATCCAACCTCGTGTAGGCGAAATTTTTGAAATGATAAAAGAAAAAGTATATTCTAGCATTGGTAATCGTAGATTATCTGGAAATGTTGTTCTTGTTGGTGGTGGTGCAAAAATGAGTGGAGTTATTGAACTTGCTTCTGCTATTTTTGGAACCCAAAGTGTTAGAATTGGTATGTCATCAAAAATTTCTGGTTTATCAGATGAATATCGTTCACCAGATTTTACTACTGCTATTGGATTAGTTGTTGCCAATTCTGATGTTTTATCAAAGGGAAATATTAAAAGAAATGGTAAAGACTATGGAAGTGATAAATCTGGATTTTTACAGAAATTTATCAATTTTTTCAAAGAAATGTTTTAATTATTTTTTATTTTATCTTGCAATTACAAAACATACTTGTATAATATAAAGATAGATAAAAATATAATTCTTTTAATTTTTTTTTCTGGGTAGGGAGGAAAAAA
Source organism: Spirochaetaceae bacterium (assembly GCA_017936665.1). Taxonomy (GTDB): domain Bacteria; phylum Spirochaetota; class Spirochaetia; order Treponematales; family Treponemataceae; genus RGIG9060. The sequence continues at coordinate 16,359 of JAGBFB010000004.1, read as the reverse complement.
ATGTTAGATTTTTCAGTTAAGGACGAACAAGAAATTAGTCCTACTGTAATAAAAGTTATTGGTGTTGGTGGTGGTGGTTCAAATGCTGTAAATCGTATGATTCAATCAGGTTTACAACATGTTGAATTTATCGTTGCAAATACAGATAAACAAGCATTAAATAAGTCTGTTGCTCAAAAGAAAATTGTTATTGGTTCAAAACTCACAAATGGTCTCGGAGCAGGAGGAAAACCTGAAGTTGGTGAAAAGGCTGCTATTGAAGATACAGAAGCTATTTCTAATATAATTCGTGGTGCGGATATGGTTTTTGTTACTGCTGGAATGGGTGGTGGAACAGGAACTGGAGCAGCTCCTATTATTGCTAAAATTGCAAAAGAACAAGGTGCATTGACAGTTGGTGTTGTTACAAAACCTTTTAATTTTGAAGGAAAGGTTAAAATGCGTCTTGCTGAAGAAGGAATTAGAAAACTTCATGCAGAAGTTGATACTCTAATTGTTATTCCAAATCAATATCTTTTAGGTAATGATATGGACAAGAGTTTATCAGTTAGAGCTGCCTTTGAAAAAGCTGATGATGTTCTAAAACAAGGTGTGCAAGGAATTTCTGATTTAATTACACACTCTGGGGATGTAAATATTGACTTTGCTGATGTTAAAACAACAATGGAGGGCAAAGGAGATGCAATCCTAGGAATCGGAACTGGTTCTGGAGAAAATCGTGCTGTTGATGCTGCAACTCGTGCAATCAGTAATCCTTTATTGCGAGATTCTCATATTGATGGGGCAAAAAATATTCTTGTTAATATTCAATGTGGTGAAGATTTCTCAATCCTTGAAACTGAAGAAGTTATCGAAATTATCCGTTCTACTGCTGATCCTGAAGTATTGTTAATTTACGGACAAATTATTGATAACAATATGGAAGGTCATGTAAATGTAACCGTAATTGCTACAGGATTTCCTCCAAAAGATGAACAAGGTGAAAGTTCTAGTCAGTTGGATCCATTTTATGCACTTAAAGAAAATACCTCATCTGCACCTGTTACTAATGTTCAACAGCCTAAAAATGTTTCATCTACAGGAAATGTTGCAACAGATACAAATAATTTAGTTTCTCATGATGATTGGACAAAGATTCATTCTTCAAATAGTTATGTATCAAGAGGATCTAATATCGATTACTCAACTCCAACATGTTTGCGAAATAAACCAAATTTTACAGATAATAAAAATAATTAATGAACGAAGTTATATCATCTTTCTATGATGAATTAGTTTCAATCGAAGGAAAATCAATCTCAACTGCTCAAACTTATTGTTTTGCGGTTGAGATTTTTTTTGATTGGTTAAATTTAGAGAATAAAGAAATTTCACAAATAGAATTACAGGATTTAATAAAATATCTTGTATGGCGTCAAACTCAAGGAATGGATTCTTTAACTATTGCAAAAGACATTTCTGCTTTGCGTTCTTTAGGAACTTATCTTGTAAGAGAAAAAATCTGGAATGAAAATTACGCACTTCAATTAGACAGGCCAAAAGCCGAAAAAACTTTGCCCAAAGTGCTTTCTGTTGAGCAAGTGGAGTTACTTTTAAATTCAATAGATACTTCTACTGATTTAGGTGTTCGTGATAGAGCCTTGTTTGAACTTATTTATTCTTGTGGTTTACGAATTAGTGAAGTTTCCAATTTGTTATTGCAAAATCTTCACTTTAAAGAAAGAATTATTTGGGTAACAGGAAAAGGAAATAAAGAACGTCTTGTTCCTTTTGGAAGTCAGGCAGAGTTTTGGCTAAAAAAATGGATAGAAATTAGACCAAAATTTGTTGGTTCAAAAAGTGTTCCTACGATTTTTGTAAATTATCAAGGAAAACCTTTTTCTCGTAAAGGAATCTGGAAAAGATTTCAGGAATTAGAAACAATTTCTGGTGTAACTTCAAAAGTGCATACCTTGCGACACTCTTTTGCTACTCATATGCTTTCTGGCGGAGCGGATTTGCGTTCTGTGCAAGAATTGTTAGGACATTCTGATTTGGCTACAACGCAAATTTATACTCATGTAGATGCAGATGATTTGAAAGATTATCACAAAGAATTTTTTCCAGAAAGAAAATCACAAAAAAAAGAATAAAAATTTTTATAATTTTTACAAAAAATTAACTTTTGAATATATAATAAATATATAAAGCATTTGATAAGGAAGAAATATGAAAACTTTTTGTAAATCATTTTTTATATCTATTTTATTGATTTTTGTAATTTCGCTTTTTTTGGGATGTGGAGTAAATCCAAAACAGATAAAGCGTATGCAAGCTCTTGAAGAAGGAATTTCAAATCCTACTACAAAAGAAGAATTAAAAGACGCAATTCAAAAATATGAACATCGTGTGGAAGATATTACATCTGCTGCTGCTCAAACTGGAATTTGGTATAAAATTTTAGCTTCACGTTATCTTGATGATGGAATGTACGGTGAAGCTCTAAAATATTACCAAAAAGCCATTGAGTATTTTCCAACAAATCAAAATTTGTATTATTGGGTTGGTGTTTGTGCAGGTTATATGGCAAAAGCAAGTTTAGATTACAATGGAAGTGGAAATTTTAGCCAAAAAGAAAATTATCTAAAACTTTCAGAAAGTGCTTATTTACGTGCTTTAGAATTAGAACCAACTTATGCTCGTGCAATGTACGGTTTGGCTATCTTGTATGTTTTTGATTTAAATGAAAGTGAAAAAGCAATTCCTTTATTGGAAAAACTTTTAACAATAGATACTCGAAATACTGATGCTATGATGGTTTTAGCAAATGCTTATTATCAAAACTACGAATTTGACAAAGCCGTGGAACTTTACGATAAAATAATTAGCATTTCTACATCACCAGAAAAGAAAGCTGCTGCAGAAGCAAACAAAAAATTAGTTTTGGAAATGGCCTATGGAGAATAAAAAGCTTCTTTTGCAACTTGGAATTGCAAGATTAGGCTTTTTATCAACAGAAGATAAACTAAAACTAGAAAATAATCTTGACAATATATCAAATCTTGCGATACTTTCTATAGATGATATATCTTTTATTGTAGGAAGAGTTGTTAATACAAGAGAATGGCCTGTTGAGAATTTTGAAAAAATTATTTTAAAAGATTTTTCAGTTATGCAGGCTTTTAGTATTGATTTTGTACATTGCAAAGATAAGAATTATCCTGTAATGTTAAATCAAGTGTATGATGCTCCCTATGGTTTGTTTGTTAGAGGAAATCTTAGTGTTTTGAATACACCCGCAGTTTCGATTGTTGGAACTAGAAATCCTTCTGTTTCTGGATTTAAAACTACTTTTAATTTTTCTAAGGAACTAACAACTTTAGGATATACTGTAGTTTCTGGGCTTGCTTTAGGAATTGATACTGCTGCACACAAGGGGACAATTTTATCAGGAAAAACTATTGCAGTTTTAGCCTGTGGATTGGATAATATCTATCCATCGGCAAATAAAAAATTAGCAGTGGAAATTATAAAAAATGGAGGATGTTTGATTAGTGAATATTCTCCGGGTGAACCTCCACTAAAATGGAGATTTATACAAAGAAATAGAATTATTTCGGGACTTTCTGAAGCAACTGTTGTAATGGAATCTCCACCAAAATCTGGTGCATTGATTACTGCGGATTTTGCTTTGGAACAAAACAGAGATTTATACTTTCATGAAAGTGCTTTAAGTGTACAAGAAAGATATAATCTTATTGCACAAAAAAAAGGGCTTTCTGAAAAAGTGCAAAAACTTAGATGTGTACAACGATATATTGATGAAGGGGCACCCTGTATTTCATCTGTAAAAGACCTTGTAACATCTTTATTTATAAAGTAATTTGTGATATATATATCTATATAGATATGAGGAATTTTTTATGGCACAGGTAAAAACAAAAAAAACTAAAACAGAAAAAAAACAAACTCTCGTTATTGTAGAGTCTCCTGCTAAGGCAAAAACTATCGAAAAGTATCTTGGTCCAGGATTTACGGTAAAGGCTTCTATGGGGCATCTTATCGATTTGCCTAAATCAAGAATGGCGATTGATGTAGAAAATAATTTTCAGCCTGAATACATCACAGTTCGTGGTAGAGCAAAAATTTTAAAGGAATTGCAAAAAGATGCTAAAAAGTCTGATTTAGTTTTACTCGCAAGTGATAATGACCGTGAAGGAGAAGCTATTGCTTGGCATTTGAATAATGCTTTTAAAGATAAAACAAAGGCCGAAATTCAGCGAATCGTTTTTAACGAAATTACACCTGTTGCTATTTCAGAAGCAGTTAAAAATCCCTCAGAAATTGATGAAAGCAAAGTTAATGCGCAAAAGGCTCGTCGTGTTTTAGACCGACTTGTTGGATATAATCTTTCTCCACTTTTGTGGAAAAAAGTAAAAAATGGACTTTCTGCAGGTCGTGTTCAATCTGTAGCATTGCGCTTAATTTGTGAACGAGAAAAAGAAGTAGAAGATTTTATTCCAGAAGAATATTGGAGTTTAGAAGCGGATTTTACAAAAGGAAAATCAACATTCACTGCACAACTTGTTCAGTATGCAGGAAAAAAGCCTGAACTAAAAAATGAACAACAAGTAAAAGATATTATTGAAGAAATTAAAAATTCAGAATGTGTGGTTGCAGATATAAAAGAAACTGAAAAAACTATTAGACCAAAAGCTCCCTTTACAACTTCAAAACTTCAACAAGCGGCAGCAAATCGTCTTGGTTTTACTTCTAAAAAAACAATGCAAATTGCACAGCAACTTTACGAAGGTATAAATATTGGGTCTAGTCGTGTGGGTTTGATTACTTACATGCGTACAGACTCAACTAGAATTTCTCAAACAGCTTTAGATGATGTTAGAAAATGGATTGGCGAGACATATCCTAATGAACTTCCACCTGAAGCTATTGAATATTCAGTTGGAAAAAAAGCACAAGATGCCCACGAAGCAATTCGTCCAACTTATACAACTTATACACCAGATTATGTAAAAGAATATCTTTCTCGTGACCAATTGAGACTTTATTCAATTATTTGGGAGCGTTTTGTTTCTAGTCAAATGAATAATGCCAAAACAAAAACAACAAGCGTTGATATAAAAGCAGGGGAAGCAATTTTTAGAGTTTCAGGTAGCAAACTTATTGAAAAAGGATTTTACAAAGTGATAAAAGTTCTTTCTTCAAAAGAAAATACTACAGGAAATGTGCCATCACTTAAAATTGATGAAAAACTTAACTCACAAAAATTTTATCCAGAACAGCATTTTACACAAGGTCCTGCTCGTTATACAGATGCTTCTATCGTTAAGGTTTTGGAAGAAAAAGGAATTGGTCGTCCTTCAACTTATGCACCGATTATTTCTGTTTTGTTAGATAGATATTATGTAACTCGAAGTAACAAGCAGTTAGTTCCTACAACTCTTGGAAGAATGATTTGCAACATTTTGGTTGAATCTTTTCCTGATGTAATTAGCGATTCTTTTACAGCTGATGTAGAAAGCAAACTTGATAAAGTTGAAGTTGACGAAATTGAATGGCCAAAAATGATGGGTGAGTTCTTCTTTCCTTTCAAAGACCATGTTGACGAATTGATGCAAAGCCTAGAAAGTTACAAAGGAACTTTAGACGAACCTACAGATAAAATTTGTGAACTTTGTGGCAAACCTATGATAAAAAAACTTGGTCGTTTTGGATTTTTCTTGGCTTGTTCAGGTTTTCCAGAATGTCATAATACTCGTTCAATTCCTTTGGCAAAATGTCCTAGACCAAATTGTGATGGTGAAATTGTAACTAGAAAAACAAAGGGTAGAGGAAAAGAATTTTACGGTTGTACAAATTATCCTGATTGTGATTTCATCAGTCATTTTAAACCTGTTAATCAAAATTGTCCAAATTGTGGTCAATTCTTGGTTGAAAAATATGACAAGAAAAACGGAAATTACAAGGCTTGTATAAATCCTGATTGTGATTATTTGCACACAGCAGAATCTGAAACAGATGAGAAAATAACAAGTGATACTGACGAATAAGAATTTATCTGAAACTATCGAAGATTTTCTTGTTTATCAAAAATCCATTAGAAATTTATCTGACAATACAATTGAGTCATATAAAAAAAATTTAATTTATTTAAATGATTATGTGGCTCAAAAGTATTCTTTGCAAAATGATAAAGTTTTGCTTGAAAATATTTCTTTGCAAGATTTAAGATTTTGTGTTGGTTGTCTTTCAAAAGAAAAAAAATCACCTGCTTCAATTAATCAGTTTATTGCAGCGGTTAGAACTTTTTTTGCATATTGTAGGAAGTTTGAATATATAAAATCAAATCCTGCTTTAGAATTAAAAACTGTAAAAATTCCTAAAAGAATTCCTCGGTACATGACAGAAGAAGAAGTTGATAATCTTTGCAATGAACCTACAGAAAAAGAACTTCTTTGGCAGGAACGAGATAAGGCATTGTTTGAAATGATGTATTCTTCTGGTTGCCGTGTTTCTGAAATTGGCGAAATTAAATTTTCTGATTTATCTAGCGATTATTCTTCTGCCATCGTTTTAGGAAAGGGCTCAAAACAGCGACGAGTTTTTTTTAGTAAAGAAGCTCAACTTTCTTTTAAAGAATATCTGTTATCAAAAAATGCAAAATTTCCATCATTAAAAAATAGTGAATATATATTTGTAAATCAAAAAGGAACAAAACTTTCTGTAAGAGGAATAAGATATATAGTTTCAAAATATTCTTCATTTGAGGGAACAAATAAACCTGTTTCACCACATGCTTTTAGGCATACTTTTGCAACAACAATGCTTTCTAATGGAGCCGATATTCGTGTTGTTCAAGAAATGTTGGGTCATTCTTCAATTTCTACAACTCAACGATATACTCACATTACAAAAAAGAAGTTGATAGAAACCTATAATCTTTCTCATCCTCATGGTGAAGTTCCAGAAGTTTATGAAGAACAAGATAAATCCGAAAAAAACTAAATAAAGTGAATAAATGATTTGCCTAAATCCTAATTTTTTTTGTATATTATTAGTAGAAAAGATTTAAAATTTAATTTTGGGGGAAAAATGAGTTTACCTAAGTTTAGAAGTACAACTGTTATTGCTGTAAAAAAAGATGGTAAAGTTGCTATGGCCGGAGATGGTCAAGTTACAATGGGCGAAACTGTAATGAAAGGAAATGCCCGAAAGGTGCGAAGAATTTTTGATGGAAAAGTTATTACAGGTTTTGCAGGAGCTACTGCAGATGCTTTTAACCTATTTGATAAATTTGAAGCAAAACTAAAAGAATATAATGGTGATATTACAAGAGCCGCTGTAGAACTTGCAAAAATTTGGAGAACAGATAAGGCTTTGCGTAATTTAGAGGCATTACTTTTGGTTGCAAATGCAGAAAAAATTTTGTTAATTTCTGGAACAGGTGATGTTATCGAACCAGAAACTGATATTCTTGCTATCGGTTCTGGTGGAAATTACGCTTATGCTGCTGCACTTGCTTATATGGAAAGTTCAACATTAAGTGCAAAAGAAATTGCAGAAAAAAGTTTGAAGATTGCAGGAAATATCTGTATTTACACAAACGGAAATATTATTGTAGAAGAGTTATAATACAAAAGGAATTACAAATGAGTGAAGAAAAAATTTGTTTAGAACAACTTACACCAAAGCAAATTGTTGCTAAATTAGATACTTATATCGTTGGACAGAAAAAAGCAAAGAAAGCTGTTGCTATCGCTTTAAGAAACCGTACAAGACGTTTAAAACTTCCAGAAGATGTACGAGATGAAGTTGCTCCAAAAAATATTTTGATGATTGGACCTACTGGTGTTGGTAAAACAGAAATTGCCCGTCGGCTTGCAAAACTTTGTGGTGCTCCCTTTTTAAAGGTTGAAGCAACAAAATATACCGAAGTTGGATATGTTGGTCGTGATGTTGAATCAATGATTAGAGATTTAATGTCAGTAGGATGCAATATGGTTCGCCAAGAAATGCAAGAAACTTTAAGAGCGAATGCTAAATCAAAAGTAGAAGAAGGTTTGCTAGATTTGTTGCTTCCAGGTTCAAATAAACCTTTTTCGCCAATTAAACCAGATGAAACATTACCTCCAGCTGATACAGAAAATTCTACAAGAGAAAAATTTAGAACAATGCTTAGAGAAGGTAAGCTTGAAGATAGAGAAGTTGAACTTGTTATCCGTCATAAAATGCCTTCAATGGGAATTTTAACTGGTGGAAATTTAGAAGATATCGAAACCACAATTCAAAATCTTTCTTCAATGATGAGTGGACCTCAATCTAAGAAAAAATCTGTAACTATTGCTGAAGCAAGAAAAATTCTTACAGAAGAAGAATTAGATAAAATGATTGATAATGACAAAGTTGTGGAAGAAGCAAAAAATAGAGTAGAGCAAATGGGAATTATCTTTATTGACGAAATTGATAAAATTGCTTCTGGTGCTTCTAATTCAAAAGGTCAAGATGTTTCTAGAGAAGGTGTACAACGAGATATTTTGCCAATAGTTGAAGGTTCAAATGTAAATACAAAATTTGGCGTAATTGATACAACTCATATTTTATTTATTGCTTCAGGGGCTTTTAACGTTTCTAAACCAAGCGATTTAATTCCTGAGTTGCAAGGGCGCTTTCCTTTACGGGTAGAACTTGATTCATTAAATGCAGATGATTTCAAACGCATTTTAAGAGAACCAAAAAATTCTTTAACAAAACAATATACATATCTTCTTGAAACAGAAGGTGTAAAACTTGAATTTGCAGAAGACGCTATAGACAGAATGAGTTTTATTGCTGCTGATGTAAATAATCGAATTGAAAATATCGGTGCAAGAAGACTTCATACTATAATGGAAAATTTACTTGAAGATATTTCATTTGAAGCAGATGAACATTCTGGCGAAACTATTACTATCGATAGCAAATATGTGGATGAAAAATTAACAGGAATTTTCCAAGATCAAGATTTATCAAAATATATTTTGTAAAAATTCTTAAAATTTTCTAAACTAATTTTATATTTTTCCGAAAATATGGATGTACAAGAGTTTATTTTTTGTGCATCCATTTTTTTTATAACTTGGGTGGATTTGGGGGAAATATGAATAGTTTTACAAGGTCAGTTGATTTATTGCATCGTGCTATGGATGTTAGTTCCTTGCGATACAATGTTACAGCAAACAACTTAGCAAATGCAGAAGTTCCAAATTTTAAAAGAACTTCAGTAAATTTTGAAAGTGAATTAAAAAGAGCTTTGGAATCTGAAGAAAATTCTAAAGATGATTTTAGAATGATTACAACAGATTCTCGTCATATTGAATCAGTAACTCCACGGGATTATCGTGATGTTGAACCTCGTCGTGTTTTAGATTATACAACTACAACAAAAGCCAATGGAAATAATGTTGATGCAGAACAAGAAGCAATGGAAATCTTAAAGATTCAGTTGAATTATCAACTTCTTACACAAATGCAATCATTTCAGTTTTCACAAATGAAGACTGTTTTAAAATAATTTTTTATAAGGAATAGATTATGGGATTATTTACAAGTATAAATATTGCTGCAACTGGAATGAGTTTAGATAGATTACGAACAGATGTAATTTCAGATAATATTGCTAATGCTTCTACAACAAGAACTCAAGATGGTGGAAAATTTCAAAGAAAAATGGTAATTGCTCAAGCAATTCAAGATGATTTATCATATAGAAATCCTTTTGTTCCAGAGGGAAAAGATGCTGGAGTTGGTGGAGGCGTAAGAGTTTCTGAAATTAAAAAAGATACTTCAGAAGGTCGTTTTGTATATGACCCAACTCACCCTGATGCAATTCTTTCCGGTCCTAGAGCAGGTTATGTTGAATATCCAAATGTAAACGTAGTAAACGAAATGGTAGATTTGATTTCTGCCTCTCGTTCTTACGAAGCAAATTCAACTGTAATTCAAGGCTCAAAAGAAATGTTCTTAAAAGCACTTGAAATTGGTAGATAATGTGATAGAATAAAGGTCTAGGTGGGATTTTTAGGGGGATAATAATGATTAGTAATTTTGAAATGTTTAGAACAAATGTAAATCATATTGGTTCAGGACCTTTGATTGATGTAAATAATGTTTCCTTAAAGAATGTAAATTCTGAAGGTAAAACCGAAAAATCAGCTTTTGATAATATGCTTTTACAAGCAATGGATTATGTAAATGGCAAACAAAATGCAAGTGATGATGTTGTACAAAAATTAATTACAGATCCAGATTCTGTTGATGTTCATGATGTTACAATCGCTATGGCAGAAGCAAATCTATCTTTGTCTATGGCACAAAATGTAATTGATAGACTTATTAAAGGGTGGAATGAAATTACAACAACTAGATAATTTTTTCTAAAATATTCAATAAAAAGGAAAGTTTCGTGCTATTTGTGCGAAACTTTTTTTATTTTCTCTTTTCAGATACAAAAATATGTGATACAATATCATAGGATGGATATTATTCGTTCATGGGGAGAAGAAAATTCTTCCTGATGGGAGGCTTGGATGAACGAATGGCTTAAAAAGCTAGTTTCACAAATAAAAGAATTATGGTCAAAATGGACAATAATTCAAAAAGTTATTTTAATTGGAGTCATTGCTGCTGTAATTGTGGCTTTGGTTCTAGTTGTAACCTTATCTTCAAAAACAACAGAAGTTCCTCTTTTTAATGTGGCTATCACTGACGAAGCTCAACGAGATAAAATTGTTTATCGTTTGGCTGAAGAAAATGTTGATGTTAATGTTAATGCCACAGGTATGTTAACTGTAAAAGATGAAGCAACTGCAAGAAGAATGCGTGCAATTCTTGTGCGTGAGGATTTGGTTCCTGGTAATGTTGACCCATGGAATCTTTTTGATACAGAAAGATGGACAACCACAGATTTTGAAAGAAATGTTAATCTACAACGTTCTATAACAAATCAAATTAAACAACATATCGAAGCACTTGATGAAGTTGATGTTGCAAATGTTGTATTGTCAATGCCAGAAAAAACTCTTTTTCAAGAAGATCAAGATCCTGTTTCTGCCAGTGTAATTATTTATCCAAAACCAGGTAGTGATATAACTGAAAACAAAAAGAAAATTCAAGGTATTCAAAAAATATTATTAAAAGCAATTCCTGGGTTACTTGCAGAAAATGTTACTATTGCAGATGCATCTGGTGTGATTTTGAATGACTTTGAAGGTATGAAAGATATTGAGAGAATTGATGTTATTGCAAAAGAGCAAAAACTCATTCAGACCTTAGAAACTCAATATCGAGCAAAAATTTTAACTGCCTTACAATTAATCTTTACAGAGGATAGAGTACGAGATTTAAATATCAAAATTGATATGGATATGTCTCAAAAAGTTGTGGAAGCAACTGAGTACTCTCCTATTGTTTTGAAAGAAGATGACCCTAAAACTCCATACGATGACTCAAAATACGTTGAATCAATAACTTTATCTTCAGAAACTGTAGAAAAAAAATGGACTGGAACAGGAGGTAATCCAGAAGGTCCTGCTGGAATTGAAGGTCAAAATCCTCCAGTTTATTCTGATATGTCAAATCTATATGGTACATCAGAAGAGAGAGGAAACAAACAAAATAATGTTATTAACACAAAGCATATTTCTGAACAAAAAAGTCCTACAATCGACAGAGTTACTGTTTCTGTAAACATTGATGGAGAATGGAAACGTAGATACGATGAAGATGGAAATTTAATTTTACTTTCAAATGGTACGATAGATAGAGAATATGTTCCAATAACAGCAGAAACAATTGCACAAGCAACAAGTCTTGTTCAAGATGCTATTGGATACAATGAGTTACGTGGAGATTCCGTTACTGTTCGTAATATACGGTTTGATAGAACTGCACAGTTCCAAGAAGAAGATGCTGAATTCATTAGGGCACAACAAACTCGCCAGACAATTTTCTATGCTTTAATTGGTATAGTAGTTGTTCTTGTTACATTTATTATCTTTAGATTTATCAGTAGAGAACTTGAACGCCGAAGACGACTTAAAGAAGAAGAATATCTTAGACAAGCAGCATTGGAGCGAGAACGTACTTTCATGGAAGCAGAACAAGCTGGAATGGAAGTTACAATGTCTGTTGAAGAAAGACATCGTGCTGAACTTTTAGAAAATGCAATTTCTATGGCAAAAGATCATCCAGAAGATGTTGCAATGTTAATTAGAACATGGTTGATGGAGGAATAAAATGTCTCAAAGTAAAGGAAAATCATCTAGTAATATTTTAGCTTCATCATCTGGAGGCGTAAAGAAACCTAAGGACTTCAAAAATCTTAATGGAAGACAAAAGGCCGCAATCTTTTTGGTTTCTTTAGGCTCAGAACTTTCAGCAGAAATTTTTAAACATCTTAGGGAAGATGAAATTGAAACTTTAACTTTTGAAATTGCTCGTTTAGATACAGTTGATTCAGATTTCAAAGATGCTATTTTGGAAGAATTCCAAGAAATGATGATCGCCCAGAACTTTATTACTTCTGGTGGTATTGATTATGCTCGTGAACTTTTGGAAAAATCTTTAGGAAGTCAAAAAGCTATTGATATTATCAATCGTCTTACAAGTTCATTGCAAGTTAGACCTTTCGATTTTATCCGTCGTACAGACCCTGCACATCTTTTGAACTTTATTCAGCAAGAGCATCCTCAAACAATCGCTCTTATTTTGGCTTATCTTGAACCAATGAAGGCTTCTATCATTTTGCAAAATCTTCCTGTTGAAATTCAAAGTGATGTTGCTCGTCGTATTGCAACCATGGATAGAACTTCTCCTGATGTTTTGCGTGAAGTTGAACGCGTTCTTGAAAAGAAACTTTCTACACTTTCAAGCGAAGACTACACTGCTGCCGGTGGTGTTGAAAGTATCGTTGAAATTCTTAACCTTGTTGACCGTTCTTCTGAAAAATCAATTATCGAATCTTTGGAAGAAGACGATGCAGAACTTGCAGAAGAAATCAAAAAACGTATGTTCGTTTTCGAAGATATTGTTCTTTTGGACGATCGCGCTATTCAACGTGTATTGCGTGAAGTTGATTCACAAGAACTTTCTAAGGCACTTAAATCTGTTGACGTGGAAGTACAAGATAAGGTTTTCAAAAATATGTCAAAGCGTGCTGCTGCTATGTTAAAAGAAGATATGGAATTTATGGGACCAGTACGATTAAAAGACGTAGAAGACGCACAGCAAAAAATCGTTGCTTCTATCAGACGGCTTGAAGATAGTGGTGAAATTGTTATTGCCCGAAGTGGTGAAGACGAACTTGTTGTATAAATTTTAAGGATATACTATGGCAAAGAGTGTTTTTAGACCTACAGAAATAAAAAATTCAGAAGAAAAGGTTGTACTTCAACTTTCAAAAAGTTTTGCACCTGAGGTGGAAGAAGAGGAAGTTGAAGAAGTTCCTGAATATACAGGACCTACTGCTGAAGATTTACGTAGAGAAGCAGAAGAATTTAAGCGTCAATGGGAAATTGAAAAACAACAACTCCTTGCAAGTACTGAAGCAGAAGCTGAAAAAATTATTAAAGGTGCTGAAAATGCAGCCTTTGCAGAAGTAAAACGAAAAACTGACGAGGCTGCAATTATAAAACAGAAGGCTCAAACTGAAGCTGAACAAATTGTTAAAGAAGCTGAAAAAAAAGCCTTGGATATGATTCAAGAAGCAGAACAAAAACGTGAAGAACAGATGTCCCAAGCCTACAATGAGGGCTACGAAAAGGGAAGTGAAGCAGGTTTTCAGGATGGTAATAAAGAAGCACAACGATTGATAGATAGGCTTCATGTTATTATTGATAAAACTATGGATAGACGTCAGGCAATTCTTGATGAAACTGAACAACAAATTGTTGATTTAGTTTTGTTGATGACAAGAAAAGTTGTAAAAGTAATTTCTGAAAATCAAAGAACTGTTGTATTAAGTAATATTGTTCAAGCCTTACGAAAAGTAAAAGGTCGAGGAGATGTTACAATCCGTGTAAATCTATCTGATTTAGAATTAACAACAGAGCATACAGGAAACTTTATACAATCTGTAGAAAATATTAAAAATATTTCTGTTGTAGAAGATTCATCAGTTGATAGAGGTGGATGTATTGTAGAAACTGACTTTGGTGCTATTGATGCAAGAATTTCTAGTCAACTTACAGAACTTGAACAAAGAATTTTGGATGTTTCACCTATAAAGGCTGTTACAAAAACAAATGCAATTAAACAGGATTTTTAATGAGTTCTTTTTTTGATAAATATATCAATTCTGTGAAAGATGTTGATACAATTCATTACACAGGTTTGGTGACAGCAGTAAAAGGCAATCTTATTGAAAGTAAAGGTCCTCAGTGTGTAATTGGCGAAATTTGTACCATTAAAATTCCAAAAACTGATATTTCTGATACTTTTAGAGCTGATTTAGAAAATTCCGATGCAGAAAAATATATAAATATTTTAGCAGAGGTTTGTGGCTTAAATGGAACAACTGTGCAACTTATGGCTTATGGAGATACAAAGGGTATTGAAATCGGTTGCGAAGTTGTTGGCTCTGGTTCTATTTTAAAAGTAGGAGTTGGTTCAGAATTGTTGGGTAGAGTAGTTGATGCTCTTGGAAAACCCTACGATAACAAAGGCGAAATTATCCCAGAAACTTGGTATCCTGCTATTGCTTCTCCTCCAACTCCTTTAGAGCGCCGACCAATAAAAGAACGAGTTTTGACAGGTATTCGTGCAATTGATTCATTACTTGCTGTTGGTAAAGGACAGCGTTTAGGTATCTTTGCAGGTTCTGGTGTTGGAAAATCAACTCTTTTGAGTATGATTGCTAGAAATACCAATGCAGATATAAATGTTATTGCTTTGGTTGGAGAGCGTGGTCGTGAAGTTATAGACTTTATTGATAGAGATTTAGGCGAAGAAGGATTAAAGCGTTCTGTTATTGTTGCTGCAACTTCTGACCAAAGTTCTATTGCACGTCTTAGAGCTTCTTATACTGCAACTGCCATAGCAGAATATTTTAGGGATCAAGGCAAAGATGTTATGTTGATGTTTGATTCAGTAACTCGATTTGCTCATGCTCAACGAGAAATTGCTCTTGCTGCAGGAGAACCACCAGCTCAACGTGGTTATCCACCAAGTGTTTTTGAACTTATTCCTAAACTTCTTGAGCGAAGTGGAACTTCTCAAAAAGGTTCAATTACCGCATTTTATACTGTTTTGGTTGACGGTGATGATATGGATGAACCAATTGCTGATAAAGTACGAGGAACTTTAGACGGACATATTGTGTTAAGTAAAAAATTAGCTTCTGCATATCATTATCCAGCTATTGATATTTTAAATTCTGTAAGCCGACTTGCTAATAGAGTTTCTGGACCTACCACAAAACAAGCTTGTGCAAAAATGCGTACTTTGATGTCAATTTATGCAAAGTCTGAAGAGTTAATCGAAGTTGGTGCTTATGAATCTGGAAATAATCCAGACACAGATTTAGCGGTAGAACTTCATCCACAGATTGAAGAATTTTTAATTCAAGAAGAAATGGAAAATTCATCTTTAAAAGAAACATTAGATAAACTTTCACAAATTACTGGCATAAAAATTGATGAAGGCGAATATCCAAAAAATCAAGATTTAATTCAAGAAAATTCTTTTTCTACAGATTCAACTGAAGAAACTCTTTAGATTATAAAAAGGTAATTTATGAAAAAATTTAAGTTTTCTTTGGAAAAAGTTCTTTCTCTTAGAGAGTTTGAAGAAAATCAGGCTCAAATAGAACTTGCAAAAGCAATTTCTGTTGTAACTGAATTAAATAATAAATTAAAATTTATTGCCAATGAAAGAGTAAAAAATAATGATGCAAGGTCAAATTCAACTGATTTATCATATTTAATGACCATAGAAAACTATATCGAAGGCTTGGATTATCAAAAAGAAATTTTGTTAGAAGAATTAGCTCAGGCAGAATTAATTCTTGAAGAAAAACGACAAATCATGATTGAAGCAATGAAAAAACGCAAGGCTCTAGAAAAATTAAAAGAAAAACAATTACAAGAATACAAAAAAGAAATCTTAAAAGAAGAAGAAAAAGTTTTAGATGAAATAAAAAATAATCTTACCACATAAAAAAAAGTGTACCTTAAAAACTTTTTATGAAGTGCACCCCAATTATTGGACACTTTAACTAGGCTGATTTTAAGGACTGATTCCTGAATTGTAAAGGGGTCAGTCCTTTTAATTTAACTTTAATTCTTTTTTCGTTGTACCAAGACAAGTATTCAATCAATTCCTTTT
>JAGBFB010000029.1 GCA_017936665.1 Spirochaetaceae bacterium | reverse complement strand
TTACGGCTACTTCCCATTTTCCATCAGCATTTTTTGCCATTGGAATTCCTGGTTCTACCCAACCACAGAAATCACCAATTACAGCCATTTCTGTAGCAGCGTCGTCTTTGAATGTAAAGACAACTTCTACATTTGTGCCATCAAGGTCTTTGATGTACACATCTGCGAAGGAAGCACTGAATACCAAAGTAATCAATGCTAAAACCATCATGATTTTTTTAATCACTTTTTCTTCCTCCCTTAGAAGATTTAGTTGTTTTTTCAGTATTGTAAAGATATTTTCACATACTGACAGTTCATTATATCATACTTTGCTTACTTGTCAAATGATTTAAACTTTTTTTTTAACTTCTTGTAACCTTTCTACCTCTTGATTATTATAGATTTTTGATATTTTAGACTTATTTTCTTGCTACTAAATTCATAAAAAATCATAAAATGTTACCAAACTACATAAAACTACAATGCTTTTATTTTAAATAAAATTTTTTAATTTTTTTTTATTTTTTTTCCAAATTTCTGCTAAAAAATACAATTTTTTCTCAATAATAAAGATGTACAAAAAAATTATTTTGAGGAGAGAAAATTTATGTTTAAGAAATTTGAAGACCTAACTTTTGCAGACCACTACATTTTTGAAAAAGTGTTGCATGAAAACCAAGATATTTGCCAAGAATTATTGGAACGGTTACTCAAAATCAAAATTGACCACATCACTTATCCAGAAATTGAAAAAACGATTTCGCCATATTATCAATCGAAAGACTGTGGCTCAAGGATGAGCCACCACAATAAATCAGGCGATATTTTGGTGAAACCAAAATTCGCAGAGTTCACGAGGCAAGGATGCCGAGTGAACGGCTTTATTTAAAAGATAGCGACAAAGTTTTTGATATTGAACTACAAAACGCTATTGACGAAGATTTACCCTTGAGAACTCGTTTTTATCAGTCAATGTTAGATTGCGACAATTTACTTAAAGGGCAAGACTACTCGGAACTACCCACAAGTTTTGTAATTTTCATCTGTAAATACGACCCATTCAATTTAGGTTTACCGATTTATACTTTTCAAAACCGCTGTGACGAAAATCACGAGTTACTTTTGAGTGATAAATCCATAAAAAAGATTTTTAACGCAACTTCGTTTAAAATTGAAAAAGATGTAGCAATTTCGGCTTTTTTGCAGTATATTTGTAATCAGAAGCCTGTTGACGATTTTACAGAAAAACTTTCTTCTATCGTTGAAAAAATCAAAAAACACGAAGTCAACAGAAAGGAGTATCAGAGTATGAATTTACATGACAGAGACAACTTTCGCCGTGGACTTAAAGAAGGAATTTCACAAGGGATTAGTCAAGGCATATCACAAGGTTCTCAACAAAAAGCCATCGAAACTGCTAAGAATATGCTCAAAGAAGGTCTATCTGTTGAACAGATTTCTCGTTGCACAAGTTTAACGATGGAAATTATTGATAAATTAAAGAAATAAATTATATATCGTATCCGAAAATCCACATTTAATAGCAATCAACTTGACAAAAGGCTTTAAAAGATACAAACTTCTAAAAAACAACATAAAAAAGTACCAAACCGCAATACTTTCATTTTTTTTTACGATTTGGCCATTTTTATTACATGGGAGTTTTAAAATATGTTTAAGCCAGAATTGTTAAAATCATTAAAAGGTTACAATTCAAAAATTTTCCTTAAAGATTTATCAGCAGGTATTATCGTGGGAATTGTAGCACTTCCTTTAGCAATCGCCTTTGCAATTGCAAGTGGTGTTGAACCAGAACGAGGAATTTACACTGCTATCATTGCTGGATTTTTAATTTCAGTTTTGGGTGGAAGCAAAGTTCAAATTGGTGGTCCTACAGGGGCTTTTGTAGTTATCGTTTACGGTGTAATTCAAAATTTTGGATACTCAGGATTGATGATTGCAACAATTTTAGCAGGAATTTTGCTTGTTTTAATGGGAGCATTCAAACTGGGTGGACTTGTTAAATTTATTCCATACACAATTATCACAGGATTTACCGCTGGTATCGCTGTAACAATTTTTACTACTCAAATCGGAGACTTTTTCGGACTTACAACAGGAAAGATGCCTGGTGATTTTGTTGGCAAAATAAAAGTTTACGCAGAATGTTTTAACACAATAAATTGGTATTCTTTTGGAATGGCACTTGTAAGTTTAGTAATTATCTTCTTGTGGCCAAAAATAAACAAGAAAATTCCAGGTTCTCTTATTGTTATCATTCTTGCAACTCTTGTAAATCTTTTAATAAATAAAACTTTAGGTTGGCAAACTGATACAATCGGAAGCAGATACGGAGCAATTCCTTCATCACTTCCTGCCCCTACTCTTCCTGCTTTCAACTTGAATCAAATTATAGATCTTTTTCCAACAGCAATTTCAATTGCAGTTTTAGCAGCCATTGAATCTCTTTTAAGTGCAGTTGTTGCTGACGGTATGATAGGAAGTAAACATGATTCAAACACAGAATTAATTGCACAAGGAATTGCAAATATAGCAAGCCCACTTTTTGGTGGAATTCCAGCAACTGGTGCAATAGCACGAACTGCCACAAATATCAAAAATGGAGGAAGAACTCCAATTGCAGGAATTATTCACGCTATCACTTTGTTACTTATCATGCTTGTTCTTGGAAGATTTGTTGTTTACATTCCGATGGCAGCATTAGCAGCAGTTTTAGTCAGTGTTTCATGGAATATGGCTGGATTTCCTGCAATTAAGGGAATTTTCAAAGGTCAAAAATCTGATATCACTGTTTTGTTAGTAACTTTTGTTATCACAATCTTTATTGACTTAACTGTAGCTATTGAAGTAGGTCTTTTATTTGCAGCTTTCTTCTTTATCAAAAAAATGATTGATGTTTCAGAAGTTAGAGAGCAAAGAAGTTCCATTGTAGGTGGAATTACAACAGTAAATCCTATAAATCCTGATACAGCAGAAGAATCATTAGAAATTCCTACTGGGGTTTTGGTTTATGAAATTGAAGGACCTTTATTCTTTGGAACTGTACAGAAATTTGAACAATCCGTTGAACGAGCAAAAATTGATTACAAAGTAATTATTTTGAGAATGCGTAATACAATTTATCTTGATGCTGGTGGATTAAGAGCTTTAGAACAACTTAAAGAAGCTTGTGATAAAAAAGGTGTAACAATAGTTCTTTCAGGAATTCACACTCAGCCTTATCTTTTGTTACAAAAAACTGGTATGGCAAAAATTCTTGGAGAAGAAAATATCTACGACCATATTGATAAAGCACTACAGCGTGCAGAAAATCTTGTAAAATAGAGATTTGTACTAGAACTTGCTTTCAACAAAAAAGTCCCAAACTCGCTGGTGCTGCGCTTCGCTTGCAAGGCTTCGTTTGTTTCTTTTTTGTTTACGCAAGTTCTACACTTAGTTTCTTTTACAAGTTTTTTGCACTGAGCATAAAAAAGTTTTTTACACAAAATTGGGATGAGTTAAAATATTTACAGAAAAAAAATAAATTGTTTCGTAAAAAATAAAATGCGATTTTTAGCGTCTAGCGGTAGCGTCAAGCTGAAAATTGCATTTTATTTTTTGCGTTTACGAAATGTGTTTTCTGTAATTTATTTTAAGGTGTTCTAGTCTAACTCAAATGCGCCAGTGTATAACTGATAATATTTACCTTTCAAAGCAAGAAGTTCTTCGTGATTTCCTTCCTCGATGATTCTTCCTTTGTCGAGAACTACGATTTTATCAGAATTTCGTACGGTTGAAAGACGATGTGCAATTACAAAAACTGTTCTTCCTTCCATAAGACTATCCATTCCTTTTTGAATTAAAGATTCGGTGCGAGTATCAATTGAACTTGTAGCTTCATCTAAAATCAAAACAGGAGGATTTGCTATAGCAGCTCGGGCAATTGCTAAAAGTTGGCATTGTCCCTGACTTAAATTTCCACCATCTGCAGAAATTACAGTATCGTAGCCTTCTGGCAGGTGACGAATAAAATAGTCTGCATTGGCAAGTTTTGCAGCATCTTCAATTTCTTTACGGCTTGCATCAAGGTTTCCGTAGCGAATATTATCAGCAATTGTTCCTGTAAAAAGATGAGTATCTTGTAAAACAATCGAAAGTGAACGACGCAAATCTAGTTTATCAATTTTGTTAATATCAATTCCGTCATAAAAAATCTTTCCGTCGGGAACATCGTAAAATCGATTTATCAAATTAGTTACAGTTGTTTTTCCAGAACCTGTTGAACCTACAAGTGCAACTTTTTGCCCCGGAAGCGCTGTTAAATTTATATCGTGCAAAACAGTTTTCTTTCCGTCGTAACTAAAATCAACGTTTTTGAATTCAACTTTTCCTTCAAGTTTGATGTAAGTTTCTCCATCTCTCCAAGCCCATTGTTTTGTTGTTAAAAATGCAGGAGTAATTTTTCCGTCAGGAAGAATATTTGCGTTTACAAGTGAAATTTTTCCTTCTGAAACTTCGATAGGAGTATCAATCATGGCAAAAATTCTTTCAGCTCCTGCTAATGAGTTTAAAATTCCATTAAACAACTGAGACATTTGAGTTATAGGATGAGAAAAACTCTTTGAATATTGTAAAAAAGCAACAACAGTACCTAAATCAAGTTTTCTTGAAATAATCATTAGAACACCAAAAATTGCTGTAATGGCGTAATTTATGTGACCTAGATTATTCATCATTGGCATGAGGATATTTGCAAGAATATTTGCTCGAGTTCCTGCTTCACAAAGTTGATTATTTAATTTTTCAAAGTCTTCTTTTACTTGATTTTCTCGGGTAAAAACTTTTACAACTTTCTGCCCTTCAATCATTTCTTCAATAAAACCGTTTACAGCACCTAAACTTTGTTGTTGTGCTTTAAAAGCTTTTCCACTGTGCTTTCCGATTTTTCCTGTAAGAAAAACCATCAAAATAAGCATTAAAATAACGACACAAGTTAAAACTGGAGAAAGAAAAAGCATCAATACAAAAGATGAAATTACTGTTAACAAAGAATTCATCATTTGTGGTAAGGCTTGACTCATCATTTCTCGCAAAGTATCTGTATCATTTGTGTACAAACTCATTATTTCACCATGGGAATGAGTGTCAAAATAACTTATTGGCAATTTTTCCATGTGAGTAAAAAGTTCTGTACGAATTTTATACAAGGTTTTAGTTGAAATATGAAGCATAATTCTGTTATTGATAAAACCTGCAATAACTCCAGCAATATAAATCAATGCCATAACAGAAAGAATCGTAATAAAATTTGTTAAATTTGGATTTTCTTGCCCGATTAAAGGCAAAATGTAATTATTTAAAACAGGTTTTAGTAAATAATTTCCTGCGATGCTTGCCCCTGAACTAATCAAAATACAAAAGAAAACTATGATTAACAAGCCCTTACTTTGCCCAATATATTTTAAAAGTCGTTTTATTGTTTCTAAAGTATTTTTAGGCTTTGCCATCGGATTTGTTTTTGCTCCCATTTTTGCCATATCAAACTTCCTGCCTTATTCCATTTTGCTATTTTGCTGAGATTCATAAACTTCGCGATAAATTTCGGAAGTTTCCAATAACTGCTGATGATTTCCACTGGCAACAATTTTTCCTTCATCCATAACATAAATCACATCAGAATCTTTTACAGAAGAAATTCGTTGAGCAATAATAATCTTTGTTGTTTCTTTAAGTGTATTTGATAAAGCTTGCCTAATTGAAAAATCGGTGGCAGTATCAACTGCACTAGTGCTATCATCTAAAATTAAAATTTTTGGTTTTTTAAGCAATGCTCGTGCAATACAAATTCGTTGCTTTTGTCCACCAGAAAGATTTACACCTCCTTGTCCAAGTTGAGTTTCATATCCATCAGGAAAGGCTGAAATAAAATCGTGAGCACAAGAAGATTTACAGGCTTCAATAAGTTGTTCATCTGTTGCTTCAGGATTTCCCCAACGAAGATTTTCTTTTATAGTTCCAGAAAACAAAACATTTTTTTGCAAAACCATCGCCACTGAATCTCGCAAAGTTTTTAGATTGTAATCTTTTACATTTTTTCCGCTAACAAAAACTTCTCCATGTAAAGTATCATAAAGCCGAGGAATAAGTTGTACCAAAGTTGATTTAGAAGAACCTGTTCCGCCAATAATTCCAACTGTGTAACCAGATGGAATTTCAATATTTACATCTGATAAAACAATATCTTTTTCAGTTTTGTCGTAACTAAAACTTACATTATCAAATTTGATTGAACCGTCAATTACACTTTCACATGGAATTGATTTTTCAGGATTTTCAATATCAATTTCTTCATCAAGAATTTCCATAATTCTTGAGATACTTGCTCTAGACATTACAAGCATGATAAAAATCATAGAAATCATCATTAAAGACATCAAAATTTGAGAAAGATAAGTGATAAAACTGATTAACTCTCCAGTTTCCATGGTTTTTGAAATAATCATATTTCCACCAAACCACAACATTGCGATTGTAGAAAGATACATTACAAGTTGCATAATTGGCATGTTCAAAATTACTAATTTTTCGGCTTTAACTTGAGTTTTACGCAAATCATCTGCAATTTTATCAAAATCTTTTGTTTCGTAATCTTCTCGTACAAAGGCTTTTACAACTCTTATTCCATTAAGATTTTCTTGTACATCAGCGTTCAATCCATCGTATTTTTTCATCATTACTCTAAAACGAGGAAAGGCTTTTATTGCAATCAAAGCAACAGGAATTGCTATTAAAGGAATTGCAACTAAAAAAATAAGAGCCAACTTAGAATTTATGGAAAAACTCATGATGATTGCACTAATAAACATAATTGGAGAACGAATACAACTTCGGATTATCATCATGTATGTATTTTGAGTGCTTGTAACATCAGTAGTTAATCGAGTAATAAGAGATGGTGTAGAAAATTTATCGCAATTTGCAAAAGAAAAATCTTGTACTTTGTTAAAAAGTTTTCTTCTTAAATTTTTTGCAAATCCTAAAGCACCAGTTGCCGCAAAGCGTCCAGAAAGTACACCGAACATTAACGAAAGAACTGAAACGGCTACCATAATTAAACCAACTTTTATTACATAGTTTGCATCATGATTTGCAATTCCCACATCAATAATTTTTGCCATTATAGTAGGAATAAAAACTTCCATTACGACTTCCCCAACCATCATAATAGGAGAAAGTATTGAATTGATTTTGTATTTTGTTTCTAAACCTGATAATAATTTTTTTATTGTAGACATAAAAATAATTTATCATTTTTGAAAAAAAAATCAATAAAATTTTTGTTATTTAACAATGTGAAATCGATAAATACAATCGGATGAAAGAAGAAAGATGAAATTCTACTTGAGTTTTTTTTATAGGATTTGTAAACTTATTTTGTAGGATTTAGTTATTTGGGGGCAAATTCAAGTGATTTTAGAATGTAAAAATCTAAATTGTTTTTATGGTTCTTATCAAGCGATAGAAGATGTTAGTTTTTCAATCAATTCTGGAGAATATTTGTGTATTGTTGGAGCAAATGGTTCTGGAAAATCAACTTTGATAAAAACACTTTTAGGCTTAAATAAAAATTTTACTGGCACAATTTCTAAAATACAAAAAATTTCTCTTGGATATTTACCTCAACAAACTTTAATTCAAAGGGATTTTCCTGCTTCAGTGTTTGAAGTGGTACTTTCAGGAACTTTAAGCAGAAAAAAAATATTTTCATTTTACACAAAGGAAGATAAAAAAATCGCCTTAGAAAATATGAATAAACTTGGAATTTCACATTTGGTAAAATCATCTTTCAAAGAACTTTCAGGAGGACAGCAACAACGAGTTCTTTTGGCAAGAGCCTTGTGTTCAGCTAAAGATTTGCTTATTTTGGACGAACCTGTTACAGGCTTAGATCCTTCCATAACCGATGAACTTTATGAATTGATAAAAAAATTAAATACAGAAGAAAAACTTGCAATCATAATGATAAGTCATGATATTCACAGGGCTGTAAATCAAGCAAGTCATATTTTGCATCTGGATAAAAAAGCTTTATTTTTTGGAACCTCTAAAGATTATGCAAAAACTGAATTTTACAATAATCTTTCTAATATGGAAGTTTGTTCAACACATTGTTCTTGCGGAAGTTCTACAGATTGTAACACACATGATTGCAAAGCAAGTCACATCATATTGAAAAACCATCATCATACTGAAAATAAAAAAGAGGAAAACTGATGAGTCTAATTTCTGAAATTTTTTCTTATACATTTATCATAAACGCATTTTTGGCAGGCTCGCTAATTGCTGTTTGTTCAGCACTTTTAGGAGTTCCACTTGTGCTAAAACGATACTCAATGATTGGCGACGGACTTTCTCATGTAGCTTTTGGTTCTATGGCAATTGCCATGGCACTAAACGCATCTCCTTTAGCTATTTCAATTCCAATTACAGTTTTATCTGCATTTTTGCTTTTGAGAGTAAGTTCAAATACCAACATAAAAGGAGATTCTCTAGTTGCCTTAATTTCCACAAGTGCAATGGCGCTAGGAATTTTAATCACCTCTATGACTTCTGGATTAAATACAGATGTTACAGCCTTTCTTTTTGGTAGCATACTTTCGATAGGGAAAACCGATGTAATAATCAGTTTGGTTCTTGCAATTTTTGTGGTTGGATTTTTTGTTATTTTTTACAATTCAATTTTTAGCGTTACCTTTGACGAAACTTTTTCCAATGCCACAGGAATAAAAAGTTCTCTTTACAATTCTTTAATTGCAGTTTTAACAGCTTTAACAGTTGTAATTGGAATGAGATTAATGGGAGCAATGATGATTTCTAGCCTTATAATTTTTCCTGCCCTTTCTGCAATGAGAATTTTTAAAAGTTATAAATCTGTTACACTTTGTGCTACCATAGTTTCAATAATTTGCTTTTTCCTAGGAATTGTATTAAGTTTTGTAATATCAAGTCCTGCTGGAGCAACAATAGTTGTAATAAATTTAATAATTTTTATGATTTTTGCACTTATTGAAAAAATTAAGTGTATCTTTTAAATATAAAAATTGTTATAATTACAAATAATGCGTCTAGCATAAAAAAATTTACACAAAAAGGAACATTTTATGAAAAAACTATCTAGCATTTTTATTGTTTTTGCGTTACTTTTTTTTACAATTATGGGATGTAACGAAGAATACACTAAAACAACAACCGATTGGGATTTAATCAAAATCGAAAAAGATGGAAAAGTTCTATCTACAGAAAATGGTGATTTTCCAGAAAAGATTACTGCAAATTTGTCAGTAAATAAAAATGAATCTGATACAGATTTCAATTATCAACTTTCAGGATTTTCTGGAGTAAATAATTACAGTGCACAAGCTTTCCTTGATAAAGGAAAAATTACAGTTGCAAATGTTATCACCACAATGATGGCTGGGGATGAAAAAGCGTCTTCTATCGAAAACGAATACTTACAGATTTTGTCTAAAGGTGGAAAATTTTCTTTTGAAACAACAGATGGAAACACAAATTTAATAATTCGCAACAAAGAAGACAAAACTGTTCTTGTTTTTAGAGAAATCAAACTTGAAAATACTGCATGGAATTTAACATTTTACAACGATGGAAATGCTGTAGTTTCTGTTGACGAAAATCTTGAAGATAAAATCACCCTTGGATTTGGTGGTGGTGGACAACTTTTTGGAAACGCATCTGTAAATAGTTTTGCCTCAGATTACTCATCTTCAGATGATGGTTCTTTGACTTTCGGTCAATTTATCACAACAAGAATGGCAGGACCAGCAGAACTAATGGAACTTGAATCACAAATCATAAATTTACTTTCACAAGTTCAATATTATGAAGTTTCAGGTAAAAATTTAACTCTAAAAGATGCTGACGGAACAACATTGCTAGTTTACAAAGAAAACTAAAATAATTAGAATAAATCCTTGTATGGAAGTGATAGAAAAACAGACAGAGAATAGCTTACAAGAAAAACTAATTTCTCTTGTGGATAAAATTTCTATAGCTTCTGTACAGGATAAAAAAAATTTAATAAAAAAAAATGATTTTTTACTTCTATTACAAAACAAAGATTTAATTTTTGACTACACTCGTAACAAAGCAAATCAAATTAGACAAGAAAATTTTTCTAACAAAATTTACATTCGAGCTTTAATTGAAATTTCAAATTATTGCAAAAACGCATGTTTTTACTGTGGAATAAATTGTAAAAATCAAAATATTCAACGATATAGACTTTCCACAGAACAAATAATGGAATGTTGCAAAACTGCTTACGAACTTGGTTTTAGAACCTTCGTGTTGCAAGGTGGCGAAGATATTTTTTTTACAGATGAAATTATTTGTAAACTTATAAAATCCATTAAAGAAAAATATCCAGATTGTGCCATAACACTTTCCCTTGGAGAAAAATCAAAAGAAAGTTATGCTCTTTATAAACAAGCTGGTGCAGATAGATATTTACTCAGAGAAGAAACTGCAAATTCTGAGCATTATCAAAAACTTCACCCTAAAAATATGAACCATAAAAATCGGCTAGAATGTTTACGTTCATTAAAAAATTTAGGATTTCAAACAGGTGCTGGTTTTATGGTAGGTTCGCCTTTTCAAACTTTAGATGATATTGCTCAAGATTTATGTTTTATCCAAAGTTTAAAACCAGAAATGGTTGGAATTGGACCTTTCATTCCACATGAACAAACTGAATTTGCAAAATTTCCATCTGGAGATTTAAATCTTACACTATTTATTTTGTCTTTAATAAGAATTATGTTTCCAAAAGTTTTGCTACCTGCAACTACAGCCCTTTCAAGCATAAATCCAGAGGGTAGAATTTTGGGAATTTTATCAGGAGCAAATGTTGTAATGCCAAATGTTTCTCCAATGGAGCAACGAAAAAATTACGCACTTTACAACAACAAGGCTTCTGTAAATGAAGAAAGTGCAGAAGGATTAATTCTTTTACAAAAACAACTTGATAAAATAAATTGTAAAATTGATTTTTCTCGCGGAGATTATCAACAATAAAATAAACCCATAAGGAAAATTTATGATAGAAACACCAACTTCACAACGACTTCACATTGGAATTTTTGGAAACACAAACTGCGGAAAATCATCATTTTTGAATGGAATAACTGGTCAAAATCATGCACTAGTATCTAACATTGCAGGAACAACCACAGATTTAGTTTTCAAACCAATGGAAATTCATGGAATTGGCCCAGTTGTTTTTATCGATACCGCTGGATTTGAAGATACAAGTGAACTTGGTGAAGAACGAATAAAAAAAACTTTTCTTGCAACAGAAAAAACTGATGTAGCCTTAATTTTATTTAATGCAGAAGAAGTAATAAATAAAAATTTTAATGAAAAAAACTTTTTAGAATCACAAATTGCAAAATTAATTGAAAAATTAAAACAAGAAAAAAAGAGTTTTATTACAATAATAAATAAAATTGATTTAATTGATACAGAAGAAAAGCAATTTCAATTAAAATCATTTACAGAATTTATTGAAAAGTTTACAAATGAAAAACCAATTCAAATTAGTGCAAAAGAAAAAATTGGAATGGAACAAATTAAGCAAGAATTATTACGAAAAGTTCCTGAAGATTTTCAAAAACTTACCCTAACACAAAATTTATGTAAAGAAGATGATGTTGTACTTTTAGTTATGCCACAAGATATTCAAGCTCCTAAAGGCAGACTTATTTTGCCACAAGTTCAAATCATCCGGGAATTATTGGATAAAAAATGCAGTGTGATAAGTTGTACCACAGATAAATTTGTTCACACTTTGAACCTTATTAAAAATCCACCAACTTTGATTATTACAGATTCTCAAGTTTTCAAATTTGTATATGAAAATAAACCAAGTGAATCAAAATTAACTTCTTTTTCAGTTTTACTTGCAGCAAACAAAGGTGATATAAATCAGTTTGTAGAAGGGGCAAAACAAATTTCAAAATTAACAGAAAAATCGAAGGTTTTAATTGCAGAAGCTTGTACTCACGCCCCATTAACAGAAGATATTGGGACAGTAAAAATTCCTAATATGCTAAAAAAATTTGTTGGAAGTGAAATTTCTATCACTCATGTAAATGGAAACGACTTTCCTAAGGATTTATCCCAGTTTGATTTAATAATTCACTGTGGTGCTTGCATGTTCAATCGTTCTTATGTTCTTTCAAGACAAAGTCAGGCAGAATTAAGCAAAATTCCTATGACAAACTACGGAATCGCCATCGCATACATGACAGGAATTATGGACAAAATTCAAATCCCTTGATAAGATAAAAATATGAAAACAAGATTTATTTGCTTTTTTTTGATTTTAACGATGATGGGATTTTCATTTGCACAAGAACAAACTGAAAATTCTCAATCTGATATAAAAACTCCAGAAGAACTTCAAAGAGAAGTTTTAAAAAATGAAAAATTCCATGACGAAGAATTTGAATTCCCTGAAGAAAGCGAACCAATAAAATTTCTTATCAAAGCTGATGTTTTTTCACCAATTTTTGGAATTGCTGTTTCTGCTATGACTGGTTTTAATTCCGAAGACGCTTTTACTGAAAATGTTAGAACTCCACTTTATTGGGAATTTTTCTTAGAAAAAAAATTCGGTTTAGTTTTAAGTGTGGAAAGCATAAACGCAATTTATTTTCCTACAGCGGTGGGAATTTTAGGTGGAATGACATATTACCCTTTTGGAACAGCTCCAGAAGGAATGTTCATAAAAGGTCTTGCCGGTGGAACTTTGGGAATGTTTTTTAATTTTACAACACAACTAGGGTTAGGATATCAAATTGTTACAAAAGATAAATTTGTAATGTCCTTTGGAGCGGATTTTGCTTTTTATCCTTCAAAAACAAACTTTTTCTGGATTCCTTCAATATCCGCAGCATTTGGGTGGGCATTTTAGTTTTTACAAATTTAGTTTGATGGGCGTTTTTCGTGCTTAAAAGTATAACGAGCAAACCATATTTTACTAATAAATCTACTCATAAATGCTTTGAACTTCCATTTTAGAGCCATTATAGAAATGTATTTTCTTCTCGAAATAGATTTTAAACAATGAGCTACAACTTTGTCAGGAGATTTTCCGTCTTTTACTACTTTTCTTGCTCCCAAAGAAGCAACATTTGCAAATTCTGTATCAACTGGTCCTGGACATAAAGTTTCTACAAAAATTCCCTTAGGTTCAAGTTCAGCAGCAAGTGCAAGTGAAAAACTGTAAACATAAGCCTTTGTTGCCCCATAAACTGCAAAATTTCCTAAAGGTGCAAAAGAAGCAAGGGAAGCAACATTTATTACTAAAGAGCCTTTTGTTAAAAAAGGTAAGGCTTCATAACAAATTCCTGTAAGGGAATAAACATTCAAATCCACCATGCCAAGTTGTCTTTCTAAACTTGTATTTTCAAAAGTTCCGTAGGTTCCATAACCTGCGTTGTTTACAAGAGTGTCGATAATAAAATCTTGATGTAGTTTTTCTTCTTTCAATAGATTTTTGACAAATTCTACTCCATCTTTCCCTGATAAATCCCCTTGTATACAGCGAATTTTTACAGAAGAATTATTTATTTTTATAGATTCATTTAATTTATCAGAAACTTTTTGAAGTTTTTCGATTCGTCTTGCAATCAACCACATTTCATCAAATTCACGAAAATGCAAAAGTTGTTGAGCAAAACAAACTCCCATTCCTGAACTACCACCAGTAATAATACAAATTTTCTTCATAATTTCTCCCATAAACAATCAATAGTGTATCCTTATTTTTTCTAACAGTCAAATACAGGAAAAAATTTTTTTACGCAAAAAAATAATTTTATCTACCAAACTTTTTTTTCAAAATTAAGTATATTTTATTCTAACCTTGTTTTTTATACATAAAATTGTTATATTTAGTTTGTATTCAAATTTTGTTTTGTAAATAGGAAACTTTATGTTAAGACTTGAAAAAATAGAATGGTCAACACCATCAGGAGATAAAATCTTAAATGGAATTGATGCAACTTTTCCAGATAATAAACTTGTAGTAATTACAGGTCCAAATGGTGGAGGAAAAACTACAACTGCAAAAATTATCGCAGGAATAGAAAATCCACAAAGCGGAAAAATCCTCCTTGACGATGAAGATATAACCAATTTAGATATAACAGAAAGAGCAAAAAAAGGAATTAGTTTTGCCTTCCAACAGCCTGTAAGATTTAAAGGAATTACTGTTAGAGATTTAATTTCTCTCGCATCCCCTACACCTCTTACAGAAAAAGAAATTTCAGAACTTTTACACAAGGTTGGACTTTGTGCAAGAGATTATCTTGATAGAGAAATAAATTCTGCTTTATCAGGTGGCGAAATCAAGCGAATTGAAATTGCAACTGTACTTGCAAGAAAAACACGAATTTCAGTTTTTGATGAACCAGAAGCAGGAATTGACTTATGGAGTTTTAACAATTTAATTGATGTTTTCAAAAATCTTCGCTCTGAAAAAAATGGCTCTATAATCGTAATTTCACATCAAGAACGAATTTTATCAATTGCAGATGTCATCATCGTTATTGGAAACGGAAAAGTTACAAAGCAAGGTCCTGGTATTATGCTTTTACCAGAAATATTGCAAAATTCTTCAGTTGGTAAATATGGTTGTCCAAAAGGACGCGAAATAAGGTAGGAAAATATGGCTGATAACAAACCACAAATAGATGAACAAACAAATGCACTTTTAAAAGAAATTTCCGATTGGAACGGAGAAGAATTTAAAGGAGCCTACAACATAAGAGTAAATTGTTCTAGTGCTGCTAGAAAATCAACTGAAAACATCAAGATTGAATCTAAAACCGATAATCCAGGACTAGAAGTTCACATAAAACCAGGAACTAAGGGAGAACAAGTTTTTATTCCAGCCTGTGTTACTCACGCAAAAGTTGATGATTTAGTTTACAATGATTTTTTCATCGGAGAAGATTCTGATGTTATAATTATTGCAGGTTGTGGCATTCACACAGAAACAGGAGAACCTGCACGACACAACGGTATTCATCGTTTCTTTGTTGGAAAGAATGCTAAAGCACTTTATGTTGAAAAACATGTGGGAACAGGGGCAAAAAACAGTCAACGTTCTATCGACCCTGTAACAGAAGCTTTTTTAGAAGAAGGTTCATATCTTGAAATGGACACAAGTCAACTTGGTGGTGTTGATTCAACAAAGAGAAAAACAAAAGTTACAGTCGGGAAAGAAGCAACTTTAATAATCAAAGAACATTTACTTACAGATGGAAACGATGTTGTAGAAACAGACTTCTACGTAGAAATGAACGGAGATGATTCTTCTGTAAATTTAATTTCTCGTTCGGTTGCTAAAGGAAATTCAAAACAAACTTACCGTTCAAACATTGTGGGTAATGCTCGTTGTACAGGACATTCTGAATGTGATGCAATTTTAGCTGACCACGGAATTGTAAGTGCATCCCCAGAATTAACTGCTGCAAATGAAGATGCATCTTTAATTCATGAAGCTGCCATCGGAAAAATTGCAGGAGAACAAATTTTAAAACTTAGAACTTTGGGTTTAACAGAAGAAGAAGCAG
Source organism: Spirochaetaceae bacterium (assembly GCA_017936665.1). GTDB lineage: Bacteria > Spirochaetota > Spirochaetia > Treponematales > Treponemataceae > RGIG9060. The sequence continues at coordinate 234,179 of JAGBFB010000029.1, read as the reverse complement.
AACAAAAAATTATCGAAGGATTTTTAAAATAAATGATTACACAAACATATAATGTTGAAGGTATGGTTTGTGCTGCATGTTCAAGTGCGGTAGAAAAAGTTACAAGAAAATTAGATGGTGTAAAATCTAGCAATGTAAATTTAACAACAAAACAACTTTCAATTGAGTATGATGAAGCAATTTGTACAATGGAACAAATCTGTTCTGTTGTACAAAAAGCTGGATTTGAAATTTCATTAAAAACAGAAAAAAATACAGAAACTAAAACTTCTACTCAAAATAATTCAAAAAAAGAAAATCCTAAAATAAAATTAATTTTAATTTGGATTACAAGTTTACTTTTAATGTATGTTTCAATGGGACATATGATAAAAATAAATGGCTCAAGTCTTCCATTACCAAAAATTTTTGATCCAAATTTTTATCCAACAAATTTTGCTTTAATTCAATTGATATTATCTTCTATAGCTTTATTTTTTGGAAGAAAAATTTTAATCAATGGAATTTCAGCCACTATTCATAAAAATCCAAACATGAATACTTTAGTTGCAGTTGGTTCTCTTTCTTCATTCATTTATTCTTTAGTTTTAACTTTTTTAATTCCTATTGATAATAATGAAGTTCATAATCTTTATTTTGAATCTAGTGCAATGATTTTAACTTTCATCATGACTGGAAAATTTCTAGAGGGACAAAGTACTGAAAAAACAAAAAGTGCAATTTCCGCTTTAGTATCATTAACTCCTGATAAATGTTTAATTCTTCCTTCAAGTTGGAAATCTGGAGATTCATTACAAGATGCAAGTGAAATTCTAGTTGAAAAAGTAACACTTGATTCATTACTAATTGTAAAACCAGGACAACGCATTCCACTTGACGGAAAAATTATTTTTGGAAAAACAACCGTTGACGAATCTATGCTAACTGGAGAAAGTTTACCAATTGAAAAAAAAGAAGACTCTCTAGTTATAGGTGGAAGTCTAAATGGAAATGGATTGATTGTAATAAAAGTTTCTGCCATAGGGAATGATACAACTTTAGCAAAAATAATTTCTTTTGTTGAAGAAGCCCAAGGAAAGAAAGCACCTATAAGTAAAATTGCAGATAAGATTGCTGGTATTTTTGTACCGACTGTAATTATGATTGCAATAATATCTTCAATAATCTGGGCAATATTAGGAAAGGATATAAATTTTGTTTTAAGAATTTTTACATCAGTTTTAGTAATTGCTTGTCCTTGTGCTTTGGGATTAGCAACTCCTACTGCAATTATGACGGGAACTGGACTTGGTGCAAAAAAAGGAATTTTGGTTCGTTCTGGTGAAGCTTTAGAACAATGTGGAAAAATTAACACAGTTGTATTTGATAAAACAGGAACAATAACAAAAGGCAAACCACAAGTAACTGCAATTTATGATTGCAATGATAAAAATCAAAATTCAAAAATTGATTTTCTGTTTTCAATTTTGTCAAGTGTAGAACAAGCATCAGATCATCCCTTAGCAAAAGCAATAATTGAAAAAGCAAGTGAATTAAAAATTGACTTTTCAGATTTTTTTGTTACTGACTTTGAAAATATTTTAGGCAAAGGTGTTAAAGCAGAAGTAATAGTTCCTAATCATGATGATAACTTACAAGTTTATATCGGAAGTAAAAATTTTATGGAAGAACTTGGACTTTCGCAAAGTAAAAGTTATTTTATCTCAGATGAAATTACAGAAACCATAAATAATTTTGAAAATGATGGAGACACTGTTATTTGTCTTGCTATAAAAGAAAATCAAAATTTCAATATCGAATTGATAATTGGAATACGAGATGAAATTAGAACTGAAAGTTTTGAAGTAATTAAAAATCTTCATAAAAAAGGAATTGAAGTTGCAATGATTACAGGCGACAGTTTTAAAACTGCAAAAATCATTGCAGACAAAGTTGGTATAGATAAAATTTTTGCAAGAACTATGCCAGAACAAAAAGCATCGATTATTCAAGAATTTCAAAAAGAAAACAAAACTGTTTTGATGGTTGGAGATGGAATAAATGATGCACCTGCTCTTGTCCAAGCCGAAGTTGGAATTGCAGTTGGAAATGGAACTGACATCGCAATTGAATCTGCTGATATTGTTTTAATGAAAGATGGAATTGCCGATGTTGACAGTGCAATAAATTTAAGTAGATTAACTTTAAGAAATATTAAACAAAATTTATTCTGGGCTTTTTTCTATAATTCAATCAGTATTCCTCTAGCAGCAGGTGTGTTGTATTCAAGTTTTGGAATTTTGTTAAACCCAATGATTGCAGGTGCTTCAATGGCATTAAGTTCAATTTGTGTTGTACTTAACGCTTTACGATTAGGTACAAAGAAAATATAAAAATCTAAATTTGAATTTCGTATGCTTTTTTTATTTTCTCAAATGTATCATCACTAACATTATGTTCGATTGCACAACCTTCTTCCTCTGCAACTTCAGGAGAAACCCCAAGAGATTCTAACCAACGCACAAAAAAAGAATGTCGCTCATACATTTTATCTGCTACGGATTTTCCTTTTTTAGTAAGTTCCAAAGTTTTATCTTCATTCATAATTAAATAACCATCTTTTTCTAACAAAGCAACAGCATTACAAATACTTGGCTTAGAAAATCCCATTTTCTTTACTAAATCTGAAGAACGTACTTTTCCTTTTTCTTTATGAATCATCATTACAGCTTCTAAATAATCTTCACCGGATTTATGAATTGCCATAATTATTCACCTCTTTGCTTTTTATAAAATTTTCATCTGCAATCTTACCAAAGATACAACCACAATAATTTTGTCTATAAAGTTCATATTCTTTTGATAATTGAATAGAACGTTGATAACCATTTTTCTTTTTAAAATCACTTGGTAAATATTTTACATTATCGTTAAACATTTTTTTTGAAATTTCATTTGAAAGTTCGTTAATTAATTTTGCATCTTTATGAGGACTAACTGTTAAAGTTGTTGTCCAATAATCAAAATTATTTTTACAAGCAAAATTTGCTGTAGCACTAAGACGCAATTTGTAACACTGTGAACATCTAGTGCCACATTCTTTTTCAAATTTTCGTTCTGGAAAATTCTGTAAATCGATTGATTCTAAAAATTCATTTGTATTGTAATCTGGCACAATCAATTTTACATTTGACATTTTATCACATTTTGATAAAAATCTTTTTTGACTTTGCAATCTTAATTCAAATTCTTCTTTTGGTTGAATATTTGGATTATAAAAATAAATTGTTATATCAAAAAATTCAATTAAGCGTTCTAAACATGTAGTACTACATGGACCACAACAAGAATGAAGAAGCAAAGTTGGTTTTCTATCAAAATGATTTAAGATATTTTCAATTTCATCTTCCATCATTCTGTTGTAGTCTATTTTTAGAACACTCATTCAAAAATCCTAATCAAGACAAGCATCTAAGTCTTTGCAGATTTTTTCTTTATCCATGTGTTGTCCGATAAAAACTAATTTTATTTCACGGTCGCCAACTTTGTCGTCCCAAATTTTTGCAATTCGTTCATCTTCTGATTTTGCTTGTGCAATTTGTTCAGGACTTGCAGCTGCAACCCAAATTCCAGCAAAAGAAGCAGAAATTTGTTTTCCTGCTTGTTCAAAAAGATAAGCGCCATCATCTTCATCAGAAAACCACATCATTCCTTTTGCTCTAATAATTGATTCAGGCCAGTTCTCTGCAAAAAGTTCCAACTTCATTCTGTTAAATGGACGACGACGATAATATACAAAAGTTGAAATTCCGTATTCATCTCCATGTTGATGATTTTCATCATGATGATGACCACAACAACATTTTCCGTGTTCATGGTCACAGTGACTATGATCTTCATGTTCGTGATGATGGTCGTGCTCATGTTCTTCATGATTATGATGCTCATGGTCGTGTTCGTGATGATGAGAATGTTCTTCGCTATCATCGTGTTCATTTTCGGAACTTTCAAGTTCAGTTACCCAACGAGCTGTTCCGTACACTTTTTCAAAATCGAAAAGTTTTGTATCAAGAATTTCTGAAAGTTCAACTTGACTCTTTGTTGTTTCAATAATTTTTGCATGAGGTTGTAAAGTTTTTACAACAGCTTTCACTTTATTCAATTCTTCTGGAGAAACTAAATCTGTTTTATTAATTAAGATTGTATTACAAAATTCAATTTGTTGAACTAAAAGATTTGCAATATCTTCTTCACCTTTATTTTCATCTAACAATTTATCTCCACCACCAAATTCGCTTACAAGCCGAAGGGCATCTACAACAGCAACAATATTATCTAAGCGAACAATCGCAGGTAAACCTTGATCTTCAGCAGAACCATCTAATGCACAAATTGTTTGAGCAATAGGAACAGGCTCACAAATTCCACTGGCTTCAATTAAAATATAATCAAATTTTTGAGTTTTAGTTATAGAAACAATTTGTTCCATCAAGTCTGTTTTTAGAGTACAACAAATACAACCGTTTTGTAGAGGAACGACGCTATCTTTTTCAACGATACTTCCTCCTTTTTCAATTAAATTTGCATCTATATTTACTTCACCAATATCATTTACGATAACAGCAACCTTGTAGCCTTTTTGATTATTCAAAACATAATTAAGTAATGTAGTTTTTCCTGCACCAAGATATCCTGTAAGTAAAGTTACAGGAATAAGTTTGTTTGATTTCATAATTTCTTTATACTCCTAATGAATTTTCAAAGTAATCATATATAATATACTAAAAAAAAGAACAATAATCTACAATATTTGTGTTGATTGACAAAGATTAGTTTATTTTGTTACCATATTTCAAGTGAAAACCGAAAAACCGATGACAGCATATATTTTAACAATTGCATTTTCTGCATTACTTTGTGCTGCAAGTTTTATAATTATCCCTTTACCACTTGGAATTCCTATTGCTTTTCAAGATATGATAGCATTGTTAAATGGAATTTTGCTTGGTCCAATTTATGGTGGATTGTCTGTATTAATTTTCTTAATAATTGGAGCTATTGGCTTCCCCGTTTTTACAGGCAAAGGGGGAATACAAATTATCCTAAATGGTCCCACAGGAGGAATTTTAATAGGATATCTTTTAGCTGCTTTTTTTTGTGGTTTACTGATTAAGATTTTTATTAACAAAAAAACAAAAAATAACTTTTATCAATATTTGATTTTTTCATTTGTTACAGCAATTGGATTTTTCATTATTTTCTTTTTAGGGATTTTTGGGTTTATGCACAACACAGGTGCAGATTTTATAAAATCAGTTTATTCAGTTTTAATACCATTCATTCCTGGAACAATAATAAAAGGAATATTAATTGTGCTTTTATCAAAACGATTTTATAACATAATAAAAAATTATTTATATTAAATTCTGGAGTAAGAAAATTATTATGAACATAAAAGATAAACCAATTTTAAAAATTGAAAATATATCTAAAACTTTTCAAAATGGAACACAAGCCTTACAAAATATTGATTTTGAAATTTTTAAAAATGATTTTATTCTTATTGCAGGTTCAAATGGTTCTGGTAAAACTGCATTAATGAATATAATTGCAAATCTTGAAAAACCTTCTACAGGAAAAATTATTAATAACGCAAAAGATTTTAATATAAATCCACACATAGGTTTTATTTTTCAAGATGCTGATTCACAAATTCTAGGAGAAACACCTGAAGAAGATATTCTTTTTGGTTTAAAAAATTTAAATTATAAAAAAGAAAAAATAAAAGAAATTACAAATAACGTATTAAAATTTTGCGAACTTGAAAATAAAAAACACTTTCCAGCAAGACTAATGTCAGGTGGAGAAAAAAGACGATTGGCAATAGCATCAATGCTTGCACTAGATTGCGAAATATTAATTTTTGATGAACCATTTGCAAATCTAGATTGGAAAGGTGTCAAATTAGTTACTTCTTTATTAAAGAAATTAAAAGAAGAGGGAAAAACAATTTTAATTTTAACACACGAAGTTGAAAAAGTTTTAGCACTTACTAATCGTGTTATTGTGATTAAAAACGGAAGATTAATTTTAGATGATTCTACAAATGAAATTATTAAATTAGAAAAATCTAAATGGAAAGAACTAGAATTACATTATCCTTTAACAGAATATAAAACATTAGATGATTTAATTTGGTAAAAAAAATATGGATATAAATTTATTTTCATACCGTTATGATAAAACACTCATTCACAAAATTCCTGCACTATTAAAAATTATTTTTTTATGTTTTATTTCAATAAGACTTTTTTCTTCAAAAGTAGATTCATTAAATATAAATTCTTGGATTCAGTGTTGTTTTTATTTTATAATAAATTGTATTTTATTTATTATTTCCAAAACAAAATTTTCTAGTTTAAAAAAATTATCATACATTCCAATTTTGGGTATTATTATAATTTTAATTATTGGTTTAGATTTTAATCCAATCAGAATAAATTTTAGCAAATCATTAGAAGCTTTATTATATGTAACTAGATTATTTATTATTTCCTTTTTAGCATTAATTATTTTTGATACAACATCCACATATCAAATAGAAAAAGAACTAGATAAAATTCCTTTATTTAAAAAGTTTAAAATTTCACAAACAATCAGTTTAACTATTTTATTCATTCCATTAATATTTCGTTTATGGAATAAAATTAATTTGGCTTCAAAAGCAAGAATATGTAACAAAAAAAATTACACAAAAAATATTGTTTTTAATTTATTTCAAAGTTTTTCTACTTTATTTTCTTGTTTACTTGAATCTGCTGAAAACACAAGAAAAGCAATTTTAAATAGAAATAAAATCAATTAAATAATTTCTTTATATAATTTTTCTTACCAATCTTTTCCAATGCTTCTACAACTAATTTTTTATTTTCTGGTTTATTAAATTGCAATAAAGCTCTTTGTAATTTTCTTTCATGTGCACCTTTTGCAACATATATTTTTTCCATTATTCTCGGATCTAATTCTGTATAATACATACAAGTTGATAAACTACCAGGAGTTGGATAAAAATCTTGAACTTGGTCTGGTACAAATTTTGTTTGTTTTAAATACAATGCAACATCAAGAGCATCTTCTAAAGTTGCACCAGGATGACCTGCAATATAATAAGGAACTAAAAATTGCTTTTTATTTATTTCACAATTTATTTTTTTATACTCATCATAAAATTCTTCATAAACTTTATGAGAACTTTTTCGCATAAGATTTAATACTTTATCACTAGTGTGTTCTGGAGCAACTTTTAATTGTCCTGAAATATGATATTTACATAAATCCTTAAAAAAAGTTTTATCTTTATCCATCATTAAATAATCAAATCTAATTCCACTTCTAATAAATATTTTTTTTTATTCCATGAACACTACGCAATTTTTTTAATAAACTTACATAATCCGTATGATCAACATTTAATTTTTTGCAAGGGGCAGTTCCCAAACAATCTTTATTTTTACAGGCTCCATATTTTTTTTGTTTTTCACAAGCATCCTGTCTAAAATTTGCAGTGGGACCACCTACATCATGAATGTATCCTTTGAAATTTTCCATTTGTGTTAAAATTTTTGCTTCATTAATTAATGATTCGTGACTTCTAGATTGAATCCTTCTTCCTTGATGAAAAGTTATTGCACAAAAAGAACATGCTCCAAAACAACCTCGATTACTAACAAGTGAAAAAATTACTTCACTTAAAGCAGGTACTCCTACTTTTCCGTTACTTGCTTTTTTATCATACATTGGATGCCATTTTCTTGTAAAAGGTAATTCCATAACTTCATCAAAATCTTTTGTAGATAATGGAAATGATGGAGGTTCTTGTACAACAAAACGTGATTCACTTTGTTCAATTAAAACTTTTGCAGATATGGCATCAGTATTTTCTTCTTGCAATAAATATGATTTAGCAAAATTAATTTTTGACTCACTAGTATTTTTACTAACTGATTCAAAGTTAGGAAGATAAATAACTTGACCTTCATTATTATTTGCGTCAAAACAATTTTTAGGAAGTTCACTTTCTTTACCAGTTCGCCAACAAGTTCCTCTAACACCTCTAATTTCGTTTGCCGGAATTCCATCTTTCAATTTTTTTGCAACTTCTAGAATTGAATACTCGCCCATTCCGTATAAAAGCAAATCTGCTTTTGAGTCAAGCAAAATAGAATGCTTTACTGTGTTAGACCAATAATCATAGTGAGCCATTCTGCGTAAACTTGCTTCAATTCCACCAATAATTACATTCACACCTTTATATGCTTCACGAATTTTTGAAACATAAGTTATGATTGCTCTGTCTGGGCGATGACCTTTTTCTCCACCATGAGAATAGGCATCTTCTGAACGAGGTTTATTATTTGCAGTATAATTTGCAACCATTGAATCCATACTTCCAGCACTAACTAAAAATGCTAATCTTGGTTTACCTAAAACTTTAAATGACTCAACATCTTTCCAGTTTGGTTGTGGAATTACACCAACAGTGTATCCATTTTTTTCTAATAGTCTACCTAAAAGTGCAACAGCAAATGAAGGATGATCAACATAAGCGTCTCCTGAAACAAAAACAAAATCTAATTCTTCAATTCCTCTTTCACTAAGTTCTTCTTTTGTTACTGGCATAAAATCATTTATAATTTTATTTTGTTTCATCATTTAAATTTCCTTTTACATAAACTTGAATCTTTTTATATTCTGGATGTAAAAATGTTTCTAACTTTGTATTAAAGCATGTTGATAAAGTTTTAGAAGTTAAAATTTCTTCACTATTTCCAACAAGCAATTGATTTTCATTTTCAGAACATTCATTTATTTTTTTTAACAAGAAAATTTTATCAGCAAAAATAGAAGCTAAATTTATATCGTGAATTGAAATAATTGCACAAGATTTTTTTTCTTTAACAATTTTTCTAATAGACTTAAGCAATGAGTATTGATAATTAATATCTAAATTAGAAATTGGTTCATCAAAAAGCAACACAGGTGTATTTTGAAAAATCGTTCTTGCAATTCTTACTTTTTGAAACTCACCACCAGATAACTGATTTACATTTTTATTTTTTAATTCAAATATATTTAATGTTGATAGAATTTCATCAATTTTATTTTCAAAAATATTTTTTGAAAAATAATTTCCTAAACAAATAAAATCATAAACAGAAAAATTCCAAACACAAGATTCATTTTGTATCATGTAAGAAATATTTTTTGCAATTTCATTTCTATTCATAAAGCTAATTGATTTACCATTTACCCAGACAGAATTTTTTGAACAAACAAAATTTTTAAAATTCATATTTACTAATGATGACAACAATGTTGATTTTCCAGAACCATTTGCACCAATTAAACAAATAACTTCACCAGCATTTACTTCAAAAGAAACATCTTTAATAATTAATTCTTTATAACCTGAAAATAATTTTTCTACTTTTAAAATACAACTCATTAAAATTCCTTTTGTTTAGAAAAAATTAGTGAAATAAAAAATGGAGAACCAAGCAAAGAAGTAATTACACCTACAGGCAATTCAATTGGAGACAAAACAATTCTTGCCACTGTATCAGATACTAATAATATAATTCCACCAAGTAAAATTGATAATGGAATTAAATATTTATGTTTTGAAGTAAAAATAATTCTAATTATATGTGGAGATATTAATCCAACAAAACCAATCGTACCTCCTGCACAAACAGCACAAGATGCACACAAAGAACCAGTTAGTAAAATAAACAAACGAGTATGTTTTATATCTAATCCTAAAGTCTGTGCAGAAACTTCTCCAACAGATAAAAGGTCTAAAAATCTTCCACTAAAAAAAATAAATATAATAGAAATAATAAAAGGAAATATCAAAAAATAAAATTCATTCCAGCCTTTTCCAGAAAAACTTCCTAATAACCAAACATAAATTGAATGTAATTGATTTTGTTTTGACAATAAAATTATTGATGTGATAGATGAAAAAAAAGTTCCTAATGCAGTTCCTGTTAAAATGACAGAGGAAGAACTTGTATAGCCATTAGATTTTTTTGATAATAAAAAAATTATTACACCAGAAATCAATGCACCTAAAAATGCAAAAAATGAAATTGGTTGTAAAAATTTAAAAATAAAAAAATTTGGAACTAACAAAGAAAATACCGCTCCTAAAGTAGCTCCAGAAGTTATTCCCATTATTCCAGGCTCTGACAAAGGATTTCTAAAAAAACCTTGAAATACACATCCTGCACCAGCTAATACAAAACCAGTAAACATAACAAGCAAAGAACGAGGTAATCGAATTTGAAAAATTATATTTTTTAAAATAGGAATTTTATTATTTATGCCATCACTTTTTTTTATTGAAAAAATATTTATAAGTTCACTTAATGAAATTTTTTGAGAACCAACACACACAGAAACTACAAAAGAAACAAGTAACAAGATTATAAAACTAATTATTAAAATTACAAACTTTTGTTTTTCTAATAATTTATTCTTCATTAATAATTTCCTTTAACAAAATTACTGCTTCTAAAACTCTTGGACCAGGACGTGTAAAAATATCTCCAGAAACTGAAAATACTTTTTTATTTTTTATTGCATCAATATTTTGCCAACCATTTCTGGAATAAATTTTATTTAAATCATTTTCAGAATAATCTGGGGCCAAAATAATCTGAGGATTATTTACAATAATTGATTCTTCACTCACTTGTGGATATGTTGAATCTAAAAAATAAAAAATATTTTTTCCACCAGCGTATTCTATAATATCATTTACAAAAGATTTTTTACCACAAGTTAAAAATGGAGAATTAAAAATTTCACAATAAATATTTACATCACTAGAATCTTCTTTTAAATTATTTAATTCTTTTTTCATTTTAGAAACATAATTTAATCCAACTTCAGAAGCATTTAATAATTTTGAAACAGAAATTATTTCTTTAAAAATATCTTCTATTGAGTTGATATCGGAAACATAAACTTGAATTCCAAAATTTTCTAATGAATTTATAAGATGATTATGCATTCCATTGGATAAATAAACAAAATCAGGATTAAATGCTAATATATTTTCTAGGCTAAAACTTTTTCCATCAAAGCCACCTACAGAATCTATTTTTTTTGCTTCTTCTGGGAATGTACAAAAATCGGTACGACCTACAAGTTTATCACCTAATCCTAAAGCAAAAATAATTTCTGTTCCAGAAGGTGAAAGAGAAACAATTCTTTCTGCTGCAAATACTGAAGATATACACAAACAAAACAGAACTAAAGCAATAATTATTTTCTTATTAAATTTTTCTTTTGATAAAATTTTCATACATCTATAAAATAAAACAAATATAAATACTATTCAAGATGTAAATTTAAAGATATACTTAAAAAAAATATTTTAAGGATACAACTATCAAAAACTTACAGATTTTATATCAAGATAAATATCTTATTGTAATAAATAAACCTTCTGGACTTCTTTCAGTTAATTATGAGGGTTTTAAGGGTAAAAGTGCTTTATCATTAATTGAAAACATGATGTATAAGCGAGGCATTTATTCAAAAACACACAGACCTTTTCCTGTGCATCGATTAGACAAAGATACTTCTGGTGTAATGATGTTTGCTCTTTCACAAGAAATGCAACAAAAAATTATGAATACTTGGCACAAAATGATTTTAGAAAGAACTTACATTGCAGTTGCTGAAAATCCTTTAAATCAAAAATATTATCTTACTGAAAAATCTGGAATTATTGATGACAAAATTACATACAACAAAAAGCATATTGGTTATATTTCAAAAAATAATGAAACAACAGATGGCATTGTTGCAAAAACTCACTACACAATTTTAAATGAAGGAAAACATTATTCTCTTTTTAAATTGAATCTTGATACAGGAAGAAAAAATCAAATTAGAATTCATTTATCTAATAAAAAATATCCAATTGCAGGAGATAAAAATTATCATGCAAAAACAAATCCTTTAGGACGCCTTGCTTTGCATGCTAGAACTTTATCATTTATTCATCCTGTTACAAAAGAAAAACTTACATTTGAAATTCCTGAAGATTCTACTTGGGAAAAACTTGTAACAAATAATAATATAAAATCATAAAACTATTGGAAGCTCATTGAAATTCGTTGTATATTCAGGTGATAAAAAATTTCTATTCATTATCCAATCTGCATGATTCCCTTGAGAATTAAAATCAGCAATTTGATTTCTTAATCCAGTGTGCAAAGTTCCTTTCCCGTATTTTTCATTTACTGAGTCATATACTTTCATAATAGATTTTTTTTTGTTAAGAATTTCTATTGATGTTTCTTCAAATAATTCTCCTTGAATATGTTTATCTTCAGTTAAATCAAGAAGAGTTATCATAACTTTTTTATACTTATATCCTTGTAAAAAAATTGAATGTAAAAGTTTTATTGCAGTTCCTAAAATTTCTGGCAAAAAACTTGTATGTTTTTCAAGAGAAGCATGAGCAACATTGTAATAAGATTTTTCATTTTCGTTATATGATTTTCCAGTTAAAATACAAACACTAATAAATTTACAGGCAAGATTATTTTCACGCATTCGAGATACAGCTAACTGTGTAAATTCACTTAAAGCAGTTTCAAGTTCAACAAGAGTTTCTATTTTTTTAGAAAAACTTCTTGATGTAGTAATATTTTTTCTTGTAATAGAAGTTTCAAATTTTAAAGATGGAATTTCATTTAATTCTCTAACAGTATTAAATCCTGTAATTGTCAAATATTTTTTTACCAAATGCAATGGATAATTTTTTAAATCATAAGCAGAAAAAATTCCTTTTCGTTCTAATAAAGCTGCTTTTGCTCTTCCAATTCCCCAAATATCGTAGGATTTAAAATTTTTTAATTCTTCTTCTTGATTTATAGAAAACCAAGAACAAACTCCGTTTCGTTTTTTTGCAAGTGAATTACAAAACTTTGCTAATGTTTTTGTAGGTGCAATTCCAACCGACACAGGAATATGAACTGATTGCCAAATACAATTTTTTATTTCAAAAGCTAAATCTACAAAGTCCATATTTTTCCAATCTGGAAAATTTAAAAAACTTTCGTCGATTGAATAAAATTCAACTTCTGGACAATAGTATTCATAAATCATATTTATTCGTTTACTAATATCTGCATACAAAGTGTAATTTGAACTAAAAACAAAAACATTATTTCTTTGATAACGATATTTTTCTTTTGCAAAAACATCTCCACGAGAAAATCCTAATTTTTTACATTCTTGATTTAAAGCAATTGTCATGCCATCATTATTTGACAAAACTGCAATAGGCTTATTATCTAAATCTGGTCTGAAAAGTCTTTCACACGAAGCATAAAAACTATTTGCGTCGATATGTAAAATCATTTTAACAACCTTACAATCGTTTTTACTACACCAAAAATTTCAGAACACATTTTTTCATTTCCCTTTGTATCTGAAAAAAAATATTTTTTTGCATTTAAATCATTTTTAATTTGTGTAATGGGATGACATTCAAAACCATCATAAGTTCTAATGATAACAAGAGAATTTTTTGTTGGAACAACTGAGCAATCAATTACAAGCAAGTCGCCTTTTCTAACAGCATGACTTTCAATTCCTTTTCCTTCATATCGTAAAGTAAAAGTACTTGCAGGATTTTTGATAATAAGAGAGTTAAAATTTAATGATTTTTCTTCATAACCTTGAGCAGGAGAAGGAAATCCAGTTGCATTTGCCATAATAAAATACTACATTCTTGTATAGTATTTGTCAAGAAGTTTTTTTATTACACTTATATCATGTTTGGAAATATTAATATAAACAAATTATTTAACTACGCAGAACTTGCAATTACAATTGGTGTAAACTTGCAAGAAAATCAAGAGCTTGTAATCAATGCTGATGTTACAGATTGTGAATTTGCAAGAATCATAGCACAAACTGCTTACAAACATAAAGCTAAAAAAGTAACAATCATGTGGAGAGATGAATTATTTACAAAACTTAGATACGAAAATGAAGACTTAGAAAATCTTGTAAATATTCCTCAATATCAAATTGATGAAAGAAATTATGCTGTTGAAAAAAATGCAGCCTACCTTTGCATCCTTTCTGAAGACCCAAATTTAATGAAAGATATTTCGCCAAAAATTTTATCAGAAACAAGCAAAGCAAAAAATATTGCATTTCAAAAATTTTATGATGCCAGTATGAAAAATCAAATTCGCTGGAACTTAATTGCAATACCAAGTGTAAGTTGGGCAAAAACTGTTTTTCCAGAATTAGCAGAAGAAGATGCAGTAAACAAACTATGGGATTATATTTTTAAAACAATGCGTTTAGATAAAGATAATCCCATAGCAGAATGGAAAAATCATATTGAATCTTTAAAACGACGTTCAGAAATTTTAAACAGTTCAAATTTAAAAGAACTTCATTATAAAAATTCTATTGGAACTGATTTAACTATTGGTTTGCCAGAAAATTATTTATTTGAAGGATGCGGAGAAAAAGCATTGGATGGAATTCCTTTTGTTGCAAATATGCCAACAGAAGAAATTTTTACGGCTCCTCATCGATTAAAAGTTGATGGAAAAGTTATAGCATCAATGCCCCTAGTTTACAATGGAACAAAAATTGAAAACTTTGGATTCGTTTTTGAAAAAGGAAAAATCGCAGATTTTTTTGCAGAAGCAGGATACGAAGTTTTAAAAAATTTAATTGAAACAGATGAAGGTTCTCATTATCTTGGAGAAGTTGCCTTAGTTCAGCACAACTCTCCTATTAGAAATTTAAATACACTTTTTTACAATACACTTTTTGATGAAAACGCAAGTTGTCACTTAGCAATTGGCGAAGCATATCCATCATGCTTAAAAGAAGGAAGTTCAAAATCTAAAAAAGAACTTTTTGAATTAGGACTAAATGACTCATTAGAACATGTTGATTTTATGATAGGAACAGAAGATTTACAAATTGAAGGAATTACTGTTGACGAAAAAAAAGTTACCATCTTCAAAGACGGTAACTTTGCATTTTAATTTGTAAGAAATTATTTTTTTAATTCAGAAATAATTTCTTGTTCTAAAGCTTTTGGTTGTGTTGGTGGTGCAAATTGTTTTACTGGTAATCCATCTTTACCAATTAAAAACTTTGCAAAGTTCCAAGTAATTTCTGCACCAGGAACTTTTCCTGTTGCGTGACGAAGATATGCAAACAATGGATCAGCATTTGCACCATTAACATCAATTTTTGAAAATTGTTCAAAAGTGATTCCGTAATTTTTTACACAAAAATCATGAATTTCTTCATTAGAACCAGGAGCTTGTTCACCAAACTGATTACAAGGAAAATCTAAAATTTCAAATCCTTCATCTTTGTATTTTGAATATAATTCTTGCAAACCTGTATACTGAATTGTAAATCCACAATGAGTTGCTGAATTAAGAATTAGTAAAACTTTCCCCTGAAATTTTTCCATGGAGATTTCTTTTCCATCCATAGTTTTTACTGAATAATTATATACAGACATGTTGCCTCCAAAAATTTTATCATAAGTATTATATTTAATATCAAAAATTTAATCTACATAATTATCAATTATTGCTTTTGCTGCACTTAGATAATTCTGACCAAAAAGATTTAAATGATTTAGAACATGATACAAATTATATAAATCACGACGAGAAGTATATTCTGAATCCAAAAATCCACTTTCTTCGTAAGCAGAATAAAATCTTTGAGGAAATCCTCCAAAAAGTTCAGTCATTGCAATATCTGCTTCTAAATTTCCAACATAACAAGCGGGGTCTATTAAGTAAGGCTCTGAATTTTTTCCACAAAGAATATTTCCACTCCACAAATCACCATGAAGTAACGAAGGAAATTTAGGTTCAACTAAAAATTTATCTAAATTATCTAATAGCTTTGTAATTTTTTTAGATTCACTTTCAGAAAAATATTTTTGTGCTAGTTTAAATTGTGGAGCTAATCTGTTATCTCTAAAAAATTCTATCCAAGATTTTTTTGCAGAATTTATTTGCTTTGTTCTTCCAATATAATTATCTTGCAAAAAACCAAAATTACATCCAGCATCAAAATCATCTTTAGACAAAAAAATCGTTGCATCAGATTTATGTAATTGTGAAAGTTTATGCGCAAGACTTTCCCAAAATTGATTTGTTGTTTTTTCCTCTGGAATATATTTTAATAATAAAAATGAATATCCAACATTTTCCCCGTCATCAGTTCCGTAAGCTATAACTTCTGGAGTAGAAATTGTTTTAGTTTTAGAAATTGCATTTAGATTATTAACTTCCTGTGTAAAAAAATCTATATTTTCTTTTTCATTTGCTTTCATAAAAATATCAGTACCATTTGAAAGTTCAATTCCGTAGGCTTTGTTTATATCCCCACCAGAAAGTCTAAAAGTTCTAGATAATTTTACATCAATTCCATAATTCGTTGCTAAAGCTCTTGCAAGAGAAGTATATTGTTGTAATTTCATAATTACATCCTAAAAGGATATAATTATTTTGTCAAATACAATGCTATATTTTACTCAATAATTTTTCCATCAGTAGAAATTGTTACAACTTGCCATGGAATAAATTTACCACTTGATTGCAAAGCATTTTTTACCGCATTCTCAATTCCACCACAACATGGAACTTCCATTCTAACAACTGTTACACTTTTAATATTATTTGTTGCAATTATCTGTGTTAGCTTTTCTGAATAATCTATAGAATCCAACTTAGGACAACCAATCAAAGTAATTTTATTTTTGATAAAATCATTGTGAAAATTTCCGTAAGCATAGGCGGTACAATCAGCTGCAACTAATAAATTAGCATTATCAAAATATGGTGCATTTATTGGTACAAGTTTTATTTGCACTGGCCATTGTCTTAAATGACTTTGAAATTTCAGATTAATTTCTTTTTGTTCTGTTTCAGAATTTTTATTGAATTCTTTTAACTGAGAACCAGGACATCCACATGGCAATAGTTGATTTATCTTTTTCATCTCTTTAGATTTTAATACAGCTTGTTCATCATAAGCAGGGGCTTCCCTAATTTCAAAGGAAATTGCGTTTACAGGACAAGCAGGCAAACAGTCTCCAAGTCCATCACAATAATCTTCTCTAGTGAGAACGGCTTTTTCATCTATCATCTGAATTGCACCTTCATGGCAAGCAGCAGCACAAGCTCCACATCCATTACATTTATCCCTATCAATTTTAATTATTTTTCGTTCCATAAAAAACCTCCTAAATAATAAAATTTATTGACCTTATGTTATAAATATAATAGCATAAAATAAATTTTTCTGTTGCATTTGCAACAAATTGGAAATCAAATTGAAAAAATTTTACATAAAGTTTAGAATATAAATATGAAAAAAACAAACGCTATGAGAATTTTAGATTCCTTACAAATATCTTATGATGTAAGAGAATACGAAGACAACACTGACCATGAACTTACAAAAGGGGCAGCAAACAGAACAGCAGAAAAACTTGGTTTAGAACCAGAAACTGTATACAAAACAATTGTTATGCGTTCTGATAAAAAAGAAATTTTTGTATTTTGCCAAAGTGCAGATAAAGAAATAAATCTAAAAAAAGCAAGAACAGTTGCTGGATGTAAAGAAATTACACCAATAAAACAAGATGAACTTTTATCTATTACAGGTTATATTCGTGGAGGATGTTCACCCTTGGGAATGAAAAAACAATTTACAACTTTTATTGATGAATTTGCAACCTTACATGAAAAGATTTGTATTAGTGCAGGTCAAAGAGGATTACAAATAATTATTTCTCCAGAAGATTTAGCAAAAGCCTGCAACGCAGAGTTTGTAGATTTGGAACTGTAGGAAAAATTAATATGAATATTGAAAATTTATGTAACAAAATAAATTTACAAGGTGAAATAAAAAAAGAAGTTTTAGATTTTTCAGAAAAATTTGATTTTAATTCTATTTCTGATTTACTAAAAGATTTTTGTAATTACAATAAAATGAAAGAATCTAGAATAAAATTACAAAATCAATTAAACGATAATGATAGAAATATAAAAATTCTTTCATGCATGTTAAAAGCTTCTTGTGATATTTATAAACTGTACAAAGATAAAAATATTGATGATACAATTTATTTTGACACAATGAAATGTTACACCAGATTTATAAGCGAAACTTATGAAATTACAGGCAAACTATTTTTTGATAGATTTTGGTGGACAACTCGACAAGCAGGATTTCATTTATTTAGAATTGGTGAATTAGAATATGAAATTGTAACTGATAATTTTTCAAAAAAAATAATTTCTATACATATACCTTCTGATGCAAATTTTAATCCTATAAATGTTGATAAATCAATAAAAAATGCAAGGGATTTTTTTTCAAAATATTTTTTACTAGATTATAATACAGAATTTCAATGTCATTCTTGGATGTTAGATTCACAATTAAAAAATATGTTACCAAGAACATCAAATATATTAAATTTTCAGAATAGATTTTCAATATTTGATAAAGGCGAAATCTCATCTGAAATATTACAATGGATTTTTAAAACAGACAAAACTGATTATAAAATATTACCTGAAAATACATCTCTTCAAAAAAACATAAAAAAGCATCTTTTAAATGGTAAAAACATTTTTACTCCAAGAGGAAAATTAATATGATAAAAAAATTATATCCAAATGGAAAAGAAAAAGCTTTTAATCTTACTTACGATGACGGAATTTATGATGATTACAAATTTGTAGAATTATTAAATAAATATAATTTAAAAGGAACCTTCAATTTAAATTCAAAATTAATGAAAGAAAATTTTTCTTGGACACATGAAACAGGAAAAATTATAAAACGAATTTCTCCACAAGAAGCTGTTTGTTTATATAAAGGACATGAAGTAGCAAGTCATACTTTAACACATCCTTATATGAACAACCTTACAAAAAAAGAAATTCTAAAAGAACTAATTGATGATAAAAAAAATCTAGAAGAAATTTTTAAAAAAGAAATTTTAGGTTTTGCAGTTCCTTTTGATTTTTATAGCAAAGAAATTTCTGAGTGTGTAAAAGAAACAGGTTTTGAATATGGAAGAATTTCAGAAGAAAGTAATTCTTGGATACCATCAGAAGATTATTATTTTTGGAAGGCAAGTATTATTCATTTTAATTTAAATTTAGAAAACTTTGTTAATGAATTTATAAAAACAAATGATGAACTTGCCCTTTGTCAAATTCTAGGTCATTCTTATGATTTAGAAGTTGAAAACAAATGGAATTTAATTGAAAACATTTTTAAGAAAATTTCTGAAAGCAAAAATATTTTACCAATGACAAATATAGAAATTATAAAATATCTTAAAGCAATAAGAAGTGTAAAGATTTCAGAAAATAAAATAATAAATAATTCAGATTTAGAATTATGGTTTGAAGTAGATGGTAAAAAAATTTCGGTTCAACCTAAAAAAGAATTTTTTATTAAATGGGATAATGTATAATTATGAATGAAATTTTTGATTTTGCAGTAATCGGTGCAGGAGCTTCAGGATTATTTGCACTTGAAGGATTAAAAGACAAAAAAGTTTTAATCTTAGAAGGAAACAAAAAAGTTGCTCTTAAACTTTTAGCAACTGGTGGAGGAAAGTGTAACTTTACAAATTTAAATATATCACATGAAAATTTTGTTTCAGAAAATCAACATTTTGTAAAATCATTTTTGGCAAATTTTGGCACCTACGATTTTTTAGATTTAATCGAAAAAAACAACATTCCTTACGAAGAAAGAGACAATGGAAAACTTTTTACTTTATCAGGAGCAAAATCAATTTTAGATATTTTATTAAAGAAAGGTTTTTCAGAAAATCATATTTTAAAAACAGATTGTATTGTAAAAAATATTTTTAGAATTCAAAATGAAAATCAATCTACAGATGATTATATTTTTAAAATTGAAACTTCAAAAGAAACTTTTTTTTCAAACAAAGTTTTAATAGCAACAGGAGGATTATCTTATCCTCAAATGGGTGCAACAAATATTGCATCTAAAATTGCAAAAAATTTTGGAATAAAAGTTATTCCTATGTCACCAGCTTTAGCAGGAATTCGTTATTCAGATTCATGTAAAAATAAATTTGAAAAACTTTCTGGAATTGCAATTACTGCAAAAGGAAAAATTGATAAAAGAGAATTTACAGACCAGTTGCTTTTTACTCACCGAGGTTTCAGTGGTCCACTTGCATTGAATCTTTCATTGTTTGTAAATGAAAATACAAAAATTAAATTTAATTTTATTCCAGAAATAAATGTTCTTGAATTATTACAAAAAGAAAAAAATAACAAACGAAGTTTAATTAACATTTTATCTGATTACATTCCAAAAGCTCTTGTAAAAACTTTGCTCGATGACAAAGATTTTAATCTTCCAACTATAAAAAAAGATGAAATGGAAAAAATCTCACAACTTTTTAATTCCTATGAAATACAAATTGATAAACTCGATGGATATGACAAAGCAGAAGTTACACGAGGAGGAATTTCAGTTGATGAAATTTATCCCAAAACTATGGAAGCAAAAAAAGTTTCTGGACTCTATTTCATCGGAGAAGCCTTAGATGTAACAGGAATGCTTGGAGGATATAATTTACATTGGGCATGGGCCAGTGCTTCAATGTTTATAAAAGGGTTGAAAAAAAATTAATTTATTTTTTCATATTATTATACAAAATCACTTCTGGGCGATATTCAAAATGCATATTATCCCAGATAATCCATTTTCCACCCCACAAAAAACCATGACTTTCAAAAATCTCTATAACTTTTTGAGGTGGCATCCAACGTCTTTCTAAAGGAAGTTTCATCCAATTATCACCATCGATATCTCGCCGCCAAGCCCAATAAAGATTTTTCTGTCCCCAGCCCTTTGGAAGAACATCAATAGCAAGTCCCATACTATGAAAAGAACGATTACCTGAATCGCTGATTTTTCTCCAAGCATAAGAATCGGCACTGTTCAAATTATCCAAAAAGAATTTTACTTCATCATTAATTTTGGAAACTTCAAAAATTTCTTTTTGTACATCATCTAATTTTTTATGAATGTAATTATGTGCATTAGTTCTTTTATTTAAAAACAAAAAAGTTTTAATATGAGTTTCAGTAGAAAGTCTTGTTTCCACATCATAAATCACGTTGTACAAAAAAGGTGCAGTTCCCTTCCCTTTTGAACGATTTTTGGGATTTGAAAAATCTCTGATTCGTTGAATATCTTCCTGCGTAAAATTTTTTGGATCAGCAACTTCTTTTGGATATGGATATAAAAAAGCTGAATACAAATCTTTGCTACCTAATTCTTCTTTTGGTAAAAATTTTCCATCTGCCCAATATAAAGTTGCGATACGATTTTCACACTGAACTTGTATTTTCCAATCATTTACAGATTCATCAAAATTTATTTCAAAATTAACCTGAGGATAAGCCTTTTCAAAAATTTTTATTAATTCACGATTATGTAAAATTTCTTTTGAAAGTTGTTCTTGAGCAAAAATGTTTACAGATAAAATGATAAAAACAAAACTAAGTAAATATTTTTTCATAGAGATAATATATACAAAAACATTAATAATTTCTATATTTTGAAATAAAAAAGAAAATTTGTATAAAAAAATAAAAAGTTACTATTGACAGAAACATCTATCTAGTGTATATTCAAATTATGATGTTACTATAAAAAGAAACATTTATGGAGAAAAATACAATGGAATATTTAAAGCAATATCCTAACAAGGAAGGTTATTTTGGAGAATTTGGTGGGTCTTTTGTGCCTGAGGTTCTTCAAAAAGAAATGGATAAAATTACAAAGGCTTATTACACAATTAGTAAGTCTCACGATTTTATAAATGAATTACGTAGTATCAGAAAGCATTTTCAGGGGCGACCAACTCCGGTTTATTATTGTCGTCGGTTGTCTGAAAAATGTGGCGGACGAATTTACTTAAAACGTGAAGATTTGAATCATACTGGGGCTCACAAGTTAAATCACTGTATGGGTGAGGCTTTACTTGCAAAATATATGGGCAAGAAAAAAGTAATTGCTGAAACTGGAGCTGGTCAACACGGGGTTGCTTTGGCAACTGCAGCTGCGTATTTTGGTCTTGAGTGTGAAATCCACATGGGAGAAGTTGATATTGCAAAGGAACATCCAAATGTGGTGCGTATGCAACTTCTTGGTGCAAAGGTTGTGCCGGTTACTCATGGGCTAAAAACTTTGAAGGAAGCTGTAGACTCTGCTTTTGAAGCATATTTGAAAGATCCTGAAAACAGCATTTATTGTATTGGCTCTGTTGTAGGTCCTCATCCTTTCCCAATGTTAGTGCGGGATTTTCAACACGTTATCGGCGTAGAATCTCGTGAACAATTCTTAGAGATGACAGGGGAACTTCCTGATGAAGTTTGTGCTTGTGTTGGTGGTGGTTCTAACGCCATGGGAATGTTCAGCGGATTTTTAGATGATGACGGTGTTCGCTTAACTGGTGTTGAACCTTCTGGCCGTTCTTTGAAAATGGGTGACCACGCTGCAAGTCTTTCTTACGGAACTCCAGGAATTTTGCACGGATTTAAAACATATTTGCTACAAAACGAAAAAGGTGAACCAGCTCCTGTTTATTCAATTTCTAGTGGATTGGATTATCCTGGAAGTGGTCCAGAACACTGTATGCTAAAGGATATGGGACGTATTCAATACACTGTTGCAAGTGACCAAGAATGTTTGGAAGCTTTCTACACACTTTGCCGTTTAGAAGGAATTATTCCTGCATTGGAAAGTGCTCACGCTGTGGCTTATGCTATGAAGGCTGCTCAAGAAAGACCTGAAAAATCTATTTTGGTTTGTTTGTCTGGTCGTGGTGATAAGGATATTGACTTTATCGTAGATAACTACGGAACTGGGGAAGAATATTTGAAGTAGCTTCGGCTTCGCTCAGCTACCGAGCTTCCTGAGCATAGTCTAAGGAGACAATTACCGAGCTTCCTGAGCGTAGTCGAAGGACGGTTATAGGATTTGTATTATCGAAAAAAAAGGTGTGTTAGTGTTTTGGCTAACTTTTGGGGTGCACTTCAAACTCGCCTTT
Source organism: Spirochaetaceae bacterium (assembly GCA_017936665.1). Classification (GTDB taxonomy): domain Bacteria; phylum Spirochaetota; class Spirochaetia; order Treponematales; family Treponemataceae; genus RGIG9060. Next base: position 210,988 of record JAGBFB010000029.1, on the reverse strand, counting down.
TTTGTGGGGATTTTTGTTATTGTTATTAAGCTGTCTAAACTTTGTCTAAAAAGGCAAAAATTAGACAGCAATTTTTTATAAAAAAAGTTTACACAAAACTAGAATATATCTGATTAATTTTTTCTGTATAAATTCCAGGCTTTTCATAAACGATTAAATTTTCTTCAATTTGTAACCTTGGATTTGCGTTTTTTCTTGCTTCAATTAAAACTAAATTTGGCTCTTTTTGTAAAAACGGAGAAACTAATTCCATTCTTTTAGGTTCAATTTTGTACTTTGTCAATAAACTAAAAATTTCTGGAAGTCTAAAAGGTCTATGAATCATAAAAAATTTTCCGAAAGGTTTAAGCAAATAATCTACAGCAGAAATTATATCTTCAAGATTACACAAAACTTCATGACGAGCAATTGATTTTGCTTCGGTTGGATTTTGTTTTCCATGTTCATTTATCATATAAGGCGGATTTGAAACGACCACATCAAAACTATGCTTTGTAAATTTTTTATCAACTGCTTTTATATCACCATGAATGATTTGAATTTTTTCTTCAAGTTGATTAAGTTCAACACTTCTTTTTGCAAGTTCTACATTTTCTTCTTGAATTTCGAGTCCCACAATGGAATTTGCTCTGGACTTTGCAATCATCAAAGGAATAATTCCGTTTCCTGTTCCTAAATCGATAACTTTTTCATTGTTTCTAATTTGATTAAAAGCAAAATGACTTAGAAGAATTGCATCAATTCCAAATTTAAATTTTTCTGAATCCTGAATAATTTTATATCCGTTTTTTAAAGTATCCACAACTTCCATAAAATGAATTATAAAAAAGTTTGCAGATTTTGTCAGTATTCTTATTGATTGATAAACTGCGATTTATAGCAATTTAAAAATCTTGTCTAAAACTTCAATATCCGCAGGAAGCCAATTCACACTTTTTAGAGTGGTTTTATCAAGCCATTTTGCACAATCATGTTCTAAAAGAGTAATTTCTTGTCCGTTTGAAATTTTACAAGCAAAACATTCCATAGAAAGATGAAAAGTTGGATAATCATATTCTATTGTGTAAATTTTTTCTCCAACAGAAATATCTACAGCTAACTCTTCTTTGATTTCACGTTTTAAGGCAACTTCCGGAGTTTCTCCTGTTTCGATTTTTCCACCAGGAAATTCCCAGCCACCTTTAAAATCGCCATAGCCTCGTTGAGTTGCAAGTACTTGAGTGATGTTATTTTGTGGTGAGGTACGAAAAATGATAGCGGCAACTACATGGATGGTTTTTGGTGTGGTTGGTTGGTACATATGAACTCCTTTAGTTTTGAACGTTATATAATTCATTTACATTTATGAATGTATATTTGTATTCAGAAGAAAAATAATTGGGAAAAGCTTTAAAACAGGGAAGATTTTTTGACTTACAAATTTCAATTAGTTTAGTTTGATTTTCTTCAGAAATTTTTGTACCTAAGTATATCGCAATTGGCTTTGCATTTTTAATTAGACAGTTGTATACTTTGAATTGTTCTGTTTGATTCCATGCGAGTAATCTCCATTCTTTTTCTACCCATTTATCAGATTTGTAAAATGCTAAATTATTAGCAATATTATTGTCCTGATATAAATATTGTTTGGGTTCTTTTCCACTTTTTTTAGATATGTCCTCAATTATTATATTTGATAGAACTGAGCTTGCATCTGGTTTCTTAGAACTATAAATTACAGGTGCTAATTGTAATGTTGTATGAAATTTTGAACATTTATTTGGATTATCACAATTTTCTAAGCATCTTGAAATATATTGAGACATATCGTATTCAATACAAAAACCAGTATTATTATCAGCATAATTTCCCCAAAGATATGAAGAATCGTTTTCTTCGGAAAAACATGAAATAAATAGTCTTGATGCAGTGGCAAAAATTTGATTTAAAGCTAATTGTAAATATTTATTATTATTTTCATTAATTTGACCTACTAAATTAATATAAATTTGTTTCATAATGACAGCAGCATTATCATTATTTATATTTTTTGAAATAATTTCTTTCAAATTTTCTATATCAGATTGGGTTAATTGTTTTTGAATTATAAGTGGTGGGGTGTCTGATTTTACTGCATTCAATAGTTATTGGAAATTATCTATATTATTTAGAATAGATTCTATATCTTCATAAATCTTGTTCCAGTCAAAATATGGAAGATATTCCATTATATCATTTTGTTTAGTAGCTATTGTTCCCCAAATTTCATCATTTTCAAAAGCTGAAATTGCATATTCAGAACAAGGTCTAAATCTAAAAAGCTTATTAGGAATGTTTTTTATAAGTCATTCAGTTTTTGTTATCACGTTTTCATAATTTTTTTCATCTGATTGAAAATCTGAACATGGGTAATTGATTAATAATTCTTGAAATTCTTTACGAATATCTGTCATTTATACTCTCAAGGATAATTTATTATAAAAAATTTACAAAAAAAAATGTAGAAAGTAAAGAAAAATAATACAATTGTGTATCACAGATAAGGTATAGTTTTTTTTAATAAGATAGAGTATAATTTATACGGTTTTTTTTACCCTGAAAATTAATTACTAGGTTTTTCACAATCAAATTGTGATAAGAAGTGCTTTCATGAATGGAAAAATAAAACTATTCAAGAAGTTGTTTTTGAACAGAATTTTGATTCGAATACAACTGCTAGAGCATTAAATCATATAATTAAAAACAAGAGACTTGGTATTGAAAAATTTCTTTCGAACTACGATACGGAAATTATTAAAAATCGAAATAAATTAGCTCATTGCAAGTCTGAATTAAAAGAAAATGGAATAGAAGTTTTAGAAACTATGGGAAAAGATAAAGAATATTCTTCTTCAGAAATAAATGAATTAAGAAAAAATATCTTAAAATATCGTAAGATTTTTGAAGAATTACTAGAAAAAATACGAAATAATTAACACAGTGTCATTATATGACACTGTAGATGTTTTATATTTAGTTTAATTTTGGATTAATAAACCTATGCAAGACTTACAAACTTTTAAAAATTGGATGATTCTCTCTGCTCATAAAACAGATACTACTGCACAACATTATAAAAGTGGATTAAGTGCATGTTCCAAAGATTTTATAGATTGGAAAATTATCGATAAACCTCTAACAGAAATGTCTTTGAGTGAATTGGATGTTGCTATCCAAAAAGCTTTTTTAAGTAGCCTTTTTAGAGAGAAAAATAATCGTGGAAATAATATGTACAGCAATTCTCTTAAGCAATACAGAAATTTTCTTGCAGTAAATGATGCTCAACAACTTGATACAGTGTATGAAAAATTTATTGACGATAGAAAAATAACAGAAACAGAAAGAACTTCGATTATAAAATCAAGAATAGGTCAAGGAATCTTTCGAGAAAAACTTATTGAAAAATATAATGGATGCTGTGTTGTGACAGGAGTTAATGATACTAGGTTTTTACTTGCAAGTCATATAAGACCTTGGGCTGTTAGTACAAATGAACAACGGTTAAGTGCAGAAAATGGGCTATTGCTAAGTCCTTTGTATGATAAACTTTTTGATATTGGACTAATTACTTTCAGTGAAGATGGCTTTATTCAGTGTTCACAAGGACTTGAAAATCGTAATATTGATTTATTAAAAATTGATAGAACAAAGAAGTATGATTTGAAAATTTCTACAAAATTTGTTGAAAATTTGAAATATCATCAGGAAACTGTTTTTTTGGGGTAATTCATTATATGCAAAAGTATAAAGTCTTAGATTTATTTTGTGGTATTGGTGGTTTCTCTTATGGTTTTGAAATGACAAATAAATTTGAAGTTGTTGCTGCCGCCGATATTTGGGATGTTGCTATAAATACATATAAGTTAAATCATATAAATAAGAATAATATAGAGATTCTCTTACAAGATTTAACAGAACTAAATCCTGCTTTCTGGAAAAAATATGAGAAAAAAATAGATGTGATTATAGCTGGTCCACCTTGCCAAGGTTTTAGCATGTCAGGGAAAAGAGATACTAATGATAAAAGAAATTCTCTATTTGAAGAAGTTATAAAAATCTCAGAAGTTGTAAAACCAAAGTATGTTGTTATTGAAAATGTTGTAGGCTTATTGTCAATGGATACACCAGAAGGAAGGCATGTAAAAGATTTAATAAAATCAGAATTTAATAGAATCGGATATAATGTTGAATATAGAATACTTAATGCTGCCGATTATGGGGTTCCACAAGCAAGAAAAAGAGTAGTTTTTATTGCTTCCCAAAAATATAAAATTTCTTTTCCTAAACCGAAATATAAAGAATCAGAGTATGTTACAGTTGGTAATGCACTTGGGAATGTAGATCCAGATGGTGAGTTGTATTTTAAACCAGAAACTGAATTTCAAAAAATGATGGCAGGGATAAATAAGATAGAAAATCATTCTAGAAGAAAATCAAATGATTTAGTTACAAAACGAATGTCTTTTATTCCACAAGGTGGAAACTGGAAGGATATCCCGAAAGAATTGGGAACTGGTGGTGGTGTTCATAGTAATGCATATAAAAGATTAGATCCAAATAAACCATCAATAACAATAAAACATGCTGCAAAAGCTATGATTATACATCCTTATAGGGACAGAATTTTATCAGTACGTGAATGTGCTAGGTTACAATCTTTTAATGATAATTTTATTTTGACAGGTAGTAATGGGGAGCAACATCAACAATTAGCAAATGCTGTTCCACCTTTATTAGGAAAGGCTATTGCAGAAGAACTTGCAAATAATTTAGACAAAGGGTTATTAAATGAATAAACAATTAACTTTTATTGATTTATTTGCAGGAATGGGTGGTTTTAGAATCGCCTTTGAATCGAATAATGCAAAATGTGTTTTTAGTTCAGAAATTGATAAATGGGCTTGTAAAACATACTTTGATAATTTTAACGAATTTCCGTATGGCGATATAACAAAAATTTCAGCTAACGATATACCGAATTTTGATATTTTATGTGCAGGTTTCCCATGTCAACCATTTTCTATAGGAGGGCATAGATTAGGATTTGAAGATACACGAGGTACATTATTTTTTGATGTAGCTAGAATATTAAATGAAAAGAAACCAAAAGCTTTCCTACTAGAAAATGTGAAAGGGATTACTAATCATGACAATGGAAAAACCCTTAAAGTAATTGAAAATTCATTATTAGAATTAGGATATACGATAAAACACAAAGTGCTAAATGCAAAAGATTATGGTATACCTCAAAATCGAGAACGATGGTATTGTATTGGATTTAGAAAAGATATTTTGAATGAGTCTAATCAAATAGTTTTCCCAGAGAAATGCGATTTGAAATATGATTTATCAAATATTATAAAAAATAATGTTGATATTTCTTATAAAATAAGTGAAATTTGTAAACAAAATATTGAAAAACACATAAATGAAAAAAAAATCTTAATAACAGAGTTTACACTTGCAAATGAGGTAAGACCTTCTAGATGTCAGTTTTCAAAAGGATTATGGGCTCCTTGTCTAACTGCAAAAATGGGAACGGGAGGAAATAATATTCCAATAGTTGTAAAACAAAATAGAAAATTAACAGAAGAAGAATGCTTAAAGATTATGGGATATCCAGATATGTATAAGGTTTCAAAAGGGTATCAAACATATAAACAAATAGGAAATTCTGTTGTAGTACCAATACTAACTAAATTAGCTACAGAAATAGTAAATAAACTAAAAGGAAATATTTAATGAGAATTTTTGGTGATAATAGTGATGGTTTTCAAAATGAAATTAATATTGAGAAAAGCTTAAATGAAAAAATATATGATAAATTAAATCCTAATTTAAAACATTTTTTGGACGATATTTTCAGAGGGTATAACTTAAAAGGTCGAAGGATTCATGCAATTAGAAGCGAGCAAAGAGTGAAACCTGACTTCTATTTACATATAGATGGAATTCCAAAAGAAGTATATATTTCAGTAAAAAAAGGATCTGGAAATAGTGTTCATCAAGAAAAATTAGAAACATTTATTAATTTTTTAAAATGTGAGAATGTCCCTAACGATATTATTGAAGCATTAAAATTATATCATTTTAGTGATGGTACAACTGATAACACTGGAAAAATTCGACAAGATTCAAAAGAATTTGTAAAAGAAAATCCTGAAATTGTAAAAAAATTGAATTCATTTTTTTCAGATGAAGATTTTGTTGAAAAATTAATGTATCGTTTTATTTTTACAGGAAATATTGAAGATGCTCCAACTACTGATTATTTATATCATGGAAATGTATCTAGTGGTGTATGGGCTTCTAGAGAAGAAATATTGAAATATCAAAAGGAAAAAAATGTAAAAGATTCAAAAGCTTTCTGTATTGGACCATTAACATATCAAACATGGAATAAAAATATAAAAAGAAATCCTAATACAGAAGACAGAAGAAATGTTTTACAATTAAAATGGGGTTCTTTGGAAACAGATTTAATTAAAATAACAAGTTATCGAGAATATTATAAACAAAATGGTACATATGAGGGAGACTTAGATGAAAAGTCAAGTGTCATATATTTTAATAGAAATCCAGATGATAATACATTTAAAAAATATTTTGATTCGATAAAAAGTAGTCCAAATAATACTTTACTTGTAAGAGTGACTACAAATCAATTTTCTAAATTAAGTAATCAAAAAGTAAAAACAAGAGCAGATGCTTATGCAATTCAAATTTTGGATAAACAAATTTTTTCCATACTAGAAGAAAATGAATTTTATTTAGATGAAAATATTTTAGAGAATTATACAGATTTTTATACTTTTATTCCTGAATCTGGAATCTCAATAAAAATTTCAAATTCAGAGGATTTTACTCTTATTAAGTTTACACCGAATAGTTTTAATAAAGTTTTTAATTCTTATGTATTAGGTGCTGCAGCTTCTCTTTTCTGTAAAAAACGAGAAGAATTATTTAAAAATCAGAGTTTATTGAGTGGTTGGAATTCAAATATAGATGAAATGCAGCAAACATTTTCTTCTTTATCTTTTTCAGAGAATTCTTTAACAACTTCTTTAGAATTATGTAAAAAAATAAAAAGTACAGCAATGAGCCTTATTAGAGAAAAAATTGAATCTTCAGAAGAAATAAAACAGCTTATTTTTAACGGTATTGGAATTTATGAAGAACCTTATACAGCCTTTTTCTTAATGCAAGGAAATGAAATTCAAAAATTGATTTACATAGAATATGATATAACAACAGGTTCTGGAAGATCTAAAGGATTATATTCAATTGTTTTAAAACCTAAAAAGAATATAAACAAACAAAATTATTGTTATGAGACAGAACATAATCTTTGGGTTGCCGAAAAGCAAAATAAATATATTAATTAAGTAAATATCGAGGAACAAAATGATTTCAAATCCATTAAAAAATTTAGAGTTATTAGAAGAAGATATGAAAAATAAGGGCTGGACTATAACTAGTTTTATATTTATTTATAAAAATATTGAATATATAGTTCTTGTAAATTTATTTTTAGACAAAAAGGATAAAAAGAATAGTTTTGCCAGAGTAAAATTACATTTTATGAAAGCATCTTGTTTAGAACATAATCTAGAAATTGAAGCAAATATAAAACAATTGTTGTGTTCTGCAAAAGTGTTGAGAGAATATTTCAATATTAATTATAGTGAAAACTTAGGAGAAATATTAAATCAATTTACTTCATATTTTGGAAAGTATATTCCTTGTTTTATGAATGAGAACGTAACTCAAATTCAAAAAAAAGCAATGCTATCGTCTCTAAGTAAAAGTGATTCTGAAAATCCAAATAAACTATATTGTTATAAAGTGAAAAGAAATCCTTTAGGAGAAAAAAGAAGTCCTTTTAATGAAGATAAAACAAAGATATTAAGACCCGATTTGTTTGAATATTTTAAAAATGATAAATCCATTAGTTTTTGCTATAAAGAAGAAGAGTCTTTAGAAAAAACAACAGCAGAAATAATTAGAAACTTTGCTAAAAAATAAGATTAAAATCAACCAATTAATCCTGAAATATGGGATTCCATAAAAACAACTCCAACAAAAAATTATTTATATCATAATGAAAGTGACAATTCATTTTCGTTTATTCAAGATTATCAAAAACATATTCTTGTAGGATTTTTGAGGCAAGACTATTTTAATGCAATAAAAGATCAAAAAGAATTTTATTTTTACTTTTATGCAACAAATTTAGAACAAAATTTTAGATTCCCTTTACATCCATATATTGATTTTTGCAAAGAATTTATAGGATTCACTTCGGATAAAAATCAATTTCTTAGGGGAAAATTAGAATTGTTATCTTGTGACAGATGTAGAATTGATGAATTTGAAAAATTGCAACTAGAAGAATTATTAAAACCTATTTATACCAAAAGCAATTCAAATGCAGCTACTTATTATGTTTTAAAAGTAACGAATGTTATAGTCGCTGATAAGCCTTACGATGGAATTAGTAATTTCAATGAATTAAGCAAGTTGATAAATAAAAATGGATTAAATCAAGTATTGTATAAATATTCTCCAAAAGTTATTGATATTTAGTTCTATTCTTCCTTCTTTTTATGAATTTCAACCCGATTTAACTAAACTAGAAAAAGCCATATTAATTTAAACTACAACTTTATCCTCATACACAAAATTTTATGTTATACTATATCTATGAATAAATCTGAACTCCATGAATCAATCGTTAATAAATCTCAAATTTCTTTTGCTCGGTCTGGAGGACATGGTGGACAAAATGTAAACAAACTAAATACAAAAGTTCATCTTGTTTTAGCAATAACTGATATTTCTGGAATTTCGGAAATTGAAAGAGAGCAACTTCGCACAAAACTTTCTTCAATCATTAATAAAGATGATTGTCTTTTTATTGATGTAGATGATGAACGATATCAAGAATTAAATCGAAAAATTGCATTCGCTCGGCTTGAAAATAGAATTGTACAAGCTTTAACAGTTCCAAAAAAGCGAATCAAAACAAAGCCAACTCAAGCAAGTAAAGAAGAAAAACTAAAACTAAAAAAAATGCGCAGTGAAATAAAAAAGAGTCGAAGTAAAAAATTTTTTCCAACTGATGACTAACAAATAAAAGATGAACTTTGTATTAAAATTTTTTCTCAAAATAAATCTAACATTGAATCCAAATAAATTTCTTCTCTAACTTTCAAGTGATATTCAGGTTTTATCATGTAGTAAAGAATGAATTCCAAAAGGATTGCACTACCAAGTCCTCTTCCTTCAATTTTAAAATTTGAAAATCCTAGTGGTAGATATTTTTTTTCAATTTCATTTACGCTAATGAAACCAGGATTTTTCATCGCTAAAGAAAAACGATAACCATTTTCTGAATTATGTGCCGTACATTTATGAGAGATAACTTTCTCCCCAAGATTTTTACGACTTTCATTTTCGTAGCAAGTTTTTCGTTCTATACAGGTAAAATCACAACACTCATTACAAAGAAATTCAACTTTATCTTTTTGTTTTTGAGAAAGAGAATTAAATTTTTCAAAAGATTTATTCAATCTAAAATCCGGAACCACAAAAGAAAAATCTTCACGATTAAGTTCGCTTTCAAAATCCAAAAAATTTGTTAAAACTTTTGTTGTAGAAGAAATAAAATAAAAATTTGCAAATTGATTTTTAAGATAATTCAATAACAAATCAGAATGAATAATTATTCCTGTTGCAACCTTTGAATTTTCAAAAAGTTTACACAATCGATTACATTTTTTATCATCAAGATGTTCTGAACGAATTAAGGAATTACTAAAAGTCAACCTGGGAGAAATTTCGAATTCATTCATCAACTCGAAAACATCTTTTGCTTCAGCAATCCCAAAACTTGTTCTACCTCCACCCCAAAGACAATCCTCTGGAGCTCCGTAAATTGAAGCAATATCACACCAATCATAAAAATATTCTTTATGAAATCGATAAAGAGGTAAAAATTTTTTATAGAATTCATAAAACTCAAAAAGTCCAGGAAGATGAAAATGAGAAATCAACTTACACTTTCCCAACCCACTGGCTTTCTTTAAATCCTACAAGAACCGCGTTCTCTGTGATTAAAATAGGACGTTTCACAAGCATTCCATCAGAAGCAAGTAAGTCTAATTTTTCTTCATCAGTCATTGAACTAAGTTTTTTAGAAAGTTCCATTTCTCTGTAAAGAATACCACTTGTGTTAAAAAACTTTTTTAATTCCAAACCACTTTTTTGCCACAACCCACGCAAAGTTTCTTTACTTGGATTATCATCTTTAATGTTGATATATTCATATTCAACAGATTTTGAATCAAGATATTTTGTTGCACGCTGACAAGTTGTACAACGAGGATAACAATAAATTTTAATCATATAAATTACTCCTAGTATGATTTTATCATATTATTTTAAACTATAGCAATGGAACAATTCCTAAAATTAATCCACCAATTAAAACAGAACCAATTTGTCCAGAAACATTTGCACTTACAGCATGCATTAACAAAAAGTTTTGATTATCTTCTTCCAATGCAATTTTTTGAACAACACGACTTGCCATTGGAAATGCTGAAAGCCCACAAGCTCCAATCATAGGATTGATGTGATTTTCTTTTTTTCGAAATAGATTTATCAATTTAGCAAAGAGAACTCCACAAATTGTATCACCGACAAAGGCAATCAAACCTAAAATCATTATCAGTAAAGTTTGAATTTGCAAAAAATTTTCTGCTCGCATTGTTGCACCTACGCTAATTCCTAAAAGTAATGTTACAATATTTGCAAGTTCATTTTGTGCCGACTTTGCTAGTTTTTCTAAAACTCCACTTTCTTTAATTAAATTACCAAACATTAAAAACCCCAAAAGAGGAGCTGCCATAGGAACAAGAATTCCCACAATCAAAGTTAAAGCGATAGGAAATGCAATCATCACCCATTGAGGAATTTTACAATCTTTTGAAATTACATGAAGTTTGCGTTCATTTTTTGTAGTTAGTAATTTAATCACAGGCGGCATAATTATTGGAACTAAAGACATATATGAATAAGCTACAACGGTGATTGGACCAAGTAAGTTAGGAGCAAATTTTGATGTAACTAAAATTGATGTAGGACCATCTGCGGCTCCTATAACTCCGATACTTGCAGCTTCGGGAATAGAAAATCCAAAAAACTTATATGCAATAAAAGCTGAAATAAAAATTCCACCATGAGCAACAATTCCAAAAATCATCATCCAAGGACGACAAAGTAAAGGTCTAAAATCAATCATTGCTCCCACACAAATAAAAATTAAAAGAGGAAACAACTCTGTCATTATTCCTGTTTCAAAAAGAATTTTTAATACTCCAGAAGTTTCTCCATGTTGCCAGACTATTTCAAATGGGAGATTTACAAGAATTGCTCCAAACCCGATAGGAAGCAAAAGCATTGGTTCATACTTTTTTTTGATTGCAAGATAAATCAACAATGACCCAATTCCGTACATCACAAAATTTTGCCAAGATAATGACAAAAAACCTTCCGTAAAATAACTAAAAATCTGATTCATAATATCTCCTATAAAAAGTTTTGAAGAAAGTTTCAACTTTCGAAAAACTTTTTAGTTGCAGTTTCGCAATGTAATGAGAAACTGCTGTAAATAGGAAAGTTTGCTAATATGCAAACTTTATTTGAAATGCGAAGCACCATTTGTGCGTAGCATTTCAAAATATTTCCTATAAAAAGTTTTGTTTCAAGCGAAAAAAAAGACCTCTCGCCTGAAAATTTCAAGCAAAAGGTCTTGTTTCTTCTACTTTGTATAGAAGCCTCAGAACCAGATTAAAAGTCGGCTGTTGATTCTGAAGAAGGAAAACTACTCCCCCTTTGTTTTGTAAAAATATAATTCACAGAAAATCAAATGTCAAGAAAATTATTTATATGAGTGTGTGTGGAGGTAAAAGAATTATTATCAACTTTCAATTATCCCTTAATCAACTCATTTGGAATACGTTCTTTTACATGTTCTTTGAACTTTGCAAATTGACGCCAATCCAAGAATCCAAAATGTTGAAGTATTCCTAAAGCAACAGGAATTGAAACATCTGTTGTATCAGAAATTTGTTGTAAACGAGTTACATTTAGGTATTTTCCGAATTGTTTTCCAATTTGAATCACTTTATCTTGATTTAGATAAATTCCTGCATAATGGTCAGCTTCTTTTTCTCTTTCCGATTCTGCTTTTTCTTCAAGATTATCTAAAATTGCCTCTGATAAAAACTCGTAGTGATGAATAATGTGAGCAATTTCATGGGCTAAGACAAACCAAAAATTATCTATTCTGTCATAGCGACAAGTGTAAACAATAAAAGGATTTTTTTCTGCTATAAAAGTAGCACCATCAAGGTATGTTTTTTGAAGATGACTTAATGTAAAAAATCCAACTCCACAATCAAATAAATCATTTATAATTTGATTGATTCCATCTTCTTTTGTTGTATAAGAAAATAAATTATTTGCAATGTGTTCTAATTTTTCTTTATCATACTTTGGAAGTTCAAAAGTGTTTGCATGTAATTTTGCATATTCAAACCAAGTTTTGCTGTACCAAAGTGTATAGTCAAAATCAAACTTTGTTTGTCTTGCACAAAATTTATATTCATTATTATAATCAGCTTCTGGAATTGATTTTTGTCCAAATACACGTAAACATTCTTCTTCTATCCCAGAAACAGTATCAACATCATACAAAAACCAACCTTTCTTTTTCATTTCAGAAACAGGCATATATTTTCTAAGAATTGCTTTTTTTGCAGTAAGTTCATTTTTTTCTGAATTTTGTTCTTGTTTTTTTCTGATTTGATATTTTGCATCAACATTAAGCCAAAATTCAGCAGGAGAGCCAAATACTTTTTCTAAAGTGATTGCAGTTTCTGGAGTTATTCCCTGTTTATTGTTTATAAGTTGATTTATACTTTTTAGGCTAAAACCTGTAACATCCGCTAAATCATTTTGAGTCCAACCAAATGAATCTAAAAAATCAAGAATATAATCCCCAGGTCCAACATTATAAAATGATTGTAATTGCTTTTCAGCCATAGACGTGTTCCTTTTCACTGATAGTGATGAGTTAAATCTTCCAAACCAATGATTCCAATTGTTTTTTCTTCATTGGTCCAATCAATTTCCATAATCAGTCTCCAAGTTCTTCCTAATCGAATTGAATACTGATTCACACCTTCTAGTTTTTCAAAGTTATATCCAGGATATTTCCATATATCTTGGATTATTTCTATTTGTTCAAGGATAATTACAGCACGTGGAAGTTTTCTAATTACATCCGCAGGAACTGTTTTATATTTTTTTGACTTTCCCGTTGAGTATAATTCTTCTAGATGTTTATTTATAAATTTGACTTCCAATATTAACCCTCTTGGTTATAATATAGTAGCACATTTACAAATTGTCAAGAAAAGGAGAAGTGTAAGGTAATAAATTATTTACAAATCCTACTCTTCCACCTCAACCTGTCCATTCATCAGTAACATACAGTCCTTTTTTATATTCATTTCATTTTAATTTATCTACAAATAAATAGTCATCTTCTTTTGTAGCTAAATAGATATCTTGTTCTGATCTGATATAAAAATCTAATGCTACATCTTTTATTGAAGAATGTTCATTGATTTCTTTCACTAGAACAGACAAAACTATTGTTGTTATGCTTTGAGCTTGTGCAATATTATATTCAATTAATGTATTATCATATTTTGCATTGTGGACAATTTGATTTCTTTGTCGGTATATCATCAATAATACATTTCGAATTTCTTCTTTTTTATCCAAGATTTCTTTACTTGCAAATTTGTGATTATAATAAAATTTTTGAACATTTTGCATTATATCATTTGCAACAAGATTTCTACTGTATTTGATAATTTCTGGAATTGAATCAACAAAATCTTGTAATTTAATTATTGAATTATTCAAATCAGGTCCTATGTTTGCTTTTATCTGAAGTTCCTTAGGAATCTCAATTTCCGAAATCATATTATCTCTATAAAAAAATTTACTTCCTAATAAATTATCAATAAAATAATAACAATTCCATCCTTTTTGAAAAATAAATCTTTCTAATAAAATACTTTGAACAAAATTACATGTTCTATCAAATTTTGATTCAAAAGTATCAAAATCTAAAAAAAGGCGTTCTAATGCAATCCAATAATTTAATAACTTTTCTTCTTGTGAATCACTTTCTTTAGCTTTTCTATAAAAATGCAATGAATCAAAAATAATATCTTTATCATGCTCCAAAATATTTTCATTATTACATATTTTTTGATATTTATTTATAATTTTATTTTCTGATTCTTCATCGATTATTACATCATGTCGCCATAAGTAATCTTTTGAAGTTCCCATAGACCAAGAACGAAATTCTTTATTTTCATCTAAAATTCTATAACAAGCGTCATTAATTGAAATTTTGCCTTTTAAGTTACTATGCAACAAAATAAAATCATATGTCTTATTAATTTTTTTTATTGCTGCAAGTTTTGCAGAAATAATGTCTTTTCCTTTCTGCTTCACTATAACATTCATTCCTATTTCATAATCTTCATCATCAAAAATATCATTTCCGAATTGATTACTTGGATTAAGAACTGGAGTTATTTTGGGATTATAAAAAGTTACATCAGCAAAATCTACTTTATTTTCAAAAAAGATACCTTTAATATAAAAAATGAAATAATAAATTTGAGTATCATTTATTAGTAATTCATATAATCTATCAAATCGCTTTTCCAATGTTAAGTTATTCATTTCATCAGATGCTTTTTTTACATATTCTTCATAGTCATCATTCTCAAAATTAGTAACTAAAGGATAATTTGTATGAAAATATACCTTTTCATTTTCTCTTTTTTCTAAAGAATATGAAGAAAATATATTGTTAATCAGCTTTTTTATTGTTTTTATCGAATATTGTTCAAAAATAAACTGAAAAATGATGGTTTCAGTCAATGATTTTATATTATCAAATTTTGCTTCTGAAGATAAAACAATAGATTTGAGAGAACTAAACAGAAAAGCTTGAAATTCGTTTGAACTAAAATGTTGAATTAATTTATTTACAATGGAATCAATAACAACTACTTGTTTTTCTTTTTCTTTCAGTTTTTCATGTAGCAATATCCATAATGAATAAGAGCCCTCGTCAAATAAATATTTCTTGCTTAAAAAAGATTGATTTTGTGAAAAAAAATATTTGAATGTAGAAGAATTTTCTGTTCCGTTAGTATTCAATTCGTTCAGTATCTCTCTAACAAGAAAATGAGGTGTCATTATTGTTGTGTAAATAGAAGGTTGCTCTACCGCATTACAGAAATATTCCCAATAACTAACAAAATATCTTAAATTCTCAGTTATTTCATTTTCATTTAATACATCATCAAGAAAATTCATTACCCCTCCACCTCAACCTGTCCATTCATCAATAAACGGTTGCATAATTTTTTTTTTATTCTCAATATAAATATCTTTTAATTCCCTATTATAATATTCATTATTTCATCATATTTTTGCAAGAAAATTTTATCTTCAAAAATGCGATCAAACAAGTAATTCTGTAAAGTATCTATAGATCTTTTTGTAGAACCCAAAAAATAAGCCATTATATATGTTTTTGTGTCAATAATTTCAAAAGGATAATTTTGATATGTATATGTCACATTTCTTATTCCTGATACTAAAAAATTTTTCAAGTTCTCATTAAATTTATCATACTTTACTTTAGTTACTTTACTTGAACTTAAGTAAACATGAGAAAAAACAAGGCTATAGTTTTCATTACCTTCAAGAATTTTACATGTTTCAGATAAATGAAACACATATCTACAAATGCAAGAAATAATTTCGTAAATCAAAATTGCATAAGTACATCGTTCTTGGTTAAGATTTATTCCACTATCAATAGTTAATTTATGACAAAGCTCCACTTGTTTAAATATTTTTTCCTGCAAGCGTATTTCAATACCATTTATAAGAGTTGTTATAAACAAAATTAAAAATTCTTCATCAAGTTTTATGAATTCCTGTCCAAAATTTGTTGGGCGAATATATGGTACATAATTTTTTTCTAATCCATTAAGAATTCCAAGACGGCTATCAAGAGTTCCAGTGGGGAGAGGAATTGAAACATCAAGGAATTTTTGAAGGTATGAATCTGCAAAAAAAGTATTCCATCTGTCATGATTGTCTGTGTTTGAATAGTTCTTTCCGAAGACTGTTGAAATACTATCTACCAAAACAGATTTGTTTATTGCTAAAATCTGAGTTATCGGCATTTCATTGCAAATATGATGAAGACGCTCCAAAACTTTGATTGCATATTCTGGAAGGCATCGATCAAGTTCATCGATGATAAGAATAATATGAGCTGATTTCGCAAGTTTCGTAATAATGTCTTTGATTTGGTTTAAGGCATTCTCTAATGGCAATAATTTATTAAAATCAGATTTTGTAAGTTTTATATTGGCAATTGCCTTACCAGAATCTTTTACAGAATCAATGATGTCATTGGGATTTAGGTTGTATTTCTTTTCAACCACATTGCCTACAATTTTCATTAAAGTTGTAATAGATGATGAAATTAATTTGCTTACAGAACCTGTTTCGGTTATACTTTTTTTATACTTTTTTAGGCTTTCAATCATTACAGAAAGTAAAGCAACAAGCGGCTCGTCATAAAAATCATTTTTCCAGGCATTGTAGTGGAATATAATGAATTTGTTCTCTTTTTTTTCTGTAAGTTGTTTTTCAAGTTCGTTCAGAATCCATGTTTTATCGCAGCCCCATTCACCGTCTATTGCAAAAGAATAACCTGATGAATTGTTACATTGAGTTGTGATTATGGATTTGAGAAGGTTTAGATATGGTTGTCGTAAAAGGTGATCTGTCATTTTTTTACTCTTCTAATACATTGTAATAACCCTTAGTTTCTTTTCATCTACTTTTACTTCAAGTGATAAGATGTATCTGATTTTTCTATTAGTAGTAATCAATTCTATTTGTGTAAAAAACAAGATTACACCATTTGAACGAAGTCTTATGTCATATAATGTATTGGTGTTTATAGCTTCCTCAATTTTTTTTATTAAACTTTCTTTCGACAATGAAGTCAGACCAGCTTGTTGTAACGTTCCAGCTTTTTTTGTCTGCAGATAATTTTTTAATTTTTCATCTTCAATTTCTATAGTAAAACCAGATAAATCAATATAATTACTACATACAGAAGATAATCCAAACTGTTGATCTAAAATATCATTGGAGTTAAACGATCTTGCTATTTTGTAACATAGAAATGTTGAATATATGTCTTCATTTATAGGAATAATTTCATAACCATCTGGTAATGTGCAATGTAAATATCCAGAAGCATGTTCAAAATCATCTTCAGGAACTGAAGTAATTATTTTATTTCCAATTTTCACAAATTCTTGACCTATACAAACAGATAAAACATCTTTCAGAAAACAACTTATAGCCATGTCAATTGCACCAACAAATGCTTGGTAATCGGACAGCTTTTCTTTTATCTGATTCATTTTATTTGTAGTTATGTTATTTAAATAAACTACAAAATATTTGTTTAACATATTATCCTTTGAAAAGTCTCTTTTAGGAAAATTATTATGTAATTCTTTCTGAATCAGTATTACACCTTCCGGTTTCGTATAAATAATATCTCCAATAAATACGGCTATTTTTTCTTGTTCTAAAATATACGGTAACATTTTATTTAGGATTTCATAGCCATAAAAACTAGTATTACAAGTCATTTCACTATCAAAAATAAAACAGGCTTCTGTTTTATTTTTATCAGGAACTAATACTTTTTTAAAGTCTGAATATTTCAAACCATTTGATTCTAAATCTAAATTCATCTGGTCATAAAGAGCAAGTATTTCGTTATGCATTTGTTTTCCAGATAAATTATAAGCTTTATAAATCACTTCCCAAGTCATTAAATCACGTGTATCAATTGAATAGAACTCTTTTATAACAGGGGCGGTATTTAATACAACCTTATTTTCATCCATACCAGAATTAGTCTCCCACAAAAAACTTTATTATTTAGGCAAAATTACTTTAACCTTCTTATAAGATTCAAAAAAATCATCAACAGTAGTTTCATTGGCAAAAGGGGAATTACCTATTACAGATTTCATTACTTTTTTTATTTCCTCTTTATTTAATCCGGCTCCTGGCTCATGTAATTCTTTTACTAATTCTGGAATCAAACTTTTATCTAACTCTTTAATTGGTAACCACAGGTATTTAGGCACACAATATTTCTCGTCTCCACCAAAAGAAGTTTCCCCAAAAATTTCTTCTTTTTTTTCTATATCGTATATCTTTATTATGTATGCATGTTCTGTTTTTATTAGAATCTTTCTCAAATTATCATTTCCATTATCATTATCAGAAATTATTTCAAGCGCCTCTGCTATATTGAAAGATCCACATTTTATATGGTTATAAAAATTTCGAGTAGTTTCAACATCAAATACTTCTGGGAGGTAACGAATATCTTTTGTTGAGTTAATAATATTTCCAATTGCCTTATAGGTTCCTTCATATTTTTCAGTGAATATCTTATTCTCAAAATATTCGGGATCAAAATTATATCCTGCAAATGTACAAACAGAAGATCCTCCACCAAATACATTAATTATTTTGTAATCTATGGGTATTCCTATTTTTTTACAAATATCTTGATCAATTTTTTCGAATTGTGTAACCATACAATACATTTCTGTACCTGAATCATGAACTTCAAATATCCTATTCTTCATTTTCTAATTCCTGATAATAATTAATAATAAGTTGCTTTAATTCTGAGTTGATAGATATCTTGGTACTTTCTAAATCAACATAATGGATTTCAATAATTTCTGGGAATAAGTCTAGTAGTTCTTTTCGTAAAATATCAATTTCTATTCCGAAAGTTTTTGCAAGTTGTGTATCAATAATATAATCTTCATGTAATAAAAGGGTAATATATTTTTTTTTCTCTTTTAATAAATAACTATTACTTCTACAGAACATGTTACCTAAATCTGAAATTGATTTTTCCTTTATCTGTTCTTGTTTTAACTCTTTAACATCATAATTTAACAGATTTGTAAGATCCTTTAATATATCTATGAACAACAGCTCAACTTTTCTCCATATGAAATGATAAGTATATTGGTCACTTTCTTTTATATCTAAAAAACTATAGGCATCTTTTATGTTTTTATTTTTACCATGAGTGTAAAAATCTCTTAATAAATATAATATGTCTAATTTTTTTTCTAATTGATTTATTTCATCGTGTTGCTTTAAATTTATTTTTTTAAGCGCATAGATTAAACTTGTTTTTGATCCTTGAACTCCTTTAAGGTCAATGTATTTATCAATTTGCTTTTTATTAATTCTGTCAAAGATAGTACATAAATCGATTAAACGACATCGTAAAGAATCTAAAGTATAAACATTCTTGGAAACACTTGATATTTCTTTATTTGGTAATTCAACAAATAACGGTATATTTGTTATATCCGCAAAACTTATTGATATCTTTTCAAGATATTTTGAAATAATACTTTTTCTCATTTCACACTCACCTGACCATTCATCAACAACGGCAACAAACGGTCGCGCATAGCTGTTAGCTTTAAATTTTCAGATTCATTTTTATCTATTTTTGTTTTTATTTTATTAACTGTCAAATCATATTTTTTTACAATATCTTCTGGAGGCATGTACCATTTATTTTCCACAAATGTATCAAACTGAAAGTTTTTTAGACCACTAGTTTTGCCTTCATAATTAAAGAAAACTTTATTATCATAAAACATATTCCACATTCTCAAAAAATAAGAAATATATTTTTTATTTAAAATTCTGACTCCATGACAAAAATTAGAGCAAATAACATTTCCAATAAATCTATTTATTATTTCTTCTGTAATTTGAACAATTCTTCCTGTTGATTGAGTTGGACTTCCTTCTGATATTTCAATAACAAAATCATTTGGTTTTAATAATTTTGTTGCATTTGAAGGTAAAATATATCTTATCGGTAAGTCATTCATAGTAACCATATCACATCCTCGTATACAACTTACTTGATATGTGTTGTTCTTCCTTACCTGGATTAAGACGGGTAAAAGCATAATGAAATTTACGAATAAGAATATTAGTATCTGAATCAAAATCATCTCCAGCATTTTCTTCGTACATTTTACCAATATATTTATATCCAATTCGTGTAAGGTGAACAATTGCAGGCATTTGAACTCGTGTTTTTTCGTTATGTAATTTACTCATAATTTCTATTATACCACAAAAACCCATTTTTTCATACTCTATACTACCACACCCACTGTCGCAAATAATGACACACTAAAAAATATTTCTATTTTTTACTAGAACACAAACCGTTTACAGCCTAGAATACATTTCGTTTACATGTTGTAAATTTTTCGTTTACATGTTCCTGACGATATTATTTCTAGCCTAGAACACATTTCGTTTACAACCTAGAATGCATTTCGTTTACAACTTAGAAACATTTCTATTTCTAGGTTAGAAACGTTTTAAAACAACTAAAATTTTACAATTTCTAACAATAACAAAAAAAATACCCAATAAGTTTTGTATCTTTGAATTACAATTCTTCTTACAAAACTTATTGGGTTATCTATTCTAATTTCACTTATGCTTATTCCATGCTACAGATTGCTTCGATGTTTGCTTTTCCTGCTGGAACAAAAGGAAGTACCAATTCTGCCATTTCAATAGGACAATGCACAAAACGAGGTCCACTTCCCTTTTTAGGAAAAGCTATTTTATTCCAGTTTGGAGTGTAAACATCAACAGCTTCTATTCCAAAACCTTCTGCAATTTTCATTAAGTTTGGAGATTTTGAATAAATTGAAGCACTATAATTTTTATCAAATAAAATTTCTTGTTGCTGGCGAACCATTCCTAAAGCACCGTTGTCTAAAACAACTATTGTAACATCTAAATTATGTTCAGCCAAAGTTGCCATTTCTTGAACATTCATCATAATTGAGCCATCGCCAGAAAAACAAATAACTCTCTTGTCAGGATTTGCTAAAGCCGCTCCGATAGCAGCAGGAAGCCCAAATCCCATTGTTCCAAGACAGCCTGATGTTAAAAGTTGTCGTGGATTTTCTATCGGATAATATTGAGCAGTCCACATTTGATGTTGTCCAACATCTGTTGTAACGATTATATCATTAGGATTAATTCCAGCACTTTCTGCCAAAGAAGGAATAGAACTTATAAATCGTCCAGGATTATTGATTCTTTCCTTATCCTCCTGATGAATTTTTGCCAACTTTTCTGCCCAATCTTTTCGGTCTTGAGTTTTTTCATCATCACTTAAAAGTGAAATTTTTTCTTGCAAAGCACAAACTAAAGCTGGTAAAAATGATTCCACATCAGAAATTACAGCCACGCTTGACTGAAAGATTTTATTAACTTCGGCAGCATCAATATCCACGTGAATAATTTTTGCATTAGGACAAAATTTAGAAATCACACCAGTTGCCCTATCATCAAATCTTACTCCCATTGCCAAAATTACATCTGCATCGTGCATAGCAGTATTCGAAGCCATAGAACCATGCATACCAACCATGCCTAAGTTTAAACTAGAACTTGCAGGGAAAGCTCCAATTCCCATAAGACTTGTTACAACTGGCATAGGAAAAATTTCTTGCAAAGTTTTTATTCCCTTGGCAGATAAAACAGAGTTACAACCTCCACCTGCAAAAATAACTGGCTTACGAGAATTTAACAACAAAGAAACTGCTTCTTCTATCGCTTTTGCTAGTTTTTCGCCAACAGTTCTAAATCTTGCATAATGATTATCTTTTACACCACATTCTGGCCAAGATTCAAAAGTGATTTTTTCAAGTTGCACATCCCTAGGAATATCAACTAAAACTGGTCCACATCGTCCAGAACTTGCAATAGCAAAAGCCTGTGGAATTGCTGTTAAAAGTTCTTTTGCAGATTTAACCAAAATACTATGTTTTGTTATGGGGAAAGAAAGTCCAAAAGTATCGGCTTCTTGAAAAGCATCAGTTCCAATTAAACTTGTATTTACTTGTCCAGTTATTGCCACTAAAGGAATTGAATCGCTACGAGCATCAGCTATTGCAGTTAAAAGATTCATTGCACCAGGTCCACTAGTTGCAATACAAACTGCTGGTAATCCTGTAGTACGAGCAATTCCCTGAGCAATAAAGCCTGCAGCCTGTTCGTGTCTAACTAAAATGTGATTTATAGAACTTCTTGCAAGTTCATCATACAATGGAAGAACAGAACCACCAGGAATTCCTGCCACAGTTTTTATATTTTGTTGTTCTAAAAGTTTTATAATGATTTGAGCACCAGTTGCTTCTATCATGAAATTTACCTCGTAATTTTTTTTACACATAATAATATTACATATTTAAACTGTTGTTTCAATGGTGTATACTATTAAATATGTCATTAAATTGTACCGAAATTAACTTGATTTTAGAAGAACTTGATTTATCTGGTTCATTTATTCAACAAATTGTTCAGCCAAGTTTTGATACTTTGGCTTTATACACTTACAAAAATTCCACAGCAAAAACAGTTTTAATTTGTTTAGGTGCAGGCGCTTGCAGAATAAATGAAACTCGCAAAAAAATCCCTAAAACAGAAAAACCTCTTCGCTTTATGGAATTTATGAAGTCCAGAATTAAGGGATGTCGCATTCAGTCTTGTAAACAAATCGGTTTAGAAAGAATTATCCAAATGGAACTTACTCATGGTGACGAAGAATTTTTTCTATTCATTAGATTGTGGAATAATGCAACAAATATCATCGTAACAGATAAAAATCTTGTAATTCTTGATGTTTTTTATCGTCGCCCAAAAAGAAATGAAATTACAGGAAAAATTTTTGAAATTCCGCAAATTAGAGAGCAAGAAAAAGTTTTTGAAGCAAGAAGTTTTGAAGATTTACCTGAAAATGAAAATCTTTCTTTTAACCAAAAAGTTGATTTATGGTACTCTGAACATTCTCAAAGTCTTTCAAGAGAAGCCTTACTTGAACAAGCAGAAAAAATTTATACTTCAAGAAAATCAAAAATGGAGAATGCTCTAAAAAAACTTGAAGAAAAGCGTGAAAGTTTTTTAACTTGCGAACAATGGAAACATCAAGGAGATTTAATTTTATCCTATGGTCATCTAATTGATGGGGAATCTAAATTTTTAGAATGTACTGATTATGAATCTGGTGCAACTGTACAAATTTCTATCGACCCTAAAAAAAATGCCCAAGAAAATGCAAAAATTTATTACGATAAATACAAAAAAGCTACTTCTGGAATTACCGAACTTGAATATGATATTTCAAAGGCAAAACGAGATATTCTAGATTTAGATGCAGCATACGAATCTTTACTAAAAGAACCCAATCCTATAAAAATTCAGCAACTTTTACATAAACAAACAAAGCCAAAACAGCAAATTGCAAAAAAACATCCAGGTTTAACATATTTACTTAACGGCTGGACAATTTTACTTGGTCGCACAGCCAGTGAAAACGATGAACTTTTGCGCCATCATGTAAAGGGACAAGATATGTGGATGCACACAAGAGATTATAGTGGTGGATATGTTTTTATAAAAAATCGTAACGGAAAAACTATTCCACTAGATATTTTACTAAATGCAGGAAATTTAGCTGTTTATCATTCTAAGGCTCGTAAAAACGGAAGTGCCGATTTATATTACACACAGGTAAAACATCTACGTCGTGCAAAAAATGCCCCCAAAGGCACTGTTTTACCAACTAACGAAAAAAATCTTTCTATAAAGCTAGAAAATTCCAGATTAAAAATTATGGAAGAAGCTTTGCAAGAATAACAAAGAAGAAAAAAATCTTGAAAAAAAGGGATTTTTGACTTATAATATTGGAATATGGCACAAATACTTCCTATAGCTAGTGGTAAAGGTGGTGTTGGTAAAAGTGCAATTTCTCTTAATCTTTCTGTAGCATTAGCTCAACTAGGGAAAAAGATTGTTCTTTGTGATTTTGACTTTGGAGGGGCAAACCTTCATACAATGTTGGGGCACAAAAACAACAAACCTGGGTTGGGACATTTTATCAACAAACTAGAAGAACATTTAGAACCTCTCATCCAAAAAACAGCAGTAGAAAATTTAGGATTCATTGCAGGAGATTGTTTATTTCCAGGAACTGCAAATATGGATTATTTTTCCAAACGTAAAATTCTAAAAGAAATAAATCAACTTGATGCTGACTATGTAATTTTAGATTTAGGAGCTGGAAGTGCCTACAATACATTAGATTTTTTTCTTGTAAATTACAAATCTATTCTTGTTACAACTCCAGAAATTACTTCTATTTTAAATGCTTATTCTTTTTTAAAATCTAGTGTTTTTAGATTTTTTGCACAACAATTTCCTGCTCGTAGCGAAGAACGAAAATTAATTCAAGATTACACACATACTAGATTAGAAGGTTCTGAACTTTCTTTTACAAACCTTATAGAAGAAATTTACAATAAATATCCAGAAACTGGAGCAAAAGCTATAAACAAACTGGATATGTTTAGACCTCAAGTTATTTTGAATAAAGGAAGAACTTCTAGTGACATCGAAATGGCTCAAAGGTTAAAATCCTTGGTAAAAAATAAGTTGAATATGAATATGGAATTTATTGGATTTATTCCACATGATGATGAAATTTCAATTTCAATAGCAAGAAGAACTCCACTTATTCTTTCAAATCCTGAAAGCGAATTTGCAAAACGTATTTATCCAACTGCAAATCGAGTTATCAATAGCAATTTTACTTTCAATGAATCAATTTTTGATGAAGAAAAAGAAGATGAAGTTTTGGAGCAACTTGTAAAAGAGTTTACGAATGAAGAATAAATCAAAATAACTATTTAGGAATTAGGAAATATTTTAATGGAAATTCAAGAATCTTTAAAAAATTTAACTGAATCAAGTACAGAACTAGAAAATATTTTTCTTTATCTTGGTGAATGTTTTACAAAATTAATGAAAAAACAAAATAGTAAATCACTTGATAAATTAAATGATGTATTTTCTCAGCTTGATCAATTAAATAAGATACAAATAGAAAAAGAAACAAACTTTTTTGTAGATTTTAATTCAAAATATTCTGATTTCTATGATTCCTTAAATAATTCAATTTCAGAATTGAATAATATCAGTTCCCAAGTATCAGAGTTAAAAGACATCAGTGAAGAAATGGAACTTATCGCATTAAATGCAATGGTGATTTCTATAAAATCAGGAGAACAAGGAAGAGCCTTTTCTAAGATTACTGAAAATCTAAAACGTCTTTCTACAATGATGAATAATTATGCACAAAAATTGATTTTTAGTGAACAGGAATTGTTATCTAATATTACAGAATTAAAAAATTTATACGAAAAAATTTCTACTGCCGAAAATAACATTGAAAATATAAGTAATTCAGTTTCTGAAACTATAAAAGATATGTTAATAAGTTCCTCAACATCTTTGCAAGAAATTGTTAATAAATCACAAGAGATTTATCAACCTATCATAAATGCAATGGAAGGCTTACAACTTCAGGATATTATAAAGCAATCTTTAGACCAAATACATTTGATTTTAAGTCAAAGTGCACAAACTGAAGCAACTGGCAGACAATCAACCGTAGATACGGAAGAACAATTAGATAATTTATCATTTGAAATTTCAGTGTTTGAGTTATCAAGCCAAATTCTAAATGATATAAATCAAAAATTACTTGAAAGTTCAAATATTTTTAAAAGTAATTGGTCTGTTGTTTCTCAAATTCTTTCAGAAGTTGAAGAAAGTAGAAAAAAATACATTTCAATGTTTATTGATAGTTCTTCAGAAAACAATGAAAAAAATCTTATCCACAAACTTACAATTGCTGAAAATAAATATTCCAATATGATAGAAGAATTTGCAACCTATCAGCAATCGCAAAAAACAATGTGTGTAAACTGTAAAACAATTACAAAAAAAGTTCTTACAATTCACGATATTTTTGAGGAATTAGAACCTATACTTGCTCAATTACATCACGTTAGAATTTTACAAGAAATTGAAGTTTCTAAAAATCTTGCAATTAGTACTGTAAAAAATTTCGTAAATGATATGGATAAATTAATAGTTTCAGCACAAGATTCCTTGGAACAAATGGACAGTAATGTAGATGATTTTATCGATAAAATTCATAATTTGCTAAAAAATTTTACAAATACAATTAATGACAATACTGAACAAATGGATATGCTTAAAAAGCAAAAAAATTCATTTTTTGATAATTTAGCAAATTCAAGACTTGAAATTTCATATACCATGCACGGATTTGCTGTTTTTCCAGAAGATTTTACAGAAACTTGCGAAAATGTTTCCAATAAACTTGAAAATATTGAACAAATCAGTAAGATCTTTAACATGATAATAGAAAAGTACAAAGATTTGGTTTACATTAAAACATCAGAAAGGCAAAAACTTTTTGATAATTTAAATATCAATTCTTGGGAAATTAAAAATAATAAATTAAAAGAAATTATTAAGCAATTTACAATTACTTCACACAAGGAAACGGCTGGAAAGATTGCAGGTTTTCAAGTTGAAGCTGGTCATGATGCAGGAGAGATAACCTTTTTTTAATATGAAAGCATATTTCGATAAAAAATATCAAAAACAAATTGTCACGATTTCACCTGGTGAATTTTACTGTTCAAAGCAAGATTGTTTCATATCTACAGTTTTAGGTTCTTGTATTGCAATTACTCTTTGGGATGGAAAGAACAAAATAGGTGGAATGAATCATTTTATGTTGGCGTCAACATCTAGAGATTGTAGTATTTCAGATGAAACAGCAGGTCGTTTTGGCGAATATTCTATGGAACTTTTAATCAATGATATGATAAAAGCGGGAGCACAAAAAAAATACTTTCAAGCAAAGGTTTTTGGAGGTGCAAATATTTTTAAAGAAAATCTTTCTGCAACAGGTCCGAGAGTTGGTGCGGCGAATATTTTCTTTGCATTTAATTACTTAGAAACAGAAGGAATTCCTATATTAAAATCTGATACAGGTGGAGTTCAAGCAAGAAAAGTTTTATTCGAACCTCTTACAAACAAAGTTTATTTAAAACGAATCAAAAATTCTATGCGTGAAACTCAAGAGTTGGAAACAAAAGAAAAATCTTATATCAAAACTTTGGTGGACAAAGAAAAAGAAAAAACAAAAGAAGCAAACGACGATATTGTTTGGTTCTAAAAATAAAAAGACTGTCAAACAGCGTGTCATCCAGAACTTAGGTATGAAAAATACTTGTAAAAAAAATGCTTAAAACAAACATGCCCGTAGGCAACCAGATTTCAGCATGACAAAAATCAAGTTCTGTAAGATAACTGTTTAGACAGTCTTTTGCACTATTCTTCCTCTTGTAAGGAATCATCTATTTCGTTAGACATAGAATCTAACAATTTTACTTCTTCAAAAGAAAAAATCTTATCAACATCTAGTATTATGATAAATCTATCTTCTTTTTTTGTAATACCCTTAATAAATTCAGAAGAAATCGCGTTTCCAAATTTTGGGGCATTTTCAATTGTTTTTTCATCAATTTCTATAACTTCTTCAACAGCATCTGCAACTGCACCAACAGTTACGATTCCATCATCAATATGAATTTCAAGAACCACAATTCGCGTATACTTGTCTGGTTCTTTTAATTCCATATTGAATTTTGCTCTAAGATTAATAATTGAAATTCCATGATCTCGAGAATTTATCAATCCTTCAATGTAATGTTGAGCACAAGGAAGTTTTACAGGTTTAGTATAGCCTAAAACCTCTTGAACCTGAAAAACTTCCACTGCATACAAAACATCATTTACTACAAAAGTTAAATATTGTTTTGCCATATTTTATCCTAAAATTCTTCAAAATCATCATCTGTTATAGAAGACAAACTTGGAATAGAAGATGTTTTATGCTCAATTTCTTTTACAAATGGAACTGAATCTGATTTTGCCTTTGATTTTGGTTTAGCTGCTTTAACAGGAGCTGGCATATCTTCAGAACCATCTATTTTGAAGAATTTAAGTGTTTCTACAAGATTTTCTGCAGAACTTGCAAGTTCTTCTGCCATTGCAGCCATTTGTTCAGAAGCAGATGCGTTTTGTTGAACAACTGTATCAAGTTGTACAATAGCTTGACTAACTTGTTGAACACCATTGTCTTGTTCACGGCTAGCAACAGCAATTTCTTCAACAAGTTGACTTGTTTCATTAATTCCAGGAACAACTGCGTTGATAAGAGTTCCAGCTTCTTCTGCAACATTAAGTGTTGTTGTAGAAAGTTGTGAAATTTCACCAGCAGCAACTTGTGAGCGTTCTGCAAGTTTTCGAATTTCACTAGCAACAACTGCAAATCCTTTTCCTGCTTCTCCTGCACGAGCAGCTTCGATAGCAGCGTTAAGAGCAAGCATATTTGTTTGAGAAGCAATATCTTCAACAATAGCAATTTTATTTGCAATATCTTTTACAGCATCAACTGCTTGATTTACAGCAGCAGCTCCTGTTTTTCCATCTTCAGCAGCTTTGTTAGCGATACTTTGTGTTTTAATTGCATTATCAGCATTTTGGCGAACATTTGATGCCATTTCTTCCATTGTTGCTGACATTTCTTCAGTAGATGCAGCTTGTTCAGAAGCACCTGATGACAATGATTGAGAAGAAGAACTGATTTGTTCACTTCCATCTTGAACTTGTCTTGCTGTAGAAAGAATTGAACGAACCATTTTTACAAGTTGAGCAAGTGTATTTGCCATTGCCCTACCCATAACTCCAAGTTCATCTTTTCTGTCAATAACATTCTGTCTTCTTTCCATTGAAACATTATCAATTACAAGATCACCTTTTTCCATTGATTCAAGCATTTCTTTAACAACATTTACAGGTGATACAATTGCATTTGCAAGAAATAATGCAACAAAAATACCAAGTGCGATAAAGATAGCAGCAACAACTAACATTGTAATTAACATAAGTGTAATTTCATGAGTAAAGTCTGAAAGTGGTGCAACACAAGCAATAGACCAATCAAGACCAGGAACAACATTTGGAACCATTTCGTATCCAATAATTTGTGTTTCACCTTCAAGTTTGAAAGTTCCAACTCCATTTTCTTTATTTTTCATTTTGGTAACTTGTTCACTCAAACCTTTATATTCTTTATTTGATGATGTTTGATTAATGATATTCTGATATGATTTTACATTTTGATAGTTTGCACCATCAGCAACTGTGTTACCTGTAAGTGTAGAAATCATAAAGAGATTTGCACCGTCACTAACATGAACATCATTCATTCTTTCTGATAAGAATTTTGCATTTTTTTCTAAGAAAAGAACAGCTACAACATTACCGTTATCAGATAAAACAGGAGTTGAATAAACAATAATCATTTCCCCTTTGAATACACTACTTTCAATTGGGTCTGTAACAAAAGACTGTTTTTTCAATGCTTTTCTGAAATAATCTTCATCTGAAATATCCAAAATTTCACCATTTGTAAGATGAGCATTTCCCTTTGTATCTGCAATTCCGTACAAAAGTCTTGAATCATCTAAGTCAAGGACATTATTCAAGTCTGAAATTTTTTCATTCCAAGGGATTGAAGAATCTTTTAATGTATCACGCAATGCAAGTGCTTTTAGAACTCCCATATCTGTATCAATTTCTGAAGCAATGTACTTTGCAGAAAAAACTGTTGTTGCATCAAGTTCTGCTTCAACAAGTTTTAATGCCGCATCACGAGCAAAAGCATAAGCAAGTAATGTGGATCCAAGTGCTACAACAATAACGATTATAGAAGTAATTGTTGTTAATAATGTTTTTAAGCTCTTCATATTTTCTCCTAATATGATATAAACTCTCCCCTAGCTTTTTTTAGGGAATATAATCTAGAAAAGAAAAAAATCTTTTCAATAATTAAAAATTAAATTACCCAATAATCTTTTTTACAACAGCAAGTAATTTATCTGCAGAAAATGGTTTTACAATCCAACCAGTTGCTCCCGCAGATTTTCCTTCTTGCATCTTTGATTCTTGGTTTTCAGTTGTTAATGCAATAATAGCAGTAAATTTATACCCTTCAGTTTTACGTAATTCTTGAATAAGTTGAATTCCGTCCATATTTGGCATATTTATATCAGTAATAACAAGTCCAAATTTTTCTACTTCTGCTTTTGCCTTATTCAAACCAACAAGTCCATCTTCAGCTTCAACAACAGTATATCCTGCTTGGGAAAGAATAAAACTTACACTTTTTCTTATAGAGATAGAATCGTCAACAATTAAAATCTTTCTTGATGGCATTTTTTCCTCCAAATTATTTGTTAAATATTACATTTATTTTGATACAAAGTCCATAACTGCTTTTGCAATATTTTGTAAACTTACAACTTCGTCAACTCCGCCTGCTTTTATTGCCTCACATGGCATACCAAAAACAATACAACTTGCTTCATCTTGAGCAATAGTATGAGCCCCAGCATCATGCATTTCTTTCATTCCTTTTGCACCGTCATCTCCCATTCCTGTCATGATAACACCAACTGCGTTTTTCCCAACATAGCGAGAAGCTGAACGGAACAAAACATCTACAGAAGGTCTATGTCTAGAAACAAGAGGGCCGTCTTTTACTTCAACATAGTATCTAGCACCACTTCGTTTTATCAATGTATGTTTATTACCAGGTGCAATTAAAACTCGCCCACGAACAACAGAATCGTCGTTTTCGGCTTCTTTTACAGTAACTTTACACAAACCGTCTAAGCGTTTTGCAAAAGAAGCTGTAAAATGCTCTGGCATATGCTGAACAATTACCATTCCAGGAGCATCAACAGGTAACATTTCCAAAAAGTCTTTTAAAGCTTCTGTTCCACCAGTACTTGCTCCAACAACTACAACTTTTTCTGTTGTGTCTAGTGTAAGTGGAGCTGGACCTTTTTCGAGGATAACATCAGCATCTAATTTTGGAGCAACAGAACTTGCAAATTTAAGAGCATCTTTTACAGAGTCTTCTCTTAAAATTGTTTTTCTAACATTGATTTTATTTCTTGCACAATAAGCAGCTTTTACAGCATCACAAATTCTAATTTGTGATTCCATTAAAAACTGTTTTGTACCAATTTGAGGCTTTAAGATAAGTTCTGCAGCACCATATTCAAGTGCTTTAAAAGCGTTATCGCTTCCTGCTTCAACTTTTGAAGAACAAATTACAACAGGAATTGGATTAGCTGTTAAATTCATTCTTCTCAAGAAAGTTAATCCGTCCATACGAGGCATTTCAATATCCAAAGTAAGAACATCAGGTTTGTCACTTTCGATTTTTCTAATTGCAAAAATCGGGTCAGAGGCAGTTCCTACAACTTCAATTTCTGGATCAGATGATAAAATATCTGTCATTGTTTGACGAACAACTGCCGAATCATCAATAACTAAAACTTTGATTTTCATGTAACATCTCTCCTATAAAAAATTTATTAATATATCTTTTGAAATACAGTTGGAGCTACCGTTTTTAAAGGCAAATCCATATTAAAAATAGTTTCTGAATGACCAAGGAATAAATATCCACCTTTTGTCAAATATTTCATAAACTTCCTAATAACAGCTTCCTGAGTTGGTTTATCAAAATAAATGAGTACATTTCTACAGAAAATTATGTTCATCACATTTGCTAAACCAAAATCATCATCCATAAAATTTAAACGCTGAAACTGAATCTTTTGTCTAATTTCAGGTTTTATTCGCACTTCTGGTTTTTCTCGATTTTTACCTTTCAAGAAATATTTTTTCTTTATGTCTAGAGGAATGCTTTTTACAGAATCCATAGGATAAATTGCATTCCGTGCTTTTTGTAAAACCTTTGTAGAAACATCAGTTGCTAAAACTGAATAATCAAACCAAGCATCAGGATTTGCTTTTTTGTATTCTTCTGTAACCATTGCTAAAGTATAAGGCTCTTCTCCTGAAGAACAACCTGCAGACCAAATATTCAATCGGGTAATTCCAGTTTTTAACAACGCTGGAATTGCTTCCGTCGTCATATAATTAAAATGGTTTGGCTCTCTGTAAAAATGAGTTAAATTTGTTGTAATTGCATCAATTAAAAGAATTGCCTCCTCATTTCCTGCTTGCTCAGAAGAAAAAACATATTCTACATAGGCAGGAAAGGTTGGAATTCCTAAAGCTTTTAATCTTGATTGCAAACGAGATTGCATCATAAGTTTTTTAGACTCTGGCATCTTAATTCCAACTTTATTTTCTACAAAAGCTGCAATCTTTCTAAATTCTCTATCTTCTAGGATTTTTAATCCTGAACTTGTTGATTCTCTCATAATATTGACTCATCTCTCTTTAATAAGGATACTAATTTGAAGACATCCAAAATTAATGCTACAGAACCGTCTCCTAGAATTGTAGCACCAGAAAGTCCATCTATGTGTGAATATAATTTTCCTAAAGGTTTAATTACAGTTTGATGATTTCCGATAACAGAATCAACAACAAGTCCAATTCTAGAATCAGAATCATTAACCACCACAACTTGTCTATTTTTTGGAACATTACCTTCAATTTCAAAATAGGTTCTTAAGTTCACATAAGGAAGATATGTTCCCCTTGAATCAATATAAGAACACATAGAACCATCATCTTCTGTAGGTGGGTTAAAAATTAAACATTCTTCTATATTGCTCAATGGAATGATGAATTTTTCATTTCCAATTTGAACAAGCATACCTTCAATTATTGCTAAAGTTAACGGAAGTTTCAAAATAAAACTAGAGCCTTCGTCTTCTTTAGATTCAACAGAAACAGTTCCGTTTAAAGCAGTGATGTCCTTTTTTACAACATCCATTCCGACACCACGACCAGAAATTGAAGAAACCTTATCAGCAGTAGAAAAACCAGGAGCAAAAATAAGTTCGTTTATTTCCTGTGTAGACAACTCTGCATTTGGTCCGATAATTCCTTTTTCAAGTGCCTTTTGATGAATTTTGTTAGTATTAAGACCAGCTCCATCGTCTTGAATTGTAATCAAAACAAAAGCACCTGCATGCTTTGCAATTAATTTTACAGTTCCTACAGGATTTTTACCTTTTTGTTTACGAACTTCAGGCATTTCAATTCCATGGTCAATAGAATTCCTGATAAGATGAACCAATGGATCGTTTAATTTCTCGATAACAGTTTTATCAAGTTCAGTTTCTGCACCTTCTGTTTCTAATTCAATATCCTTACCTAATTCAGAAGATAAATCTCTTACCAAACGTCTAAACCTTGAAAAAATGGTTCCGATTGGCAACATTCTCATATCCATTGCAGTATCACGCAAATTTAAAATAAGTTTTTCACCTTGTTCAGAAAGAGAAAGTAATGAAGATATTCCGTAATCTTGAGAAATTTGATTTAATCTTGCTGTAAATGTAACTAATTCTCCAACAATATCAATCAACATATCTAATTTATCAGAGCTAACCCTAATACTTTGCGAAGCCTGAGAGGCAGTTGATTCATTTTGTTTTTTTACAATATTTTTGTAATGTTCTTGTTCTAAAATTGCAACTTGCAACTGTTCTGGAGTTACAAGATTTTCTTCAACAAGCATTTGTTCAACTTTTATTCGTTTTGAAATAACTTCATCAAGATTTTGCTTTGTGATAATTTTATTATGAATAAGAATTTCACCAATTTTTGGTGAAAAGTCTCTATCAATTTCAAAAGACCGTATATCTATTTTTGAATCATCATTTACAAAAATAAAAACATCTTGAATATCATTTTTTGTTGCCTTTGTTGTTAAAAATACAGTCCAAGAAACATAACAAAGTTCTGTATCAAGTTGGCTAAGAGGAGGAATATCATCTAAAAACATCAGAATTGAAGCATCACCTAAATCTGCTAATTCTCTTACTAACATTTTTGGACGGGTTCCATTTTTAAGAATATCTCTACTTGGAGCAAATGTAATTTTATAAGAAAGCAAAACTTCTTCGGCTTCTACATCATCAGAAACACTTTCAAGTTCAGGGATATCATCGTTCATTATAACAAAATCTACATTTTTTGTATTAGAAGGAGCAGTATTTCCTTCTGAATATTGAGCCATAAAATTTTTAAATTCTTGAATTAAAGTTTGTGATTGAGAATTATATTCACCTTGAGTTTTGGAATCTAATAAAAGTTTTATATGATCTCTAGCTTTTAATGTAAGACTTATAAGTTCCTTTGTTACAGGAGCGTCTCCATTTCTTACCATATCAAAAGTGTTTTCAACTTCATGGGTAAACTTAGAAATTTCATCAAAGCCAAACATACCAGAAGAACCTTTTATAGTATGCATAGCTCTAAAAACAGCAGCAATTATATCTTTATCGTTTGGATTTTCATCAAGGGATAACAAATGTCCCTCTAATTGTTCTAAAAGTTCAGCAGCTTCTTCAAAAAAAACAGAATTTATTTTATCTAGCATCTTAATCCTCATCATCTGAAAAATTTGTAATTTTTACCATGTGATTATTAAATGCAATTCCAGTTTTAAAAGTTTCTACAGAAAGACCATGCCGTCTTAATTCTCTCTCTAAAGGGGGATATATAGATCCTACAACTTCAAACTTTTTCTGTCGTAACAAAGCCTCTTTATGAGAAGCATAAATCAACTGAAAACCTGCAACATCAAAATCTGTTACTTTTTCAATATCTAAACGAATCTCATCGTACTTATCAAAGGCTTTTAAAAGCTCATCTCTTAATGATGAAACTCTATCGATGTAAACATCACCTTCAAAAGCAATTTCTTTAATTTTTGCCCTAGGCATTTTTTATAAACTCCCCCAAAAAAATATTTATATCCTTTAAACTTTCGGTATAATATTATATAATATTTACATAAAAAACTCACTACTTTTAGAGAGGTTTATCATGGAAAAAATTAATCCAGATGCATTGTATTTTACATTTAGACTTGAAGAAGGAACTTTTGCAATTCCTGTAACTGATGTGAAAGAAGTATTAAACTATGAGCCTTGCACAAAAGTTCCAAAATCGTTGTCTTATATGTCGGGAGTTATGAACATCAGAGGAAGCATCATCACCATAATAGATTTTAGACTACTTTTTGGATTCCGTCCATCAAAAAATTTAGAAAAAACAAGAATAATCGTTACTGATTTACAAACTGAAACAAAAGAAAATATCAGTTTCGGTATAATTGCTGATGATGTGGAAGGTGTTGTTCAACTAAAAAACGTTCCATCAAATGTAAATACTTATGGCACACTTTCAGAAAGAAAAGAATTTATAAAAGCCGTTGGAAGTAATGGTGATAACTTTGTTTTAGTTTTAGACATTAAACACATATATGATTCTATAGAAAAAGAAATAGAAGAAAAGAAAAATTAATTTGGATATTTTAATGAAAAAAAAAGAAATTACAGATGAAAATTTTAAACCTATAAAAGAACTAAGTGTTGCAAAGGCTTTTTTAGTTTTGCCTTTTAGATGGAGTTCTCTAAAATCTCTTTGTGGATATTTATATACAGTTGTTACAAAGTTCTTTTGGCTACAATTTTCAGTAAAATTAGGGCTTAGAAAAATTCCAGTTTTGCCTGTAGATAATGCTTTGGATAAAAAAGTTCCATTTAATCCATTAAAAGTTCCTATTTACCTAGATTTTATTCACTTTTGGGTAAGACCTATGGTTTTTATTATCAATAAATTTGGAACAAAAAAAGCAGTTCCTTACTGTGCAAAATTTTTTGCAATAATTGACAAAAGTTATCAAGAAGCTGCAAGAATTTATAGTTTTAGAATGTCTACAACTGATAGACCTATGTGTAAAGTAGACAAATCTGTACAAAGACATTTTAATACAATTAGAACTGTAGACCCACATTATTTATGTGTTCCAAGTTTGCACATTGCCATTGTTGTTCTAGCATATACTTTTTTTAGACAAACTTTTAAAGAACTTGAGATGGATAATAAAGAACAAGATTTTTACAATGCTGAACTTTATCGAGGTGCTTTAGATATTGCAGAAACAGTTTTATACGTAAAACAACATAGTGTAAACTGTATTCCAGCTGCCCTTTTTATGATGACAAATCTTATTCCTGAATATTTTAAGGCTGAAGATGCAAGAATTTTTATAAATGATTTATTCAAAGATTGTACTGATATTCAACCTGAAGATAAAATTAACATTCACAATCACATCAAAAATATGTACGAAAATTTGTTACAAGAAAAAGGCGATAAGGATTGGACCGAACCTGTAAAAAACTGGATTGTAAACTACATTCCTAGTTGAAGCACAAACTCACTACCTTTTCCAACTTGAGTATTTACATCTAATTTCCATCCATGTGAATCTACAACTGTTTTCACAATAGAAAGTCCTAACCCTTTTCCATCTTCCCTTCTGGAATTTGTTCCTCTGTAAAGTGTATCAAAAATAAAAGGAAGGTCTTTTTTATTTATTCCTTGTCCATCATCTTTTATGATGATAACAGCAAATTTAGTTTTTTCATCAATAAAGGATTTTATTTTTACACATCCATTATCGTTTGTGTATCTAAAAGCATTGTTTGTAAGATTTTCTAAGGTACGTAAAAAAAGACTTTCATCCATGTGGACTGTAAAATCATCTGGTAAATTTATATCTATTTCAACAGTTCTATTTAACAACTGTGCGTCCATAGGTAAACGTTTACAAAATTCATTTAGAACTTTCTTCAAATTTTTTTGTTGCAAACTTTGTCGCCATTCATTTGTGTTTAACTTAACAAAATCTATTAATTCATCAATTCGTTCATTTAGCTGATCTGCTTTGTTAATAATTATTTCTACGGATTTTTCTCGCATCGTTGAATCGTCAACCATTCCATCAGAAATTGCTTCTGCATATCCTTTTATCAAAGCAATAGGAGTTCTTAAATCATGACTTAGCCCCATAATAAATCTACTTCGCCTAATTTCTTCTTCACGTAAAGCAAGACGCATTTTATTTAGAGAATCTGTTAAAGAAACAATTTCGTTACTTCCCTTTGCCTCAATTTCTACATCTAAATCACCAGAAGCCATTCTTTTTGTACAGTCGTCAAGCAGTGTAACCGATTTTGTAATTGACCTTGTAATTAAGAAAACCATTATAGAACAGAAAATCAACAAAGTAATTAAAATTATTGCTAAAATAAAAAAAGGATTTTTGAACTTATCAAAAGACAATCTTCTTGCTTTTGGAAGTCGAGTAATTACAAAAAAAGAATCTTTTTCATTGATATAAACAGTGTCAATTTGATAAAAATAATTTTTCCCTGTTGAATAAATAAATTCAAAAATATCCTGATTTGAAAAATTTTGAATGTTTGTTAAAACTAAGTTTTTATTATTATCAAAAATAAGATATTCTAAATCAGCAGAACGACGACTTAATTTTTCTTGAATAAACTGCCAAGATTTTGCATCAAGATGAAGTTCTTTATCTAAATTTCTTACAAGTTCATCATAGCCTGGCAGAATTAAACGTTCAGAACTGTTTGCATAATGTTGAGATAATATGCTAATCACCAAAATTAGTGGAATTATAATAATTCCAGCAAGTAAAAGATGAAATTGAGATTTTATTTTCATATTTTATCCGTTAAATCGATATCCCATTCCAAAAACAGTTTCTATTAAAGTTGGATTTGCAGGTTCTTTTTCTAATTTTTTTCGCAATCGCTGAATGTAAACAGCAACAGCAGATAAATCTCCGTAGGCATTTCCCCAAACTTCTTTATAAATAACTTCTGGAGTTAAAGGCTTTTTGGGATTTTTTATCAAATATTCTAAAACATTAAATTCTTTTACAGAAAGAGGAATTCTTTCTATACTTCCATCTTGATTAGTTTTTTTCAAAATGCAACTATCACAATTTAGAGTGTAATTTTCAAATTTTAGAATTTCTTCGCTATTATCTTTTTCAGATGATTCATTCACCCTACGAATCAAGGCTCTAACTCTTGCAGTTAAAACTCTTGGTGAAAATGGCTTTGTTACAAATTCATCTGCCCCGTAACCTAAGCCAGTAATAATATCTTCATCTGCATCTCTAGCAGAAACAATTATTACAGGAGTATTGTTTGTTTTTCTAAACTGATGTAAAAATTCAAATCCGTCCATTCCAGGAAGATTCAAATCTAAAATTAAAATATCAGGACTAACTTCTTTTAGAAGTTCAAAAGCCTGTTCGCCACTTTCTACTTGAAAAACCGTCATACCTTCTTTACCAAGATACATAGCAACAAGGTCGGACATTTCTTTTACATCTTCAATGATTAAAACCTTAACGTTCATTATTTACATAATCCCACACATAACAAAACTTGTAAACAATAATAAATAGTTTATAACAAAAAATTAGTTTTAATTTATACTATATTTATAGAGTAATTTTTGTTTTTTATATAGATTAAAATAGGTTTAGTAACAAAAAAAATAATAAATTGTTAATATTATATAAAACATAATCATTTTACAGTTAAGGAAATCTTAAATGATAAAAAAATCACTTCTTTTTTTATTTCTTTTTGAATTTGCTATATTTTCAATTTTTTCTCAAGAACAAAAAACTGAAATCACAATTGAAGATGCAATAGAATTAGTAAAAGCAAATAATCCTGAATTAAAAAAGCAAAAGCTTAATTTAGAAGATGCAAAACGCACAAGCGAAAACCGATGGAATAAATTTTTACCAAATTTATCTGCCAATGCCAGTGTATCAAATGGACACGATTTTGCACAATCATCAAACTGGAATTGGAAAGCTGGAGCTGGAGCATCTTTATCTTTTTCCTTTGGATTACCTGCTACAATTCAACAAGCAAAATTAAATTATCTTATAGAACAAACTAATTACGAAAAATTAGAAAGTCAGACAATTTCAGAAGTTTCTACAAAATTTTATTCTCTAATTGCAGAACAACAAAATATTCAAATTTTGAAAGAAAGCCAAAAACTTGCAAAAAATGTCTATGAACAAACTTTAAGAAATTACAATAACGGGCTTGCTTCAGAATTAGATATGTTAAAATCACAATATTCTTATCTTTCTATCGAACCACAAATTCAACAAGCCCAAACTTCCTATCAAAATAATCTTGCAAACTTTGGTTTAAAACTTGGAATTGAAGATACTTCAAATCTTACATTAAAAGGCGAATTACAACTTGAAAAAGTAAATCTCCCATCTACTGAAGAATTGATAACTAATTATTTGGAAAAACGCCATGATGTTATTTTAAGTGAATTATCAATAAAGCAACAGGAATTAGCAAGTAAAATTCAAAAAGCAGGAAGTAAGTTACCTTCCTTAAATTTAAGCGAAAATCTATCTTTAGGACAAAATCCTCTATATAACAGCGAAGTTCAACAAGAAGGAATAAATCCTATTTCAATAAATGGAAATTTTTCTGTTGGAATTTCAATTCCAATTTCATCTTGGATTCCAGTTTCACAGGATAATCTAAAAGAAAAATCTAATCAAAATGCCATAACGAAGGCAGAAATTACATCGGCTGAAACAAAAAAAACAGCTAAAAATGATATAGAAAATAAGGTACTAGAATTAAATCGATTATGGAACATTATTGATGTTTCAAAATTGAATGTTTCTATTGCATCTCGTTCCTACGAATTGGCCCAAGATGGTTACAGAGCAGGTTTGGTTTCACAAACAGATTTAGAAACAACTCGTCAACAAATGGTAAATGCACAACTATCCCACTTGCAAAGCCAAATAAAATATTTATCAGCAGCTTACGATACAGCATACGCAATAAATATGCCTATCGAAGAATTTTATAAAACTTTCGGAAATCAGGAGAAAAAATAATGAAAAGTAAATTTGATACAGTCATCAAAGTAATCATTGTTATTTTGATAGCAGTTTTTTTAGGATTGTCATTCTTAACTATTCAGTCAACAAACAAAAAAACTCTTGCAATGGCACAACGTGGTACAGGACAAGGAGCTATGCCTCCACAAGCACAAGGATTGCCACCTCAAGGTAATTCCGCCCAGATTTCTTCTGAAAATGCAAAAATTCAGGCAAATTCAATTTCAGTTTCTGTAAAAAAAATGGAAAGAGAAACAATCCAGAGTACAATAAAAGTTACAGGAGATATTTCTTCTACTTCCGAAATAAATATTTATCCAGATACTTCAGGAAAAATTACTCGTATTCTAAAAAATATTGGAGAGAATGTTTCTAAAGGCGAAATTATCGCTTATATAGACCCATCAAAACCAGGTTCTGCCTACGCAGCAAATCCAGTAATTGCAACAATCTCAGGAACAATAATTGATTTACCTAAAAACATCGGAGATACAGTAAATAATTCCACAACAATTGCAACTATCGGTTCTTTAACTGATTTAAAAATTACAACCCATGTTGCAGAAAAATATTCAGCTTTTTTAAAGCCAAACCTTCCAGCCTATGTTTCAATTTCATCAAATCCAGAAAAATTTGAAGCAACAACTTTTAAAATTAGCCCTGTTGTAAATAAAACCAACAGAACAATTTTAGTTGAATTAAAATTTGATAAATACAATAAAATTTTTAAACCTGGAATGTTTGCCACAGTTGATTTAGTTATTCAAGAAGAAAAAAATACTTTTGTAATTCCTAAAAAAGCAATAAAAAACTTTAACAATAAATCTACAGTTTTTATTGTTGATGAAAATAACCAAGCAAAACGAGTTGAGATTACCACAGGAATTTCAAACGATTCAGATATTGCTGTTACTTCTGGTTTAGAAAAAGGAATGCAAGTTATTACAGCAGGTTCTGTAACTGAAGGCTCTTTTGTAAAAATAGTAGGTTCAAAATGACAATAGCAGAATTATCAGTTCGTAGACCAGTTACAATTGTAATGGTTTACATTTTAATTTGTG
The DNA here is from genome assembly GCA_017936665.1 of Spirochaetaceae bacterium. GTDB lineage: Bacteria > Spirochaetota > Spirochaetia > Treponematales > Treponemataceae > RGIG9060. The sequence continues at coordinate 169,819 of JAGBFB010000029.1, read as the reverse complement.
TTATAGCCTGTGTTTTTATTCCACGTTTAGGAATAGCACTTTATCCAAAAACAGAAATGCCAGTTCTATCAGTTTTTGCAAATTATCCAGGAGTTGGTCCTGAAGAAGTTGACCAAAATGTAACACAACTTATTGTAGAACGAGTAAAAGGAATTGCAGGATTAAAAAACATTACTTCAACTTCTTCCACTGGTAGTGCCAGAGTAATGATGGAATTTGGCTATGACCAAGATTTAGAAGAAGCAAAAGGAGATATTGAACAAGCCTTAAACGGAATTACAAACGCCCTTCCTGATGGATGTTCTACTCCAACTGTTCGTCAATTTGATATGAGTTCTTCCCCAATTATGCGCCTTTCAGTTAGGGGAAACCTTGACTTACATGAATTAAACAATTTGGCAGAAAGTATAATTTCTCCAATGTTACAGCGTGTAAAAGGAGTTGCTCAAGTTGACGTAAACGGTGGTGCAAGTCGTCATGTGGTTATTGATGTTATTCATAACCGACTTGAAGCCTACGGGCTTTCACTTTCAGCAATTTCGCAAGCCTTATCAGCAAGAAACATTCAAGTTTCAGCAGGAAATATCACAATTGATGGAATGGATTACGAAATTGTCACTAGCGAAAATTATTCATCTTTGGACGAAATTAAAAATACAGTTGTAACAACCAAAAACGGAGTTCCAATCAGAATTGATGATTTAGCAAATGTCTACGAAGAATATGATTCATCAAGAAGAAAAGTTTATATAAACGGCGAACCTGGTTTGTATATGTCAATTTCAAACGAAACTGATTCTAATGCTTCCACCGTTTCTAAAGGTATTCACGAGATGATTCCACTTGTAAACGAAGCCTTGCCAAAGGGAATTACCTTAGAAGTTGTAAGCGATAACACCACAATGATTGATGCAACAATGAAAGAAGTTTACTCTTCTGCAATTACAGGTGCTTTACTAGCAGTTATTGTAATTTTCATCTTTTTACGAAACTTAAAATGTTCGTTTATAATTGGACTTTCACTACCAATTTCAATTTTAATAACATTGATGTGTATGTCTTTTATGAACTTAACAGTTAATATGATGACTATGGCAGGCTTGATTTTGGGAATGGGTATGGTTGTAGACTCGTCTATCGTTATACTTGAAAACATTTATCTGCATCGTGAAAAAGGCGAAAAACCTGCTATTGCTGCAATTCTTGGTAGTAAAAATATGATAAACGCTATTGTTGCTTCAACTTTAACAACTTTATGTGTTTTTATTCCAATGTTGATTTACAAAGCAGAACTTGAAATGATAGGACAAATGTTTCAAGAAATGGTAATTACAGTTGTAATTTCTCTTGTAGCCTCTCTTTTTGTTGCGGTAACTTTAGTTCCTGCTCTTTGCGGAAGTATTTTACAAATAAACACACGAATTCAAAAGCCCTTAAAAAATAAACTTTTAAAATCAGTTGATAATTTTATGGAAAAAAGTATCCAAGGTTTAGAAAATGGATATGCAAAAGCCCTTGACTTTTGTTTGAACAACAAATTTTTGATTTTATCATTAGTTGTAAGCATGTTGATTCTTTCTGTTGTAAAATTTTCTAGCATGGGACTTAATCTTGCACCTCGTTCTAGTTCCGATGACCAAGTAAACGTTACAGTTACAATGCCAATAGGAACAAACAAAGATATTGTTTTGGAAAAATTATTTGAATTTCAAGATATTATCCTAAGAGAATGTGAAGGAGCATATAAATCTATCATTTTAAATTCTGGAACATCAAATTCAGGTTCAATTCAAATAAACCTTCCTGAACTTGGAAAACAACCTATGACTCCAAATCAGATTAAAGAAAAATTACAACCTTATCTAAAACAATGGAGTGACACAACTGTTTCTTTTTCATCTGGACGAGGTCCTGGTGGTGGAACTGCCATTGATGTTACAATTCTTTCAGATGACGATGTTGCAGCAAGTAAAGTTTCTGATGAAATTATTGCAATTCTTTCTGAAAAAGTTCCAGAACTTACAGATATTACAAGCGATATTGAAAACGGAAGTCCACGCTATATTATGTCAATAAACAAAGAAGCCGCCTTTGACGCAGGAATTACAGTTAGTAATATAGCAAATGAAATTGTAACTGCTATTTCAGGAAGAACCGCCACATCTTTCTACCAAGACGGAGATGAAATTGATGTTTTAGTAACAATACAAGATAAGGATTTATCATCAACTAGTGATATTACTTCCCTTTCAATAAATACAGCAAATGGAAAAATGACGCTAGATAATTTTATTACAATAGAAAGTGGAAAAGCTCCTCAAAGAATACAAAGAGAAAACGGAGATAGAATAAACCATGTAAGAGCAAAAGTAATTCCAGGAGCAACAACAACTGAAATTCAACAAATTGTAGAAAAAACACTTTCTGAAAACTTAGTTTTACCAGATAGCGTAAAAATTCAGTATCAAGGTGAAGCTAGAGATATAGAAAATTTTGGTGGAGCATTTATCATCGTTATTTTATTGGCAGTTTTCTTAGTTTTTGCAGTTATGGCAGCCCAATTTGAATCTTTGGTAGACCCATTTATCATTTTCTTGAGTATTCCTCTTTTAGCAATCGGTGTTGTTTTTGTTTACTCAGTTACAAATCAACAGTTGAGTATGTATTCAATCGTTGGTATTGTTGCTCTGGTGGGAATTGTTGTAAATAACGGTATTGTTTTAGTGGATTACACAAATCAACTTGTTGATAAAAAAACTTTTGTTAGAAAAGCCTGTCTTGACGCTGGAAGAAACCGTTTACGACCAATTTTGATGTCAACTCTAACTACAGTTGCAGGAATGGTTCCTATGGCATTTTTCCCAGGGGAAGGAGCAGAATCTATGCAACCTGTTTGTATCACAATCGTTGGAGGATTGTGTTCTGGTGCCTTTATGACTTTGTTTGTAACTCCAATTATGTACGAAATTTTTAATAAACGCCGAGAAAAACGCTTTGACGACCCAATGGCACTTATCAATCAGTTGGAAGAATACGACAAAATCGCTTCTAAAGAAGATATGATTTAATATTTATAAATTAATGGCTGTCTAAAAAGGTTTGTCATGCTGAACTTGATTCAGCATCTACACAACTCAATACCTATTAGACAGCCATTTTTTTACAAACCAGCGTGTCATTCTGAACTTGATTCAGAATCTAAACTATACAACAAAGATTCCGAAATAAATTCGGAATGACATTATAATACTACCTACCAGACAGCCATTTTTTTACAAACTTGCTTTTTTAGAAGCTTCCACAGCTAAAGTATCGCAAATTTCGTTATATTTATTTCCTGCATGGCCTTTTACCCAACACCAATTTATCACAAGTTCAGAGTTTAAGTTATCTAATCTAACCCACAAATCTTGATTTTTTACAGGCTGTTTTGAAGAAGTTTTCCAGCCATTTTTTTTCCAAGAAGAAATCCAAGTAGTAATTCCATTTTTTACATATTGACTATCAGTATAAAAATCTATCTTTGAAATTTGACAATCTGAAGAAGATTCTTCTTGACTGAATAAATCACCTTGTATATTTTTTTGTGAAGAAAAACCTAGTTTTTTTATATATTCTAAAGCACTTATTGCGCCTATCAATTCCATACGATTATTTGTAGTAGGATTTTCGCCACCACTAAGTTGAACTTCTTGCAGAACTTCAGAATTTTCATTTTTAATGAGAAGAACACAGCCCCATCCACCAGGACCAGGATTTCCAGAACAAGCTCCATCGGAATAAATTGTTATCGTTTTTTTTGTATTATCCATAAAAAAAATGCTCTCCACTATTGCCGTTTTTTGATTTTATCAGTATTTTTAAAGAGTAGATTTTTATGTAATCTACACCCTTAATTTTAACATAAGGCTGATATTATCACATATGATAAATTATGCCAATAATTATTCATCTATAGGAGACGATATGGCAAAACAATTGGTTTTTAATGAAGATGCCAGAAAAAAAATGCTTTCTGGAGTTGAACAAATTTCAAAAGCTGTAAAAGTTACATTAGGACCTAAAGGTCGTCTAGTTATGCTAGATAAAAAATTTGGAGCTCCAACAATTACAAAAGATGGAGTTTCAGTTGCAAAAGAAATTGAACTTGAAGATCCATTTGAAAACATGGGAGCACAATTATTAAAAGAAGTTGCTTCTAAAACAAATGATGTTGCAGGAGATGGTACAACAACAGCAACAGTTCTTGCTTACGCTATGGTAAAGGAAGGATTAAAAGCAGTTGCAGCAGGAATGACACCTATCGAATTAAAACGTGGTATGGATAAAGCTGTTTCTATCGCTGTTGAAGAAATCAAAAAGAACGCAAAAGAAGTAAAAGGTTCAGAAGATGTATCTCATGTTGCAACAGTTTCAGCAAATAACGATTCTGAAATTGGTGGAATTTTGGCAAGTGCTATCGAAAAAGTTGGAAAAGATGGTGTTATCACTGTTGAAGAATCAAAAACAATGGAAACAACAACTGACTTTGTAGAAGGTATGCAATTTGACAGAGGTTACATTACATCATACTTTGTAACAGACCGTGACAGAATGGAAGCAAGTTATGATAATCCTTTCATTCTTATTCACGATAAAAAAATCTCTAACATGAAAGATATGCTTCCATTGTTGGAAAAAGTTGCACAAACAGGAAAAGCTTTAGTAATTATCTGTGAAGATATGGACGGCGAAGCTCTTGCAACACTTATCGTAAATAACCTTCGTGGAACATTAAAAACAGTTGCAGTAAAAACTCCTGGTTTTGGTGATAGAAGAAAAGCAATGCTTGAAGATATTGCAATTCTTACAGGTGGACAAGTTATTACTGAAGATTTAGGATTAAAACTTGAAACAACAGAACTTGAACAACTTGGAACAGCAAAATCTGTAAAAATTGACAAAGATAACACAACTATCGTTGATGGTGCTGGAAATACAAAAGCTATCAAAGATAGAGTTGCAGAAATCAAAACACAAATTGATGCAGCCACATCTGACTACGACAAAGATAAATTAAAAGAAAGATTAGCAAAACTTTCTGGTGGTGTTGCAGTTATCAATATTGGTGCTGTTACAGAAACAGAAATGAAAGAAAAGAAACATCGCGTAGAAGATACACTTGCTGCTACTCGTGCAGCCCTTGAAGAAGGAATCGTATGTGGTGGTGGACTTGCTTTAATTCAAGCTTCATTAGCTTTGGACAAAGCAGATGTTGAACTAACTGACGATGAAAAAGTAGGTTTCAAGATTGTTAAACGCGCTCTTGAAGAACCTATCCGTCAAATTGCAGAAAATGCAGGAGTTGACGGTTCTATCGTAGCAGACAAAGCAAAAACATCTAAAAAAGGTGTAGGTTTTGACGCTTACGCAATGGAATGGAAAGATATGATGGAAGCAGGAATTATCGACCCAGCTAAAGTTACTCGTTCAGCTTTACAAAATGCGGCTTCTGTAGCAAGTTTGTTACTCACAACAGAATGTGCAATCACAGACATTCCAGAAAAGAACCCAATGCCAGCTATGCCAGCAGGTGGAATGGGCGACATGGGCGGAATGTACTAAAAAACATTTACCACAGTTAAATAAAATATAGTAACAATAAAACAAAAGACCGAATTTCTGCTTGACGCTTCGCTAGTCGCAAAAATTCGGTCTTTTGTTTTTATTAGAAATTATTTTTATAAAATAATCCTCTATGTTTTTTCGCACATTCCTTGTAGGGGAAAAGGAAAGTAAACTTGACGCTTCGCTAGTCGTAAAAATCTGTGTATGGTTGGCTCTTTTGTTTTAAATTTAAATTTCACACATTCCTTGTGGGGAGGGAACTACTTTCTGCACACAAGGACCATGGTTCTGGCTTTTTCGTTGTAGGGCGAAAATTCAAAGTCGCCGTAGATTTCGCAGGTTTTAAATCCTGTGGCAAGAAGAATTCGTTTTAATTCTATAGCAGAATATAGGCGTTGAACAAAAACGTGTTCCATTCGCTCGTTGGTTTTGTCATCGATTAAAATCCACTTAGAACGCAAACCTTCCCAAGCACCTTCTACGCTAAATTCTGTTAAAACGGTTTTTCCGGCTCTTTTAAACCATTCACCTTCTGTAAAATATTTTACAGCAATTTCTCTAGAAGTTGATTCCATGATGAACCAGCCATCATCTTTTAAATTAGAACTAATTTTTTTTAAGATTTGAATGTCTTCTTCGATAGTATCGCAATAACCAAAAGAAGTATAAAGGTTAACGATGGCATCAAATTTTTTTTCAGAATCAAAGTAGCGTAAATCAGCATTTATAAAATTGATTTTTACATCTTCATCTTCTGCTGTTTCTGCTGCGGCATCCAAAAAAGGCTGAATTATATCAATCCCAGTAACATCTAAACCTTTTAAGGCAAGTTCAACACTAACTCGTCCAGGTCCGCATCCTGCATCCATTACAGAACTGCCTTTAGATAAGCCTGCGATATTACAAATTGCCTCTGCTACATTTGGAGCTTCTGCCCAACGTTGAGGCTCAAACATTATAGGACCATAATTTAACCAAAAATTTTCATTTTCAAACCATTGCATAGTTCAATATTTTATATCAGTAACTTGTGGATGTCAAATAAAAGTCAATTTTAAAACTATGCTTGTAAATATCGGAATTTTAAATTACAATATATGGCATGAGACAGGTGCTGATTATTGATTCGCCACCCTTATATAGTGGGTATCTAAAAGATAAATTAAATACAGAAAAAATCAAGGTTGTATTTGCGGAAATTAAAAAAGATGCATTTCCAAAAATGCTTTCTGTTCTTCCTGATTTAATCATAATTGACATCGAAGAGGCTCATAAAGATTTTTACGACTTTCTCACCAAAAAGCGTGATGACCCAAATGCAAGTAAAATTCCTATCATAATTTCAGGTCCAACAATGGAGCGAGATTTAGTTTCATCACTTGCTCAATATAACGTAATAAAATATTTTAACAAACCAATCAAATTTGATATTTTCTTCAAAGCTATAGCAAAATCTCTGATGTCAACTTTTGCTTTTGACCCAACTTTGGGTGCAATGGAAATTCATGTAAACAATAACATCATTTTTATTGAAGTTGCAAAAGGATTAAATCGCGAAAAATTATCTATTCTAAAATATCGATTAACAGAAATTATCGATTTGGCACACATTTCAACACCAAAAATAGTGTTAATGATGTCAGATTTAACACTTTCTTTTGTAGATGGTGCCAATGTGGAACTTCTTCTGGATAATATTCTGGCAGATTCAAGAGTTCAGGCAAAAAATTTAAAGATTATCACAACAGATTCTTTTACAAAAGATTTAGTTGCAGGTCATGTACAATATTCAGGAGTGCAAGTTGCAATTTCACTTCCACTCATTTTAAATTCAATCGTAGATAAAACAGAAACAACAGATATTGCAAATTTAATTACAGAAAAAGTTTTAGATTCAACAGATGATATGAATCAAGGTCTTGTACAACTGAGTTTTCATTCAGATATAAGTCAAGATGATGCAGAAGATGATTCTGGGCTTGCAGCAACAATTGCAATTATAGAAGATGATGCTGTTTCTCGAAACATGCTAGAACATTCATTCGAAAGTTTAAACGCACAAATTTCAACTTTTGCTACAGGCTCTGAATTTTTAACTTCTACAAACAAAGTAGAATACGATTTAGTAATTCTTGATGTAAATCTTCCTGGACTTTCAGGATTTGATGTATTAAAAATTTTACAAAACAAACAATATTTTTCACCAACAATAGTTTACTCTAGCGAAAAAAGCCGAGAAGCTGTTATGCAAGCCTTAAGTTTAGGTGCTAGAACTTATCTAGTAAAACCATTAAAACCAGAAGTTTTACTACAAAAGGCTATAGAAGTTTTACGTTCAAAGGATAATATGTAACAAAATGAGTATTTCTGACAAAGATTCTAAGACGCAATTTTTGGCAACTGCTGTACATGAAATTAGAACTCCAGTGCAAACAATTATTGGAACTTTGGAGCTTTTAAAAGAGACAAACCTTGATAAAGAGCAACATGAATATATAAGACAACTTCAATTTAGTGCTGACATTCTACTAGGTTTAGCAAATGATGTTTTGGATTTTTCAAAAATTCAATCAGGCAAATTTGATTTAGAATATATTCCCTTTGACACAATAAAAAAATTTGAACAAATTTCAGATTTAATTTGTATCGAAGCGCACAATAAAAATATAGAAATTCTAACTGAAATAAATTATAACATACCATCACTTGTAATTAGTGACCCTACAAGAATTCAGCAAATTTTAGTGAATTTAATAAAGAATGCAGTAAAATTTACAAGCGAAGGACATGTAAAACTTTTTGTAAATTTTGATTCTAGCATTCAAAATTTGATTTTCAAAGTTGAAGATACAGGAATCGGAATTTCAAAAGATAAACAAGAACGCATTTTTGATGAATATTATCAAGTTGATAAATCTACCACAAGAAATTACGGTGGAACAGGTCTTGGTCTATCAATATGTAAAAAACTTACAGATTTAATGAATGGAAATATTTCCATAGAAACAAATAAATACAATGGAACAACATTTACAGTTACAATTCCCTACACTATTCCAGAAAAAACAACTGTAAAAGATTTTGAACAACAAAAAATAATTATAAATAAAACAGATAAATCAACAAAAATTCTTATAGTTGACGATTACGAAGAATCTTTAATCAATATAAAAAATAAACTAAATTCTCTAGGATATTCTAATATTTATACTGTAAATTCTGGTTACAAGGCTCTAGAAAGTTTATCCCTCGCAATAGAAGATAATTGTCCTTTTGACATTGTTTTTATAGATATGATAATGCCAGTTATGGACGGATGGCGATTAGCATCTGAGATTAATAATAATAAAAAAATAAACAATGTAAAACTTTTTCTCTTAGCTCCAGAAGGTCAAATGGGCAAAGAAGCAAAAACGAAAATTCTAGGTTGGTTCAATGGGTATCTTTATAAACCAATTAAAAGAAACAATCTTTATGACCTTCTTTCTGAAAATGAAGACGAAATTATCGAATTAGAAGTTATTGATGAATCAGAAGAAATTGAAACTAAAAAAATAAAAATTTTAGCGGCAGAAGATCATCCTGTTAATCGAAAATTATTAGTTACTTTCTTGAAACATTTTAATGCAGAAGTTTTAGAAGCAGAAAATGGGAAAGAAGCCATTGATATAATAAAACAAAATTCCGATGTTGATATAATTTTTATGGATATTCAAATGCCTTTTATCAACGGAATTGAAGCAACTACAACCATAAGAAAAATTCCCTATGATGGAATTATTATTGCTTGTACTGCAAATACTGACAAACAAGATTTTGACAAATATCAAAAAGCTGGTATGAATGATTTTTTGATAAAACCTTTCAAAAAACAGGATGTAAACAACATCCTTGAAAAATGGAAATCAGTTATTAATATTTCTGCCACTCAAAATAAAAGACGACAAAAATACGCATTCATAGAAAAAATTGATTTATCTAATGACAAAGAATGTGTGTGGGATAAATTAGATTTTCTTGATACGGTTTCAAATGATATTGAATTTGCACAAAAATTAATTAACGAATATATTTCACAAACAAGAATCTTGTTAATTCAAGCAAAAGAATGTCTATATCACAATAATTTTGAAGAATTGGCAAAAATTGCTCATACTCTAAAAGGAAGCTCAAGTACAATTTCAGCAAAGAGTCTTTACAGTACAGCCTATCAAATGGAAAAATATTCAAAAGAAGAAAAAAATGAAGAAGTTATCAATGCAATTTCTAAATTTAGTGCATTGTTTTCAATATTCATAAATGAAGCAAAAATAAAACCTGAAGGATAAAAAACAAAATGATAAAATCAAATTATCATACACATACAAATTTCTGTGATGGAAAATCCACTGCAGAAGAAATGGTTAAATCTGCCATAGAAAAAAAATTTGATATTTTTGGGTTTTCCTCTCATTCTGCTTATCCTTATAAATCCTCTTGGCATTTAAATCCTGAAAAACATTTTGAATATTCAAAAGAAATTCAACGATTAAAAGAATTTTACAAAAACGACATTGAACTTTGCCTTGGTTTTGAGTCAGATTATTTTCCTTTGATTTGTTCCCCTGATAAACAAAGATTTTTAGAATTTGAGCCAGATTTTATAATTGGTTCTGTTCATTTTGTTGTAAATCTTGATGAACCAGAAAAAAAAGGATTTCCACAAGAAGATTCTGACATCCCAGTAAATTGCTTTTCTATAGACAGCGTTACAGAAGAAGTTCAGCAAGGAATCGATTTACTTTTTGATGGCGATGGCAAAAAAGCAAGTCAAACATATTTTGCCTTAGTTAGAGAAATGGTAACTTCTTTTGATTTTGATATTGTTGGACACTTGGATATTTTACGTAAAAGAAATAATCAATTAAAATTCTTTGACGAAAATTCTCAATGGTACAAAAATGAAATTGAAGCAACTGCCAAAACTATTGCACAAAGTGGAAAAATCGTAGAAATTAATTATGGGGGAATTGCAAGAGGTTCACTAATGGATACATATCCTTCAGTGGAATTTTTAAAACTTCTTAGAAAGTTGGATATTCCAGTTACAATAAATTCTGACGCCCATAATTTTTCTCATATAGATACTGGATATGATTTAGCTATAAAAAATGCCATTACCGCAGGATTTTCAGAGATACAATATTTTTCCAAGGGTAAATGGCATTCTCAAAAAATTGAAGTTTAACGGTTGCGTTTTTCTTCAGCAGACTTACACTCAATACACATTAAAGCATAAGGAATTGCTTCTAAGCGTGCTTGAGGAATGTTTTTTCCACATTTCATACAAAGACCGTATCGACCTTGCTCAATTCTTGCAATAGCAGAATCTATAAGTTTTAATCGATTTAACTCCTTGGTTCCTACAGTTTCAAGCATTTTACGATCAATATCATCAGAAGCAACGTCTACACTATCCTTAGAATCCATATCCTCAAGGATATTTTTAAATTCAGAACTTGTAGCCATAAGTTGTGCAACAATCTCTTTTTTCATTTCAATTAATGATTCTTTCATTTTTAATGTAAAATCTTTTTCCATAAATACAATCTCCCATGTTGACAAAGATATCGGTTACTCATAAAATTATAAGTATGAAATAGAAAAAAAGCAAACAAATTTTGCATTTTTTTTACTATATTTTTTTGGAGGAATCGTGGCTAAAGAAGAAGCTATTGAAGTTGAAGGCATTGTAAGAGAAGCATTGCCAAACACCATGTTCAGAGTAGAATTGCAGAACAAACACATCATCCTTGCACATTTATCAGGAAAAATGCGCAAACACTATATCAGAATTGTTCCAGGAGATAGCGTAAAAGTTGCTTTATCTCCATACGACCTAAACAGAGGAAGAATAATCTTCCGGGAACGCTAATTTTACTTCTTCTTTGCTACTTTTTAGGAGTCAAAATAAATTTGACGGCTCGTAAAGCCCCAGATACACCATTTGCAATAACCATAATGCAAAGGATTGGTCCTATAGGTAGCAGAATGAAAGAAAATCTAAATAAAAATAATCCTGCAAACAAACTTAACAGACTTGATAACAACATCCCAAAGGCTTTACGTTTTGTTGGCTTTTCGTAATATTTGTCTGAAGTTTCGTATTCGTATTGAGATTTCCAATTATAATTTTGAGCCTCATTAAACCACTGTTCAAAAGGATTTCCTTGATAGTAACCACCAAAACCTTGTCCATTACTAGAACCAGAAGAATATGATGTATTTTCAGCACTACCATACATATCATATTGCTTTCTTTTGGTTTCATCGCCTAAGACAGAATAGGCTGCACTTATCTTCTTAAATTTTTCCTCAGCAACAGAATCTCCTGGATTTCTATCAGGGTGATATTTCATTGCCAACTCACGATAAGCCTTTTTTATTTGGTCAGCAGTTGCACTTCGGTCTACTCCAAGTATCTTATATAAATCTTCCACTTTAATCCTCTGTTTTAAAATAGTTAATAATTGAATAAGTTACAAGAAAAATCTACAAAAATAATAAATTTTCTCTTTTTATCCATCCAGTAGAATTTCCATATTTAATAAAAATCCAATCTTTAGTTTCACCTTTAACCTCTACCCTAAAGCCTGAATTTAGAGAAATATTTAAAGATGACGTTTCTTCTGGAATAGATAAAACTTCTCCTTGTAAAATAAGTGCAAAATCCTTATTAAGTTGAATTTTATAAATTCCAACCAAAATTAGTAAAGTTACAGCAATTATCATAAAAATTATCATCTTGGTTTTCTTTTTTAAGATAGCAAAAATGATAAACAAAATGATAAAAATTACTGTTATTGCCAAAAGAACATAAAAAAGCGAAACAGAAAATTCGTTTTCAGTATTTTGTAATTCACATTGAAGTTCAAGTTGCCTGCGTTCTTTGATAATTGAAATTGGAAATATTTTTTTTCGTTCAATCAATCGTAAATTTTTTATTTCTTGAATTACATTTTGCAATTCAGGATTATTTTTTGAAATTGAAGGAACTGAATTATTTTCTAAAGAAGAATCATTTTGTAAAGTTACAGTTTCTTGGGTTTTAGCTGCATCTACTTCATTTTTTACAACAGATTTTTTTACGTTTAATATAAGTGGCTCTGAAATTGTATTTTTTTCAATTCCATTCCAAGTTTTAACTTTTACACTTACAGGAGGAACTTCTATTTTTCCATTAGTGAGAGGAATCATTTCAAAAATTTCTATAGGATATTCTGCATCAGAAAATTTTTCGATTTGTAAAGGAAGAATAGCTAAATTTCCTTTAGGATAAAAAACAGAATCTTCTTTTAATGATGTTGTAAAACTGTAAATATTTGAGGCAAAAATTGCTGTTAATTGTAGTTTTATTCGCTGACCTTCGTAATATTGTTTATCGCTAGGTTCCAAAACTGAAAACCGTACAATAGGCTGAATTGTTTGAGGATTATATAAAACAGTTACAGGAGTAATAGATAATTTGTAAGAACCGTATCTAATTCTAGATGCTATCGGAGGAAGTTTAAAATTTCCAACTTCATCAAAGCGAAACACAACTCTAATTCTTGTACTTCGTCCATTTTCATCAAGAATTTCTGTTTTTTCGGAAGAAACAAAAGTTACATTTTCTGGCAAGGTTTGAACTGTAACCAAAACATCCGCAGGACGAATGTTATTAATAGTTGCTTCAAAGGCAGAATCTTCTCCAGCAAAAATATATTCTTCAACAGGCTTAAATACAACATAAGAATATCTGTGAGCAAATAAACTAAGTGTGTTAAACAAAAATAACAAAATGCAACAAATTAGTAATCTGTAGGACTTTGAAATTCGTCTTGTTTTTCTTGACTCTTCCATTGTTTTTGTTCGTTCTCCCTAATTATTGAAAAAACAGCATCTTTTAACACTGAATGTTCTTTATTCTCAGAAGCAGTTTTTACTTGAGATTTATTATTTTGTACAGTTTTTGAACCTTGTCTTAAAGCAAGTTCTAAATTGATTTTTGCTTCAATAGATTGAGGATTTATCATTAAAGCATTTCTAAAGGACTGAATTGATTTTTCATAATTTCCTACTGAATAGGATAAAACTCCAATGTTATATGCAGAAGCAAATCTAATTTCATCTGGAGCATTTGGAGCAACACTTTCTAACCGCTGAAAAGCAGCTTCTTCTTCATTTTGCATAACATACGAAGAACCTAAGGCAAAAGTTGCATACTGTTTTAATTCTTGATTATCTGATTCTTCACTTAAATTTAGAATTTGCAAATACTTCATTTGTGCATGTTGATATTTTTTTTGATGCCAATAAAAATTCCCCTGTAATAAATCAAAAGATTCTTTTACATTGTATGAACAAGAAGAAAACATCATTAAAATCAATAAAAATCCACTAACTGAAGCTATTTTTGATAAACTGATTTTTCTGTATGAAATAAACATTCCTAGAACGAATAAAATTATGGCAATCAAAATAAATAAATTATGGCGAGGAACTTTTTTTACCTCATATCCGTTTTGATAAGATTCTTGCAAATTAAAATCTTTTGGATATAAAATTTTTAATAACTCATAATTGTTGTCATCAAATTTTGAATAATACAAAGGTATATTATATAGAGAAGTTTTATTTTTCAAATTTGAAATCATTTTTTGAATTTTGCCTTCTTCCAAAAAAGTTGTTATTTTATTTTCTCCTAATTGCAACTGAGAACCTTTAGGATTTCCAAAACCAACAATATAAACCCCAATTCCATGATTTATAGCATTTTCTAAGGCTTTTTCTAAAGAAATAATAGTTTCTTCTCCGTCAGTAAAAACAATGATTGTTCCTTGTCGAGCCTGACTTGTTGGAAAAGTAGAAATTGCCGTTTCAATTCCTGCTCCAATATTACTTCCTTTAGATGTCATTAAATTTGGAGATAATGCATTTATTACAGAAAAAACTGCTTCGTGATCTTCTGTTGAAGGAACGGCAACATATCCATCACCTTTTGCTAAAACAACAGAAACAGTTACCATATCGTCAGTCTTATTTGGAAGTAATAATGATTTTGCATATTTTTTAGATGCATCTAATCTTGATATGTAAGAAGAATCTTCCTGAAGAACATCTTCTGCTGTCATACTCCAAGAAATATCAAAAACAAAAGAAACTGCACTTCCATTTTTCTGAATTGGAATAATTTCCTTCCCCCAATAAGGTCCTGAAAAAGCAACAATTATACAAAACCAAGCAAGCATAAAAAGAATACTTCTTACGTAAAGCATACCTTGCATATTTTTTACAAATTTTCGAGTTACCTTTTTATTTTTAAACAAAAAATATGGAGAAGAATCTATTTGTTTTATTTTGGGAAAAATATATACTATAGGAATTAAAAGTGTTATTAGGAGTAACAACATTTGTGGTCGCTCAAAAAACATAAAATCTCCTACTAAAAGTAAAAATTAACCTAAATTTGCAACGCAAACGCTAGAATTACATAAAAAAAATTTATAAGAGAATTTCTCTAAGATAAAATCTCTTAATCAAATATCCTAAAATAATACAGCAAATAGATAAAAATAAAAATAAAGAATAATATTGTTTATCAACTAAAACTGTATAAAAATGAGGCACAACTGATTCGTTTCTAACTATACTTGATATAACTTCTTTTAAATCTGGTAAAGTTTGAATATCAAAATAATCAGCTTTTGTAATTTTTGCAATTTCTTCTAAACTTTCAGAATTAAATCCTGATTCCAAATAGCCAGAGTAGGTTTTGCCAGTTTTATAATCAGTGTATTCCACAGGAACAGTTCCTGTAGTTCCAATTCCTAAAACATAAATTGGAATATTAAACTCTGTTGCTAACTTTGCAGAAGTAAAAGGATGAACAGTTCCTGCATTGTTTTCGCCATCGGTAATTAAAACTATTGCCTTTTTAGGAGCCACAGATGATGAAAGATGATAAACTGCATTACTTATTCCAACACCCAAGGCAGTTCCATCCCCCAGAATACCAATTTTTAACTCTTCTAACTGTTTTTTGAAAATCTCAAAATCCATAGAAGGTGGAACAAGACAAACAGCTTCAGTCGCCATAGAAATTAAACCAAAAGAAGTTTCTGGCATTCCTTGAGTAACATATAAAATTGCATCCTTTGCAGCCTGTAATCTAGTATCATCGCCTATATCCAAAGCAGACATGGAAGGACTAGAATCCACAACAAAGATTATTTCAGTTCCTCTAGAAATATATCTTTTTTCTTGGTAGGACATTTTGGGATTTGCTAAAGCAATTACAACAAAAATAAACGCTAAAGAAAACAATATTTTTGCCAATATCGAAAAAAACATAAATTTTTTAGTATTCCCCTCAAAACTTTTTTTATTATCTTCAGTAAACAACAATGGGAAAGTATAATTTGATAAAATATTTGTTTTTTTCAAAAAAATCCAAAGAGGCAAAAGTAAAATCAATAATAAAGCACCGTAAGAAGAAAAACTAAACATTTACACTTCCTTTTTCAATTAAATTCATTATTGAAATTCCCTTTTGAATCAAGTCATCTCTTTCAGATTCTTGAAGTTCTGCTCCTTTAACAGAATTGCCAGAAAAACGCAAAAAATCGCAACGATGCATCAATTCATAAAATAAATGAATAGCTTCTTCGGCTTGTTCTGGCAAAATCAAATTATAGATTGAAGAAAACCAAGAAACAATTTCTGATGTTGCAAGATTGTATACTTTATCTGAAAATCTATATGAAAAATAACCTCTCATTATGATTTGAAGTTGTTCAGCAAAATCCACGTTTGATAAATTTTCTGAATTTTTGTTCAATTTTTTTAATAAGGCTAAACATTTTTTATGATTCTTTTTGTATTTGTAATTTATGATAATATTTTTAAAAAAACGATAAATTTTAGAACTTTTTGTAAAAGCAAAAATTATTAAAGAAAGAAAAATTATTCCTAAAAAAATAGAACCATAAACTATATAGGTTGTTCCTGGCAAAAGTATTGGAGCAAGAACTGGTTGAATAGAACTTTCTCCTGTTTTTTCAAGAATTGATGAAACCGTAAATTCTGAAACTGGAAGTTCCAAAGAAATAGAATCTAATTCTATGATTATATTCGGAAAAGAAATTTTTCCTAATTGCCAGGCAACGCAATTAATTTGATAAATTAACAAATTTCCAGAAAGTTCTAAACTAAAACTTTCAACAGTACAAGTTAGAGAATCCGTTTTTATGATATTACTAAGTTCTTCAGGATTTGTAATTTTTAACGGTAAATAATTACCTAAGACAAGTACATATTCATCTGGAATAAGAACTTGATATTGTAAAAGAACTTTATCTCCGCAAAATATTTCTTTGGGATTTACAAAAAATTGTCCGTTTAAAAGTTGCATTACATTCTGATTTTGAGAGAGTGTTTTAGACATAGTTTAAAATCGCTCCTTAACTGCAAAAAATCTAGAAAGTCGTAAAGCAGGATTATCCGCTGTTGAAATAACCAACGGAACCACTCCATTTTTTTTACACATATATTTCCAACGTTCTAATTGATTATTAGAATTTTCACGCCAAGTTCTTTTAAAAGCAGAAGAAAATGTTGGATAAATCTTTTTTTGTTGATTTTCTGGATTTTGCACTTCTACCATTCCTAAATTTGGTAATTCAAAATCATTTGCATCCGTAAAACGAATTGCAACAACATCATGTTTTTGTGAAAGCAAAGCAAGATTATCTTCATAATCACCACATCTAAAATCTGAAAGAATAAAAATTAAAGAACGATTTTTTAGAATTTGCTGAGCACCTTTTATGGCGCTGGATAAAGCAGAACCAGTATTAACAACTTCTTCCCGACGAGAAAATTTAGAAAGAATCAACATTGTTTGATCTAGAGAATTTTTAGGTTTACAAGAAAAATTTATTTTTCCGTCAAAGAAAACGCAGCCTACAGGACAAGAATTTGAATTTGCAGCAAGTAATAACAAAGCTCCAGTTTCACTTGCTAAATTCAATCTAGTTAGGTTAGAAGAACCAGTTTCCATTGACAAAGAACGATCCACAATAAAAAATACGATTTGCTCTCGTTCTTCATCATAAAGTTTTACATAAGTTTTTCCCATTCGAGCTGTTACATTCCAATCGATTAAGCGAATATCATCACCTTGAAGATATTCACGAACACCAGCAAAATCAATTCCCTGTCCTTTAAACATTGAAGAAAAATTGCCTTGTTTTAAACCTTCTGCAATTGTTCTAGCTCTAAGACGCAAAGAAGCAGCACTTTTTGCAAGGGTACTACTTTCCGACATCAACAAAGATTCTTTTTTCATCAAAAACCTCAAAATTAAGGAACTGGAATAAAAGAAATAATTTTGTCTATAAGTTCGTCAGCAGTAACTCCGTCTGCACCAGCTTCATAAGAAAGTACAAGGCGATGACGCAAAACAGAAGGAGCTGTAACTTTTACATCTTCTGGCAAAACAAAAGTTCTACCTTGGAATAAAGCATGAGCTTTTGCACATTTTGCCAATGCAATGCTTGCTCTAGGAGAAGCACCATAACTGATATAACGTAAAATATCGTTACCTTTTTGAGCGCCAGCAATTTCTGGACGAGTTACAGAAATAATAGAAACAATATATTCAATGATTCTGTCATCACAAACGATTGAATCAACTAAATTTTTACACTTATACAATGTTTCCTTATCTAAAATTTGTCGCACAGGAATATTTTCAGGATTTCCACCTGCTTTTACAATTTTAACTTCTTCATTTGGCATTGGATATGGAACTTTTACTTTTAACAAAAATCTATCCAATTCAGCTTCAGGAAGATTATAAGTTCCTTCTTGTTCAATTGGATTTTGTGTTGCAAGAACTAAAAATGGTTCTGGAAGTTGATAAGTTTGTTCTCCAATGGTAACTTGATGTTCTGCCATGGCTTCAAGTAAGGCAGACTGAACTTTTGCTGGAGAACGGTTAATTTCATCAGCAAGAACAATATTTGTAAAAATTGGACCTTTTCGTACAGAAAAACTACTTTCACTTTGATTGTAAAGCATAGTTCCTGTTATATCAGCAGGAAGTAAATCTGGAGTAAATTGAATTCTCTTAAAACTTAGTCCTGAAATATCTGCAAAAGTTTTTACAGCTAAAGTTTTTGCAAGACCAGGAACACCTTCTAAGAGGATATTTCCGCCAGTTATCATTGCTGTAAAAATTCCGTCAAAAATTTGAGTTTGACCAATAATTCTTTTTCCTACTTCCTTCTTGCAATCTTCGATAATATTTCTACACCAAAGGCAATCTTGTTGTAATTGATTTGAATCGCTCATGTAAACCTCTAAATTTAGATTTATAAAAAATATTAACCTCTTTGTTATTGACAGTCAATTAACGTTTCATAATAATATAGATTATCATGATACATATTTTAGCACAAGAACTAAATGACATTCTAAAAGACACAACAGTAGATTTTTTGTTGTCTGACATGGGAAAGAGAATGTTCTTTCCAAAAGGTATTATAGCACAAAGTGCCGAAGCAAAACAATTCGGTAAAAAAGCAAATGCAACAATTGGAATTACAGTAAACGACGGAAAACCTGTTTGTTTACCAGCAGTGCAAAAACACCTTCCAACGCTTTCCACAAGTGAATCTGTAGCTTATGCACCAACAGCTGGACTTCCTAAATTGAGAGAAATTTGGAAAGAAAAACTTTTTGTAAAAAACCCAACTCTTAAAGGAAAAAATATATCTACCCCAGTTGTAGTTCCTGGTCTTACAGCAGGAATTTCTTATATTTCTGATTTATTCTTGTCAGAAGGAGACGATTTACTTGCTTGTGATCCATCTTGGGATAACTACGCTTTGGTTGTTGAAACTAGAAGAAATGCTAACTTAAAGCAATTTCAGATGTTCTGGGGCGATGGCTACGAAGGTGGATTCAACATCGATGCTTTAAAAGAAGCAATGGAAGCAGAAGCAAAAGCAACTGGAAAGGTGCGAATTATCTTAAACTTTCCTCAAAATCCTTCTGGATACAGCCCTACAAAAGATGAAGCACAACAAATTTGCAAAGTAATTAAAGATTGTGCCGAAACTGGTGCAAAAATCCTTATTTGTTGTGATGATGCATATTTCGGACTAAACTACGAAGAAAACATCGAAACTCAATCTTTATTTGCATATCTTGCCGACATTCACGAAAATGTTTTGGCAGTAAAAATCGATGGACCTACAAAAGAAGATTATGTTTGGGGACTTCGTTGTGGATTTTTAACTTTTGGTTGCAAAGGTTTTACAAACGAACAATATGATGCTCTTGTAAAAAAATTGATGGGAGTAATTCGTTCTTCAGTTTCTTGTTGTGCAACTCCATCTCAATCAATTATGTTAAAAGCTTTTGAAGACGAAAATCTTGAAAAAGAAAAACAGGATTTTAGACAAATTCTTGAAGGTCGTTACAGAAAAGCCAGAGCTTACATCGATACAAAAAAAGGACATTCAGTTTTATCTCCAATGCCATTTAACTCAGGATATTTTATGAGTTTAAGATGTAACGGAATAAATGCAGAAGAATTGCGCCAAAAACTTTTACATGAATATGAAGTTGGAACAATCGCTATCGATGATAAAACATTGCGTGTTGCCTTCTCTAG
Organism: Spirochaetaceae bacterium; assembly: GCA_017936665.1. GTDB lineage: Bacteria > Spirochaetota > Spirochaetia > Treponematales > Treponemataceae > RGIG9060. The sequence goes on along the minus strand of JAGBFB010000029.1, from coordinate 149,511 downwards.
TCTTGATAAACGAGACATTGACCAAACTTACGAAGCAGTTTACAAAGCCGCTGAGGAATTAAAGAGTGTTTCAAAATAAATCAAAATTTGCAAAAAGTCTACAAGGAATTTTACTTACCTTTGTAGGCTTTTTCTCTTTTAGTTGTAATTCCGCATATGAAAATCCTGTCATAATTTGGACAAACAGAAGCGAATTTGCATCCTATGTAGAACTTTTTAACGCAAGTCAAAATGATTGCAAAGCTATTGTAGTTTACAAAAACAGTCCTGCTGAATCATTTCCTGTACCAAAGGATGAAACTCCACCAGATTTAGTAATTGGACCTTGGCTAAAAAATGAAAAAGTCCGCAAAAATTTTATTCCACTAGACTATCTATTCGGAAGTAGCCAACTTCAACAACAAAGCTTTTATCCTCAGTTATTAGAAGTTGGAAACATTAAAGGTGAACAATATCTTTTACCAATAAGTTTTAATATTCCTGCAATAATTTTTTCAAAAGGAAACAAAGACCTAGTAAAAGATAATCATCACATTACAATTGATGAAATTAAAGAAATTTCAGTCACTTACAATAAAAAAAATAAGTCCAAAATTTTTACTTCAATGGGATTTGCACCTAGATGGAATAGCGAATTTTTATACACAGTTGCAAAAATGCAAGGGGCAAATTTCCAAGAACAAGGAAGAACTTTTAACTGGGATAAAACCTCTCTTGATAACACAATCTCTTATTTAAAAGATTGGACAAAAACAAACAATGAATCTACAACAGCAGAAGAAGATTTTTCTTTCAAATATCTTTATATGCCAGAATATAAACTTGTTTCTACAGACAACTGTTTGTTTGCTTACACAACTAGCGATAAACTTTTTTCAATTCCAGAAGAAAAACTAAGCGATATTGAATTTCGTTGGCTTCATAACAATCATAAAATTCCAGTAGAAGATGATATTATTTCACTTGGACTTTACAAAAAATCCAAAAACATTGAAGCTGCTGAACTTTTTATCCTTTGGCTAATGAAAGAAGAATCTCAAAAAGAAATTTTAGAGCGTAATAAAAAGATGAAATTAAATACCGCAACCTTTGGAATTGCTGGTGGATTTTCAGCTATAAAAAGCGTAAACGAACGAGTTTTTACCCAGTTTAATCCAATGCTTATAGGAAACTTACCAACATCAGAATATTTGCAAACTTTAAATATTTTACCACCGCACTGGGAACAAATTAAAGAACGCGTAATTATTCCATATTTGTTAGAAGCAACAGATACAGAAAATCAAGTTACAGAACAAGCTTTATTAGATAGAATTTCTGACTGGAATAAACAATATTTCTAATATAATCTAAAAAATTTCCGATACTATAAGAGAGGAAGGTAATTTTATGGTATCGGGAATAAATGTTTTAAATCCAACTCCTTACGGTTCCATGGTAAATGGTGGTGTAGGTTCTGGAAAAATTTATGTACAAGTAAAACCTAATCAAGTTGTATATTCTCAGTTTGAACACGTTTCTGGATATGCTTCATCAAAGAATCCAGATAGTGGTGTTTCTGTAAGCAAAATAAATATTCTCAATACCTTAATCGACCAATTAGTAAAACTTCAAAGCGATACAACAAAACCAAAACTTCCTACAGATTTAACTGATTCTCAAGTAGATGCAATAATAAAAGATTATCAAGATAAGATTCAAACTTCTATTAATACAGCAAAAACAAACCCCTTTGCACTAACTGGAGTTAACAGTTTAGGAAAGGGGCTTATTGTAAACACATTAGTTTAATTAAATTAATTTTCTTTCAAAATTTTACAAATTTCATCAGAATTTTTAGCTTCGAGAATTTTTGAAAGAGTTTCTTTATTTCTTACAATAGAACTTATTGATGCAAGCATTTGTAAGTGTGGTGAATTTGCCTTTTTAGGAGAAACAATCATAAAGAAGATTTTTGAAGGTTCTTTATCAATTGAGCCAAAATCAATTCCATCTTTTTTAACACAAACAGCCACACAAGGAGCAATAACTCCATCACTTTTTGCATGAGGAATTGCAATTCCTTTTTCCATACCAGTACTCATGATTTTTTCTCTTGAAAGAACATCAGAAAGAACCATCTCCCAATCACGAACATTTCCTGTATTAGTTAAAAGCAATACCATCTCTTTTAGTAAGTCATCTTTTGTTTCAGCTTTTGAATTTGCAATTATAACTTCAGGTTTAATAAGTTTTTTAAACTGATTATCTGAATCTGCATCAGTTGCATCAGAATCTAAAATATCTTTTTTAAGTGCAATTCCATCAAATCCTTTTTTAAGATTGTTAATTAAATCAATTACACCTAAAATCATTTCATACATAGAAGTTTTTACAAAAGCTTCTGCTTCTGCTGAAGTTTCTATTGTAACAATATTTTCTTCTTCTTTGATTGATAAAACTGTAGAACCTTTTCGTGCTTGGGAAATTCCTTCGTTTATGTTCATCATTTGAACATAAAAACCTTCGTTTCTAAGATTTTTCAAAAGCATATCCACAACTAAATCTGCAATTTCATCAGAACCGAAATCCCAAGAAAGAGTAATTCCATCTTCTGTGGTTGTTTCTTTTCGAGTTCCACGACCTGGCAATGAAAGAGAAAAATTCAAGAATGGGGCTGCAACCAAAGTTGTAACTAATGTCATAAGAATTACAACACCAAAAAGTTTTTCATCAAGAATACCTGCTGTAAGTCCAATTCCTGCAATAATAAGAGCAACTTCTCCACGAGGAATCATACCACAACCAATTCGTAATCCACCTTTAAAATTGAATCCCATTAACATAGCAGGGAATGCACATCCAAAAACTTTGGCTAAAATTGCAACTACTGTATAAATTGCACCAAAAATTAAAACTTCTTTACTTAGCATTTCTCCAACATTTACCATCATACCCATAACAGCAAAGAAAATTGGAACAAAGAAATCGTAAAGACCTCTAATTCTCTCTTGAATAATAGGAGCAATATCTGTACTTGAAAGTGAAAGACCTGTTACGTAAGCACCGATAATCATTGCAAGTCCTTGTTTTTCAAAAACACCAGCAAGTAATAATCCAAGACCTAAAGCACAAATTGAAAAATCATAAGAATGTTTGAAAAATTTCAAAAATTTAGCAATTTGTTTTGAAAAAATTAAGCCAAGAGCTGTAAAAACTAACCAAATACCAAATGCTTTTCCTGCAATTTTTGCAATCTCAACACCACTTATAGAAGCTCCAGTTCCATTAAGAACTGCAACAACACCAAGAATAACTGCCAATAAAATAATTCCAAGAACATCATCAAAAACCGCAGAAGCTAAGATTGTAACCCCTTCAGGACTATCCATTTTCTTTTTATCAGAAAGAATTCTAGCAGTAATTCCAACAGAAGTTGCAGTAGACATAATTCCTAAGAATAAACATCTAACATCCATAAAATTTGTATGAAGTAATAAAACTCCTACTAAATCACCCAAAACGAAGGAAAAAACAACTCCGCCAATTCCGATAACACCACCTGCCACAGAATATTTTAAGAAAAGCTTCAAATCTGTTTCTAAGCCAGAGGCAAAAAGTAAGATGATAGAAGCAACCTGTGAAAAACTGTATAATTCAGGACTTACTGCAAGAGAAGCAGAATTTAAAGGAAAAATTCCTTGAGGAAATCCTGGTAAAGGGATTCCACCTAAAGCGAAAGGACCGATTATAACACCTATCAATAATTCACCGAGAACTGTTGGTACTTTTATCTTTTTAAATAATTTTCCGATAAGACGAACTGCAAAAATCAAGATTCCTAGTTGTAAAACTAGATTCGCCATTACACTTGCAATACCTTCTTCCATAAATGGATACACTCCTATATTTAAGTAACAAAATTTAGTGATGATATTCTATTCATTTATCAAAAAAACTACAATAGATACATCTGTTTTATGTTAATATTTTTATGCTAAATCTATTCAATTATTTACTATTTGTGTACTTGTATGTTTTGATAAAAAAAGATATATTTTAACTAATAATTTGTGAATTTTCCCGTAGAACTAAATACGGGCTTATAGGAGAACAATATGACAGTAAATGACATCAAACATGCAAAAGTAAAAGCATGGGTTGAAGAAATTGCAAAAATGTGTCAACCAGACGACATCTACGTATGTGACGGTTCAACAGCAGAATATGATCGTCTTATGCAAGAAATGGTAGATGCAGGTCTTGCAACACCATTAGCAAAAAAAGCAAACAGTTTCCTTTTCCGTTCACTTCCATCTGATGTTGCACGTGTAGAAGGAAGAACATACATCGCTTCTGTAAAAGAAGAAGATGCTGGTCCTACAAACAACTGGATTGATCCAAAAGAATTAAAAGCAACAATGACAGGACTTTACACAGGATGTATGAAAGGTAGAACAATGTACGTTATTCCTTTCTGTATGGGACCTGTTGGTTCTCCAATTTCAAAAAATGGTATCGAAATCACAGACTCAGCTTATGTTGTATGTAACATGCACATCATGACTCGTGTTGGAACAAAAGTTCTTGAAGCTCTTGGAACAGACGGAGAATTCGTACCATGTCTTCACTCTGTAGGTAAACCACTTGCAGAAGGTGAATCAGACAACGGAATTTGGCCATGTGCAGACATGGATAACAAATATATTTCACAGTTCCCAGAAGAAAGAACAATTTGGTCTTACGGTTCTGGATACGGTGGAAACGCTCTTCTAGGAAAAAAATGTTTTGCGCTTAGAATTGCTTCTGTTCTTGCTCGTGACGAAGGTTGGCTTGCAGAACACATGCTTATCTTAAAATTAACAAGCCCAGAAGGCGAAGTAAAATATGTAACAGGTGCTTTCCCATCAGCTTGTGGAAAAACAAACCTTGCTATGCTTATTCCTACAATTCCAGGTTGGAAAGTTGAAACAATCGGTGACGACATTGCATGGATGAAATTCGGCGATGACGGAAGATTGTACGCTATCAACCCAGAAGCAGGTTTCTTCGGAGTTGCTCCAGGAACATCAGCTCAATCAAACAAAAATGCTCTTGAAGCAGCTTCAAAAAATACAATTTTCACAAACTGTGCTTTAACAGAAGATGGAGATATTTGGTGGGAAGGAATCGGATATCCTGCTAAAGGTGAACTTGTTGACTGGAAAGGAAACAAACGCCCTGCATTCGAAAAAGATAAGGCTCCTAAAGGTGAAGAAATGGCTCATCCTAACGCTCGTTTTACAGCACCTGCAGGACAATGTCCATGTATCGCTCCTGAATGGGAAGATCCAAAAGGTGTGCCAATTTCTGCATTCCTCTTTGGTGGACGCCGTCCTTCAACAATTCCATTGGTACACCAAGCTCGTGACTGGAACCACGGTGTATTCTTGGGTTCAATCGTAGGTTCAGAAGTTACAGCTGCTGTTATCTCAGACCAAGTTGGACAAGTTCGTCGTGACCCATTCGCTATGTTGCCATTCTGTGGATACAACATGGGTGATTACTTCCAACACTGGATTAACATCGGTAAAAAATCAACAGCTGATAAATTGCCAAAAATCTTCTATGTTAACTGGTTCAGAAAAGATGAATCAAATGACAAACTTCCTGGTGGATTCATGTGGCCAGGATACGGTGATAACTCACGCGTACTTGCTTGGATTTTTGACCGCTGTAACGGAAAAGACAACTTTGTTGAAACAGCTATCGGATATATGCCAAAAGAAGGTGCTCTTAACCTTGAAGGTCTTGATGATGTTTACAAAGCAAACATTCCTGCTATCACAAGTGTTGATAAAGAAGGTTGGCTAAAAGAAATCGAAGACATTCGTACAAAACATTATCCAAAATTTGGAACACACCTTCCAAAAGAACTTACAGCAGAGTTGGATAAACTTGAAGCAAATCTTAAAAATATGTAATCTCTAAAACGCAAAGTTAGCGTATAAGAGATGCAAAAATCCCTTGGAATTGAATTTCAATTTTCAAGGGATTTTTTTTCTTTAAGTTGCTTCATAAAAAAAAAGACTTGCCATGCTGAATTTACTTCAACAAGACAAGTCCTTTTTAGCAAATATCTTTTATAAAAAATACTTGCTATTTTGCTAACATAATTACAGATATTGTAGTTGAAATTGCGGATAAAATAGTAGTAATTATAGGAGCATAAATTCCAAAGAAATACGTAAAAGAATTTGCTTTTGCCGTGATAATTGTTTCTGGTGTAATATATTCTGATTTATCAACTTTATTTCCATTAACATCTGTAATTGTTACAGAATTATTCACATTTTCTGTTTTTATAAAACCACCTGCTAAACCAACATAATATTCGTAAGTTCTATCTGGTATATATGGATATCGTCCAGGATTTTTTACAGAACCTGCTACAGAAACAAAAAATTGTTTAAAAGGAATTCTTAAAATATCATAAGGTTCGATAGTTAAATTACTTTCATAAGAATTATCATATAAAATTTTATTCAAATCAATAGGGATGATTTCATTTTTACGAATTATATATGCATTATTTAAATCACTATTATTATTAAACATATTTCTATACTGACGTACAAAGTATGAATATTTTTTACCTTGCTCAAAACGAAATATTAATTTATCTGAAGTTTCTAAAGTTGTTCCTACTTTATTTGAAGAAGTTACCTCTGTTTTAGCAACATCATTATCTATAATTTCTTTAACTGCCCCTTCAACAAAAAAAACAGGTAACAAGTCATTTATAGAATAAACTGAAACCACATCATTATTTTCTAAAGGATAGTTATCATTAAATTCCTTTTCTGTAAGATAAAATCTTTTACTAGTATTATTATCACTTACGCGTAAAATTTCTATACGATTTTTATCCGCTAAAACAGAAAATCCATTACCATAAATATCAATTAACTCTTTTAAGTTTTCATTTGGTAATAATTCATAAGTTTCAGGTCTTTCAACTTCACCTTCTAGTATAACTTTTCGATCCACTCTATTAAGTGTAATAATATCACCTGGTCTAAGATAAGGATTTTCTTTCATATCACCAAAACGTAAAGCTTTAAATAAATCATAATCTTTTGATTTACCGCTTGAAGAAGTAATAGTAATTTTTCGTACTGAAGAAAAATCCGTTAATTCATCAGTTATGATTGATGATAATCTTGTTAAAGCCCAAGCTTGTTTTTCTACAGTTTTATCGACTTCACCTTTAATCAAAACCTTAAAAATTGCAGGAGACATTAAAATAAATTGAACTCCACTCATAGGATAATTTCTGATAACAATATCTTCAACTTGCTTTTTTAACTCTAAAAAAGTCTTACCACTGGCATCAATAACCGCAAGATTGGCAACACGAATTTTATAAGATGAATCTACAGAAATAGCATAAGTTATAGGAGTTGTACCTGCAGCAAAACTTAAATTGTAAACATCTCCTGCAGTAACCATATAATTTGGATTAGACATTGCCATCTGAACATTTCCAATAAAATCGGAGGAATCAACATTTTTTTCTGTTTTGGAAATTTCTTTTTTCAATAAATCCTGTGAAATCAAAGAAGTATTTTCTAAGGCAAAAACACCCGTTAAGTTAATTAATAAACTATAAACAAAAATTACAACAAAAAATACAATTTTATTTTTCACTTTTTACCTCTCAACTTTGACATAACCTGTGGATCATTTTTTATATTTTTGATTGCATTTAACAAAAATGCTAAAAAGACAGAAACAAAGAAAGCAGCAAATGTTACAATTATACACAACATTCCTCTACTAGGAGCAGATTTTTTATCAGGAACTTCGGCATATTCCAAAATTTGAAATGTTGGTTGTTCGCTAGACATTGTAACTTTTAACATTTCATATTGTGCTTTTAGTTGAGCGTATATTTCTTGTTGTACAGATAATTCCATCTTTTTTAATGTTGCATCCATAATAACAGATTTTGTCTGAGAAGGATTATAAACATTTGAAACAGAACTTTCAATTTCTTGAATTTCTTTTTGTAATTTTAGAATTTCTTTATAAGTGTTATCAATATTTGCTTCTAAATTCTCTTTTGTTAATCGATTTTTATCAATTCCCATATCTAAAAATCTTTTTTCTAATAAATTAACAACATAATTTACCACATCTCTAGCAAAAACAGGATCTATATCCGTAAAACTAACAGAAAAAATTCCCGTTTCATCATCAAAGGAAGAAGATAGCACTCCTTTTAGTGCTTCGCGGCCAGAAGATTTTTCATATTCAATTATTTTATATCTATCGATAATATCAAATTTTTGAGCTATATCATCTAAAACAGAATTACTGTGAACTAAATACCCAGCTAAAGCGCTATTTGAAGATGCTCCACCTGAAACATTTAAACCAGCCATACTTGCTAAACTTCCTAATCCAGAAGAACTTAGCATAGATGACAAACCTCCAGAAGAACTAGAATCATTATTTATTAACATCTGCGCTTGAGCAGTATATTTATTTGGCAAAAATGACTTTTCTGGTGGTAATTTTAATGAAATTACTGAGTAAACCACAACACCAATCATTGCTATCAAAGTAACAACAATTATCATAACTTTATATCGCCATAAAACAGCGAATAAATCTATTAATGAAATTTCATCATCTTGTATTTTATTTTCTTCCATAAAATTTATTAACCTCAATCTTATAATAACATAGAAAATAATTAGATACAAGATAGGAATTTTCTATTATTTACTAAGTCTTTTCATAAAAATAATCAAAAAAGGAATTGAAGTTAAAAAGGTTAAAAAATCAGAAACAGTTTGTGAAATTATCATTCCGTTTATTCCAAAAATTCTAGGTAAAAGTAAAATTGCTGGAATAAAGTAAATTCCTTGTCTGTTGCAAGATAAAAATGTTGCTGAAGAAATTTTCCCAGTGGCTTGTAAAAGCATATTAGTTGCAACAATAAAGGCATGTAAAGGCATTACAGATAACTGAAAACGCAAAGTTTTTACACCAATATTTATCACTTCTGAGTCATTTCTAAAAGATGCAATAAGTTTTTCTGCAAAAATTCCACATATTGTAGAAACTATTAACATTACAAAAAAGCCAAGTCCTAAAGTAAACCAATATGATTTTTTTACTCGCTCAAAACGTTTTGCACCATAATTGTATCCAGCTACAGGAGTAAAGCCCTGCCCAATTCCTATCATAATGGAAGCGATAAACATAACGATTTTTGTAACAATCGACATGGCAGCAACAGCACCATCAGAATAGAAAGAAGCCTCTCGATTTAACAAAATTGCTGCAACGCTAGCTAAACCTTGTCTTGTTAAAGAAGGTAATCCTGTAGAACAAATCAATAGAAAATCTTTTATGTGCTTTGTAATATAACTTGGAAGTAGAGAACAAATTGTTTTCTTTTGTAAAAACCAAGAAAGTAATATGAAAAAACTTATACTTTGGCTAACTAAAGTTGCAATAGCAGCCCCTTTTATTCCAAGTTTTAATCCAAAAATAAAAACGGGGTCTAAAATGATATTAAGCACGCCACCAGTTGCTAGAGCAATCATAGAAAAGAATGACTTGCCTTCTGAACGCAAAATGTTATTCATCACAAAGGATGCACACATAAGAGGCGCACCATAGAAAATAAAACTTGCATAAGATTCAGCATAGGGCAAAACATCAGAAGATGCACCAAAAAATTTCATCAAGGAATCAGAAAAAATCAATCCCAAAATTGCAATTATTAAACCGATAAATAAGGCTGAATAAAATGCAGTTGCTGAAAAAATTGAAGCTTCTTTATTTTTTTGCTCTCCAAGTTTTCTTGAAATTAAACTAGCACTTCCCATCCCAAGTGTAAACCCAAAGGATTGGATTATAGTCATAATAGGAAAAACTATTCCTACTGCCGCACTTGCCTGTGTGCTAATTTTAGAAACAAAAAAGGTATCTGCCATGTTATAGACAGAAGTAACCAACATAGAAATAACAGTTGGACCTGCAAGTTTTAATATCAACTTAGAAACAGGTGTTTCTATCATTTTTTGATAATCTTTTTCAGATTGTGTACTAGCAGTAGAGGACATGTTAAAAAAATTATATTACTTTAGGATAACGTCTATCTTCGTCTTTTTCTGCAGGACGATACAGAATTGCAACATTTCCAATTATTCTAACTAAAGTTGCATTAGTTTTATCACAAATATCTTCTGTAAGTTCTGTTTTTTCATCTTTATAATCATTAAATTTTATCTTTATCAATTCATGGTGAAAAAGAGAATTATTTACCATTTCAATAAGACCTTCTGAAATTCCACCACCACCGATAATTACAATAGGAGATAACCCATGAGCTTCTTTTTCAAGAAATTTTCGTTGTTTGCTATTTAGTTCAATCACATCAAAATCCTTTTATTCGTTACTAAATTACCATAATTTGACAAGTTTTCATAGATTCCAAGGCTCTATTATGGCTTTCTGGTGTAACACCTGCACAGCATCTGCTATCTACAGAAATTAATACTTCTGGTAGAGCTGCTTTTAACAAAAAAGCATTTGAAATTACACAAATATCTGTACAAAGCCCCACAAGTTGAATTTCTGAAATATTTTGTTTTGATAAAAGATATTCCATCAACTTTGTTGAACCAAATGTTGGCTTATCAATTACAACTGAATCTGCCACATCAAGTTTACCAGAAATTTGCCAACCAAAAGTATCTTTTATACAATGCTTTACAGGAAGATTTTTACCTTCTTGAGTTTCAAGATAATCGTCAAAATGAGTATCTCTGGTAAAAATAACTTCATCATTGTTACCTCTATAAGTATCGATTTTTTCTTTTACATTTGCAACTATTTTTTCAGCTTCTTTTGTACCTAAAGCACCGTCAATAAAATCATTTTGCATATCAACAACAATTAAAATTTTCATATTACACATCCTATCATATTAATTAAAAAGATTCTTTAGATTTTTTAAGGATTCCGTAGAATTTTTCTTGGAATTATCATTTGAACTTGGAACACCTAAAGATTTTAAGGCATCAGAAGTTGCTTTTTTGGTAAGTTCTTCAATTCTATCCGAAAGTTCTTTCTTTTTTTCTTCCAATTTTTCATTCAAACTATCTAAAGCAGATTTTTTTCCTTGAACTAAATCTTTTATTTTATTAAATTCTTCAAGTTTTTGCGTAACAGAATCCGAATTTTTAGAAATATATTCAGAGGCTTTGTCCTTAGCTTGTTGTGTAATAGATTCAATTTCTTCTCCAAAAACAGAAGCAACAGGCTCTGACAACTGAGTTACAATTTTTTCTGGATTTTTAAGTTTTATATCAAAAACACCATTTAATCCTAAATCAATTGAAAAACCTAAAGATAATTCTTTTACTCTAGAAAGAGCTTTTTGATAAAGTTCATTAACTTTTTCATTTTCTAAATCCATAGCTACGATATTGGAAATATCCATATCCAAAATTCCACCAATTCCTAAAACGCCATTTTTATTCATAGAAATATCTGCATCAATATTTGAAAGTGTATCAATTTTGAAAACTTCAGCATCAGAGGCAATTGGAAATCCTGTACCAAAGTAATCACCATAAATCAATGGTTTTGAAGATGTTTCTCTAGAATCTATAACAATAGAAGCATTATTTAAATGGTCTTCAACTTTGAAAAATGCAGATAATTCAGTTGGTTTTTCTCTAACATTATGGTCAAAACAAAGTTCTTTCACTTTAGCTTCAAATAGTAAATTTTCTGTTCCTTTTTCGTAACCTGAAGCATGAACATTTTCAATCAAAAAAGTTGGAATTGTATCTTTTTTATAGTAAACATCTCTACCTTTAAGACGCTCTTTTTTAGGTTTTATTTCTTTGCTAGTTATCTCTTCTACTTTAGCAGCAGCTTCAGTTATTTGATTAGGTACAATTTCTTTTACAGATTCCGTAAGTTCATCTTTTTTTTCTGTTACAGAAGACGCTAAATCTTTTAGTTTTAAAAAATAAGTATAATACTTTCCAAAAATATCATATAACATAGATTGAACGCCATCATTCATAATTTGGCTAAAACCTTCTACAGAAAACAAATATTTTATATTGTTAATTTTTGAATCCACAAGAGCAATATCCGATTTTACAGTATCCCCAATTAAAGAAACATACCCTGAAACATCATTTACATCCACAAGTAAATCTTTTGTTGAGGATTCAATAGTGTTTGTTAGTTTTTTCCCTTCTGAAATTGCTTTTTTGGTTGTTTCTAGAGCACTTTGCAAATCTTTTAAATTTGTGAGCCCTGCCCAATTTGTATTTACAACTTTATTAATTGTACCAGAAAAACCATCAATAGAAGTTTGTAAATTATTTGGAATATCTTTCCATTTATCTATTTTGGATTGAATATCCTCTGTTACTTGTTTTGAAACTTCAGAACTTTGCAATTCTTCTTCAATATTTCCAATAAAATTATCTGGGTCATAGGCTGAAAACATTTCTTTTAATCGAGTTTTTGCAGATTCTTTAAGAGCTGCCTTTTTTGCTTCCATTTCTTTTTCTGCTTGAAGTTCCTCAGGAGTTTTTGGAATAATCGGTAACTCGCCAGATTCTGTTCTATCTGTTCCAATAGCAACTCCAGAAACAGTTAAATCTTGTGCATAAAATTTTCCTTTTAAAAGTTCTGTTAAATTATAATCTACTTTGATTTTTTCAATTTCAAAAATATTTTTCATTGGCTCATCTTTGTTTGCTTGTTGAATTCCCTCAATTTCTAAGGATGCACCTAAAATTTTGAAATCTACTTTTTCAATGTCTGTTTTTGCTTTAAAAACACCTTGTAAACCTGAAACTAATAGTTTTTCAATCAAAGGATTTTTAAAAACTGTTATGGCAAGAACTAAAACACTGACAAATACAAGACAAGCTACTAAAGGAATAAATTTTATTCCACCTTTTTGCTTTTTTATCTGTTTTGCAACAAGTTTTAATCTTTTAAAATCTTTTGTTGCAATCATTTTTTCAAGAGGAACTACAAAAATAGGATTATCTTTTTTATCTTTGCTTTCTTCAAAAAGATTTTGAACAAGAGTTTTATCAGATTGAACATAAATCTTTTTTAAGATTTTTTTCTTAAAAGATTTTTGAGAATATTTTTTTCTAAAAAGTTTTGGAAGTTTTTTTGCAGAAATTGATTTAGGTTCTTTTTTTTGTTTTGAAAGCTTTTTTTTCTTAGATTCTGCAAGTTCAGTTTTTTCTACGGATTCAATATCATCGCCTAATTCAGTTTTTTTATCTTTTGCCATGTTTTTCTTCCTTATCCGTTAATTGATTTCTGCTAATTTTGAAGTGAGTTTTCTAACAAGTGGTAACTGAAAGAACATCTTAACAACTTTAGAACGATTAAAAAATGGTGCAATCCATTTTCGCCACACCCAGATAAAAACTAACATAAAAATATATAAAGGAATATAAGCAATAATTCCTGCTACGAGTGAACCACAAACAATCGTATTATTAAATCGGGTAAAACCTACAAAGGGAATTTCTAATAATTTTGAATAAACAGGAACTAAAGGCTCGTAAGTCAAAACAAATTCACCTATTTTATGAAAGGTTGGGTCTAAATAAGGCGAAATAAAAGCTCCAAGTAGCATCATGATAAAATATCCTGCTTTATTTATTCTAACAAACATAAAAAAAACAAATACTAGCCACCATAAAAGATTATTTTTAGGCATTACCCCAAGAATAAAACCGATACAAAAGGAATTAGCTATCTGACTAGGCTTTGAATTTGCACCTAAAGCCTTCAAAAATTTGATTATGTAACTAAGCATAAAAATATTATATCACACCTATGAATTATTTTATACAAAAAAATAATTTGTCAAAAATAAAAACTTGTTATAAAATATTCATATCATGGATAATTTAGCATACAAAGAAGAAATAACAGAAGAAGTTCCATCTTTACAAAAAACACCTTACAAGCGTAGATTTGGTGACAGAAAAGACGGCAGACTCATTCGTTCTATGGACCCTTTAGCCGCAGTTGCTCCTTTCATTATGTCAACAAGAACTGGCTCTCAAAATCTTTTTAAGGATTTTGTTGACATTGAAAATATAAATAAATTTGTTCATAAAAAACGTTCCGAAGGTTTTACTGGTTTTGGCACAATGCATGTTTTTATTGCAGCATACATAAGAATGCTATCTCAACGTCCTGCTTTAAACAGATTTATCAGTGGACAGAGAATTTATGCAAGAAATAACATCGAAATCATCATGGCTGTAAAAAAAGAAATGACTTTAGAATCACCAGAAACAATGGTTAAATTTTTCTTTGAACCCTCATCAACTGTGTTTGATGTTTACAATCAGTTTAATGAAAAAATTTTGTCTATAAAAGATGCAGTTGAAGAAGATACAAGTTTTGACGCCTTAGCAGGTCTTTTAGGAAAAATTCCAAGATTTGCTTTACGTTGGACAATAAAATTCCTAAATTGGTTGGATTATCACGGATGGCTTCCTACAACCCTAACAGAACTTAGTCCTTTTCATGGATCTTTAGTTGTAACTTCCATGGCATCTTTGGGAATTAGTCCAGTTTATCATCATTTATATGAATTTGGAAATGTTCCAATGTTTATGGCTTTTAGTGGAACTCGCCACGAAAATATCGTTGACAGAAATGGCAACGTAAAAAACACAAGATTCTTTGATTTTTCAGTTTCTAGCGATGAAAGAATCTGCGATGGATTTTATTTTGCATCAGCCTTAAAAGAATTGAAAAAATACCTTACAAATCCTGAATTATTGGAAAATCCTCCAGAAAAAATCGTAGAGGATATTCCATAATTTATTTAACGATTTTATAAGTTGCTTTTATCTGTTTTGGGGAACTTTCTTGAAGTTTATATCCTATAGCGGCACTACCATAAACTCCATGATTTTCAGGTACGCCAAGTTCAGTAAGAATTTTTCTAACTTCTGGAACATCATAGCAATCTTTTAGTTGATTTATCCAGACACAGCCTAAACCTAAGGCTTCACAACTAAGATAAATATTTTCCATGGCACAAGCGTTATCAACTTCTCTAAAACGGCTTTCTTTATCATTTGTTGTAAGAATCAAAACAGAAGGATTATACATATTGTAGTTTTCGTCTCTGTTAAGGGCTTTTCTTACAGCCTGTGCCAATTGCTGAATTTTTTCACGATTCATAATTGCTATGAAAGACCAAGTTTGTAAATTCATTCCAGATGGTGAAGATAAAGCACAATCTAAAATTTGTTTTACATCAGATTCACAAACATCCTTTTCTGAAAAGGCTCTACAAGTTCGTCTATTTAAAATTAATTGTATAAAAGAATTCATATTATAAGTTTAACACAAATTTAAAAAACAAAAAAGGGATTATCTAATACTAATAGACAATCCCTTCTGTAACTACAAAATCAAATTCTACAAAGTAAATTTTGACAACAATTTATCGAGAACATCGATATTTTCTCTTGTAGAATTTGCCATATCTGAAACGTGATGAGCAGCAATAGTAATTTCATTAATACCTAAACTCATTTCGTTCATAGCACCTTCTACAGTTCTAGAAATAATTTCTAAGTTATCTGCTTGTTCTTTTGCAGAATTAACATCATTTGCCATTTGTTTTGAAGTTGATTGTACATTAGTTGTAGCATCATTAATTTCATGCAAAGCTTGTAAAACTTGATGAGATGCTTCTTTTTGTTCAACCATGGCATTATCAATTTCACGAACTAAACGTTCTGTACTTACAACTTTGTCAGAAATTTGAACAAAATCTTCTACTGAAATTTCTGAAGCTTTTACAACAGAATTGATACTCTTAGAAATATTATCAAGTTCAAGTTTAATTGCTTTAGATTGTTCTGCAGAGTTTTCTGCAAGTTTACGAATTTCGTCAGCAACAACACTAAATCCTTTTCCAGCCTCACCTGCGTGAGCAGCTTCGATAGCAGCATTCATAGCCAAAAGGTTTGTTTGTTCTGCAATTTGAGAAATTACACTGTTTGCTTCTGCAAGATGTTCAGATTGCTGAGCCATTGTATTAACATTTGCAGCAACATCATCTTGTCTTTGTTTTCCGTCTTTAACAATCTTAATAAGAGTTTGATATTCTTCTGCCATTTTATTTACAGAATTTGAAACAGAAGAGATATTTCCAACCATTTCTTCAATAGAAGCAGATGATTCAACGATTCCTGCAGATTGATTTTCAATCAATTGGTCAAGGTTAGTAATTCCCTTGATATTTGAATTAAGAACATTTTGAACAGAATCAAGAGCATTTGTTTGTTTTGAAACTGAAGATTTTACACTGTTGATATTTGCCATAACTTCTTGAATTGCCCCCGCAGATTGCTGAGATGCAGAAGCTAAAGTTTCACCTACAGACTGTAGTGATGTTCCACATTCATCAACTTCTTTCATAATATCATGCTGAAATTCAATGAAAGTATTGACGTTTTTACAAATTTCACCAAGTTCGTTTTTAACCTTAAACTGAATTCTTTGTGTCAAATCAGCAGTTTCAGTTGATGAGTTAAGATTTTCAAAAGCAGCAATAGTTTTCTTGATAGGACGTAAAACCTTTGTTAATAAAATATACAACAAAGCAATAGTCATCAATAGAATAATTCCAGAAACAGCAATAATAACCAATTGAACCAATACATTTATAATTGCTTGTGCATGATCATAACTTACACCTGCAAATACCATAATCTGAGAACCTGGATCATCTGTTGGGAATTGAGCATACATTGAAAAATATTTTAATCCATCAGATTCTACAATACCTGAGTACACTTTATTATCTTTATAAACCACATCAAGAATTTCTTGATTATCAAGAAGTGATCCTGTCATAGAACGACCAGAAGCATCTTTCATAGTTGAGGCAATTCGTTTATTACCACTAAATACAGTTAATTCACACTCTAATAATCTTGCATATTCAGACAAGAAAGCTTCTGATGAAATTATCTCTTGAAATACTAAAATAATTGGCGTACCATCATCAGTTATAGCACGTCCAGCAACAGTAATTAAAAACATATCATGAACTGCTGTTGTAACAGCAATCGGTTTATTTGCAACAGCACTAGCAATGGCTTTTTTTTCTGAAACAGATTCAAATACAGAATTTGCAGTAGAAGCTATGGGAGTTCCGTCAATTGTCAACAATGCAATATTATCAATTCCATATGCAGAAGCAAGTTGTTTTAAGGTTGCACTAGAATGACTAGGGGAAGATAAATCAATATCGAAAGGACTGTTTCCCAAATTTACGATATCTTCAACCAAGTCGTTCATATCTTCTGCAACGATTGAATTCATCATTTCAAATTTGTGTGATAAAGACACTTCTTCATCTTTAGCAATAGAACTTGCAGTTCCCCAAGAAATAATAAAATAAAGGGCAACCATCCCTACAACAGTAATGGCTAAAAGTGGTACAACAATACTAAATATAAGTTTGTCTTTAAATTTCATAAAAATACTCCTCTGTAAAGTTACAACATATCATTATATCACCTTATCACTTTTTGTGTAAAAAGAAAATGTAAAAAATGCATTTTTTTTTAATTTTTTTTTCATAAATTAAGATTTTAGACTTTTTAGAGATATTTTACATAAATTACATAATATTAACTTAATTGACATTGATTTAGATAAAAGATTATAATTACAAGTATGAGCGACTGTACACACGATTGTAGTTCTTGTAGCAAGGATTGCAAAGATAGAGATTTACACGAAAATCCACATCCACAAAGTAACATCAAAAAAGTTATTGCTGTAGTTAGTGGAAAAGGTGGAGTTGGAAAATCAATTGTAACTTCAATGTTATCGGTTTTATCTGCTAGAAGAAATCATATAACAGCTATTTTAGATGCAGATATTACAGGACCTTCTATTCCAAAAGCCTTTGGAATTCACGAAAAAGCTGTAGGTGATGAAAACGGTCTTTTACCAGGGAAAACTGAAAAAGGCATTCAGATTATGTCACTAAATATGCTTTTGCCAAACGAAACAGACCCAGTTATTTGGAGAGGACCTGTTATTGCAGGAGCTGTAAAACAGTTTTGGACAGATGTAATTTGGCAAGATGTAGACACAATGTTTATTGATATGCCACCAGGAACAGGTGATGTTCCTCTTACAGTTTTTCAGTCAATCAGAATTGATGGAATTATCATTGTAACTTCTCCTCAAGAATTAGTTGGAATGATTGTAGAAAAAGCTGTAAAAATGGCAAATATGATGAATATTCCAGTTTTGGGTATTGTAGAAAACATGAGTTATGTAGAATGCCCAGACTGTGGTAAAAAAATCGAAATTTTTGGTCAAAGCAAAGTAGAAAAAATTGCAAAAGAATACGGCATAAAAACTTGGTCTAGTTTGCCTATAAATCCAGAACTTGCCGCCAAAGTTGATGCAGGTTGCATTGAATACTTTGAAGGTAACTGGCTAGACAATATGAGCGAAATGATAGAACAAATCAAAAAAGATTAAGTTTTATCAAAATTCATTGTTAAAAAATTACAGTACAAACTATAGGAAGATGGTCTGAATATCCTTGCCCATTCCAAAGATTATATCTAAATGGAGTGCCTTCAGAAGTGATATTTGGACCATTTTTTATAGTATAAAATTCTTTAATTTTGGAATTTTCGCTTACAAAAAAATGATCAATTTTTTCCCAATTATTTTGATAAAAATATGAACCACTTTCCTCTAAAGGAAAAGTTAACCAACTAGATTTTAACAAAATTTCGATATTTTCATTTTTTAGAACTACTTTTTCATTTTGTATATCAAAATCATTTATGTCTTTATTGAAGTCACCACAAATTACAAAATTACAAGATGAAAAATTAATCACCTTTGATAAAAGTTTTTGTTGATAATTTCGCCAAAGTTCAGTTTCACGTTCGCCACCAGATTTAGATTTCCAATGGCAAACAAAAATTCGCTTTGTATTTTCTTCATCAAGTGAAAATTCCATTAAAGGACGCATATCTGGTTGTTCTTCATTTTCAGTTTTTATATCGAGTTGATGACTTTTTAAATTATACAACGGAATTTTTGAAAGTACTCCACATCCAAAAGCTTGATTTTTCTCGCCAATAAAAGCCCCGTAAAGATATGCCTTATCTCGCCTACCCTGCAATCGATAATTATTGATGATATCGTACAAAATTCCTTCATTTTCTAATTCCTGCATGATAAAAATATCAGCATCCGCTAATTCCAGAATTTCGCAAAGCCGATTAAGCCGAACTTTGTATTTTTCTTCAGACCAAGTTGATTTTTTTGATGTAAATTCCGAATACTCTGTTCCAACTTTTACAGCATCAAAAAATGTTTGCAAATTCCAACTTGCAATTTTAATTTCTACAGTGACAGTTGTAGTTTCTGTTTCAGGTTCAACATCTGCTTCTTTGCAACTTGTACAAAAAAATAAAACCAATAATAAAAGTAAGTATCTCATACCTTTATTATTGGTTTAAAATTGAATTTTAAAGAAATTTTTGCAAAAAAAATTAAATTTTTTTACAATTTTTTCTTACACATTGAATTTTCTTCGGAAAACATTGATGTCTAAAAAATTATGTCATGTTGAACTTGATTCAGCATCCACCTGAACAAAAGTGATAGATTCCGAAACAAGTTCGGAATGACATCAGACTTACAAAACATCTGTTATACATTGAACTTAAAGAACATCACATCTCTGCGTTTCCTTCGGAAACTATCAAGTTTTCTGTCGAAAACTTGCAGTCTATACGTTAAATTTAAAGAACATCACGTCACCATCGGCTACAATGTATTCTTTGCCTTCGATGCGGTAGCGACCAGCAGCTTTTATTTCGGCTTCGTTTCCGTATTTTACTAAATCTTCAAAAGAATAGGTTTCTGCCTTAATAAATCCTTTTTCAAAATCAGTATGGATAACGCCAGCTGCCTTTGGAGCGGTGTCGCCTGCGTGAATTGTCCAGGCACGACATTCGTCGCTTCCTGCGGTAAAGAAAGTTCTCAATCCCATAAGATGATATGCTGCCCGAGCTAAAACAGATAAACCAGATTCTTCTAAACCTAATTCTTCTAAGAAAGCAAGGCGGTCTTCTGGATTTTCCATGTCAGCAAGTTCTGCTTCAAATTTTCCACAGATTACAACAACATCTGAACCTTCTTCGCTGGCAATCTTCTTTACAGTTTCGATATATTGATTTCCGTTTTTGATTCCATCTTCATCAACATTACAAACATAAAGTTGTGGTTTCATTGTGATAAGATGACAATCGTAAATTGCAAGTTTTTCATCATCTGTTAAATCGGCTTTACGAGCACCTTCACCATTTTCAAGCAAAGGTTTAATTTTTTCTAAAGCACTCATAATTACAGCAGATTTTTTTTGCTCTTCTTTTCCCATAACACGAGCGTTTCGTTGAGCTTTTTCCATACGTTTTTCAACAGTATCTAAATCTGCAAAAGCCAATTCCATATTGATTGTTGCAATATCGTCAGCTGGATCAATTTTATTGTTTACGTGAACGATATCAGCATTATCAAAACATCTAACAACTTGTGCAATAACACCAACTTCACGAATGTGTCCTAAAAATTGATTTCCAAGTCCTTCACCTTTTGATGCACCTTTTACAAGTCCTGCAATATCAACAAATTCAACACTGGCAGGAATGCGTTTTTTAGGTTCAAAAGTTTTTACAAGAAAATCTAATCTAGAATCAGGTAAATCTACAATTCCAACATTAGGATTTATTGTACAGAAAGGATAATTTGCAGCTTCTGCAGGAGCTGCTGTTAACGCTGAGAAAATTGTTGATTTTCCAACATTAGGTAAACCGACGATACCACAATTTATAGCCATAAAATTTAACGCCTCTTAAACTTTAGTTTGCAATAGGAAGTTCTTCTTCGATAGAATCAACGATGTCTTCAAGTTTGATTGTGTTGCTTTCTTCTCCTTCAAGAGCTTTTGCATCACGTTTTTCACAGAAAGAACAAAGTCCTGTTTTTCCTGCTTCAGTTGCTTGTTCAACAGAACCTAAAACTAATTCTTCTGAACGGTTTAATGAAGAACAATCTTGACTTGTGTGATATTTTGTTCCACCTGATGTCCAGAAAACATCTTCTGATGCTTCAATAAAATCTTCTTGTGAAACTGGATTCCAATCGATTCCTGTAAGACCACCAACTGCCAAAGCTACTACTGCAACTGCTGTTGCGATTGCTTTTGTTTTTTTATCAGCATCTTTGTTTACAAGAATAAGAATGATGATAGGCATAAAAGCAATTACGCTAACGATAAATCCAAGATTGTTCCAGAGCCAGAAAGTAAACTTGTTTTTTTCTGAAGCTGGTTTGATGTGATTTGCTTTTTTCCAAAGTTGTGAACCAATAACTACAAAAATTAAATCAAGAACAAGGAAACCAATCAATGAATACAACATTGGAATTGAACCGATAGAAATTTTTCCCCAAAGAACCATTAAAGCCATTACTTCACAAGCAATAGCAAGAACCCAAAGGAAAATTGCTCCAAATCTTAAACCACCTGTACTACCTGTAGGTGTTGCACCTTTCCCTGATACTTTTGTTCTAGCTTTTTTTGTTACATCCTTTCCTGTATCAGCGGAAACGATACGTTTTTGTTTTTTTTCAGCCATAAAAAACTCCAATCGAGAAAACAAATCCCTCTCGCCAAAAATCCACAAACTCGCTAGTGCTACGCTACGCTTGCAATGCTTCGTTTGTCTATTTTTTGTCTACGGGCTTTGTTACTCATTTCTAAAATAAATAAGTAGGTAAAAAAAACTTGCAACGCAAATTTTTAAATTCTTCAATAGAATAGAACATATCACAGAAAGTTACAAGTATTAGAAAATATAGATAATAGGAATCCCAAAAACACTTTTTCAAGGGAGTTTTTCAACCTTTAAATTTAACAAATCCATACTTGACTGGGGGGGGTATTGCGATAAAATAGAAATTGTGTGAAATAAAAAAAATAACACAGGAGGATTTTTATAATGAAAAAAGGAATTGTTATTGCTTTAGCAATCGCAGTAGTGTTTATGTTTGTAAGTTGTGGTGATAAACCTAATGGAGATAATGATAAAATTGTAAAAGAATCTCTTGAACAACAACTTATGGGACCTACTTGGTATCAAACTCTAACAACTGAAACTGATTTAGGTGCAGGATATCTTCCTGAAAACAGTAACAATTATTGTGATGAAATAACTTTAAAAATAACAACAACAGTAACTTATACATTTAATAGTGATAGTTTTAGTTCTACATCAGAAATAACACAAAAGAAATCTGGATGGACAGGAGGATTCTATGGAATTGATGGAGAAGGAAATTATATTGAAATACCCGGAGAAGAAGTTTCCGAAACAGAAACAGAAACAGAATCCGTAACTGGTTCTTGGTATTTTGAAGATGATAGACTTTATATGATAGAAGATAATGCAGTAACAGGAACATCATTTTCTGTTTCAATTATAAATGACGAACTAATTCTTGAAAACGAATATGCAGGAACATTCACACGATTAAAGAAAAAGTAAACTAACTTTATTTTCTAAAAGATTTTTCAAAAGCAAAGTGTAATTTCTGCACTTTGCTTTTTTGTTTTTAAATATGTAAACAATCCTTGACAACTAACTTGTACAATAGTACAATTAAATTATGAATAGTATTGTAATTGATGCATCTTGTATTTTGGCATTCTTATTAAATCAAGATGATAATAATTTGGTTGCAAAAACCACAGAAAAAAAAATTCTATTATCTCCAACTTGTTTACCATTTGAAATTGGTAATGCATTAAGTAAACTTATAAAACGTAATTTGCTTACAACCTCAGAAGCAATTTTAGTTTTACATGAGTTTTACAAAATTCCAATTAGATTGATTGAACCTGATATTGCAAATTCAATAGTTATTGCAGCTGAATCAAATTCATATGCGTATGATTCATATTATTTAAACATTGCAAACCAATTATCAGAACCACTTTTTACTTTAGATGAAAAAATGAAGTCCACTGCATTAAAAAGGGGGATAAAGTGCTTGTAATGACATACTCAGAGGCACGGCAAAACTTTGCTACCGCCTTAGAAAAATCTAAAAAAGACGGAGGTGTTTTAGTTACTCGCTCAGATGGCTCTTGTTTTAAAATTACACCAGAAGAAAATTATACTTCTCCATTTGAAAATATAAAAACTCTTGCTAATATCAAAAAAGAAATTTTGCTAGAGGTATTAAGAGAAAGTCGCGAAGAAGATTAGATATAAAATAAGCCTTGCAAAAAAAATAATCTAGACTTATCATTATACTTGTAGTTTTTATCAAGATAATGGAGATAATTATTGGACACACAACTAAAAACTGTTAATACAAAACAAAGCATAATTAGATTCTTTCTTACTGCTTTTTTTGTACTTGGTGGAACATTACTTATAACTGCATTTTTGCCACCTTTACCAGAGGGTATAACTTCTGAACAAATAACTGAAAATGGAATTTCTATCGGATTTTTTGCCCTAATTCCTGCTTTATTTCTTATAGTTTATATTTTCACTACTAAGCGCATACTAGAAGCATTAATTCTTGCAACCTTAATGTGTTTTATCTTTGCAGATAGAACTCATTTTTTATCAGAATTTAACACAGGTCTAACATCTGTAATGATGGATGAAGATACAGGCTGGCTCATTATCGTTTGTGGTTTAATGGGAAGTATTATTAAACTTATTGAAAAAACAGGCGGAAGTTTGGCCTTCGGAAAGTTTGTTGCAAAACATTCAAAATCTAGGGTGGGAACTCTTTTGTGGACTTACCTATTAGGAATTATCATATTCATTGATGACTATCTAAATAGTTTAACAGTTGGTTCTTGTATGGCACCAATTACAGATAAACACAAAGTTTCACGAGAAGAATTAACCTACATCGTAGATTCTACAGCCGCACCAATTTGCGTTATTTTGCCAATTTCAACTTGGGCTGTTTTTGCATCACGTTTGTTTGTTGCAAACGGTTTAACAACAGAAGAAAATTCTCTATTGTACTTCATAAAAACAATTCCATTTAACTTTTATGCTTGGGCAGCCTTAATTATCGTTTTGCTTTTTATTTTAAGAGTTATTCCACCAATCGGAAGAATGAAAAAAGCTGATAATCGAGTAAAAAACGGTGGACCAGTTGCCCCTCCAGGCTCAGAAAAAATTGATATTAGAGGAAATTCCAACGAAACTTACACAGACGGAAAGATGATTGATTTTCTTCTACCAATTGCATGTTTAGTTCTTGCAACAATTTTTAGTGGAATTGATATGCAAAAAGGCGTAATTATCACACTTGGATTTATGTTTGTTTTGTATGTTTCAAGAGGATTAATGACTGCTCAAGAATTTGCAGATTACTGTATAGAAGGCTTAAAAAATATGCTTCTTCCATTAATTTTGATGGTTTTGGCATTTTTATTCAGTTATGCAAGTAGCAGAATCCAGTTTACACAAACAATTATTCAAGGCGTACTTCCTGTTATGGAAAAAATTCCTCAGTTAATGCCTCTTTTAATTTTCGTCATTTTGGGAATAACTGAATTTATCACAGGGACAAACTGGGGGCTTTACATTATTGCACTCCCTATCGTAATTCCGCTAGCCCAAGCAGTAGGCGTAAATCCTGTTTTGGCAGTAAGTGCAGTTTTATCAGCTGGAGTTTTTGGAAGCCACATTTGTTTCTATTCTGACGCAACAATTATTAGTTCTTCTGCCTGTGGATGCGATAACTTTGAACACGGAATTTCTCAAATGCCCTACGGATTTATCGGTGCTGGAATTTCTATGATTCTTTTTACAATCGCAGGATTTTTGATGTACTAGAAAATATTACTTTTTTCTACTAGAATAAACCGTATTATATTAAAAAAAATATAAAAAATACGTGATTGAACAGATTTTTTATATTCATATTTTATTCTTTGCATGATAGAAGAATTTAATTATCGGCTGTAAGGTGAAAAAGAAAAAATAGCGACTTTTGAGCGAAGCGAAACCGGAGCAGTTTTTATTTTTCACCTGAGAAGCCGAAGATAATGTTCTTATAGGAGTTTTTATGTATGTAACTTGTTTAGATTTAGAAGGTGTTTTAGTTCCAGAAATTTGGATTGCCTTTGCTGAAGAAACTGGAATTGAAGAATTAAAATTAACAACTCGTGATATTCCAGATTACAATGTTCTTATGAACAAACGAATTGGAATTTTAAAAGAACACAATCTTACTCTAAAGGATATTCAAAATACAATCGCAAAAATCAAACCTCTTGATGGAGCAAAAGAATTTTTAGATAAATTGCGACAACTTTGCCAAGTAATCATTCTTTCTGACACCTTCACTCAATTTGCTCTTCCTTTAATGCAACAACTTGATATGCCTACAATTTTCTGTAACGAACTTATCGTAGACGAAAAAAATATGATTACAGGCTTCAAAATGCGTCAAGATAACGGAAAATATCACGCTATAAAAGCTTTGCAATCTATCGGATACAAAACAATCGCTTCGGGAGATTCTTTTAACGATTTAGGAATGATTAAACAAGCCGAAAAAGGATTTTTATTCCGTTCACCAGAACATATCCAAAAAGACAATCCTGATGTAAAAGCATTTACAGAATACGATGAACTTTTTGCAGCAATTAAAGCTCAAGTAGAAAGCGAAAAATAATTAATTTTTCCCAAAAAGATATTTTTCATAAAAAAACTTCCAAGATATTTCTTTATAGAACACGTCTTGGAAGTTTTACAATTCTCCACTCCAAGCAATACACCATTTATTTTCATGTCGTTCAAAAATCGTAATATTATCAACAGGAAAATCTTCTATAAGGTTAAGTTCATTCATTACTTCTAAAGCCTGAACAGAAACACCTGAAGGAATATCTCGATTTGCAACTGTTAGATGAGGCTGAAAAGGTCTTTTATCTTTTTTTGTACAATCAGGAGCAACTTTTAACACAGCATCAAGAGTTTTATCCCTTAGAAAATTCCATTTTTTATTGGGAATTACTTTTGCAAAAATTGTTCTATCTCCAAAGGCATCAAAATTTTCAATTCTGCCATTAAATTTTAGTTTGTTATCAACAGAAAGAATTTCTTGATTCATGGAAAAAATTAAATCCTGCGTAGAAAATTCTTCTGGTAATTTAAATGGCGGAACTAAAGTTATATGAATTGGAGTTCCATATCCAGATTTGCAACCAAAAGTGTGATTCATGTATTTTCTACAATCTTCTAAAGTATGAGTTATTTCTTCTGGAACCAAAACTCCAATAAAATGGGTTTGTTGAATAAAATTTTTATTTTTAATCATATTTATAGTGTAACACACTTTTATAAATTATAGGATAAATTTGTAATTTAAATTTTTCAGTACAAATTAAAAAAAAATCGTATAAAAATAGCAACTACACTTGCATAATGACAAAATATGTGATAATGTCAAGAAAAATTTTATTAGGAAGAGGATTTTAATGCCAAAATTTACACTTGATAACACATTACCTAAAAACCTACCTTTATTGTTCAAAGAACGGGCAAAAGCAAACCCAGATGTAGGATTACAGGCTTCTAAAGACAAAGATGGAAAATTCCAGACATTCACTTATCAAACAGTTTATAATAATGTAATTTCATTTGCACTTGCATTACAAGAAATTGGAATTGTTCGTGGAGAAAATATTGCTCTCATTTCAGATAATCGTAGAGAATGGTTGATTTCAGACCTAGCAATTCAATCCCTTGGTTGTGCTGATGTTCCTCGTGGATGTGATTCCCTCGGAAACGAAATTCGTTTTATCATTTCATTTGCAGATTGCCGTTATGGATTTTTTGAAAATGCCCGTCAATTAAAAAAAGTTACTGAAAAAATAGAAGAAGTTCCTTTATTAAAAACAGCAGTTGTTTTTGAACCACTTTCAAAAGAAGATGAAGAATTGATGACTCAATACAAAGACTTAAAGATTTATAATTTTGAAGAATTGCTAAAACTTGGAGAAGAACTTTATTCTAAAAACCCAGAAGAAAACACAAAAAAAATTGAAAATGAAATGGAATTAACACAACCAGAAGATAATGCAACTATTATTTTTACTTCTGGTACAACTGGAACTCCAAAAGGAGTAATGCTTACTCATAAAAATTACACAGTTCAACTTTCTGCAATTCCAGATTTTATTAAATCAAAAAAAGGTGATTGGTGGATGTCAATTCTTCCAGTATGGCACAGTTTTGAAAGATTTATTCAGTATGTAGCAATATATTTTGTAAACGGACTTGCTTATTCAAAGCCAGTTGCATCAATTTTGCTTGGTGATATGGCTGTTATTAGACCTCAATGGATTTGTGGAGTTCCTCGCCTTTGGGAAGCATTAGCAAATGGTGTAAACAAAGCAATGGTAAAAAAAGGTGGAATCACTCTAAAATTATTTAAGTTCTTCATTAATGTTGGTAAAAAGTACGCAAATGCAAAAGATAAAGTTTTAGGTCATGTTTGTCAGGTTTCAAAACGAAATAAACTTCTTGATGCAATTTGTGGAATCCTTCCAATGATTTTATTATGGCCTTTAAGACAATTAGGAGATGCTCTTGTTTTCAAAAAAATCCGAGATAAGTTTGGTGGAAGAATTTCAATCGCAATTAGTGGTGGTGGGGCTTTACAAAAAGATGTTGACGATTTTTACAGAGCAATCGGGTTAAATCTTTTGGAAGGATACGGTCTTACAGAAACAGCTCCAGTTATTTCATTTAGATACTACAAAGAACCTCGTCCAGGTTGTGTAGGTGCAATATTCCCAACAATGGAAGTAAAAATCCTTCCAGAAGAAAACGGAGTTGCAACAAGTAAAGAACATCTTGGTTCTGGTAAAAAAGGTTTGATTTTTGTTCGAAGTGAACAAGTTATGAAAGGTTATTATAAACGACCTGATTTAACAGAAAAAATAATTGATGAAGATGGCTGGTTGAACACAGGTGACCTTGGACTTTTAACATTTGATAATGAAATTAAAATTACAGGTCGTGCAAAAGATACCATCGTTCTTTTAGGTGGTGAAAATATCGAACCAGCAGTTATTGAAAGTGAACTTTGCACAAGTCCTTACATCGAAAGTGCAATTGTACTTGGACAAGACCGAAAATATCTAGGTGCATTAGTTGTTCCTTCAAAAGAAAATGTAATCGCCTTTGCTAAAGAAAACAATCTTGACACTGGAGATTATGAAGAACTTCTAAAAACAAAAGAAATTATCGATTTATTAGATACAGAAATTAAAACTAAAGATTCTACAGAAAATGGATTTAGAGTTTGTGAAAAAATCTATAAATTTGCATTACTTCCAAATAGTTTTACAGTTGGAGAAGAACTTTCTGCAAAACAAGAAATGATGCGATACAAAATCGTAGAAAAATATGCTGATATTATCAAAACATTATTTTAGTATAATTTAATTAAAAAATTCCGAGAAAGGCATTTTATCAAGATTCATTGGTAAAGTGCCCTTTTTTTAATCACAAAATTTTTTAGATGAGGAAACAAATATTTACAAATCCTGACAAAACAATCCATCTTCGGTACAAAAATAAAATAATTTTCCATAAGGATGAATTGGAAGTCGCACTTGTAAATCCCACTCAGGATATAATTTTTTTAAGACAAGAGTGTCACCTGTTAACAAGGCTACAAAAGAAATAAAATGATCTCTTGTCATAGGATGTTCTGTTGTAATAAAAAATTCGTTTTCAATTTTTTCGATTTTTAATTGATGGCTTTCTGTAGATTTTTGAACTTTTAAAGATTTTAATTTTTTTCCACAACAAGTGATATTCGTTTCTGTCATTGAAGTAATTACATTTTTACAATTTTGACACACATAAAATTTTAGTTTTTTCATATTTCCTCCAAGAATATCACGATTTTCAAGTTCGCCGTTCAACAAAGATTCTAAATCAACTTGAAAAAAATTTGCAATTTCTGGTAACAAAGAAATATCAGGACAGCCAAAACCTCTTTCCCATTTTGAAATAGCTTTATCACTAACATTTAATTTTTCTGCAAGTTGATTTTGTGTAAGTTTTGCATTTTTTCGTAAGTTATAAATCAATTTTCCAATT
This sequence comes from Spirochaetaceae bacterium, assembly GCA_017936665.1. Lineage (GTDB taxonomy): Bacteria > Spirochaetota > Spirochaetia > Treponematales > Treponemataceae > RGIG9060. The sequence goes on along the minus strand of JAGBFB010000029.1, from coordinate 120,235 downwards.
TTTGCGTTATCCATAATTGAAATTATACATTGACAAAAGGCTTAACTCAATAAACGCTCCGTAGAGAAAATAGAATTTATGAGAGAATTAACATTTTTTAAATACGACAGATGATAGATAAGATAAAAATGCTAGTACGAAAATATTATGTACTAGCATTTTTCAACCTTATTTTATTGTAAAAGTGATACAATTTTTATTGTTACAAATATTCTCCACAATCTTTACAATTTGTTGCTGCTTTAGGATTATAAGCTCCACATTTTTTACAAATTTTTGACTCTCCTGAAAATACACTTGTTGTAACAGGTACTGTATTCTTATTTTCTGAAGACGAAGATGGACGATTAATTGACTTTAAATACTTTAAATCATCTGATATTTCATCAAGAGTTTCTGAAATACAGATTATCGTTGCTGCCACCCCTACAGAGCAAGTTGCAAATAAAAAACCAATTATACCACCTATAATAAGACCAATAACTAGAGCAAATCCACTAACAATTTTACCAATAATTGCACCAGTAATTATACAACCAATAATACAAACCCAATACAAAAATTGAAGAATACCTGATAGAGAATCTCTCATTGATTTTAACATAAAAATTCCTCCTCATTTCTAAGCGTTCACACTAGATAACATCTAGTACTAACACTTATTCATAGTAACACCCGACACTTACTATTGTCAAGTTTTATTTCCTTGCTTTTATCGTAATAATAGAGACATGACACAGAATGAATTAAGAGAAATTCTTTCAAGAAATATTAAGTTTTACAGAAAGCGTCTTTTTTTTACTCAAGAAAAATTAGCTGAAAAAACTGGATTATCAACGCAAACAATAAATGACATTGAAGGCTGTAGAACATGGGTTAGTGATAAATCTTTGATAAAAATTTCAGAAGCATTACATATTTCACCAGCAGATCTTTTAATCGAACAAAATGAAAAAAATTCTACAGACTTAAATATGACATCAGCGGATTTATACAGATTAAAAAAGCAGTTAAGAGAAACATTTTTAGATGATATTGAATCAATTTTTATAAAGTATACAGATTCTAAAGAAGACTAATCTTACACAATAATTTTCTTACTTTTCTTCACCCTTCCCTACTTAACAACAACACAGAAATAAAAATTGAAATTATTCCAATCAATTTGATTAGCGAAAAATCTTCCTTCCAAAGTACAAATCCGATAATTGTTGCAACTAAAGGTTCTACTGTAACTAAGATGGCGGCTTTGCCTGTTTCCATTCCACTTAAACCAATTGTGTAAAAAATGTAAGGTAAAACTGTACAAAATAACGCAATTCCACATGAAAGTAAGATTGTTTTAGAACTTATCAAATTAGGAATTTCAGAAATTGAACAAAATGGAATTATGCTAATTGCAGAAAATAAAAATGTGTAAAATGTAACTGTTAAATAATCATATTTTTTTAAAGCAAGTCGACTAAAAATAGAATATAGGGCGTAACCAATTCCTGCGCACAATCCGATAAAAAATCCTTTAGCACTTAATCCAGAAGTTGAGCCAACTCCACTAACTAAAATACATCCTAAAAAAGTTAAGCACAAAGCAAGAATTTTTAATAACGTAACTTTTTCCTTAAAAAACAAAACAGACATTATCAAAACAAAAATTGGTGAAGTATATAGAAGAATTACTGCAACAGAAGCACCGCTTTCTAAAATCGTATAAAAGTAACACAAAGAAAAAAATGTTAAACTAATTACCCCTGTTCCTAAAAAAAGCCAAATATCTTTTAGTTTGAATTTCAATAATGATTTATCTTTCACAAATAAAAAAATTGCCATAAATACGCTAGAAATAAATCCGCGTAAAAACATCACTTGTAAAGTAGAAAAACCAGCAGAATAAAGCCCTTTTAAGAATACACTAATAATTCCCCAAAGAGTTCCAGCCAAAATTACAAACATTGAATAAAAAGAAGATTTCATATTGATTTTTATCTTTGGATGCGACCGTTTGCGTTTCCATTCATAAGTGATAAAACTTCATCCACCGTAACTTGATTAAAATCACCGTGAATAGAATGTTTTAAGCAAGAAGCGGCAGTTGCAAATTCTAAAGAATTTTGATTTGAATAGTCATTTAACAAGGCATAAATCAAGGCACCAGAAAAACTATCTCCAGCACCAACTCTATCTACAATTTGAATTTCATATTTTTCAGATTTAAATGATTCTGTTTTTGAAAATAACAAACTAGACCAAATATTTTTATCTGCACTAAAAGATTCTCGTAAAGTAAAGGCAACTAATTTGCAAGAAAATTTTTGGATAATTTTTTGAGCAAGTTCTTCGTAACTTCCCTGTAACCCAAAAACATTTTGAACATCTTCTTCATTGGCAATACAAACATCAACAAATTCAAATAACTCACTCATTACAGAATTTGCTTTTTCTGTTGTCCAAAGTTTTTTTCTATAATTTAAATCGCAACTAATTTTGATGTTTTTTTCTTTTGCTTTTTTACAAGCCATTTTACAAATTTCTGCCAAATTTTCTGACAAGGCAGGTGTTATCCCTGAAAAATGAAACCAAGAACAATCTTCAAAAATTATATCCCAATTATAATCAGTTACTGAAGATTCTGCAAAAGAAGAATTTTTTCTGTCATAAATTACTTTTGAAGGACGCTGACTTGAGCCTTCTTCTAAAAAATACAAGCCAAGTCGCTGACCACCTTGCACAACATATTCTGTATTGATGTTTTGTGAACGCAAAGTTTTTATACTAGATTTTCCAAGTTCATTTGCTGGAACTTTTGAAACAAAATAAATTTGTGATGAATCTTCAAAGTAATTTGCAAGACTAGCACAAACATTTGCTTCAGCCCCAGAATAAGAAATAGCAAAATTGTCTGCTTGGATAAATCTTTCTTTATTTAGAGGATTTAATCTCATCATAATTTCGCCAAAACAGACAATTTTTTTCATTGGAAGTTCCTTAATTTTACTAAAAATCTTTTGGACGGCGGTCGTCAACTCGTTTTGCTTTACCTTCTGAAACTGGCATAGAACCACTTTCTTTAAGTTCGATAACAGGATTTATAGTTATCAGTGCTGACATTTCCGCTTTTAATCTTTCTTTCAAAGCATTTAACGGACGAGTATCATCTGTAAACATTTCTGGAGTAACTTCAGTTTGAACTGTAAGTTTGTCTAAATCTCCTTGTTTTTCAACAACGATTAAGTAATTTGCTCCAACTCCGTTTACTTTAAGCAATACTTCTTCAATTTGACTTGGGAAAACATTTACACCATTGATAATAAGCATATCATCAGAACGACCTGTAAAACGAGCTAATCTACGATGAGTTCTTCCACAAGCACAAGGTTCAGGAATGATACGAGTTAAATCTCTTGTTCTATAACGCAAAAGAGGCATTGCATCTCGATGAAGAATTGTAACAACAAGTTCACCAACTTCACCTTCTGGAACTGGCTCTAAAGTTACAGGATCGATAATTTCGATTATATATCGGTCTTCCCAAATGTGCATTCCTTTTCTAAAGATACATTCAAAAGCAACACCTGGTCCATTCAATTCACTCATTCCGTAACAGTTATAAACTTCAATTCCTAATTTATCTTGAATTTTACAACGCAATTCTTCTGAATGAGGTTCTGCCCCAGTTACTGCTAAGCGCCACTTAAAATCATTTCTATCATATTCAGATTCTTCAATTGCTTGATGAAGATGAAGAAGATAACTTGGAGTTGCGTGAGTTACAGTTGTACCAAAATCGTGCATAAATTTAATTTGACGAATAGTGTTTCCTGAACTTGTAGGAATTACAGTCATTCCAAGGCGTTCTGCCCCGTAATGAAAACACATTCCTCCTGTAAAAAGTCCATAGGTCATCATATTTTGACAGATGTCATTTTTTGTACATCCAGCTGCAACCAAAGAACGAGCCATTGTATCGGCAGCCATAGAAACATCTTTTTGAGTTTGATAAATAATTGTAGGAGTTCCTGTTGTTCCACTAGAAGCGTGAATTCTAACCACATCTTCTTTATTTACAGACATTAATCCAAAAGGATAAGCTTCTCTCAAATCAGATTTTGTTGTAAATGGTAAACGACGCAAATCATCTAATGATTTTATTGAAGAACCACCGATTATGCCTTCTTTTAAAAGTTTATTTTTATAAAAAGTTGTTTTAAGAGCATTTTCAACTTGGCGTTTTAATCCTGCAAGCTGAAGTTTTTCAAGTTCACTTCTATCGATAGTTTCAATTGATTTATCCCAAAATGGTATTTCCATAATAATTCCTTATTTTACTTCACTACCTAAATCGATAGCAGTACAATTTATTTCCACAAGTTTTGGGTCTTTAGAAGCAAATCTATCTTTTACAGACTGAATAATTGTTTCTTTCTTTACAGGAATATATTCCAAAGCAGCTCCAACTAAAACCATATTTTCAGCCTTAGAATTTCCTGCTTTTTTTGCAAGTTCTTCTGCTTCTACGATTTTTGCTTTAGGTAAAACCTTAATTGCATCATATAATTTTTCTACTTCTGGATAATTTGGAATATTCACAAAAGGTTTTGCATCTGTAATCAAAACTCCGTCTACGCTAAGCCATTGTAAATATCGTAAACTTTCTAGAGGTTCCATTGAAAGAATCATATCTGCTTTTCCAGAAGGAATTAAATCGCTTGAAATTGGTTTGTCAGAAAGGCGCAAATGAGCTTGAACTCCACCACCTCGTTGACTCATTCCATGAACTTCACTTTGACGAACATATAATCCATCTTTCATGGCAGCAGTTGCAATAACAGCAGCGATGGAAAGTACACCTTGTCCTCCAACACCTGCTAATAAAATATCGTATTTCATAATTAGTTTTCCTTCTTCATTTGAGCAAGTTTTTCAGCTTTTGTTCTTAATCTGAAAGCTTCAAGACATTCACGAACCATAACGATTACAGAAACACCTCTGTAATTACATTCTTCTTCAATAATTTTAGCATTTGCTTCATTATTATTAGGATTTGTAGCCAAAACTCTTAAATGTTCTTTTTCAACACCAAGTCCAAGTAAAAGACCTTCTAATTTACTTGATGGCAAAATTGTTTGTTGACAACCAGTCATGGCAACAATTGAATTATCTAAAATTACAACTGTTACAGGAGTTTTTGTAGAAATTGCATCCACAAGGTTAGTCATTCCTGAGTGTAAGAAAGTTGAATCTCCAATTACACCAATTGTATTTTTTATTCCTGCCAAAGAAGCACCTCTTGCCATACCAATAGAAGCACCCATACAAACAATTGATTCAACAGCATTGTATGGTGGAACTGCACCTAAAGCGTAACATCCAATATCAGCAAGAACTGCAACATTATCTTGACCATCCTTTTCTGCCATAGATTTTACTGCTAGATTTATTGCTGTATAAGAATCTCCGTGAGGACAACCTTTACAAAGCTGTGGTGGACGACCTGCTAGATTTTCGCACATATCAGTTAAAACTGAATTTTTCCCTACGAACTCTGAAGCAACAGAATTTACTTGAGGTAAACCTAAAGCAGTTCGCACATTATCAGGATTTAATTCTCCTGCACGAGGTAATTCCCCTGTGAATTTTCCAATGATTTTTACTTTTTGAGGTAAAACTCCTCTAAGTTGTTTTTCAACAAAAGGCATACCTTCTTCAATTACAAGAATTTGTTCCACATTTGCAGCAAGTTTTTTAATAGATTCAGCAGGAAGTGGCAATATTCCAATATGAAGTGTTGAAGGAACACCTTTCCCAGGGAATCGGGCTTCGCAAAGAGATTTGTAATCTTCAAGATTTTCAAGATAGTAATTTTTTCCTAATCCGCTTGTGATAATTGCAATATCAGTTCTTTTTGGATTTAGTTCTAATTTGTTCCATTTACAATTATTTGACCAATAAGATAAATCAACTTGTTTTGCAAGCATTTTTTCGTAATTTTTTCTTGCTAAAGCAGGAAGTAACATCCATTCTTTTCCATTGGCTTTTGCAGTTTGATTTTCTGCCACTACTTTTTTTGCATCCACAGGATGAACAACTGCTCGGCTGTGAGCAAGACGAGTTACCATTCTCATCATAACTGGAACATGATATTTTTCTGAAATTTCAAAAGCTTCAAAAACCATTTCGTAAGCTTCTTGTTGAGTTGTTGGTTCAAAACAAGGAATCATTGCATAATCAGCATAAAAACGAGAATCCTGTTCACCTTGACTTGAATGCATACTTGGGTCATCTGCAACAACAATAATCAATCCACCTTTTATTCCAAGTAAAGATGAATTCATAAATGGATCTGCTGCAACATTAAGACCAACATGCTTCATTGTAATGATAGAACGCTTTCCTGCAAAAGAAGCACCTAAAGCTGCTTCGTAGGCAGTTTTTTCGTTAGAACACCACTGTGCAATAGGACCATTATTCTTTTTATGATTTTCTATCAAATATTCCATTATTTCTGTAGATGGAGTTCCAGGATAACCATATCCAGCTGAAAGCCCTGCGTGTAAAGCTCCAAGAGCTAAGGCTTCATCTCCAAGTAAAACTAAATCACTCATAAACATTCCTTTATTTTATTTCAATTATATACAGTATATCAGTACAAGACATAACTGTCCATATTACAAATGATATTTGTAAGAATGAAATTGATAATTATTTTACTTTACAAATGTATAACACTTTTATATAATAATCTTATTGGAAATGCCTAAGATTTAGGCGGCGTCTCCCAAACTCAAATCTAGTTTTGCTAGAAATAATTGATTAGGGAGGCTATGCAAATTGAAAGCAAAAGTCATTTATTTGATTTTTACGATTGTAGTAGGAATTACTACGATTGTAAGTGCGATATTTGCAGTGCTCTCTTACTTAAAAGTGTAAAAGAGAAAATAAAAGCCGCCACTTAAATAATTGACCGTTTTCGTGGCAGCTTTTTAAAAGCAATCAGTGGAGACGACCAAAGAATTTTAGGCGTTTCCTTTCTTTTAATATACACTCACTTTACTACTTTTGCAAGAGCTATTTTCTCCCAAACTCCCTTTCCAAAAATCAATTACACTTTTATTTTGCCACTTGAACGGATGTGTAATTAAGTATAAAATCGTAGACTATGGAGAAAATATTAACACAGTTACTTTCAAAAATTGATTACATTAAGATAGACGGGAAAGTTGATACAGATATAAAAATATCTTCTTTAGTTTTTGATACACGACAAGTTAAATCTGGTTCCTTATTTTTTGCCCTTCCAGGAACTCATGTTCATGGGAATAAATTTATTTGCAAGGCCATAGAACTAGGAGCAGTTGCAGTAATTTATCAAGATGAACTTCCAGAAGATGCAAAAAAACTTAGTGAACAGAAAAAATGTATTTTCATAAATGTAAAAGATAGCCGATTTGCAATGTCACCAATAGCTGATGAATTTTATGATAGTCCTTCTTCAAAAATGGGAATTATCGGAATTACAGGAACAGAAGGCAAAAGTTCTACTGTATTTTTTACTTGGCAACTTTTACGCCTTGTAGGAAAAAAAGCAGGTTTTATTTCTACAGTGCAATATTCCCTTGGAGAAGAAGCTATCGATAATCCTGAACATCAAACAACACCAGAAGCCCCAATTATTCAAGAAAAACTTTATCAAATGTTGCAAAATGGCTGCGAATACGCAGTTGTAGAATCATCTTCCCATGGGCTTTCTGTAAAAACAAACAGACTAGGAGATGTAGCTTTTGACGCAGTTGCAATGATGAATGTAACTCATGAACATCTAGAATTTCATGGAACCCACCAACAATATAAATCAGATAAAGCAAATCTTTTTAGAGCCTTAGATAAATTCAGTCACACAAAAAATTTAACCACAGGAAAAATGGATTTTACTCCTTTTGGCTTAGTAAATCTTGAGGATTCTAGCAGTCAATATTTTATACAAGCAACAAAGTCAAAAGTTTTTGGATTTTCTGCTCCAGGTTGTGCAGGAAACAAGCAAGATAATTCAACTCAAACAGATTTTTCAGAAGAAAACTATTCAGGGTTTATTCAAGCAACTGATGTAAATTCCAGTAGTAAAACTTGTTCTTGTAAATTAGTAAATAACACAAATTCTGAATTTAATCAGAATGAAAATCAATTAAAATTAAATTTTACAGGAACTTTTAATATTTACAACGCACTAGCATCTTCAATGTTAGTTTCAAAATTAACTAAAACTGAATTTTCAAAAGTTCTTGAGCAAACTACAAATTTAATTCCTGTAAAAGGAAGAATGACCACTGTAGATTTAGGACAAGATTTTGAAGTTATCGTTGATTATGCTCACACTCCATCATCTTTTGAAACGATTTTCCCTCCATTAAGGAAACGCTGTAAAGGAAAAATTATCAGTTTGTTTGGAAGTGGTGGAGAAAGGGACACAAAAAAACGTAGCGTTCAAGGACAAATTGCATCAAAATGGTGTGATATTGTTATCCTTGCTGATGAAGACCCTCGTGGCGAAGATTCAGTAGAATTATTAGAAATGATTGCAGAAGGTTGCAAAGATGAAAACGGAAATTATCTAAAACGAGAAGAACGCCTTTTCATCATTCCAGATAGAAAAAAAGCAATTCGAAAAGCATTTTCCTTATGCAAAAAAGATGACATTGTGTTACTTTTAGGAAAAGCCCACGAAAATTCAATTATTTACAAAGATTTTGTAATGCCTTATGACGAAATTTCTGAGGCAGAAAACGCATTAAAAGAAATGGGGTATTAATTTATGAAAATTACAATTTTATATGGCGGAAAATCAGGAGAACACGAAGTTTCTTTAGTTTCAGCAGCCTCAGTGGCAAGAAATATAGATTTTTCAAAACATAGCATAAATCTTATTGGAATTACAAAAGAAGGAAAATGGTTTTATCAAGAAGATAGCGAACTTCAACGAATAAAAAAAGATAAAACTGCATCGTTGCAAATCAAAGAAAAATATCCTGTTGTAATTGTACCTGGTGGCTCAAAACAAAACGCAATTCAAGTTGAAAACAATGGAAAATATATCAATCTTTACACAGATATTGTTTTTCCTGTTTTGCATGGAACCTTTGGTGAAGACGGAACAATTCAAGGTCTTTTTGAAATGGCAGAACTTCCTTATGTTGGTTGTGGAACAATGGCAAGTTCACTTACAATGGACAAAGAAAAAACAAAACAAATTTGGGAAAACGCAAATCTTCCTATTGTTCCATACATTTGTGCAAAAAAATATCAATCAGAAGATAAAACTGAATTTGAAAATTTGCTTGAACAAGTAAATTCTAAATTTGGATACAATGTTTTTGTAAAACCTTGTTGTGCTGGAAGTTCTGTAGGAGCATCAAAAGCAAGTGATAAAACAAGTTTAGAAAAAGCTATTTTAGAAGCATTCAAGTGGGATGATAAGATTTTAATAGAAGAATGTGTTAACGCACGGGAAATTGAATGTTCCGTTACAGGAAACGATAATCCTGTGGCATATATTCCAGGTGAAATTGCTCCAACTCATGAATTTTATGATTATGACGCAAAATATACAGATCCAAACGGAGCTTCTCTTTTAATTCCTGCAAACTTAGATGAAGAAACAATAAAACAAGTTCAAACTATTGCAGTTCAAGCATACAAAAGTTTAGATGCTTCAGGACTTTCAAGAGTAGATTTTTTCTTAGATAAAAACAGTGGAAAACTTATGTTAAATGAAATTAACACAATGCCAGGATTTACTTCTATTAGTATGTTTCCAAAAATGTGTGAAGCCGCTGGTCTAAAATACGCAGACTTAATAGAAGAAGTTTTGCAACTTGGAATAAATCGCTTTGAAAAAAAACGAGAACTTTTAACAAGTAGATAAAAATTAGGAAAAACAAATGCGTATACATTTTTACAAATTACATTTAGGTGGAAATTCTTTTATTCTCATTGATACAGAAAGCGAAAAACAATTAGCAATAAAAGATTATCCTGAATTTTCTAAATCAATTTGTAACAGAAGATACGGCGTTGGCTCTTCAGGTTGTATTTTTTTAGATGAGCAAAATAATGTAAGAGTTTATCGTCCAGATGGAACAGAATGTGCCGATTTTTACGATGCACTTTTTTGTACAGCTCGGTATGCCTTCGATTCAGGCCGAATGACAAAAAATTCTAATGGGGATTATGAATTAAAATTCAACACTTTGAAAGGCGAAAAAATTCTTAAAGTAATTTCTTCAAGAGAATTTGAAGTTGTTTTAGGAAGTGCTTTTTCATTTTCCTCTGGAAAAATCATCAATTCAGAAAGCACATCAATTATGGAAACCATCGAAATTGACCAGCACAAAATCAAGATGGCAGGAATTCATATTTTATCAGACATTTTGGTAACTTCGCCTAAAACTCTTTCTTCAAAACCTTTCTTTTTGCTTTACACAAAACTACAAGAAATATTTAAACCACAAAAAATTTTTTTAACATATTCTCAGGCAGTTACAAAAGAAACCTTGTGTATACGAACAATAAAACGAGGCGAAAATACTTCCTGTGCAAGTGCTGCTGCTGCTTTAATTTCATCAGTAATTTCGGGAACATCCAACAATGGAGCAGTTTGTGTTTTCACTCAAGGAAACAAATCTTTATTTGAAGAACAAAATCTTTTAGTAAAAGATACGGATGATTCTAAAAAAATCACTATACTTTGGGACACACAAGAAAATTCCTTGAGAGCTATCGCTTCTGGAGGATATCTTTTTGAAGGATTTTTTGAATATTAAATTTTCAATTACATAAGGAAAAACATCATGTATTTTTATTCTGATAAACCAGCATTTGAAACACTTGAAGATATAAAAAACAAAAATGTAACAGTAATGGGTTTAGGCTTAAACGGTGGTGGAGAAGCAACTGTTAGATTTTTATTAAGACATGGTGCCAATGTTACCATCACCGATATGAAAACAAAAGAACAGTTAGAATCAACAATTAAATCTTTAGAAAATGATTCTTCTCTTGATACTTCAAAAATCAAATACACTTTAGGTTGTCACAATATTGAAGATTTTAAAAATGCAGATGTAGTTATAAAAAATCCAGGTGTAAAAATAGAAGGAAATAAATTTTTAGCAGAAGCAAAACAAATTGAAACAGATATTTCTATGTTTTTGCATTTTACAAAGGCTCCGATAATTGCAGTTACAGGAAGTAAAGGAAAATCATCAACAGTAAGTGCAATTCACTTTGGGTTAAGCCAAGCAGGATTTACAACTTTCTTAGGAGGAAACATAACTGTAAGTCCTTTAACATTTTTAGAAAAAACAAATGAAGATACTCCAGTTGTACTAGAACTTTCTAGTTGGCAATTAGCAGACTTACGAGGACGAAAACTTTTAAAACCATATATCAGTTTGATAACAAAAATTGTACCAGACCATCAAAACTGGTACGGAAATATGGAAAACTATGTTGCCGATAAAAAACTGATTTATGGCGACCAAGATGAAAATTGTTTTTCTATTTTTACTTCCGATGATAATTGGGGAAACATTTTTTCTAGTGAATCCAAAGCAAAAATTTTACGATATTCAAGTTCAACTGAATTTTGTAAAAATGCCTACGGAATTTTAGATGAACATGACAAGGGCTGGATAGAAAATAAATTAGTTTTAGACAAAACTTTGGTACCAGGTCATCACATGAAAGAAAATTTATTGAATGCCGCCATTGTAATGTCAATTATGAAAGTTCCTTCAGAAAAAATTTGTAAAATCCTTTCTGAATATAAAGGTATTCATCACAGATTAGAATATTTTTATGAGTATAAAAATTCAACTGGAAAAAATTTTATCTTTTACAATGATTCAGCAGCAACCGTTCCAGAAGCCGCTGCCGCTGCAATTTCTTCTTTCAAAACAAATGTTTTTGCAATCTGTGGTGGCACTGACAAAGAACTAGCTTTTTTACCTTTAGCAGAAAATGCTCATAAAGCAAAAAAACTATTTTTACTTTCAGGTACAGGAACTGACAAACTTATTCCTATGTTGCAAGAAAGAAAAATTGAATATTTTGGTCCATATCAAAACTTGCAAGATTTATTACAACAAGCAAAATCTGAAATTGATTCAAGTTGTGAAGATGGAATTGTAGTTTTCACTCCGGGAGCAACATCATTTGGAATGTTCAACAATGAATTTGACCGAGGTGAAAAATACAAAAAAGCAGTTACTCAAAATTTTAACTAAAATTTGAAATCATGCTGAATATATTTTCATCATCTACAAAAATAGTTCTGTCATGCTGAACTTGTTTCAGCATCTCTATTACACAAAGTAAATAGATCCCGAAATAAATTCGGGATGACACGATGAGAATTATTTGAATCTACACCACAAGATTTTTACTTTTCACAAATTTATTTTTTGTACAAAGAAGCGTTGCTTGTTTTACTTGTGTGAATAGGTTTTGACCCACTTTCTCGTTTACCAGTAAAACCTGATTTTTTCTTTCCTTCAGATTTTTCTCTTTTTGATTTTCTTCCATCTTTGTAAGAATCACCAGATTTTCTGCCACTTCTTCTTGAAGAATCTTCAAAACGACCTCTACGACTTCTTTCTTTTTCAGATTTGTAGATTGCTTGAGATTCTTTGCTGTCAATGTGCATTGACGGTAAAGATTTGTCTTTTTTGGCACGAGCAAGTAAATCCATTCCTGCTTGATAAGGCAAACTAACTAAAACAAATTTTTCGGATAAATCAATTCTATCAACCATTCTCTGTGGAATTTTTAGCAATTTACTAAAATAGTTAGCAATATCCTTTGGTGAATATCCATCTTTTCTTCCAAGTTGAACATAAAGACGAATTTGTCTGCCTTGATTAAAAACTTTTAAAGGCGTAATTTCACCATAACGGCTAGGATCAAGAGATTTTCCATAACTTAAAGCTAAAACTTCAGAAAGAACTTCCATAGGATTTCGTTCTTCACATAAAATTTGAGCCATTTTTTCAAAAGTTGAGTTTTCTTTTGACTTTTGATTTTCACTTTCATCTGATAAATCTTCATTTAAAAGTGAAAGTTGATTTTGCATTTGTTCAAAAAGTTTTTTTTCTTTAATTTTAAGAACTTCGTTTACAGATGGAATTTGTTCTTCTGTAAGTTTTCCTTTTGTTGATTTAAAAGCTGCTTGCTTGATAAATTCTAATTTTCTTCTTTCTTCAGGGCGAACAAAAGTAAAAGCAAGTCCCTTTGCACCTGCACGACCAGTTCGACCAATACGATGAACATAAGTTGGAACATCAAAAGGAAGGGCATAATTTACAACATGAGTTAAACCTTCAATATCAATACCACGAGCAGCCACATCAGTTGCAACCAAAATTCTTGTTTTTTTATTTCTAAAGCGATATAAAATTTTTTCTCGCTGATTCTGTGGAATATCACCATGTAAAGCTGCAACTTCGTAGCCTTTTTCATCAAGTTGTTTGCAAACTGAATCTGCATCAACCTTTGTTTGAGTAAACACTAATCCATAAAAATCCGGAGAAATATCAATCAATCTAACTAAAGCTTCAATTTTTTCGTTTTCACGAACAACCCAATAACGCTGTTCTGTTAAAAGCGGTTCTTCAGGACGTTTTTCTTCTTCAATAATTTCATACTCGCCCATAAATTCGCTGGCAATTTTTAAAATTTGCGGTGGCATTGTGGCAGAAAAAAGCAAAACTCTACTTTCAGGATTTGCATGACCAAAAATTTCTTCTATATCTTCTATGAATCCCATATCAAGCATTTCATCTGCTTCATCTAAGATAAAATAACTGATATTTTCTAATTTTAGAGTTCCTCTTTCAATGTGATCTTTTACACGACCTGGAGTTCCAACAACGATTTCCACACCTTTTTTTAGAGCACGAATTTGTTCACCCATAGATTGACCACCGTAAACAGCAGCCATTCTTGGAAAGTTATCAGAAGAAAAAGACTGAATTTCCTTGCAAACTTGCAAACAAAGTTCTCTTGTAGGAGTTAAAATTAAGGCTTGAGTAAAACCTTTGTCTTCACGAATTTTTTGCACAAGAGGAAGTCCAAAGGCGGCAGTTTTTCCTGTTCCAGTACGAGCTTTTGCAATGAGATTTGCATCCCCATTTAATAATCGAGGAATTGCTAAAATCTGAATTGGAGAAGGAGTTTCAAAACCTTTTTTTTCTACTGCTTTTAAAGTTGCTTCATCAAGACATAAGTCTTCAAAAGAGATATTTTCCATTTAATCCTACTTTGATTGTATTTATTTTTGAAAAATTTGCTATTCTTATACTTTTATTGCATTTTTTCGCAAAACTTAAAATCTACTATATAGAATTTTGATTTTTTTTTCAACTTTTTTTGTCTGTTTTTATAAAAAAATGCAATTTTATTTCTATAATAAAGTTATGATTAAAGGATATTTTTATTTAGCACTTTCATTTATTTTAAGTTTGATGTTTTCTTGTTCACAAGAAGTAAAATTTGTTGTGGATATAGAAAAAGCCTTTTATGAAGTTTCTACAAGAAGTGAAAATCTTTTACAAAAAAGTGGTTTTATAACTTATTTTGATAAAAATTTTAACTTGCAAAAAATAGAATTTGATTCAGAAACACAGATTTTAGAATTACAAAATTCAAAAGGAAACATCGTTGCAGTTTTGATTTATTTTGAAACAGACTCTTTAGATTATGCCAATTCTGGAATGTTGTATCCTATTGCACAGGACTTTTCTGTTCACAGTAGTTTTTGTGCTTTCATTTATCAAAAATTGATGAATTGTAGTTTTGAAAATTCTCAAAAAACAGCTGAATTTTGCAATTACTTTAATTGGAACAAATTCTACGAAAACATTTTGAAATTTGAAAATCCATTTTTGTTAAATTCTGATTTAATTTGTAATGATATTGCAACAAATCAATTTTCTGTTTATTCATTAAAACTAAAAGAATAATTTACTTGCAACAAAACCAAAGCAAATGTAAACTATATATAATGAAAAGAAAATTATTAGTTTTAACTTTATTTATATTTATTTTGTTTAGCTTTGGTTGTAACTTAAAAAATTCTGCAAAAATTTCTGATGTCGTTGTTGAAACACAAATGCCAGAAATTAAACCTATCCCAAAAAAAAGCCACAAGTGGTATTATTTTACCTACGATGGATTTAAGCAAGTTTCAGTGCCTCAAAAAGCTCCACAAGTTTTATTAAAACCTTGGACTGAATCTATAAGAATTTCAAGTGGAATTACAATTGGAACAGAAAGTTTTTTAACTGTAAACAAATTAGGACTTTTATATTGCGAGCCTCAAAATGAAAATCATGCAAAACTTGCAATTAATAGCGAATTTTTTGCAAACCTAACAGTTGATAATATGATGAGTTTAGACGGAATTCCAGTTTTTCATGTTTATAAAAATCCAGAATTTAACTCTATGGAAACAAAGTCTAATCATCCTTTTTTAGTGCAATTTCATCCAGATAGTTCAGTATTCATGCCCTTGCTTTTTACAGAAGATTTAGATTATTCCAGTGGGATAGAAGTTTCGGATGTAATTTACAATGATTCAGAATGGACTATCACTTTAAAATCAGCGGATAACTCAAAAAAAGAATTTGAATACCTAAGTTTTTCTTCCTATGAATCTTTAATTAACACAGAACCAAATAAAAGAAAAAATGTAATTACCACTACAGAAATTTCAGAAGGTGAATATCGTTCAAAACTTCTTCCTAAAAATTTTAATCAAGCACCAGAAAGAGTAAAATCTTTGATGACAAGGTTGCCACAAAATTTTGAATATTTTATTGAAGTTGCAGAACCTAATTTAGGAATAAAATCAAGTTACATAAAAAAATCCCTAAGTAAGTCAGAAGAAGCAACGCTAATGGAAGCCCAAGTTTTATTGAATGACACTTTTTCCCTTGCAATTTTTACAGATGGAACAAGTTTTTTTGAAGGCTCAGTTCAAGATAAATATGTTGTAAATAACGGAAAAACCGTTGCTTTTAGATTACCTAAATTGCCAATGGGATTTTCTTACGGAACAATCGCTGTGGAAAAAAATATTTTATATGTAGCCTGGGAAGAAAAACTTTTTTACGAAGTTGGTCGCACTGGATTTTTAACAGTTGATTTAGAACAAGTACTTTATTAAAAATAGGTATGAAAAAAAAAGTTTGTACAGAAGCAAAATGTAAAAAATATTAACTTCTGTACAAAAAGTAGTTTAGTAACTATGTAACTTTATTTTTAGAAATGTTTTACATCTTATCAAAAGTTATTGATTCTCCATCTTTATCTGTAAGTGTTAATTTTTTATTTTTAACTTCTGCTGTATATGTTCCAACAAAAAGAGGAATATCTTCACCACCAGAACGATATGTCAAATTTAATGTTAATTGGTCCCCATCAACAATATAAGGTTTCTGACTAAGAGAAAAATGTTCACTTCCTAAATATCCAGCAACATTGTAAATGTAAGTTAATTCTCCATTGCAACAATCACTATGAAAACGAAGTAAAATTTCAACATCCACTCCTTCATATTCACCTGAATACCTCCAATTTGTTGTACCAAATGAAAATAACTGTCCTTTCAAACCACAGCCAGCAAACATCAATACCATAAAAATGGCAAACACAGAAAAAATAAGTTTCTTCATAAAAAAACTCCTGTAAATTGTTTTTAAAGCAAACTTTTATTGTGTTTTATAAGTTCACTTCAAAAAACAGTTTATCATGATACCCCCCCCCGTCAACTAGGTAAATATATTTTTTTACTAAATTTGTAGATGTTGAACACCTTTTATAAAAGTTATTGATTCATCATCTTTATCAGTAAGAATTAATTTTTTTCCTTTAACTTCTGCTGTATAAGTACCAACAAGAACAGGAATATTTTCATTTTCAACATTTAAATCTAATGTTAATTGGTCGCCGTCTACTGTATAAGGTCTTTGAGTTAAGTGAATAGTTTCTATGTAATCCGTATAACCATCCTTATAATATTCTATGAAACCATCACACAAGTCTTCTTCAAAATGTAGATTAAATGCAAATTTGGCTCCATCTTCATTCCCTATATAAGACCAATTAGTTGCCATAAGAAAATACAACTGTCCTTTCAAACCACAGCCAGCAAACATCAATACCATAAAAATGGCAAACACAGAAAAAATAATTTTCTTCATAAAAAAACTCCTGTAAATTGTTTTTAAAGCAAACTTTTATTGTGTTTTATAAGTTCACTTCAAAAAACAGTTTATCATGATACCCCCCCCGTCAACTAGGTAAATATATTTTTTTACTAAAATTACACATCTTTTTATGTTTAAAAAATTCAAAAAAAAATGATATAATCTTTCTTAATCATATTTTTGTTAAGGAATAAGATTTTATGGCAAATATAGATATTTACAAACAATACTTTGAAGCAGATTGTGTTTATAACAATGTAGAACGAAAAGGCGTAGTCGTGTGGCTTAATGCAGAAAGCGAATGTGGAACTATTCGTTACGAAGTGGGAGTTTCATTTTTTCCTCATCGAGACAAAGAAGATTTTGGCATAAGTTACGATGCTTGCCTTCAAAAAGAATTAGTAAAAACACAGGGCCGTCGCTCAAAAAAACGAGATGCTGAATATCTTTCACAGGTACAAAACATAGCAAACCAACTTGCAGAATCTTTGAACGCAAAAATCTTTTGGAAAAAACCTCTTACCCAAGCTCAGTACGGATAAAAAATTTTATCACTTATCTTCTAGATATTTTTTAACAAATTCATCAACATTGGAATATCGTTTTACATTTATTCCAACATTTTTATAAACTTGTTCATATTGATTTAAGTATTTATCGTAGATTTTGACATTTTCTTCAAGATTATCAGGATTATATTCATCCATAATGTTGAATTCCCCAATATTTACCCCAGAAGAAATATCCAAAAAGAAATATTGTAAATTACACATACTCATAAAAGAAGAAAATGAATTAGAACTTTTTACAGCCTCTTCAACTTTATTTCGCCAATTTGAATACATTTCTTCGTAGGTTCCTGCAAGATTTGCTGTAGGTTCTTCTTTTTTATTTTCTTGTTTTGTGTGATTTTCTACATATAAAATAAGATTTTTCAATAAAGTTCTTATTTCATGAATATCCTTACTTTCAGATATTTGTTTCAAATTATTTATAAAATCTTTTTCTACGGATAAATTTGATAATTCTTCAAAAGTTCGTTTTACACCACGCTTAAAATATGTTCCATGATAAAGCATGATTGCATCTAAAAGAAAATTCATCACTTCGGCAGAAAACAATCTTACTTTTCCTATTTCATCAGTTAAGTGGGAATTAGAAAATGCAACTTTTGCTTTGGATATCAATTCATTTACTCTTTCAAATCTCTTATCAGATTCTAAAAAAGATTTTGTATCTTCTCTTAGCTTACATAACTGTTGGTAAGCACTTTGATTTTTAACATAAACAATTTTAGAATCCATCAGTTTTGAAATATGTGCATGATGACATTCTGAATCATATTTCAATCCATCCCAATTAGTGCAATAAATGTCGTAACCTACCCCAATGTCATTTAAAATAAAACCTGTTCCAAGTTTCCAGCCATCATCATCTTGAATAAGAATGAGTAAATCTAAATCAGATTTTTCGTAAATATCACCAGTTG
Source organism: Spirochaetaceae bacterium (assembly GCA_017936665.1). GTDB lineage: Bacteria > Spirochaetota > Spirochaetia > Treponematales > Treponemataceae > RGIG9060. The sequence continues at coordinate 101,491 of JAGBFB010000029.1, read as the reverse complement.
CAAAAGAACCATAAACACCAATAAGAGCCAATGAATTAGGACAAATTTTTTCAGCCTTTGCAATAATTGCATCAATAATTTTTTGATTTATATCATTCATATTTTGTTCTCCACAAAAAATATTACAATAAACTTTGCAAAGAAACAATGTGTGGAGAAGAAAATAGGCATAGCCTAAAATTGCCACACAACTGCATTGACGAACGAAGAGGAACCGCAGGTCGTGGAGCAATTTTTGGCGAGAGCCTTTTCCTCTCGCGAAAAGACAATAAAGTTCGCAAAGCCCCAATGCGTGCAGAAGGGAATACTTACAAATGAACTGTCTGAAACATTTGTCATACAGAACTTGATTTCAGCATCTACAATAAATATTGAGAAAAGATTCCGAAACAAGTTCGGAATGACACTTTAATTCATTCTTGTTTGACAGTCTGCCTGGAAAAATACGTAACCGTTCACAACCAGCCCAATCTCTCACAAAAAGACAATAAATTCCGCAAAGCCCCAATGCGTGCAGAAAGGACTATTACAATATATTGATAATAACATACTGTAAAAAATGCGTAGACTGAAATTGAAACACACCTGCATTGACGAACGAAGTGAGGAACCGCAGGTCGTGGAGCAATTTTGGGCGAAAGCCTTTTTGGTCTAAATTTACTAAATAACTAAATTAAAGTATTTTCTTCTGATTCAATTCACTTTGCAAAATTTATTTCTGCAAGATGAATTCCACTCGTCTATTTTTCCAACTAACATTTCTGTCAGTAGATGGAGCAACAGGGAATCGGCCTCCTTTTCCATCAGTTGTTAGACGACTTTCATTTACTCCGTATTTTATCAAGCGAGATTTTACATATTCTGCTCTTTCTTTTGAGAGTGGAACAAGAGGAATGTTTGGTTGTCCATTTAATACTGTTGCAGTTTCTTCTTCCTCTGTGTTAGAAAGATTATTTGCATGACCTTCAATTACTACATTGTAGTCTTTAAATTTATTTAAGATATCTGCAATTCGTTGTAAAACTCTTTCGTTGTTTGTAATTACTTCAGATGAAAGACCATGAACAGCATCTTTGTCTTTTCCAACAAAGTCTGCTTTATCGGCACGGAAAATGATAGAAGGAATTTGCATCTTCAAAACATCCCCTACTCTGATTACAAGAACATCAACTGCAATAAACCCTTCTACTTTTGATGTCATACCTAAAGTATCAGTTGCAGTAAAGAGATATGGATAATCAGTTGCTGATTGAACAAGTTCGGCCTTGTCGCTAAATCCGTCCCAAATTAAGCGTTCTGTAATTGTAGAAGTTCCACTACGCTTCCAGAAAGTACCAGAGCCTTGTGGATTTTTAATTTCAAAAGACCAAGATGCTAAAGGAACTGAACTTTCTCCCTTTAATCTGATATATAAGTCATCATCTAAACCGTCATTATCTGGACTAAAATACTTTGGAGCAGTTTGTACAGTTAAACTTGGTGGTGTAATGCTACAAATAAAGTTTGAAGTTGTAACAGAAACTGTATCACCTTTAACATATTGCAAATCTAAATGAGCAATAAAAGTTCCTTCCACAACAGAACCAACTGGAACTGGAATATTTACATCAGAAAGTTTGATAGAATATCCTTCTTGATTTACTTTTCCGTCCCAATTAATAACTGAAGGTAAATCCTTTGAATCTTCAGTTGACCAAGAAGCAGCAATTTTTCCAGAACCGTCTAAGATAGAAACTTTCCAAGATTCAATTCCGTCTTTTGGAGTTGCATTTATGTTAAGTTTTTGTAAATCTTTTACATCATCACCATTTGGAGAGAAAGCATCCAAATCTGCTGTAAAATATGCTTTAGTTGCTCTTGTATCCAAAATAATATTATCTATTTTTTTAGAAACTTTATTTCCGGCTTTGTCTGTACAAGAAATTTCAAAAACATATTCTCCGTCTTTTACAAGATTTCCTTCTTCATCACTTCCGTCCCAATCAAAAGAAGTTGCCTTTCCTTGCCAAGTTAAATTTTTAACAAGGTTTTCTTTTGTAGATTTATCGGAACTTTTTAGAGAAGCATTCCATAAATCTTCTGAAGAAGTTTCAAGATTTATTTTTAAAACATCTTTTTTTCCATCATCATTAGGAGAGAAAGTTAAATAAGGAAGTTCCAAAGAATCAATTTTTGGATAAATTGTATCTATTGTGAATGGTTGAGTTGAAGCTAAAGCCTCGCTTCCGTTTTTAGAAATTGTTTGAAGTGTTGCTTTATAAGTTCCATCTGGACAGCGCTCTCCTTCATCAGAAAGTCCGTTCCATTTAAATACAGAAGGAAGATTTTTTGTGTCATACCACATTTTTACAACATTTCCTGCTGAATCTAAAATGGACAATGAATATCTATCAATTCCACTTGTATTTTTGATAATTGGAGTAAATTCTATTACATCTTTTACGCCATCACCATTTGGAGAAAAAGCCACATCAGTTGTTTTTAAAATGATTTCTGTTTTTTGAGTATCTAACTCAAATCCGTTTTCAGTTTTGTATTCTCCAGTGTTTCCAGCTGTATCTGTTGCAGAAAGTACGTAATAATAAAATCCGTCTACAGCAAGATTTCCATTATCATCAATTCCGTCCCAAGTAATTTGTTCTGGTGGAATACCGCCAAAAGACCAAGTTTTTACAGGACTTCCTCTTTCGTCAACAATGGCTGCATTCCAAAGTTTTTCAGAAGAAGCAGTTTGAACAAAAACGATAGAATCTTTGTTTCCATCACCATCTGGAGAAAGCACATCACTTTCTGCTGATAAAGAAGCACGAGGAGCAAGATTGTCTACAAAAATATTTCTTGTCATTTTTGGTTCTTGACCATTATTAAAGATGGCAGTAAAAGCTAATTGATATTCTCCGTCAAATAGGAAAAATCCTTTATCGTCTTTCCCATCATAATCGATTGAAGAAATTTTGTTTTCAATAAAATCATTCTTATCAAAATTTATCTTTCTGTGAATTTTTCCTGTCTTATCCAAAATTTCAATTTTAGCACTTTCAAGACCTGCGGTATTTTGAATTGAAGGGAAAATCTTTACAGTATCCTTTACATTATCGTTGTTTGGAGAAAAAGGACTTCCTTGAATAGAAAGATTTACAGAACGTGGAACTGCATCATAAATGATATTTGTTACTAACGCTTTTTCAGAAGTGTTTCCTGCTTTATCAGTACAAGAAATTTCATAAACATAAACTCCTTCTGAAACAGGAGAAAGGTTGTCATTTTCACCTTCCCAAGAAATGTTTGCAGGAGAAGAATTTTTCCATGAGTAATTTCTAACTGTACTTCCAGAAACATCTGTTATTTTTGCTGTCCACAAATCTTCTTGAGAACCAGTTTGCTTAATGTTTATTGTAGGTTTTAATCCAGCCCCGAAAATTTTTTCACTTTCGGAAGGTTGTTTTAATTCAATTTTAGGTGGAGTGTTATCAACTACAACTTGATATGTTTGAGTTTTGCTTTGATTATCGTTATCATCACAAGCAGTAAGATAATAAAAATAAGTTCCATCAGGAGCAATTTCTCCAGAATCAAAAACTCCGTTCCATCTAACTTCACTTGGAACTTCAACTCCAGATTTTGGAGCAAAGGTTTTTCCTAAATTATTAAAAAAGCCTTTTATGCCTTCACCAGAAAAAAGATTTTTAAAAACATCAGTTGCAGTATCTGCTCTTTTATGTTTATTTCCGATGGTTTTTAAAATGTTTCCATCTTTATCGGTAATAACGAAAGACCATTCGCTAATGTATCGTTTGTCTTTAATATCAATAGGAACAACTAATTCATCTTGAACACCATCATTATTAGGAGAAATATAATCAATTCTTGAAGAAACAGTTTCTGATGTTGTATCTGTAGTAGTTTCTTGAGCAATTAAAAAATTAACAGTTAAAATTAATGTAAATAAAATAAAAAATATTTTTTTCATAATATCTCCATAAAAAAGTCGTAAGTAAAATATCAATTTTAGGAACGACTTTTTAAGCTGTTTCGCAATGCAATGAGAAACAGCAATCAATTTTAAAAATTTGCAACGCAAACTTTAGATAAAAACTTCGACGCAATCTTAGAAGAAGTTTTTATCAATTCCTTATTCGTTATCCCATAAAATAATTTCTGGAGCTACAGTATCACGCTGACCAAGTTTCAAAGTCATTCCTCCAGAAGCAAGATGTAAATCATCTTTGAAATATTGATAAGCTCCTGAAACTTCGGCTTCGCTTTTTTGCCAACCTTTCTTTGCTAAGAAAGAATCTTCTGAACCAGAAAAATTAAATTTAAAACTGATTCCTGCAGTTGGTAATAAAGCAGTCTTTTCTGCTAAAATTTCTTTTAAATCTGCTTTCCAGCCAGTAGAAATTCTTATCATATTTGCAATCATAAATTCTAAACCAGCATTAAATACAACATTCTGAAAAGTTGGAAAAGATAAATCTAATGAGATTCCACCAGAAAAATTCTTTACATCAAACAAATTTCCAGCAACTCCAACTCTTGGTGTAAATGGACTTGGAAAATCAGAAACTAATTCACCGTTAAGAGCAACAATATCTTTTTGATAGGATTTTCCCAATCCTGTAACAGAGAATGCCCATCTTGCATCTTTCAAAAATGGAAGCCACTTAATATGTTTTATATTATACCAAAATCCAATATCAGCAGCCAAAGCCCAATCAGGTCCAAATCCTCCGTAAAGCCCTACTCCAAAATAAAGTTCATCAGTAATGTCTTTTGCAAAAGATGACCTAATTGTAAAAATATTGCCTAAATTAAGTTGTGGTGTTTTATCAAGAAACAAACCTTGTAAAACAACTGTTCCAACACCAAAACGGCTTGGCATAATAAGCCCAATTTGCATCCCTTGTCCATAGGAAGATTCAGGTGAAGTTCCTATAAAGGCGCTGTAATCCAAATCTAAAGTCCAACGCTGCTCCCCAGCAGTTAAAGCAGGATTTACAACTGTAGATGCAGAAGTTATTCCTTTTAATCCACCACCAGCAACGGAAGATGCGCTTGAAATCATTCTTGGACTTGTAAATTCAAAAAGGTTATTTCCATTTGCAATTGGATTATAAGCATATATACAAAAACAAGAAGAAGTTATTACTAATGCAATAATAATTTTTTGCAAAAATTTATTTCTCATAGGTTTTTCCTCCAAAGTAAATAACGTTGTTCTATTATATACAACCTATCATCAAAAGTCTATTGACGACAGGGCTTTAGCACAATAAAATATAAGTATGAGAAGTTTTACATTTAAAGGTGGCATTCATCCACCAGAACACAAGGATCTTTCAGAAAATTATAAAATTGAAAAAGCCTTTCCTTCAACAAAATTAGTTAGTATTCCCGTTACTCAAGGTGGTGCACCTAATCAACCTTTAGTAAAAGTTGGGGATTTAGTTAGTCGTGGACAAAAAATTGCACAATCAGATGCATTTATGTCAGCCCCTGTTCATTCATCAATTTCTGGGGTGGTAAAAAAGATTGAAATGCGTCCAGTAGCAGGCAATATGGATAGCCTTTGCATCGTAATAGAAGACGATGGCTCTGACCGTACAGATTTTATGGAACCTCTAAATCCTGAAAATTGTACAAAAGAAGAAGCCCTTGCACGCATAAGAGAAGCAGGAATAGTTGGTATGGGAGGAGCAGCTTTCCCAACTCATGTAAAATTAAATCCTCCTAAAGATAAAAAAATAAAATATATTTTAGGCAACGCCGCAGAATGTGAACCTTACCTAACCATAGACTACAGAACAATTCTTGAATCTTCAGAAAAAATCATCGATGGATTATTCATCGAAATGAAAATTACTGAAGCAGAACAAGGAATTATCGTTCTTGAAGATAACAAAAAAAATTGTCTTCCAATATTGCAAACAGCAATAGAAAAACTTGGTTACAAAGATTCTATGAGCGTTGTACTTGTAAAAACTAAATACCCACAAGGTGGCGAAAAAAGCATTGTAAAAGCCGTACTAAAAAAAGAAATTCCAGCAGGAAAATTACCAGCGGATGTAGGTTGCGTAATCAGCAATATTGGTACAATGTGCGCAATTTCAGAAGCCTTTAGAGAAGGAAAACCTTTAATTGATAGAGCATTAACTCTTTCTGGAGGTGCATGTCAAACTCAAAAAAATGTAGTAGTTCCTATTGGAACTTTGATTTCAGATTTAATTCCAGAAGTAATCACCCTTGATAAAAACGTAAAAAAGATAATCTCAGGTGGGCCTATGATGGGATTTTCTTGTGCAAATACAAGTTTTCCTGTGGTAAAAAATACATCAGGAGTTACCTTCCTTACAGAAAAAGAAGCAGACTTAAATCCGGAAGGAATTTGTATTGGTTGTGGAAGATGTGTAAAAGCCTGTCCTATCAGATTAACTCCAGTAATGATGATTAGAGAATTAAAAGCAAACAATATAGAAAGTGCAAAAAAATATGGTCTTATGGATTGTATTGAATGTGGATGTTGTTCCTATGTTTGTCCAGGAAATGTAAAACTTGTTCAACGATTTAGAATGGGAAAACAAACTGTAAGAAATTTAATGCAAAACAAAACAGGGAGTAAATGATGTCAAAATCAGATGAAAATGAAATTTACCTTTCTTCTAGCCCTCACTTTTCAGATAAATCTTCCACATCTGGAATTATGCTAGGAGTAATTATTGCTCTTTTGCCATTATGTGTATACGGAGTAATTCTTTTTGGTTATTCAGCCTTAGTAACACTGATTGTTTCAACAGCTTGTTGTGTTGTTTTTGAAATGCTTTTTCAAATGGCAACAAAACAGAAAATTGCAATAAAAGATTGTTCTGCAGCCGTTACTGGAATTTTACTTGCATTGGTTCTACCTCCAACAACACCAGTTTGGATGACAATTTTAGGTTCAGCCTTTGCAATTATCGTAGCAAAAGGATTTTTTGGAGGGCTTGGAGCAAACGTTTTTAATCCAGCCTTGGCAGGAAGAGCATTTATGTTTGTAAGTTTTCCTTCTGCATTGGGAGCAACTTGGTTAGAACCAGTTAATTCAGGAGTTGATGCAATTTCTTCTGCAACAATTCTATCAACAGTAAAAGCAGGAACTTTTACAGCAAATTCCGATACCTATTTGCAATATTTTTTAGGAAACAGAGCAGGATGTATCGGAGAAACAAGTATTGCTTTAATTTTACTTGCCTTTGTTTATCTTTTAGTTACAAAAATAATTGACGGCAAAGCAACAATCTCAATGATAATCACTGTGGCATTAGCAACTTTACTTTCAGGAGGCGATGTTACAATGGCATTGATTTCTGGAGGATTATTATTTGGGGCAGTTTTCATGGTAACAGATTATGCCACAACTCCAGTTACATCTTGGGGAAGAATTGTTTTTGGTATTGGTTGTGGACTTATCACCTTTTTAATAAGAAAATTTGGTGGTTACCCAGAAGGCGTTATGTTTAGTATTTTAATCATGAATGCTTTAACACCATTTTTGAACAAACTTACCTCAAGAAAATACGGATATAAATTTGGAGGCAAAGCATGAAACAAATGATAAAATTAGCTTTAGTTCTAGCCGCTTTTGCTTCTGTTGCCTGTGTACTTTTAGCCTTTGTAAATAACGCAACATTACCAGCAATTCAAGCTGTAAAAAATCAAGAACTTACAGCAGGATTAAAAGAAATTTTTGCAGATGCTACAGATTTTGTTAGTCCTGAAAATTTTACACCTGAAACAAAAGAAGGTGTTTCAATAGAACAACTTTATATTGCAAAATCAGGGGATAAAACTTTAGGAGTTGTAGTTCAAGCAACAGGACCAACCTACGATAAAGCAACAATTTTAACAGGAATTTTGCCTAATCGTACAATTTCTAGCATAAAAATTTTATCAATTTCTGATACTTCAGGATTTGGACAAAATGCCTTAAAACCAGAATTTTACACACAGTTTGCAGGAAAATCCATTGATGATAAATTTTCTGCCCACGAAGATATTGACGGACTTTCAGGAGCAACAATCACCAGACAGGGAATTGGAAATATCTTAAAAGTTTCAACTCAAGAAGCAGCAAAATATCTCAACACAGAAAATCAAGAGGAGATTTCAAAATGAAAAAATATTTAGATATTTTTACAAATGGATTAGTAAAAGAAAATCCTCTTTTAGTATTGATGATTGGACTTTGCTCTTCTTTAGCAGTAACTACAGAAGTGCTAAACGGTCTTGGAATGGGATTAGCGATGACCTTTGTTCTTGTAATGAGTGAAATCATCATAAGTCTTTTTAGAAAGTTAATTCCAGATTCAATTCGTATTCCAATTTTTATCATTGTAATTGCAACTTTTGTTACAATCGTAGATTTGTTGATGCAAGCCTATCTTCCTGATTTATCAAAATCCATGGGAGTTTTTATTCCATTGATTGTTGTAAACTGTATCATCATGGGAAGAGTTGAATCTTTTGCTTCTAAAAGAACTGTTGGAGAATCTTTCCTAGATGCCTTAGGAATGGGATTAGGATATTTGTGGGTTTTAACAGGAATCTCTTTTGTAAGAGAACTTTTAGGTTATGGAACTCTTTTAGGATTTCAAATTTTACCAGAAGAATTCACTATCGGATTTTTCTCAAAAGCACCAGGTGGATTTTTTGTATTTGCAATGTTTATTGCAGTAACAACATTAATTAGAAAAAGAGGTGAAAAATAATGAACGATTTATTAAGTATCTTTTTAAAATCTATGTTGATAGATAATGTTGTTCTTATTCAGTTTTTAGCTTTGTGTCCTTTTATCGGAATGACAAGTGATACAGGAAAAGCCATTGGAATGGGGATTGCAACTTCTTTCGTTATGGTTTTAGCTACAGTTGTAACATATCCTTTATATCACTTTATTTTAGCACCATTGAATCTACAATTTTTGCAAACTTTGATTTTTATTTTAGTAATCGCATCTCTTGTTCAACTTGTTGAATTTTACTTAAAAAAATCTGCACCAAGTTTGTACAGTTCAATGGGAGTTTATCTTGCCTTGATTACAACAAACTGTGCAATTCTTGCAGTTACATTAAATGTTATTAGTAAAGAATATTCATTTGTAGAATCAATTGTTTATGCATTAGGAATCGCTTGTGGATTTTTAATGTCAATGATTTTGATGTCTGGAATTCGTTCTAGAATAAAAATCGCAAATGTACCTGCCTTTGTAAAAGGAACACCTATCTTATTTGTTGCAGCAGGATTGTTATCTTTAGCATTTGGTGGCTTTGCAGGTTTAATAAAATAAGGTGGATTTAGATGACAACAATTTTATTTACATTTATAATTTCAGCAGTTTTAGCTTTAATTTTAGGATTTTTACTAGGATTCTTCAAAAAAGTTTTTCATGTAGAAGTTGATCCTACAGTTGCAAAAATTAGAAAATGTTTGCCAGGTGGAAACTGTGGTGGATGTGGATATCCAGGTTGTGATGGATTTGCAGCCGCTTGTGCCGCAGGAAAAGCACCAGCAGACGGATGTACAGCAGGTGGAGTTGCAACAGCAAAAGCCATCGGAAAAATTCTTGGTGTAGAAACAAATGCTGTTCAAAAAGTTGCAGTTCTTGCCTGTCAAGGAAGTTGCGACAAAGCCCTTGCAAAAGGAGTTTACACAGGAGTTCCATCTTGTGCTGGAGCAAAAATTGCAATTAACGGAACAAAATTTTGTAGTTGGGGCTGTATCGGGTTTGGAGACTGCGTTGAAGTTTGTAAATTCGATGCCATAAAAATTGGTGAAGATGGACTTCCTCATATTGATAGAGAAAAATGTACAGGATGTGGCCTTTGTGTAAAAACTTGTCCGCAAAAAATTTTATCAACAATGAATGCAGAAACAAAAGGTGCCTTTGTGGGATGTTCTAACAAAAATCCAAACAAAACACAAATCCTTAAACTTTGCAAAACAGGTTGTATAAAATGTGGAAAATGTGAAAAACTCTGTAAAGAAGAAGCAATCCATCTTGTAGATTTAATTCCAGTTGTGGATTATGCAAAATGTACTGCTTGCGGTGATTGTGTAAACGGTTGTCCTACAAAAGTTTTATCACTAATTTAACAAATAACTAAGAAACTTAATTTTAGGCATCTAACAAGTTTTGTCTTACTGAACTTTTAGATGCCTTTTTTATTCTATATAACCGTTGACAATTAGTAAATTTTCTAACATTATATTAGTATGGCAAAAGACAAAATAAACACTGAAGAAAATTTCTTTCAAAGACTTATCTCAATGTTTCTAGGAAATTCAGATCCTGAAGCAGAGAAAAAACGATTACTAAAAGCTACGGCAAAAGAATTATCTCATTCCAAATACAAATTCTATAAATATTCTTCAGATGAGGCTTTACCTCAACTTGCCAAATTCTTTTATGATATTTACAAGATTATTGCACCTGCACAAGCAATGATTCAAGGAATTCAAAATCCTAATGCTATCAAAAATGCAGTAATAAATCATGCTCTAACAGAAAATCAACATGAACTTGCAAGTAAACTTACAGAAGAATCAATTTTAGAACAGGCAAAAACAGTTCCAATAAATCAGTTATCTGAACAAATAAAAACTAACTTATCAACCTTTATTACAGATTTTGATACAGAAAAAATACAACAAATCGATAAATTATATTCAAAAATTGCAGCATTCAAAGAATTTTGTTCTTTTGATTATTTTTTCTTGCTAAAAAAATTTGATTCAGGTCTAAAAGAACGAGATTTTAACTATATTCCTAAATTTGATACAATCCGAGCAGAATATATTAGTGATGACTTAATCGATTTTACTGAAGTTGCTTGGGCATTGCCGTTTACAGAAGATTGGACTCCAGTTATGCAATTATTCAAAAGTTTGAAAGGAGTAGAACCTGTACAAGCCGTTGCATGGAATAAACTTATGATAAGACTTAGAAATCTAAGAGATTCTAAAGTTTTTGAAATGATTATTAAACTTATAACTAAAAATCCAGTTTATAAACAATCCATAAACATAAATCAAGAACAGATTTTTGAACCTTACCTAGAAAAAATAAGAAATCAAACTACTCAAACACTAAAAAAAATTGAACAAGCAAAAACAAATTCCAAAGTAGAAGAAATATTAAAAAATTTATTTGGTTCAACAAACGTTACAAGATTAAAAAACTATAATGAAAATGCAAATACTGTGTACGCAAAGAAAAATATTACAGGATATCTCCACTATCAACCTATGAACTACATGAAAGCCTTTTTAATAGACTTTTTCAAAAAAGATATTCGTGAATACACAGATTTAGTTCTTGTTAGAGGAAAATGGGTTTCTTCTGCACTTTCTAATCAACTTTCAGATACATATCACGCAATATTGACAGTTTCTGATCAAATAAGCGATTTTGACAATTCTTTATCAGACGACACAGAACTTGGAATCAAATTAAAAAATTTACTTATTCGCTGTGATAGAGATAAAGATTCTGCAAGATATATCAGAACACAATTAGGTGATATAAATGATAAAGCCCTTTCAATTCTCACAATGGGGTCTCAACAACTAGTAACCTTTGCAAGAGAATTAAAAAACTTAATTGAAGATACAGAAAAAAGCAAACCCCAATTATTGATAAACTGGAAAGAACTTGAACATTATTCTGAAAAACCAATTAAGGAAATGGGCGTAAATATTTACAAGATGATTTATAACTTTGTTACTTTAATGCAATTATTCTTAAAAAAATAAATTTAAAACAAAAAAGGCTGTCTAAGATTCAAAGTTTATACTGAAATTTCATTAAGCATAACTTCACTTATCTGACAGCCTTTTAAATTAAAGAAGTTTAATTAAAATACTTTTACAACTTCACCGTTAGGATATTTTTCTGCAATAAACTCTGCAACTTCTTCACTTTGAAGAGCTTTTACAAGTGCAACAATTTTTTCAGATGTTTCATTCCCCTCTTTTACTGCAATGATGTTTACGTAAGGTGAATCAGCACCTTCCACAACTAAACCATCAGTATTTGCACTAAGACCAGCAGGGATTGCATAGTTACCATTGATAACAGCAGCATCTACATCCAATAAAACACGAGGTAATGAAGCAGCTTCAATCTCATGAAATTTAATGTTCTTAGGATTTTCAACAATGTTTTGAGGAGTTGCTGTAATTCCTGCATTTTCATCAAGTTTGATTAATCCAGCTGATTGAAGAAGCAATAAAGCTCTTCCTTCGTTTGTAGGATCGTTAGGGATTGCAATAGTTGCACCATCTTTAATTTCATCTACAGAAGAAATTTTTTTAGAATAAAGAGCAACTGGCTCAATGTGAATTCCACCAGCATTTACAAGATGATAACCTCTTTCTGCATTGAAAGAATCCATGTAAGGAAGATGTTGAAAGAAGTTTGCATCAAGTTGACCACCCTCTAAAGCTTCATTTGGAGTAACATAATCTGTAAAATCAATAACCTTGAGAGTAATTCCTTCTTCTGCAAGATTATCCTCAACAAGTTTTAGCATTGCTGCATGAGGTTCTGGTGTTGCACCTACAGTTAAAACATTTGAATCTTTTTTTGAACAGCCAACAAAACATAACATAGCCAAAGCTAAAACCACAAATAAAATTTTGTTTTTCAATTTAATTTCCTCCTGAAATAAATTTGTAGTATTGTATAAAATTATCTTTTCTTCATCAAGGTACTTGTAATTTTAGTACCGATGAATTGAATAACTTCAACCAAAACAAGAATTACGATTACAGAAGCAATCAAAATTGGTGTATTAAATCTTTGATAACCATAACGAATTGCTAAATCTCCAAGACCACCACCACCGACAGCTCCAGCCATGGCAGAATATCCAATCAAGTTGATAATTGTCAAAGTTACACCAGAAACTAAAGAAGGCATTGCCTCGGGTAAAAGTACTTTGAAAATAATCTGTGAGTTTGTAGAACCCATTGATTTTGCAGCTTGAACAACTAAAGGATCAACTTCTTTTAAGGCAGTTTCAATAATTCTTGCAACAAAAGGAGCAGCAGCGATAGATAAAGGCACGATAGTTGCAGCAGTTCCAATAGAAGTTCCTAAAATCAATCTTGAAAGAGGAAATAACAGAATAATTAAAATGATAAAGGGAAAAGAACGCAAAACATTTACAATTCTAGTTATAACTTGATAAAGAATTGGCTTTGGAATAATTCCTGTATCGGGATCAGTAACACAAAGTAAAATTCCTAAAGGTAAACCTAATATCATTGAAAAAACAGTAGAAGCACCTACCATAGCAAGAGTTTGTAAAGTAGCATTTCCTGTTAATGTTAAAATTTCTGACCAGTTAATCAATTTACTTTTCCTCCTTTTCTACGATTACACCGTTTTTTTCTAAGTAAGAAATTGCTTCATTAATTTTTTCATCGCTTCCGTAAAAATCTACAAGCATAGTTCCTACATCAAATTCGTTCAAATGCTGAATACCACCAGCACGAATATTAAAATCCATAGAAAGTTCTTGCGCAAGACGGCTTAAAATAGGCTCTCCTGTAAGAGTATTTTCAAAACGTAAAATATAGATTCCCCCATCATTAGACCATCTAACAAATTCTTCGCTGCTAGATGCTTCCTCAGAAGAAACAGAAATATGAGATAAGAAATCTTTAGTTACGCTAGATTTTGGATGAGTAAAAATTTGAGAAACCTTTCCCTCTTCTACTACAAGACCATCGTCGAGAACTGCAACATAATCGCAAGCATCTCGCACAACTTCCATTTGGTGAGTAATCATTACAACAGTTAAATTCATCTTTTGTTGAATATCACGAATCAAACTTAAAATTGATTTTGTTGTCTGAGGATCTAAAGCACTGGTTGCTTCATCACAAAAAAGCACATCAGGATTATTTGCCAAAGCACGAGCAATGGCAATTCGTTGTTTTTGACCACCAGACAAAGTACTAATAGGAGAATTTTTTTTATCAGATAATCCTACAACTTCTAAAAGTTCATCTACTCTACTTGCAATTTTCTTTTTATCTGTTCCACAAATTTCCATTGGATAAGCAATATTTTCACCAGCAGTTCTTGAAGAAAATAAAGCAAAGTTCTGAAAAATCATTCCGATTCTACGGCGTTGTAAAATCAATTCTTTTTTTGAAAGATTATCAACTCGCTTATCATCATAAAAAACTTTCCCTTCATCTGGAGTTTCTAGCAAACTGATTAAACGAACTAAAGAAGATTTACCTGCACCACTCTTTCCGATAATACCAAAAATTTTATTTGAAGGAATTTTTAAACTTACTTCCTTTACAGCCTGAACTGTCCCTTCTGAAGAAGTATAAGTCTTTTTTAATTTTTCTAAAGTAATATTCATAGGAAATAACCACCTTTTATACATTCTAAACACTTTTTGTCAAAATTGGAAGACTATAAATTACAGTAATATAAAAATAACTTATTGAAAAGAAAATCTAGTCTTAGTACAATATAAAATATGATTTCAAATTTTCACACTCACACATATTTATGCAAACACGCAGAAGGTGATATAAAAGATTACCTTGAACAAGCAAAACTAGATAGTTGTTCCGCACTTGGATTTTCAGACCATTGTCCTTTACCACAAGATAACATAGATAACTGGCCAGAAATCAGAATGACAATAGAAGAATCTTATGATTATATAAAGAAAATTAGACAGGAAGCAAAAAATTATGATTTTCCTGTTTTTGCAGGATTTGAATGTGAATGGTCAGTAAGATATAAAAATTTTTATAAAGATTTTTTACTTGATGAATTAAAAGTTGATTATCTAGCCTTTGGACCTCACTGGGTTGAACACGAAGGAAGTTTTGTGTACGCACCACAATTTGGAGATAAAAAACTTTTGCATATTTACACAGATTCAATGATACAAGCAATGGAAAGTGGCTTATTCTCTTTTGTTGCACACCCTGATTTAGCAATGGCAGGCTGGAAAACTTGGGAAGAAGAAGCAAAAAGCTGTTTTGGCTCAATAATTGATTGTGCTATTGCAAACAATTTACCATTAGAAGTAAACGGCCAGGGAATGTTAAAACCAATGATAAAATCTGAAAAAGGATTACGATACCAATACCCTTATGATGAATTTTGGCTTTTAGCAAAAGAAAAAGGAGCAAGGATTATTGCAAACTCTGATGCTCACCTTCCAGAAAATGTTATAAAAGGTGCGTTAAAAGCAAAAGAGTTTGCTAAAAACTTAGGAATAGAAGTTTGCGATACAGCAAAAGCCTTAGGCTTCCTCAGGAATTAAGCCTTGCACCATAAATTCTTCTGGAATTTTTGACGGACGGCCTTCTTTTGTTACACAAGCCCAAGTAACTGTTGCATCTGCACAAATTGTTCCATCTTCTTTTTTGATAATTTGCTTTAATTCACCTGAAATTTTTTTTAGTTTTGTAGGAAAAACTTCTATAAGTAATTTGTCATCTAAAAAGGCAGAAGCTTTGTAATAAATATCTACATGGGTAACATAAAGATAATAACCTGCTTCTACAAGCCCTTTGTAGTCAAAACCAATAGCATGTAAATATTCCATTCTAGCATATTCAAGATAATTTAAATAAACTGAATTATTTACATGACTGTAAGAATCACACTCATAAGAGCGTACAATATGTTCTGCAATGTGTTTCATAAATGACATTATACATTATTTTGTAAAACTGAATCAACTAAAATCTTAAATTCACTATCAATTTTAACATCTGTAGTATCAAGTTTATCACGAATAGAAAATATTCCTGTTGCGTTTTCTACAATGGAAGTTTCTGCATCTTGCAAGTCTTCTGTAATAGGATGAGAAAATAAAGACCAATTAGAATTTGGTAAAATTGAAAAAACTTCGATAGTTTCAACATCTTCTAAATCTTGTTGAGAAACACACCTTTCATCTTCTAAAATTTCTGGAGTTTCTTGTATTTCTTCAATAGATTCAATTTCTTCTATATCATCAATTTCTTCAACTAAATCAATATTATCATTTTCATCATCAAATTCATCACTTAAATCTTCTTCATCTAAAATACCAAAATCTGGTTTTTCAATTTCAAAAGCTAAATCTGTTATTGCTGAAGTATTATTTTTATCAAAATGATGAGAATAAACGATTTTATCACTTTCTTGTTCTTCTATAGGTTCTAGATTTTCTACAGGCTCAAGTTCTTCTATTGATTCTAGTTCTTCTAAAGGTTCTAATTCTTCAACATAATCTAGTTCCACAACATCTAAATCTTTTAGATTTTCTCCATCGTCTATAGGCTCAAGTTCTTCAATAATTTCATAACTTAATACAGTAGGTTGTTTTTCTGGATGAGAAGTGTTGTCAATTTCTTTATTTTCATCAGAAGTATCACGATTAATTATAATCTGATTTACTTCTGACCAAGTTTTTTCAAGAAGAGTTTCTATTAAGGTAGTATTTTTTTCATTTTGCTTTCCTAACATCTTTTTTATGTCATAATTTATTTGATGTTTATGTTGCAAGAAAAAATTAGAAATATCTTTTAAAGAATTTTCATCGGATTTATAAACATATTCACTTAATAAAGCAAATTTAAATCTTTTTATTTTCTCTCTAATAATAGATTCTTTATCTTGTTTGAGATTTAAAAGAAAAAGAATAATCAAAAATAAAGTAATAAAAATACATACTAGGAGTAGAATTTTTGCGTTAGTAGAAAATAAGAGAATATCATCATTAAAAACCAAAGAGATTGTACCAGTTTTTCCAGAATTATCTGAAATTACAAACCAATCATAATCTTCTGAATGTAAAATTTTTTGAGTATCAAAAGATTGCTCGTTCCATAAATCTATAATTTTACTGATTAAAGTTTCTGAATAAGAATAAGGAAGCCCCAGAATAAAACCTTTTGTCTGTTGTTCAGAAGCAGATAAGACAGTTGCAACTAACTTTGCCTGTTCTGTAACAGATAAAATATTCTTTGAAATTAAATATTGATTAAAAGCCGTTCCTTCTACATAAAATAAACCAGAACCACGGTATAAATCGTAATTATCATAAAATGGTAAACTAAAAATTATTCTTTCTTTGGAATTATCAAAAATAACTTTTGATTTATGTCTGTTTTCAATCTCTTTATTAGCCTTAACTGTATCATAAGGTAATTCTAAAAGTTTATTGTATTCAGATTCATCGTTTTCAAAAGTACTAAAATAAATTTTCTTTCCACTAGAATCAATTAAACGCACACCTTGCAATCCAGGATTTCCTAAAATAAAATTTGAAGTAAAATATTTTCTAACAAGGATATCTTCTTCATGCTGAACTAAAATTGCAGCGTTTTTTATACAAGACATTTCCATGAAACTAGAAAATGACTTAGCTTTATTCATTGCATATTCATCTAAACAACTAGAAACTTCCTTTAATCTATTTTTCATATTTGAAATTACAGCTGGTTGATAAAATTTTGTTTCAAAAACAGAAAATAATCCTACAAAGGACAATAAAGCAAAAGCAGAAAAAATGAGAATAGAAATTAATAAACTTAAAGCAACTTTTTTTCCAGAAGTCACAAAATCTCCAAAAGAATAAATTATATTAATTTATCGGTATTTTAAAATGATACTTGAAACTAAAATTGATGCTTGGTAAAATTTAACTTATGGATTCTAAAAATATAAATAAAATAAATAGATTTTTAATCATTCTTTTAAGTTTGATTTTTCTTTGTATCATTTTAGTTTCGCTTTTTTATTTTCTAACATCTTCAAGCAACAATCAAAATAAATACAGAAAAATTGATAATCCAACTGAAATTAAAAACAGCGTTGGTTATTCTGTATTTTCTGATTTTGGCAGACTCAGAACCTTTACTTTAGATAATCCACAAATTCCAATAGTGATAAATCCTTTTTTATCATACAAAACAGAAAACACATTCTTATATGAAGAACTTTGCCAAAAACAAAGAAAGATTAAATCTATAATTCTTCAATATTTTAATCAAAAAACAAAAGAGCAACTTTTTTTAATGGGCGAAAATCAAATAAAAGAAGAAATTTTAAATCAAATAAACGCAGAACTTTCTATGGGAAGTATACAAGCCTTATATTTTGAGGAATATATTTTCCTAGAATAAATGCAACTAATAAATTTTTTTAGTGTCTAATCTAAAGACGGAGAAACTTTTTCTAGGAGGAAAGTAATAAAATGGAATCACACGCAGCACAAGTTATAGTTGCAATAATTCCAATTGTAGGGATAGTTATCGGAGGAGTTGTAGTATTTTTCTATCTTCTCTGGAGACACAAACATATTTCTATGATGATAAGAACTGGAACCTATAAACCTGTTCATTTTAACTTTAAGTTATTTTCTTTATTAGCTGGACTTTTACTAGCAGGTGTTGGTTTAGTTTTAACAATTCTCTTAGGATTATTAGAAGGTTTGTCTTATCCACTTTTAGGAGGACTTATTCCAGGAATTTTGGGTTTGATGTTATTAGTTTTTTATAAACTATACCCAAGTTCAAATGAAAAAACTATTGAATAGAAGGTATAATTCTGAACTCTCATGATTTAGATATACCTGAAAAAAATCGAAGTTTAGAACATGAAATAATCGCAAAGCGAGATTCGATTCTTATAAAAAATGTTTTACAAGGCGATACAGAATCCTTTGCAAAACTTGTTAAATTTTATAAGCACAAAGTTCATGTTTTTGGAATGGGATTTTTCAAAAACGAAGTTGATACAGACGATTTTGTACAAGAAGTTTTTATCAAGGTGTACACAAAACTTTCTACATTTAGAGGAGATTCTCTTTTTTCTACTTGGCTAATGAGAATTGCTTACAACACAGCAGTAAATTCTGTTAATCGCCGTAAGGAATATGCTTCTTTATCAGATGATTTTGAACTTGAAGATACAGACCTTACACCAGAACAATCAGAGTTACGAAAAATAACCATGCTAGCTGTAAGGGAAGCTATTACCGAATTGCCAGAGCGCTATAGGATTTGCTTGGATATGTATTTCTTTTACGACATGACCTACAACGAAATTAGTGAAACTGTAGATTTGCCCGTAAATACGATAAAATCACATATTTTTAGAGCAAAGAAAATCTTAAAAGATAAGTTACAAGAAACAGTAACAGAATAAACCAGAAAGGAAATAAATATTATGGATACTAAAAACAAAAAATGCGAATTTTACATGAACGAGTTTCTTAAATTAGATAAAAACGAAAGACTACCTTTGTCATTAACTTTGCACTTGCTATTCTGCAAAGAATGTAGAACCACAGTAAGAAAGTTCACTTTAGCAGAACAAGCCTGTAAATTATCAATAAATAAACCTGTAGACGATTTTGATCCAAGTGTTGATTCAATCATGAAAGCAATAAATCCTAACTACGAAGTAAACGACATTCCGCCATTATCTATGAAACGTTGGGTTGTAAGCGGAATTTTAATGATTATTGCAATGTTGTTCTTTGGAATTACAGGAACCGATAGCGATTCTCAATTAAGCGTATCTTTTTATTTAGTTTTTGCAGGAATAGTAACAGCCTACTGTGCTATGTTTGTAGGTTGCAATATGGATTTCTTTGTAAAACACATAAATAAATTTGCTCAGTAACAAGATTAACTTTTACAAGGATTATGTTTCATAAACCAAACCAAAAATGGAATTGAAATAAGAGCAGAAAAGACATTTGCGATAGGCTGACATAACATAAGCCCTGTAAGACCAAAAAAGTGAGGCAAAGTAAAAATCAAAGGTATAAAAAATATTCCTTGCCTACAACTAGCAAGAAATAAACTTTGCTTATTTTTTTCTGCTACTTGATAAAGCATATTTGTAATAACCACAACAGGAAGTAAAGGCAAAGAAAGTGCAAAATAATGTATGGCTTGAATACCAATTTCTATTACCAACTTGTCTTTTTGAAAAAATCTTACGATGTTAGAATCAAAAATATAGAGTAACAAAGCAAAAATAGTTTGAACAACAACACTTATATAAAGAGTAAAGTAAAAAGCCTTTTTTAATCTATCAAAACGATTTGCACCTAAACAAAAACCTGCCACAGGCTGAAATCCTTGCCCCAAACCAAACATTACAGAAACAACTAACAAAAAAATACGGTTTGTGATAGCAATACCTGCAATCGCTTCTACACCAAACTTACTTGCGCGAATATTTAACAAAACATTGGCAACAACAACTAAACCTTGCCTTAATAAAGACGGAGCTCCATTTGAACAAACAGCAGGAAAGACTTTAGATACATTAGACATAAAAAAACTAAATCGAATTTTAGCAAGACTCTTTGTATTAAGATACATAAAAAGAAGAATTATAAAACTAACAGTTTGACTTATCAAAGTTGCAAGAGCCGCCCCTGCAATCCCCATTTTCAAACTAAAGATAAAAATAGGTTCAAGAATGATATTAAGTACTCCACCAATAGATAGACCAATCATAGAAAGTTTTGGTTTACCTTGAGACCTAAGAATAATATTTAAAACAAAAGAGCTACACATAATAGGAGATGCAATCAAAATATAATGTGCAAAATCTTGTGCATAAGGAAGGATAGTAGAAGTTGCCCCAAGGAATATCATCACTTCAGTTTTGAAGATTATTCCTAATATCATTACAATAATTCCAGCAATAATTGAACAAAAGAATGTAACAGAAGCAACTGCATCTGCCTTAGAAGAATCTCCCGCACCTAAACTTCTAGAAATTATATTTCCTGCCCCTATCCCTAACATAGAACCAACAGCCTGAAACATTGTTAAAATTGAAAAAACTATTCCCACAGCAGCACTTGCATTAGGACCCAGCCTAGAAACAAAAAATAAATCTGCCATTCCGTAAATAGAAAGTACAATCGTAGACAAAACTGTAGGAATTGCCATTTTTATAACAAGTTTAGGGATTGGAGTATTTAACATCAAATCAGTTGTTGATTTTTCTGACTTACCTACATTTATTTCATGTGAGTTCATATTTAAAATGTAAGTTACGAAAAATAAATATGCAAAGAGAAACAAACATAAGTTTTGTAAAATAGTATGAATTTACTAGAGAATTGTTCTATTCTGCCCTAGTGATGACAATTCTATCTAAATCATACAAGTAGTTGTCAACGAAAAGAAGGAAAGGAATTTCTAAGCAATAATTATTTCCGTAGTCAAAAACTGAAATATAGTAATTTTCATCATCTTCATCTTCTGCCACAAAGTAAGCTGAATCAATTTTAGGAATAATATTTTTTGCAATCATCACGCGAACTTTTGCAGCTGAAAACATTGCAAGAGTAAATGAATCGTCTAAATCCACATCATCAAAGTCATCACTATCGGATATTACCTCACTTATATAAAAAGGAATATAATATTTAGAACTAGATTTAGTTGGTAAAAATCCTTTTTCTTCTTCTGTTGCAGTTTTAGGATTGATATCCATAATAAACTCATATCCAGCTTCTGTTTCTGTGTTTACTCCCTTCATAGAAACATAATCAGGTATTTCGTCGGAAGAATCTTCTAGCAACTCTTCAACAAAATCCTCTGCGTCCTCGTCAGCCAGTTCGAATAATAATTTTGACAAGGTTATTTTATGATACAAATGATATTTGCCATTTGAATAAGTGATACTCTGCACATAATCGATACAAGATGTAAGAGTTAAAACAATTGCGATAATAAATACTGATAAAAGTGATTTGTGTTTCATAAGTAGATTATATCACAGGTTTGAGGAGTTGTGGGGGAAGATTTTTACCAAGCGTGGTTTTGAGTGGTGGCTAAGCTATCAATGTCGGCAAAGGCGGTTTCTAGGGATTGTATTTTAATTATTATCCAAATAAGTCAGAATGACTTCCTGTAGCAGTAGCAGAAAGGATAAGTTCATTTTCAAAAATTTGATATATTAAAAGCCAATCTGGTTCTATATGACATTCTCTAAAATCATGGAGATTACCAGTAAGTTGATGGTCTTTGTATTTTGGAGGTAATGTTTCTCCCGAAGCAAGTAAATCTAAAATTGTTACAAGTTTTGTCATATCTTTACCACGTTTTTGCATTAGTTTAGCATCTTTTTTCATTCTATTGGTATATACGATATTGTACAAATGCTAATCCTCCAACATGGAAGCAACTGCATCTTGTGCTGATTTAAAAGGTCCGTGCAAATTTTCTTTGTTCCTAGAATCTGAAATTGCTTGTGCTAAAGAATAATTATCATTGTGCTTTACTTGAAAAGGAATACCATTATTTTCTATCGCTGCAGAAAGGAATATTCTAATTGCAGTAGAAGTATCTAAACCTAAAGAAGAAAAAAGAGTATCTGCTTTTTGTTTTAAAGTATCATCAAGTCTTAATTGAAATGTAGCCATAAAAAGTCCTCAAAATTTGAATTTATTTAAATATACATCTATATCACACACAAATCAAGTATTTTGTAATGACAATCCATTTATTATGTAAGAAAAAAAATGCTAGCACAAGAATCTAATTTAGCCAAAATATTCTTTCCATAATACAATAATTTTTGCTAGAGAATTTTACTAGGAATGTTTTTTACCAAGCGTGTTTTTGAGTGGTGGCGAGACTGTCTATGTCGGAAAAGGCGATTTCTAGGGCTTGTTGGTGATATTCCCAGTGACCGTTTTTATCTGCCCCCACTCTTTTTAGTAATCCATTTTCTTGAAGTTTTTTCATATTTTGAACAATACTTTTTCTTGAAAGTCCAATTATTTGAGAAAGCTCTTCTTGTGTAAGAAAAGGATTTTTCTTTATTGCTTCAATAATCTTTTTTTGATTTACAGTAACCTTTTGAGTAACTTTTACAGTAACCTTTTTCTCGGTTTCTATAATTTCATCTATAGTTTTCAAAAGTAACGAGAGCATAAACTCTATAAATGAAGTTGAATCAGCATTATTATCACTGGAATTAAGAGCATTGTAATATTCAGCTTGATGTTCTTTTATCAAAGATTCTACTGGTATCCAGGCAAAAACTTCCTTCCATTCCTTTAAGATTGCAGTTTGCCACAATCGACCTATTCTGCCATTTCCATCTTGAAACGGATGAATAAACTCAAATTCATAATGAAATACACAACTTTTTATAAGTGGGTGAACATCACTTGTTTTTAACCAGTTAAATAAATCTGCCATTAAAAAAGGAACTCTATCTGCCGGAGGTGCTAGATGAACAACTTGACTTCCATCAAAAATTCCAACACCTTCTTTTCTATATTTTCCGTTCTGAGATACTAAATCTTGCATCATAAGAGAATGAGCTTTTAGTAAATCTTTTTCTTCGTATGGATTAAGAGTTAAAAGAAGTTCGTAAGTTTGAATAGCATTTTTTACTTCTTGAATTTCATTTGGACTACCTAAAACTCTTTTACCATCTATGATTGCTGTTATTTGTTCTATGGTCAATGAATTATTTTCTATTGCAAGTGAGGAATGAATAGTTTTAATACGATTTTCTTTTCGTAACTTAACTTGATGAGGACTATTTTCAAGAGAATTGATTTCTCCGACTTTTTCCGAAATACGAGAAATGTAATCTATTATTTTTGAAGTTATCGTAAATGGTGGTTGGTAATTTGTCATGGTTTATTTCCTCCTTTTGGAAAATGGTCTAATGTCTTTACTTTCTCAATGTGAAATCATAAATTGAAACATTGAGGAAGTGAGCTGTTTTTTCCCCAGCGTTTTGATTGTTCTAAATAGCTGGTGGTATAAAATCCTTTGTTAAAATCCAATTCACGCTGGACTTTTAACAAACGAGGGTCTTTTACTTCTGTGTTACTTCCGTGGTATAGGGTCATGGTTGCGGGTGCTCCTTTTGTTTTTTAGTATATATTTCTAAATTCTTCTAACAAAATTTTAAAAGTTCTTGCATCAAACCATTGTTGTTTTAATTCATTAACATTATATCCAGGTAAATCTGATATAAAAGGAACTTCATCATCCGTATAAGGTACAAATCTGTCTTGTTGTGTTAAAACATATTCATTAAATTTTTCTCGCTCATATTCTGAATTAAACAACAAAACTACATCATAAAAATTCTGTCGTGACCATGATTCTTCACTCAATATTCTTGTATCACAAGAATAAAATTCATTTAATTTATATTCTAAAGAATCTTTTATAAAGTAATAATAAAAATAACTTTTTCTTTCTTTTTCAACAAAAGCACCATTTGGTGCTATCATAAAGCATCTACCACCATCTAAACCAATTGCTCTTTTGGTTAAAAGTAATGTAGAATGATAATATAAATGAACATCATACCAATATGGTGTTTGATTTATCTGTCCTAACATATATACTTCATATCCTTTACTATCTCTATCAAACTTTCGATGAATAGAAAATTCTGGTGAATATTTATAATATTTAATATCTAGTTCATTTTGTACCCAATTATTTTTATCTTCTAAAAATACTTTCATTCTTTCCAACTCAGGTTTATTTATACCAAAACGTTTTTTCCACAAGTATTCTACTTTATCTAAATCAGCATTACTATTTTTAGGAGTATTTGTATCCATAATTCTTGTATAAATATGATTTGCTCTTAAAAGTTTTTCCTTATCTTTATAATCCCCCGTCAAATAATACGGAGTATTCATATTATTTTGGATAACAATTACATCAATAAATTTTTCAGTCCATTCTATTGATTGTACATAAACGGTAGGTCTTTTATCTCCTGCAAATTTTTTATCTTTTAAGAAATCAACTATTTTCTGTGTATTTTTTCGATTTTCGTCAAATTTTACATCTCGAGTAGAATAATCGTTTTCTTCATCTATTCCAATTATTATGTATCCGTCATTATCAGTAAGATTATTTGCCATACAAATAATATCGTGTAATAAATCAGCTTTATTTTCATGCCATTGTCTTTTAAAATCCCAATACTCTCCTTCTTGCTTGAGTTGAATTAATTCAAATATTTTATCTTCAAAAGTTGAATGCATTTGCTATAGACCTTTCTTTAAAAAATTAGTATTTACTTATTTATTCAATTTCTAACAGTTCAATAAGTTTATCTAATAATGGTTTAAATCCCCCATAATCAGTTTTGGAATAATTATGATAGTTGTTAGCTAAAATATCTTTTATTCTTTTAGGTAAATTAGGAATCTCTTTTATGGGATGTTTTTTCCCCTCTAATAATTTATTAATTATTTCTTTTATTAATCTTTCTGGGAAATAATCCTCTATAAGAAATTCTCCAGAATTTACTTCGTTTGAAAATGGATAAAAACTTGCTTTTAATAAAGAATCGACGGTACAGAAATCATGAAACTCTTTTATCTCAACTGATTTCTTATCTTTATTAAATACTTCTGCCATTCCATTTCTTCCAGAATCGTCTCTGTCAAAAAACAGAATAATTTTTTTATCATTTACACAATTTCTAACATCTTCAATAAATGCAGCTGCGTTTCCTGTTCCGTTAAAACTTAAAAAATCTACATCAATTTTAGCATATTTGGGGTTATCGTCCTTTAATAATTCTATTGCTCTTCTTACAAAATCTATATCAGATTTTCCTTCAAACAATACTAAAGGTTTTTCAGAATTTAAGAAAACACCAGCTTCCATTATGTTCCATTCATTTGAAGCTAATTTTCTAATCAAATCTAATTTTTCAGTTTCAATTATGTCTACTTTTCCCTGTTTTGATTCTAAATAAACTAATTCGTTTTCAGAAGCAATTTTTGCAATAATAGGAGAATGAGTTGTTATAATAATTTGTCTACCATATTCTGTATATTTTTTTAAATGATTATATAAACAAATTTTTCGACTTTCATGAATATTAGCATCTGGTTCATCCATTAATATCAAAGAATCTTCATCTGCTACAAACTCTAAAATTGACCTTATAAGAATCAATTTTTTCTCACCCTCACTTAAATTTTCTAAATGAATTTGAGAATTAATTACAATATCAACTTTATTAATCCAAGAATTATTTACAGTACATGCACGAAAAAAAATGTCAAATAAGTTACGTGGTTCATAATATAAAAAATCATCATCATTTATTCGACCTAATAATTTTTGTAACTCTCGTTCCGTTAATGTAAATTCCTCTAAATCATGTGTATTAATTTTCTCTATTAAATTTTCTACATCCTTATCACTTTGACTTGTTTTAAAATTCAATTTAAAAGTAATAGATATTGGTGTAGTCTCTAAAATATCAAATTCTTCTTTTAAGAATAAAGCAATATCATTATTTGTATATCTATATAAAATTAAAAGAAGAAAAGAAACAGCCCATAAACTTTTGTCGCAAAATATCATTTTTTTACTATCCTTTGCTGGTTTAAAAAATGCATTACAGAGAGATTCATTTTCACCAGAATATATTGCAATTAGTTTATTTGGTAAAAAGTCTTTATTATTTTCATAAGAATTAATCTTCAAATATCTATTTTTTGAAGATATTTCATAATCTTTATTATTTTTGAAATATGAACAAATATAATCAGTATCGAATTTATATGTTGACTTTCTATACCACTCAGAAAAAATTCCACTTATTGCTTCTAATACATTACTTTTTCCACTTCCGTTATTACCAATTAAAATGGATAAACCATTTCCATTTTCAAAATCAAGAGAAAAATCTTTGAGATTCTTATAATCTTTTATGTAAAGTTTTTTTAGACGCATATATTTCCCTCTATTTTCAACCTAAATTTTAAATCCATGTTCATTCATAATTGCTGTTATCTCTTTTCTAAATTCAATTTTATCAGTTCGAACAAGAGTCATCCCATTTGATTGAATAAGATTTAAAATAGCAACTGGAATATCCATTGTACTCTTTAGAAGAGAAAAAGCTTCATTACTCATTTTTGTTCGTCTTAAAAAATGCAGAAAAGGTTTATTTTCTTCATTTTTATTGTATTTTAATGCATTCTTAAAACTATAATCTTTGCTGTATTTTGCAATTGAAGGGTTATTGATTTCAACATGTTCATTTATACATAAGAAAAAAGAAGCTAAACTATTATTATCATCTAGTATTTTGGTTAAAATATCTGGTGGTACCTCTTTTAAAAATTGCGTTGGTATTTCTATGTTTGAAACATTTAGAGTTGTAAAGTAATAATTTTTTTCATAACGCAAAACAAGATTTAATGTTTTTATCTTTGAATCAAACATATCAAAATATAAATTTACATTAACAGTTTTATAGTCAAATGAATATTTTATACATATATCTTTATGTCCTTTGTAGTCAACTATAAAATCATAATCAGCTATTAATTTTTCAATCACTCAAATACACTCCTTTCAAATTCAAGTTTTGCTTTTTCTCGTAATTCTTTAGCTTGTTGTCGTAAATCTTTTACTTGAGCTTTTATTTGATTTATGTGTTCTACAATTTCATTTTGAACAGGAAGAGGTGGAAGCGGAATAAATAAATTTTTAATAAATTCAGAAGAAACCCTTTGTTGACCTGAAGAACCTGTAAAAAAGTTCATTGCAGTCCTTCGCAACATTGTTGTTCGCAATAATGAATGTAGATATTCTGGAAGGATATCTTCCCTTATTGCCCTAAAAACATGAAATTCTGTAGACCCCATTCCATAGCCATGTAACAAATCTTGTACAACAGCACATTTCCCATTCTGCATACATGGAGTTATTTTTGCAAATATTACATCATTATCTTTAAATTTTGTATAACCTTTTGTTTTTGAATCAATTATTCGTTTTTCAATAACAGTTCCAGATATATCAGAAATGCATTCCATTGGTAAAAAAGTTATTTTGTCAATATCTTTTGGAATCTGAGTCAATGGATTTATTTCAAAGACAGATTGAATTGGAATATTTTTGTACAAGTTCGATTTTAACAAAGTTTGTGGACTTATATTCAAAATAGAATGTTTTACATCCCAATTATACAAATTTGAAAATGAAGATGTTTTCAAAATCGAATCATTATTTTTCCCCAACGAAACCTCTTTTATTCCTAATTTCAAGAAGATAAAATCATCTATACCCTTATCTGCTTTTTCAGCCTCTTTCTCAATAGCTTCTGCTTTGGAAATTGTGTCTTGATATTTCTGTATTATTGCTTTTTGTTCAGAAATCGAAGGAACTGGTATTTTAAAATTTCCAATAAAATCATACCCAGATTCATTTTTAATCCCTTGTGCCTTTTTCCCAGAAACCATTTTTAAAAATGGTTCAGAACGTAAAATTTTAACTAAATATATAGGGTCAATTATTTCTGTATTTATAGAATATGGTTGATAATGAGTTGATGCAACAATCTTTCCAAAAGTATTTAATGCAGTTGCACCTTGATGAAAGTTAATATTAGAAACAAGTAACTCTTCATTATCAAGAGAATATAAATTCATTCCTGTTTTTTTTTCTTTTCTAAATACAATATCCCCTGTTTTAAATACAATTTTATCAACAATCGGAATATCTCCTTTATAATCATCTTTTTTTATTAGATTTTTCTTAGGGGATATAATCTTTCTCAACTTTATTAATTCAAATTTTGATTTCAGATGAATTTCCCTCAAATAATATTCCACATACCATTTTTCGAGATCAACAAAATTAATTGATTTCAATAAGCATTCTTCTACCATGTCAAAACATCCTCTTTTTCATTAAATGTTCTGACAATAGAACCATCTGAGCCAACATTGTATTCATATAAAATAGAATAGTCATGATGTTGCCATAATTTCACTTTATCATTATATGCAGCAAATTCTTTTTCAAGTTTTGGAAGTTCATTATTTTCAGAAACCGCTCCTGTTGTTGTAATTCCTGCATCATTTACAAGAGCAATAGGAATCTCATAATCAAATAATTCTTTTACTCTTGGCTTGGCTTCTTCAATAATTTGTTCTTCTATAAGAGCAATTTGTTTTTGAATCGCTTTTACTCTTGCCTTATCTTCACGAGTTTTTGAATCAGAAAGTTTTTCTTTTTCTACATTTAATTCATCAATTTGAGATTGCTTTTCTGCTCTTTTTTCATCTTGTGCTTGTTTCACACATTCTGAATATTGTTTTTCTTCTTCTTCAGTAAATCGTTTAAAGAAGACCAAACTTGGTTTTACAGTTGCACCGGCTGCAATAAATACATCTTGAGGAATTGAACAAATCAAAATAATCTTTGCTCTACCTTCAAAATATTCACGCACTTTTGCAAGATTACTTGTATTTAGCACACCTTCTGGCAAAACCATTCCCATACGTCCACCTTTTTTGAGCAAACGCAGACAACGTTCCATAAAAAGAACTTCTGTTAATCCAGACATTTTTCCTGTATCAAAAAGGTCTAATACAGATTTTCCAATATTATCATTTACTTGTCTTAGAGCTTTTTTATAATCGTCACCATATCGTTTTTCATATTTTTTTATCATTACTTCATCTGTAAAACGATCTGCCTCAGAAATTTTTAGACTTTTATCAACACGAGCTCCAAAAGGAGGATTTGTTAGTATCACATCAAAACGTTCTTCAAAGATTCCGTTTACATTTAATAAACCATCATGGTGGTGAACTCCACCGTGTCCATCTCCGTGCATAATCATATTCATTTTACTTGTTCTTGCCATACGAGGGTTTGCATCTGTTCCATAAATACAATCATGAGATAAAGCATACATTCTACTTTGAGGAATATTTTTTTCTTCGTTACCTTTTTGTTGAGTGTCTAATTCTTTGTTTAATTTTTGTTGCATTTCATCAATATGCTTATTAATTTTTAGCTGTTCTTCTTCTGATTTAGATTCATAATCATCACCTTCTAATTGATGTCTAAGAGAATCTTTGGCAGCTTTAATATCACGTTCAATTTTTTCACGTACATATTCAAATGCTTTAATTAAAAATCCTCCAGAACCACAAGTCGGATCACAAATTACTTCTCCTTCTTGTGGATCAAGAATATGTACCATAAAATCAACTATTGTTCTTGGAGTAAAAAATTGTCCTAACTCACCTCTAAAAGTTGTTCCTAAAAACTCTTCAAATGCAATACCTTTTACATCATCTTGAGTATCTGAAAGATTATAATTTTGAAGTTTTTCAAGAATTTGCTCAAAACTGTTTTCTCTAATTTTAATTATTTCATTTTGTTCAAAAAGTTTATCATCTTTGAATTGTTCTTTTGTACTTCTAAATAAAAATTGCATGTATTCAAGATTTTTATCATCACCAGTCAAATTAGGACGAATATTTTCTTCATATACTTTTCTATCATTTTTATAATCTTCTTTTGTGAAAACTTTTGCACCTTGATTTTTTCTTTCTTCTCGTATTTTCATAAAAAGAATTTTACTAATTTCATCAAAAGCAGCTTCTGGAGAAAGTTTATCGTTATTTCGAATAATGTTGTGGCATGATTTTAAAGTCTTGGTAAATTCATCTCTAGTGAATGTTTTTGTTTTTTTTCTTATTTCTTCTATTTTGTTATCATCAAAAATCTCTGCAAATGCAGGAATAGCAATAATCTGTGTAAAAGCAGCTTCTTTATTTGGAATTCTAGACATATCAACTGCATAACAATTTGTTTCCCTAGAATTATGAAGAATTAAAAATTGAGCTCTTAATTTTCCAACATATTCAGTTCCCTGATAAAAATCTTCAAGACGAATTCTAACAGTTTCAGCTTTACATTCTATTACAATAAAAGCATTATAGTTGTTTTCCTTTTCCTCTTTTGACTTATAAATAACAATATCAGCACGAGTTGAACGAACACCTCTTCCTTTATAGTCAGTACGATATTCTTCAGACATTACTTCTAAAGGATATCCATATTTGTTTACTAATTCTACAATAAATGTTTGTCTTACTTCTTCCTCAGGAGTCTTTACAAGCCACACATTTCTAATATGAGAGAATATTTTTCCATCTTTTTCTAAAACTTCTATTTTAGCCATAAATCATTTCCTTTCTTCAATCATGCATTTCTTTTATTCCGAAGCACCCATCAAATAACCAGTAGAAAGCCCTTTATCTTTTAACCATTGTTTTAATCTGCTTTTTTTATTTGAAATCATTTTGTCAATTTCAGAATCTTTTGGAGAATCCCACATCTGCCAATTAACAAGTCTAATAATGATTTGGTCAATTTTTTCAAAATCCGAGTCTTCTAATTGGCGATAAAATACTTTTGATTTTTCATCAGTATCATAAATTTCTAATTTTGCACTTATAGCATCTTTAAAAAGTTCAGACCATGCCATTATTGATTTTGAAGAAAACATTCTTGAAAGTTTTATTTGTTCAGTATCATTTTGACTTGCAGAAGGATTCCAATTAATCAATGTTTTTTCAAAAAGTAAATTCATTAATCTAACAATATTTTCAGATTCAACATCTCTTTTATATTTTTCAGAGAGAATATTATCTTGTAGAGGTTCTGTATATAAGAAATGTGCAAAAATCGATTTTGTCAACATATCAAGTGTTATAGGCTGTTCTTTAGAGCCTCTGTTCCCCGTAGAAACTAAAGGTTTCCACTTATTTTCATCATTTTCAAGAATAGAATTATATAAATAACTTCTAAATTTGTTTTTTATTTCAGCTTTTGTTTGAACTAAATCTTTTGTTGATATATATTCTATAAATCCTTGTTCTGTTTTTTCCTGACCATTCTCTGTATTCTTATAATCTTCAAAATCCTTTCCAAACTGTGCACCAAGTTTTAAAACCATTATGGAAGAAAAAAATCTAGTTTGAGCAAACTTATCATGTGCAGAAATATTAGCTTGATTTAGAACTTCTAAATTAGGATTTATATATATTTTACATTCAAAATCACGGCGACCTGTCCATAATAAAGAGGCAGCTTTATGTTGACCATCAAATAAAACGATTTTATTTCCATCTATTCGCCCAATTGATGGTTGTAATACAGGATAATGTTGAAAATGTCTAAACATTTGGAAAACTTTATCAAAAATTAAATATCTAGGTTGTAACCCTTGAGAGTGTTCATTATCATCATCACTATCCAATATATCAACAGGTAATTTTCCATAGAAATATTTCCATTCAGTTAAAGGACAAGTTTCTATTTTAAATTCTTCGCTAAAATTTGCATTTTCGATAATTATTTTTTCATCATTTCCTTTTATTGCAATAGCTTCGCCAAAAGAAGATATATCATTTTGATTTTTTAAGTATTTCAATAAATCTTTTAAAGTTAATCGTTTCCCATTTTTAAAAAAATCTTCTATTCGTAATTTTATTCTAAAATCTTCAAGAGGTAATTGACCTTTCTCTAAATTATGTTTTTCACACATTGGAGCAATGTTATTTAACTCTGTAGTTCCATTATTTACAAAGGCTTTTATGTGGTCAAAATGTATTTTTTCTCCATCAGGAATTGCATGTCCATTTGCATAACAACAACGACCATGTCTATTTAAAATTATTTGTTTTTCATCTTCATTTAATTGACGTTTCATCATTATAGCCATAAATCACCTCAAAAATTAATTAAATTGATATATCATATTTTATCATATTTTCTTTTATTTAGATATATTTAATTAGTTTTTATAAAAAAACATACCATTATTCTACCACACCATCTGTCGCAAATAACGACACACTAAAAAATATTTCTATTTTCTACCAGAACACACATCGTTTACAGTCTAGAACGCAAACCGTTTACAACCTAGAATACATTTTGTTTACATGTTGTAAATTTTTTGTTTACATGTTCCTGACGGTATCATTTCTAGCCTAGAACACATTTCGTTTCTAACCTAGAAACATTTCTATTTCTAGGTTAGAAACGTTTTAAAACAACTAAAATTTTACATTTTATTTCAAAATTTATTATTTTTTTAATTTTTCTTATTTTTTTCTTTACAGATAAAAAAAGATACTGTAGAATGTTGTATAGTTAATTGGATGTAAAATCTAATGAAAGTTTAATCTATAAAGTATAGGTAATTAGTGGAAAGAAAAGAAAGTATATGTGCAAATAAAAAAGTATGGAATGCTTTATTCTATCGAGCAAAAAATATAATTTACACACGCTCACAAACTAATAAAAACTCAACTTTATTAAAATTTTATTTTCATACTGATAATTATTCTATCTTTGACAAAGTGATAAAATACATATCAAAAGGTAGAATTATATCAAGTTTGCTTTCGCAAACTTATGATATTTCAGTTACAGGAGGTAAAGATGCAATGTATGATTGTTTAATACTTGCAAAAAAAATAGCTTAAACCTACGCCAATAGATTTAAGCCATAATAAGTAGAAAGTAGTGATACTTCCCTTCTATAAGATATCCTACTTCCTATTTAGTTTTTTTGCAAGTAATTTTCTCCATTTTCTCTAAAAAAAAGATTTCGTATGAAATCTTAAAAAACTAAACGAAGTCGCATTATAAAAAGTGCAAGGATATCAAATATGGCAATACATGAAAATTTATCTACACTAGAAAATGCAAATTCATTAATAAGTGTAAAACTACATCAAAACCACCTAAAAAAAGATGGAACTTATTATGTTCGAGTTGATAGACATAATGTTAAATTTAACAATATCATCTCTGAACTTGCTGAAGAAAATAAAGCAATTGACCCTCATCTACTACAATATGCTGCAATCCTAATTCAAAAGAAAATCTTAAAACTTATTCAACAAGGTAAAGCAGTAAATCTTTTAGATATTGGTACAATATACATAGGTATGAAATGTAGTGCAAAAGCAAAAAAAGATGTACAAGAAAAAGGTGATTTTTTAATTAAATTTTCACCAACACAATTTACATTAGATGCAATTTCATCTCTAGATGTTGGTAATGTTATTTTTGCAGATCCAAATTTTACAATTACTGATATAGTAGACCTATATACAAAAGAAGAAAACCAAACACTTACTATGGGAAAACCTGCAAAAATTACTGGCACAAAACTAAAACTAGGTGATGATAAGTCTGGAATTTTCTTTGCTCCTCTTACTTCAGATTCAGAAATTAATTCTGATGAATCCACTTGGATAAAAGTGACGCAAGAAAATATTTTTAGGAACAAACCAAGTGAATTAAACTTTTTTGTTCCAGAAACTCTTGAAAGTGGTAAATCATACAGTATTGTTGTAAGAACAAACTATTTATCAACAACTAGAACACGAAAAGAAATTCTAGAAACAGAAAGTAATCCAGTCAAAATTATCTAAAGTAATATAAATCTTGCCCTGTAGTTTTTATTATAAATTAAACTACGGGGTAAGATTTTTTTAGGTAAAGAAATCATTTTATTTTTTTGCCAAAATATGATATATTTTATGTAGGCGGAGGTGCAAATATGTCAGATGTTGCTTTTAATGATCTTTTAACTCAAATAGATATGCTTTCTTACAATGAAAGACTCAAATTACTAGATAGAATTGTATGTTCTCTTTACGCTCCAGAAAAGCCTGTTCAAAAAGATTCAGCAGATTTTGATTTAGCTTTTGGATTATGGAAAGATAGAGAAATTTCTGTTTCAGAAATACGACAAAAAGCATGGAGTCGCACATAATGCTTTATATTTGTGATACTTGTATCCTTATAGATTATCTACGAGGGAAACCTGAAACTCGCCAAAAATTAACATCCGAAAAAATACATGGATTAGGTATGTCAGCCGTTACTTATATGGAATTAATTGTTGGTGCGTTAAATAAGCAAGAAGTCGAAATTATAAAAAAAGCTTTTGCTGATTTTGCAATCATAGAAATTTCAGAATCAATTTCAATAAAAGCAAAACACTTGATTGAGAGTTTTTCTAAAAGTCACGGATTGCTTATACCTGATGCTTTGATTGCAGCCACCGCATTAGAATTAGATTTACCATTATTCACATCAAATATAAAAGATTTTAGATTTATTCCTAATTTAAATTTAACATGATATATTTAGTTAGAAGCGAAAAATCTGCAAAAGAAAAAGGTTGGATAAAGGCTGAATATGTAAGAAAATATATTTAAGTTGTCAGTTAATCTTTTACAAGCTAACTAAACAAAAAAAAGACTGTCTGTAGCGTAAAATTTTACACTTACTAGACAGTCTTTTGTATTTAGTAATAAACTAATTATTCAGCGTTTAATGCTGCTTTTTGGCGTTTGCTTTCTTCTAAAGCTTTGAATGCTTCTTGTGCTTTGAAGTCTGCAAATGCTGCTGAATCGTTTCTGATAAATGGTTTACTAACTGAATCCATTTGTTTTGCCAAATTTTCAGCTGCTTTATTGATGTCGTATCCCATCAAAACATAGATTCCACCTTCAATGTCTTCCCATTTTCCTTTGATTTCTGCACCAGAAATTGTTGTGTTTGCTGTTTGGATAGAAACTTGTTCGATATATTCAATCATTTGTGTTTCATCTGCAACACCTGCATCTTGCATATATGTTTTAAGAACTGTTTCTACATCAGTTTTTACCCAGAAAGCAATTTTGTTTCTTGCATCTGATTCTGCTCTTGCCATTGATGAAGCACGATTTGTTCCTTTTCCAAATCCAATTTCATAATGAAGAACTGGATCTTCTAAAGCCATATCAGCAACCCATTGTGGTCGTGGAATACCTTCTGCTCCAAGAACTTCTTTTGGTTTTGAAGCACATCCAAAAGATACAAGCACTAATGCTACTACAAATAAAATACCTAAAATTTTCTTCACTTTGTTCCTCCGTTACATCTATTATAACACCCTTTCTAAAAAAAAGTGTTACTAAAAATTAAAAAAAATTAAATTCCTACAAATTTTGAGTCTACTTTGTCTTTTATGTAAGCAATAAACTCATCAATTTTCATGATTTGTTGAGGGCGTCCATCTCTAAAGCGAACAGCAACTGCTCCATCTGCTTTTTCTTTTTCACCAACAACTAACATATATGGAATTTTCTTAAGCTGTGCTGTTTTAATTTTTCCGTTCATACGGTCGTTACCAAGATTTGCTTCAACTCTTACACCACAAGCTTTTAGTTTTTCTGTAATTTCTACAGCGTAATCATCTAGTGATGGTGCTACAGGAATTACAACTGCCTGTTGATATTGTAACCAAGCTGGTAATGCTCCTGCAAAGTTTTCTAAAAGAATACCGATAAATCTTTCAAGAGAACCTAAAACTGCTCTATGTAACATTACAGGATGATGTTTTGTGTTATCAGAACCAACATATTCAGCGTTTAATCTTTGTGCGCTAGGCAACTGATAGTCAACTTGGATTGTTCCACATTGCCATTCACGGCCAAGTGCGTCAATTAAAGTAAATTCTAGTTTTGGACCATAGAAAGCACCTTCGCCTGGTTGAATTTCGTATTCAAGACCTGCTTGTTTACAAGCTTCTGCCAAAGCGCCTTCTGCTCTATCCCAATCTTCATCTGTTCCAACTCTTAATTCAGGGCGAGTAGAAAATTTAACTAAAATCTTATCTTCTGTAAATCCAAAATCTTTGTACATATCTTTTAAGAGATTACAGAACTTTGTAACTTCTGATGGAATTTGTTCTTCTGTACAGAAAATGTGTCCGTCGTCTTGAACAAATCCACGAACACGCATAATTCCGTGCAAAGCACCACTTGCTTCGTTTCTTGTACAAGAACCAAATTCTGCCATTCGCAAAGGTAAATCTTTATAAGAGCGTAATCTATTTCTAAAGATTTCTACATGGCCTGGACAGTTCATTGGTTTTAAAGCAAAAAGGCGTTTTTCACTTTCTGTAATGAACATATTTGCCTTGTATTTTGCCCAGTGTCCACTTCTTTCCCATAAAGAACGAGGCATTACAAATGGAGTATTAACTTCTACATAACCATCTGCTCTAATTTTATCTCTAACATAATCTTTTATAATAGAATAAATTGTCCAACCGTTTGGGTGCCAGAAAATTTCACCAGGATTTTCTTCGTCAATGTGGAATAAATCTAAGTCTGTACCGATTTTTCTGTGGTCCCGTTTTTCTGCTTCTTCAAGCATAAAAAGATATTCTTTTAAGTCGTTTGGTTTTTCCCATGCTGTTCCATAAATACGAGTAAGCATTGGTCGTTTTACATCACCACGCCAGTAAGCTCCAGCTGTTTTCATTAATTTGAAGGCTTGTGGGTTTAACTGTTTTGTGTTTTCAACATGAGGTCCACGACACAAATCTGTAAAAGTATCTTGTGTGTAAATTGTGATAATTTCATCATCTGGAAGTTCGTCAATCAATTCTAGTTTGTAAGGTTGGTCAGCAAAGATTTGACGGGCTTCATCTTTTGAAACTTCCTTGCGAACAAAATCGTGATTCCCGCTTACAATGCGGCGCATCTCTTTTTCGATTTCTCCAAGGTCATCTTGTGTTATGGGGCGTGTTAATTCAAAATCATAATAAAATCCTGTATCAATTGAAGGACCAATTGCAATTTTTGAACCAGGAAACAATTTGAAAACTGCTTCTGCCATAACGTGTGCCATACTATGTCTTAATTTTGATAGTTGGCTGTCTTTTTCTGTCTTAAGTTGAATCATATAAGTTCCTTTTTCTTCACGGCTACATCCCGTGGTTTTTATGACAAATAGTATATAAATTTTAACATTTTACATCAATATAAAAAATATTGGTTGCCGAAAATCCTTATTTATCCGATAATACATATATGGAAAACTACGAAACTTTTACAAAAGAATTAAACGAAGTCTTTGATGAAAAAATCCGTTGGTACGAAACTGAAGAATTGCCAAGAGTATTGGAAGAATATAGACGGCTTCATGCTCATGTAGGAAATGTTTATACAACTTTGTTAAAGAAAAGTACAATTTCAGCTGACCCATATAAACTAGAAAAAAAGGTTTCTGAAATTAAACCAATTTCTGATAAGCCTTTTGCAGACTCAGAAAGAAATATTGTTATCGGGACTCGCCTTTCTGATTATGAGTCTATGCTAGATTTTATCTGTAACTATTTAACTTTCTCTGTTTCAAATATTAAAGCTGATAGAATCAAACAGTTAATTGCTTTTAATAATGGTTTTATGTGGAATTCCGTAATTGCAACATCTGATAGCCCAAACACAAAGGGGCTTTCTGATTGTTTAATACCTATTAGACAAGGTACAGATGCTTTAGCAACTAGTCTTTTAAATGATAGTCTTAACAATGCTGCTAAGTCAGTGGAAATAATAAATAGTATTCTAAAAGAATTTGGTGATTTTCAACGAGAAGTTTACAAGGTAGAAGTTAGACGAGAAGTTTTGGCTCATCCGTCCTTTCTTGTAGATAAAGTTTTTGATTCAAAAGAAAGCATGCTTGCTCAAATAAAAAAAGTGTTTCATGTTGTAGCAACTAAAAAGCCTTTCTATAACGAACTTATCGAAGAAATTATCGATGAAACTATTGGTGATAAAGCCAAAGAAAAACAACAAAACTTAATTTCTAAACTTATTGTAAAAAAATCAAACAAAGAAAAGCAAGAAAAACAAATAGATACTCGTGCAATTTTAATGGATGCAGTGCGTTCTTTAGGTGGAATTGTACCTCAACTTGAACAAATTATCAGCAAATTTCAAGAAAATAGCGAGTTAATTGAAAACAAGAAAAATACTTTTTGGGATAAGTTAATCGAAATTATCCAAAAGGCTTTTAATCTTGATAAAAAACCTAAAATTTACAAAGTAATTATCGTGGATAAAATTACTCAAGCAAAACAATATGAACATATAAATTTTGATGAATTTATTTTATCTTTACAAAAACGCTGTAAATATTACTTATCTTTTACAACTCGTAAAACTCCTGGTTACGAAAAAATAGAAGCAATGGCAGATGACAAAATTGTAGAGTTTATCGCAAAAAATTTATCTGAATGTCAAAAATTACTTGTAACTCTTTCTGCCTTAGATGATTATTTTAAAGAAACTGTTACTCCTTTATCTCGAAGTAAAATAAAAGGTATTAAAATGGAGATTTCTTCTCTAAAAAATACTATAATTAAAACGAACCAAAGGAAAGCAGAATATTCTTCACTTATAGAAGAACAAAGACAAATGCAAAAATTAGGATTGGCTTAATGATTTTAGCAAAAAAAACTAGATGGATTTCTATCTTTATTTTTTTAGTGGTTTCGTTTTGTTGTTGTCAAAGCGTATTTTCACAGTTTGTGCCAGAAAATCAAAGAGAATTTGTAATTTCAACTTCTCACATTAGTCCAGATTTAAATCCACATACAGCTTCTTATAACACCGAAATTCAAATTATTAATGGATTATATGAAGGTCTTTTTAGTTACGACCCAATAACATTACAGGCAATTCCTGCAATCTGTGAGTCTTATAAACTTTCACGTGATAAAAAAACTTGGACTTTTGTACTAAAAGAAAATATTTGTTTTAGTGATGGAACAAAAATCGCTGCTCAAAATGTAAAAGATTCTTGGATAAAATTATTACAAACAAAAGATGCTCCCTTTGCTTCACTTTTTGACATTGTGCAAGGTTCATCAGACTTTAGACAGGGTAAACTTCCTCTTGAAGAAGTAGGTATCAAAGTAAAGGATGAAAAAACAATTTCTGTAAAACTTACTAATCCTGCCGAACACTTTCCTAACATTTTGTGTACAGCTGCTTTTAGTATAACAAATGAAAATCCATCTGTTTATTCTGGTGCTTTTGTATTAAAAGAATATACAGATAATTATATTCGCTTAGAAAAAAATCCAAAATACTGGGACGAAAAAAATGTTGCTCTTCCTTCTATAAAGATTTTAATTAGTCAAAATGAAGAAGAAAATACATTTTTGTACAATACAGGTAAAATCGATTGGGCAACTGATATGCTAACCATAAATAAGATTTTAAAACCTCAATCAATCTTTCTTACAACTCAATTTGGAACAGAATATTTTTTCTTTAAACCTTTAGAAGAACCCTGGAATAATCCTAAATTACGAATGGCACTTTTAAGTGCTATCCCTTGGAACGAATTTCAATCAAAATCCTTAGTAAAGACAACTAGTTTTATTGTTCCTGTTTCTGATTATCCTCAAATTTTTGGTGTTCCAGAATACGATTTAGATGCAGCTTTTGAACTAAAAAAAGAAGCTGGTTTTGAAAATCAAAAATTAAGTTTAATTTGTGCAATTCAAGATAGTGACTACAGTTTAGAACTTGCAAAAAAATTAAAGGATGCTTGGGCTAAAATTGATGTAGAATTGATTATTCAAAAAACTCCAACAGATAGATATTTGAAAAGTATCCCAGGTTGGAACGCACAAATTTTTACATATTCTTGGGTTGGAGACTTTGCAGACCCTGTTGCTTTCTTAGAACTTTTTAGAGGAGATTCTTCATTAAATGTTTCTGGATGGAAAGATACACAATTTGATAATTTCTTATCAGAAGCATCTCAACTTTCTGGAGAAGAACGGCTACAAAAATTATCTGAAGCTGAGCAATATTTGTTAGACCAAGGAATGATTATTCCAATTTCTCATAGCGTTTCTTTTAATGTTATTGATACTGAATATATAAAAGGTTGGTATGAAAATCCATTAAATTATCATCCTTTGAAATATATTTATTTAGAAAAAGAAAAGATATTTCCTAATGTAGTAATGGCAAATTAACTAGAAATTATTTAGTTTTTGTGATATAATTGTTTAATATGAGTGATAAAAATACAACTTATAAAGTAAATCAAAAGATTGTTTATCCAAGTCAGGGTGTTGGAACAATTCAAGAAATTAAAGAAAAGAAGTTCAAAGATCAAATGATTCTTTACTATGTAATCTATCTTGACGTTTCTGACATGACAGTTATGATTCCGGTTGAAAAATCTGATGAATTAGGAATTAGAGCTATAGTTTCAAAAGAAGAAGCTCTAAATGCAATAGAAATGATTGGTCAAGAATTTGAACCTATCACTTCAGATTGGAAGTTAAGATACCAAATGAATCTTGAATTGTTAAAGAAAGGTAGCATTAATGATATCGCTTCTATTGTTAGATGTCTTTACCACAGAAGTAAGGTAAAAGAATTGCCTATTCTTGAACGCAAACTTTACGATTCAGCAAAAAAACTTTTAGAGGATGAAATTTCTTATTCTTTAGAAAAAACTTCAAAAGAAGTTGAAGCAATGATTCATGCAAAACTTGAACCTCTTGGTTTATTGCACGCAAAACAACAATCATCTATCAATAAAGACTTTTTGGATAGCGATGACGACGAGGATTTCCTTGATGCAGATGACAATCCAGAAGATGATGACGAAGAAGATGATGACGATATGATGGATGACGACGAATGACAATTTCTGTGGTTATTCCCGCAGCAGGTTCATCCACAAGAATGGGGGATAGCAAGAAAAAAGAGTTTTTGCGTCTCCCTTCTTTATTATTTCCCAAAGAAAAAAAGACCACTGTACTATCTTGTGTAATTCAATCATTTTTAGTAGCCTTTGATAATTCCAAAGAATTTAATTTAACTTCAATTATTATTGCTCTCCCCAAAACGCAAAATTCAATTAAAGAAGCAGAGAAAGCGATTTTCACCTCAAAAAAAATTAAAGAATATTTATCAAAAATGAATGTGGAACTTTGTTTTGTTTATGGCGATGATACAAGGCAAAAATCAATATTTAATTGTTTGGAGTTTTTAAAACAAAAAGGTTCTCCAGATTTAGTTGCTATTCATGATGGTGCAAGACCTTGGATAAAGCCAACTTTGATTTATGAGTGCACAGTTCTTGCAAAAGAAAAAGGTGCAGCCTCTCCAATTATTCCATGTGTAGATACATTAAAAGAAATTGATACACAAGATAATTCAATTAAAACTCATTTAGAAAGAAGCAAATTAGGTGCTGTACAAACTCCACAAATTTTTAATTTTGAAATTTTGTATCAAGCTAACTTAAAAGCAATTCAAGAAAATTTTACTTCCACAGATGATACAGAGATTTGGAGTAAATTTTCGGATAAAAAAGTTTTTTATTGTTCAGGAGATGTAGAAAATAAAAAAATTACTTATAAATCTGATATATTCTGAAAGGTTTTATTTATGATTAAAATTGGTTTAGGTTACGATTTACATACTTTAGTTCCATCCAGAAAGTTGATGTTAGGTGGTATAGAAATTCCTTTTGAGCTTGGTGAAGCAGGACACTCTGATGGAGATGTTTTATTACACGCTATAACTGATGCCCTTTTAGGTGCAAGTGGATTAGGTGATATTGGTGAGTTTTATCCGCCTTCAGATGATAAATGGAAAAACGCAGATTCTAAAGACTTACTAAGATATGCTTGGGATAAAATTAGAAATGATGGCTGGAAATTAGAAAATATTGATTGTGTAATAAATATTGAAAAACCTAAAATTTTAACTTACAGAAAAGAAATTATAAAATCTATCAGTAATATACTTGGATGTGATGAAAATCAAGTTTTTGTAAAGGCTAAAACTGGAGAAAAAATCGGTGAAATTGGCAAAAACCAAGCAGTAGC
This sequence comes from Spirochaetaceae bacterium, assembly GCA_017936665.1. Taxonomy (GTDB): domain Bacteria; phylum Spirochaetota; class Spirochaetia; order Treponematales; family Treponemataceae; genus RGIG9060. The sequence continues at coordinate 58,902 of JAGBFB010000029.1, read as the reverse complement.
CGCTTGGTCAGTTTGCCTTCTTTCAAAATAAAAAATATTATTCTTTGTAAGTTTCAAGAATTAATTCTACTTCACCTACTGAAATTCCTAATCTATTAGCGATACTTTCAGGTGTCCAACCGGAGTGTGATAACTGTACAACAGTTCTTCGTGTTCCCGGCTGTGATGAATTAGAAATATTTGCACTGTTAGGTAAAGAGTTTTTAGTAATTTCGCCTAAGGTTCTTAGTTTTTCTGTAACTCTATTATCTAAATCGATTAATCTAGTTTCTGTATTAGCAAAACTTACTTTAGAACTTTTTATTTCATCTACTTTACTGTTAGCATCCAAAATAATATCATCTAAAGAATCTAATTTACTTATAGCATCTTTGAGTTTTGGAATATTTTCCATAATGCTATCTACATCTGTCTTTAGATTTGAAATTCTACTTGGGAAATCCTCTGTTGTACGATTACAATTTTCAAGACGGCGTTCAATTTCTTTAAGGTTATCAAAAACTTTATCAACATCAGCAACTGTCTTATCAATTACAGAATTTTTCTTTTCAAGAATATCGTATCTATTTGAAATTGATTCTAAAGTGTTTTTAAAATGTCTTACATCTAACTGTAAATTTTGCATATCAGCATTTGTATGTTCTAGGTCGCTAATTTTTGCATCAATAGAATTTGACAATCCGATTAATGTATTAAAATTAGTTTCGATAGAATCAATTCTGTTACGTTCTGAATTAAAATTCTTTAAGTGTTGTGAAATTTCATCTTCTATCTTTTTGATTTTTGTAAAATCATTTTGGATACTTTCGATTGTTTTTCCGAAAGTTTGAATTTCAGAAATTTCTGCTTTTAAATCAGATATATCTGTTTTTAATTCAGCTTTTAATTCGTCAGCTTTATCAAATACTTTTGATTGTTCAACAAAATCTTTTAGACGTTTATCAATTGCATCCATTGATTTATTTAAGTTATTTGTATCGGATTGCATTTTCATCAACATTTGTTGAATTTCAGTTTTGGTAGTTTCTAGAGAATTATCAATTTCAGTTTTTTGGCTATTTATCTTTTGCTGATTTTCAGTTAGCAATTCTTGATATGAAGAATGTAATGTTCCAAGTAATTTTTCTGATTCATTTGTTAGTCTGATAATATCTTGATTAATAGATTCTTTGCTTTCATTTGTTTTATTAACATACTCGTTAAAATCATTGTCAAAGATATCTTTTACCTTACTAATTGAATCTTGCGCTTTTTGTTCTAATCCTTCAAACTTATCATCATAAATTGTTTTTGCTTCTTCAAATTGACTATTTATTCGTTCCTTCCAAGTATCAAAATCGTTTCGGATTGCTTCCAAAACAGTTGCAGCTTGATCTCTTGAACCGTCTACTTCTGAAGAAATTGATGTTAAGTGAGTTGTAATATCTTGTTCAAAAGTACTGATTTGTTCGTTCATTGATTTTAGGTATTTTTCAAATTCAGTTTTAAGAACTTCTGATGCTTTTTGTTTTTCTTCATCAATTTGAGATTGATAGTTTACAGCAAAATTATTAATTTGACTTTCAATTTCAAATCCTTTGTTGTTCAATAAACTTTCTCGAGTTGTAAAGGAATTATCTAATTTAGCAAATTTATCTTCTAAGTTATTTTGCAAAAGGGTAATTTTTTCTTTCAAGGATTCTGTATAATCACTTTCAATTTGTTTTTGTGTTTTCTGATATTGTTCTGTGATTGTTCCTAGTTTTTCATTAAATGAAATTTTCCAATCTTCTAAAGAAACATTTAATTCTTCACCCCGTTTTGTTAAGTTTGCAAAGAAATCTTCTTGGAAGTCATTTAATTTATCTGAAACATTATCGTAGGCACGACTTTTTAATTCAGAAAGGTCTTTTTCAAGACTTTGCATTTTAATTGAAAGTTCATCAGATTTAATATTCATATCATCTTTAAATTCTGAATATTGCTTGTTTCTATCTTTTGCAAAAATATTAAAATCATCAACAACTCGTTTTTGAATATCTGCCATTTCTTGACGAAGTGCACCTTCAACATTATCTATGTCAACTGAAGTAGATTTAATTCTTTCAAAACGATAAAGCATATCATTTTTAAGATTTTCTAATTTATCATTAGCATCATTAAATACTCTGTTACTATTTTCTTCATAGCCATCAGAAAGAGTTTTGATTGATGATTTATAGGCTGTATCAACTTGAACAATTTGTTCTTCTACACTTTTTATCAATGCAGAAATCTTATTATCTGAATCTTGCTTTATTTTATCAAAGTATTGGTTAGATTCTTGTTCAAACTGAGCAATTTGTTGATTAGAAATTTGTTTTACTTCTGTAAGTTTTTGCTGAGTATCATCTTTTATCTTAATAAGTTGCTGACTAGTTTTTTCTAGCTCATTACTAACATTTTGATACAAACTATTTGTTTCAAGTTGAATTGTTTTTATTTGTTCTTGAGTTGATAAAATGTCAGCTTTTATCATTTCTTTAAGTTTTGCGTTATTTTCATCAGCAAATTCTTTATATTTCAATGCTCTTTGTTGTGCATTTTCTTTTAGCTTTTCAAAAGCATCTGCTTCAAGTTTCTCTGCTTTTTCGGCTGCAACGGCAAATACATTGTCAAAAGATTGTGTAATTTGAGAAATGATTTGTTCGTTTCGTCTTACAGCTTGTTCTGTAGTTTCAATAATATTATCAGTTTGTTCTTTGTAATCATCTAAAAGAGTTTTGCTAATAGCACTTAAACTTTCTTCATTTTTTGCTTCAAAATTCTTTTCGATAAGAGGAATACGTTTTTCTAAAGAGTCTAATAATTGTTTTTGTTCTGCAATTTTTGAATCTAACTTATCAATGATACCTGATTCTTTTTTAATTCTAGCAAGGTTTTCTTCTACAGCCAAAGACATTTGTGTTAATTCTTTTATTGCTTCATCATATTGAGAAATTTTGTTTCCCATTTGAGTAATTTCAGAAATTTGAGCATTTAAAGTACTCTTTTTTTCATCAAATTCTTTTTGTAAATTTTGTAAACTTTTAATTGTGGCTATTGTTTGTGTTTTTTGAACATCCAAATCAATTGACTGATTTTTTATGGATTCCTGTTGATTATTAAAATATCCGTCAAAATCTTTTCTTACTCTATCCGTAAAATCTTTAATTTTTGTTAAAGAACGATGATTTTTATCCAAATGTCTAAAAAGCAATGCAACAAGCAAAGATACAGACAGAGAAATTATTACTGTAATCATTTATACCCACCCAAAGATATTTATACTATTCTATTCTAACACAATTTTCTTTAATTGGCGATAGTTTTTAAAGGAAATATCTGCTTGTGCTAGTTTTTTATTAAGAATTTTTCGCCAAAAAGGCATTATATAGGCAGTTTTCATTCCTGCTTTTTTTGCTCCATTTATATCTGCTCTAATGCTGTTTCCAACATAAAGGATTTTTTCTGGAGGTACATTTAATGCTTTTGCAAAAGAACCAAAAGTATAAATTGATGGTTTTAATGCACCACATTCTTCAGATCCCATAATAACATCACACATAGGTGCCAATCCCCAAATATCACCTTTTTGTTCTGGAGGAAAATCAGAAAGTATTCCAATTTTTATATTGCGTTTTTTGCATTCTTCAAACAAAGCATGTACGCCTTTAAACGCTTTTATCTTCTTAAAAAATGGCTTCATTCCATCGTACACATTTTCTTGAATCATTTTTTTTGCGTCTTGTGAAGAAATTTTTAATTCTTCTGCTAAAAGTCTTGCTTGATATTCATAAAAATCTGCTAAAGGCGCAGTTCTATGCAATATCTTCCTAGATCGATTATATGCAAGAAAAAAAGGTAAACGTTTTAAGAAATACGGTAAAATCCGTATATACAAACTCATGTCAGAGTAAAGAGTTCCATCAATGTCAAATGCAATAGCTTCTATTTCTTTCACTCTACTTTTATACTATAATTAAAGGCAGCCTGTCCATCACTTTTTCCACTTTCAAAGCGCCATAATGCAATTTGTTTCTTAATTTCTGTTTCAATTTCGGTTACAAGGCTTCCTACAGGCTCAATTTGTATGGAACGTACATCTACACTTCCATCAGATTTTACAACAAAACTAATTTTTACAGTTCTATTTCTTACAATTTTATTTTCTAAAGTTTCGGGAATTGTGATTGAAGGTTCTGAAGGAAAAATTAATTGTCTAGGTTGCAAAATTCCAGATGTTTCGTAACTAATTGTTTGAGAACTATTATTTGTAACATATTTAGCTTCTGAAATTTTATTCAAAACATTTGATGTAGAATCTGAAACTAGTCCTTGGTTGCTACTTTCACCTCTAGCAACTGAAGATGTTTGAACATTTGAACTTTGAGAAGAAGAGGCTGCAATTCCTTCAAGAGATGAAACTGCATTTTCTTGAAAAGTTCCTGTATTTTTAGTAACAGAAGAGAATGTTGTTGCTTCATCATTAAAAATACTATCGTCCCAAGTAGCAGTTTGCTTCTTCTTTTTTGCATTTTCTGACATCAGTTCTTCTACACTTTTTTGATACACAACTTCTTTTTTTACAGTAGCAGTTTGGCTTTTTGTTTGAGTTGTGGATTGACTTTGTGTTGTTTGTGTTTTAGGCTGATTTTGGCTTTGTGGTTGAGTTTTAGTTACAGGTTTTACTTGAGAAGTAGTTTTTGCAACTTCTTTTTTTTGTTCAATCTGTTTTTCAACTGGTTTTTGTTCAACTTTTGAAACTGATTCTTTTTGAACAATTTTCTTTTCAACAGGAACAACAGGTTTTTCTATTTTCTTTTGAGGCAAAGAATCAAGTTGTACTGAAATTTGAGTATATTTTTTTGGTTTTGAGATTGGTATTACTGCAAATAAAATAAAAAGAACTATATAAAATCCACAGGTGATTGCAAAACTTATTGAGTCTCTATTTTTTTGTGCAATAAAATCTTTAGAATTAATCAACTGAAGTTGTCCTTAAATTTACAGCAGAAAATCCTGCTCGGCGTAAAACATCAAAAATTTTTACTATTGTACCATTAGTAACCATTTCATCTGCTTCTAGCATAATTGGATATTTTGATTTTTCTGTACTTCCTGTGTCAAAGGCTAATAAAGTTGATTCTAATTCTGCCATTGTAACTTTTGATTCATTAAACCAGATATTTCCGTTTGTTTCTAAAGTAATTGTTATAGAATCAAAAGAAGCACCTTCAGCGGTCTGGGAAGATGGCAAATTTACAGAAATTGCTGGCAAAATAGCAAAAGTAGTTGAAACAAGAAAAAACAAAATTAATTGAAACACAACATCAATCATAGGAATTAAGTCTACACTTGCCCCAGATGATTTTGATGTTAGAGAACGTCTTGTTATCATGAATTTGCCTCAGATTTTAATTTTTCAATTAATAAAATTAAATCAGCAGCAATACCTTCCATTTTTATCATTTTTTTATTCACTTTTGAGGCGTAAAAATTATGAAAAATAATTGCAGGAATTGAAACCACAAGACCAGCCGCTGTTGTAACTAAGGCTTCTGCAATTGCTCCTGCCAACAAAGCTGGATCTCCCATACTTGCTCCAGAACCTAAAACACCAAAGGCTTCGATATTTCCTGTTACGGTTCCTAAAAGTCCAAGCAAGGTAGAAATATTTGCGATTGTACCTAAAGAAGTAAGAAATCTTTCCATTTTTGGAAGTTGTAAAGTAGCTTCGTTTGTAACACCTTCACGAATTTCTGAAATTGGCAAAGAATGTAAATCAATAGCTTTTCCTAAAATAGCAGCTAAGGGAGTTCCCACTGCTCTACAATATTCTTTTGCTCCAGAAAAATTTCGTTTTTTTACAAGTTCTTTTATATCAGAAAGAATTTGTTTTTCATTTTTTTCTATTGTTCGATAATATATAAATCGTTCGATAATTATGAAGGTTGCAATTACTGCACAAGCAATAATTGGAATAATCCAAATACCACCACTTTTAAGAATTTCTAACACTTTAATTTTCCTCCGTAAGCTATAAAGTATTCATGCAAACTTTAGATAAAAATCTAAACATAATCAAGATAGCATTTATCTATTTAAATTATTTTATAAATAAAAAGATACAAAAATCGAAGCAGAACCACTATTTTTTATATATGATTCACACAAAGTTCTTTCTGTGCCTGAAAATAGTTTTATCATATCATTTACTTCAAGGGTAAACTTAAATGATTTTGCACTTCGAATAAAAAATGAAAGTCCTGTATCAGGAATAATATCTCCTAAAATTTCACGATTTCCACCAAAATTCATTGTTGCCCACAGAGAAAATCCCCAGTTATTTTTTGTTGGAACAAATGAATATAACAAAGAAACTTCGTGAGGTGCAATTCCAAAATTTTCAGGAAGATTTAGCCACCAAGCATTCCAAGAAAAATTTAATTGCGATTTTTCAAAATAAAACAAAAGTGAATATTCTGTAGTTAAAAGAGGCTTAGAAAATTCTGAAAATCCGTACAATCCTGTTTTTTCATCCAAAAGTGAATAATCTGGAACAATTAAGTTGTTATCAAAAGATGATAGAGCAAAATCAGCTTTTAAATTATTTTCACAGAAACTACCGATTGGAAACATAAAATCTAAAGTTGCAAACCATTGTGTTTGTTCTTCAGATTTTACATTGTTAAACATTATAGGATTCTTTTCTAAATTAAAAACATCTAAAACAGATGAACGCAATCCACCTTCCATAGAAAGTTCAATATTTCTTGAAAATTCAAATCCTACCGAAAATGGAGGAATTATATTTTTATCAACAAAAACTAATCCAACATCAGTTTTAAGTAAAAAATCTCCAAATCTAAAATCCATATAATAAAGTAACTCTCCACGATGTAGAATAGAATCAAGAGTTCCCTTTGATGTATTTAAATCATATCCACCTTCAAAAAAACATGTGAAAATTCCTGAATTACCAGCAAGCCCCAAACGAGGGGAAACATTTAAGCGCCACAAATTTGTTAATAAATCTGTATTTTCTAAAGTTGGAACATAACTAGCATACCAAGATGAAAAAATAGAGTTTAAATTTGCATAAAGTTGAATATAATCGTTACAAATAAATTCTAGATTTAATCCTAAAGCACTTTGCTGTAAATTTGTAGAATAAAAAATAGGACTTAAACTTTGCAATCCAAACTGGGTATTTTCATAACTTCCAACAAAATCTAAATTGAAGTTTGGTGTAAAATTTATAGTTCCGTCTACATTTACACTAGTTAGATTATCAAAAAATCCTTTATTACTTTCTTGTATTCCATAGCCATTTTCAGTTTCATGAAAAAAGCCAAAATTGTAATAATTGTTTTTTTCTGAACGGCTTAACATAAAGTCTCCAATAAAAAGACTTGGATAGCCAGCTCCAATGTTTCCTTCAAAATAAGTATAATCATCAAAATTTTCTTCGGAAGAAGTTATTTGTTCTTTTTCCAATTCTATCTCAGGAAGATTTGTTTCTAGTTGAGGTAACATTTCTTCTGGAATTGGCAAAATTTCTGTAAAATCTGGAAGAGAAGATTTTTCTAAATTTTGCTGTGCACCTGTTACAGTTGTTGTAACATCCTGAAGTTCGATTATTTCTTGACTAAACAAGGGAAAAAGTAAAAAAATTCCTAGTATAAAAAATATGTTTCTTTTCATTGTTTTATCCTTAATCTAAATATTCTGAAACTAAAGAAAAAGCTCTTTTTGTCCACTGGGACTCTGGAAATTTTTCTTTCATTGTAAGATAAGTTTGTTTGCTATCTGCAAAATTTGAATTACAATCAAAGGCTTCCGCAGCTCCATATAAAGACCGACTTGATAAATCTTTATTGAATGAAGCATAATATTGTGCCGAAAGTAAAAAATTATTACTTGCATTTTGATATTCTAACTTTTCACGATAATAAGTCCCCAAAAGATAATATGCTTTAGCTAAATTTTCTACTTCCTGAAGTTCTGATGTGTTTTTTGGAGTGTTAGAAATAAAATCTTGTAAAAGTTTAAATCCTTCTGGTTTAGTGGATAAGGCTGAAATGTAAATTTCACCTAATTTAAATCCAGCATTTCTTCCCTTTGAAGTTTTCATTCCTCCTTCATTAGAGAAAGTTGCCAAAAGACTTGCAGTTTTTTCATCTTCACCGGAAGCAAGATATGTTATTTCTTCTATAGATTTTTTTATGTTTTTTTCTTTTGCCTGTTCAGGAAAATTTTTAAGTAAAATAGTTCCTTTGTTTACAGCGTTTTCATAATCACCTTTTTGACGATACATATTCATCAATTCAACCAAGGAAATAAAAGTTAGTTCTGTTTTATTTTGTAAATTTGCACATTCTTCCAAAAGTAAAATCGACAAAGAATCATTCCCTAAATTTTTTAAAGCAAGAGCATTGTAATAACATGATTGTAAATAATATTTACCTTTTGGATAAGATTTTCTGTAAAGCGAAAATTTATCTGCACTTTCGCCCCAGTTTTTATTTTCGTAAAACATTTTTCCTTGCAAAAATAAGGATTCTTGAGCAATTTCTGAATTAGGCCATTTTTCAGTTAGTTGTTGATAGGCGTTTTCGGCTTTTTCAATTTGTCCTGCTTTGTCATACAATTCTGCCAAAACATACAAACATTTTAAAGAAGTTTTACTTTCTGAAGAAGTGTAAGGTTTTACAAGAGAAATTGCTTTATCATAATTTGATGAAGATGAATAAAGTTGAGCAAGATAAATTATACAATCTAGTTTTTCATTTTCATCAATAGGAATTTGGCAGGCTTCATTGGCAACTTTAATTGCTTGTGATAACCAATTTTTAGAATCATCTGATTGAGGATTCTCATTATGCATTCCTAAAGCACATTGACTTGCAAAAAACAAAGAATTGAATTTTGATTTTTCGCTAAGATTTTTAGAACATTCCACAAACAAATTATAAGCTGCTTCATTTTTTTGTAACATAAACAAAGAATAGGCTTTATAATATTTTGCAAATTCATTTTTCTTTTGTGAAGATTTTAAATGTTCGTCCATAAAAGAAATACAAGCATTCCAATCAGATTCTAGATAATATGCTAAGCCTAAAAAATAATTTTTGTATTCAGAAGCTTCTAATAAATCAATTAATTTATTATTATTTTTTTTAGTTAAAACTGTTGAATTTTCAAAACTAAGATTTTCAATAATATAATTTTCTAATGCAATTTTAGAATTTGCATTTTTTTCGTAAATTTTAGAAAATTGTTTAGTTTTAGGAAATTGAATTTTAGCTTTCAATGAATCTATTTCTATATTTGAAACTGAAATTTTATTTGCAATCTCTAAGGCTTTTTCTTTTTGATTTGAATTTAACAAGGCAAGAGAATACCAAAAATAAATTTGTTCTTCAGGTTTAGATAACTGATAATTTTCTTGTAAAAATTTTTCGCCATAAAAAATACTTTTAGAAAAATCTTTTTGTAAAACATTGTAGGCACAAAGAATCATATAATAATATTTTTTATTGTTAGTTGGATGTTCTTCTAAAAATTTTATTCCTTGTTCATAACCTTGAGTTTGGGCTTTGATTGCACCTTCGTAAATTAAAATTGTATCTGATAAATCGCTAGAAATAGTTTTAGAACTTTTAGCAACTTCAAAACAGCGTAAAGAATCTGAAAAATCTTTTTCGTTAAATGACTCAATTCCACATCTTACCCAAAATTCATCAAGTTCTAAATCTTCTGTATCGTAACTTTCATTTATTTTTGTGTAGATATTTTGTGCCTTTTCAGATTCCTTTATCAAGTCATAACTAGAAGCTGTCATTAAAAGAATTTTTCTAAGATATTTTTCGTTTACATTTGAATGTATTTGTTCCGTTTTTTCATATAATTTACAAACCTGATAATAATTTTCTTCTTCATAAAAAACTTGAGTCAACAAAAACAAAAGTTCTCCATTAAGATAGGAATATCCATTTTCTTCAATCAAACTTAAAAGAAGAGGAATTGATTCTTTGTTTTTTTCAAGATAAATATATGATTTTGCAGAAAAATACAACGAAGAAAAATATCGTTCGCTTTTTTTATTATGAAATTTTGCACTTTCAAAAAAATTTGTTAGGGCAACTTCGTAATTTTCTTCGTCAAAAAAGATTCTTCCCTTAAAATAAGCAACATCGCCATGAAATTCTAAATCTTGCATTAAATTTTTAGCTTCATTTTTTCTTCCTAGAAAATATAAGGCTTCTAATTTACATCGATTTGCTTGTTCCATAAATCTTGAATTAGGATATTTTTCTTCAAGCTGATTTACATTTGCAATTACTAAAGAATAAAATTCTTTTTCAAGATTTAACTGAATATCTTTAATTAACTGCAAACTTCCAGAATCTTTATTTGCAGGTTTAGCAAAAATTTGTACTGCTAAACAAAAACTCAATATAGAAAAAAAGATTAATTTAGTTTTCATAAATCACCTAAATTATTGTGGATAAAACCTCTCAGAAGAGCGTAAACGAACTAGGTTTACAAAAATATTAGGGTTTCGTTCCATGAACTGCTCAATTGACATTTCCTTTCCATTTTCGAAAACTGCTACAGAAAAAAATCCGTTTGCATCAAAATATGGAAAAAATGCTACACAACGATTATAAAAGATGTTTTCAGGAGTCATATCTCCTGTTTCACGCAATGCTCCAAGATAAAATCTATCAGGTTCTGTTACAGCCAAAATGTAAAATAAGGCTTTTAACACATCAGTTGAATAGCCAGAATCTTGCATATAAACAGGAATCGATTTTACACCATCAACTGTTAATTGAGAAGCAAATGGAGTAATCCTAACTTCGCACCCCGAATTTTTAAACGTATAAGTATTGCCAGAGGTTACAGAAAGATAAGCGGCTGCTAAATTTCTTGTCCAATCAAGACTAAAATAAAGATTATATTTATCAGATAATGCATCTGCTCTTGAACCAGTACGCAAACTTACAGTTGGCATTTTTAGAGGTTCTAATTCCAAATTACTTCCTGCAATTGGCATAACTAGTCCGTCAACAATCCATTTTACAAAACCTGCTGAATCTACAGAAATACCACCATTTTCGGCAACTTCTTTTCGAGGTTTTCCATCAGAAATTTTTACAGGTTTTTGTTCTCCATCGTAACAAGCATCTTCTTGAAACTTAATTTTTTCAAGTTTTTCGCGAATAAAACCTATCATTTGAAGAGAACCATCGTACAAGTAATTTTCGATTTCTGTATATTCCCAAGGTAAACTTTCTCTTGTTGCTTCAACTACTTCAGGGAATGAAAGAGAATAAAGTTGAGAAAAGTCTAAGCCAACTGGTAAAGAACGAACAGCATACATTCCAAAGATAATAAAATCTGCAAAAACCTTCCCTGGCTCTTTTTTCATTCCAGAATATCCTTGATATCTAAATTCAACATAAATTTCTGAATTTTGATGAAAGTAATATCTTATTGAAAGAGGAAGCCCTGTATTTTTATCCCTAAATAAAATCCAACTTCCTGCTAAATCATAAGGATAAACATCTAAAGTTACAGTTCTTTTATCTCGGGAAGAAATTAAATCAACCATCATTGGCTGACGAGGAGCAACAACAATAGCAAAAGAATCTTCAAATTCCTCTAATCGAACTTGAAAAACCTCTCCTGCAGAATTTTTGTAAACTTGAGATTGTTCTAGGCGTAAATATTTTAAATCGCTAGTAAACCATCGGTCTACCAGTGATTTTCGTATTTCTGATGAATCTGGAATATCTCTACCGTAATACTCAGCAAAAATCTGAAAAGAAAAAATACAGAGAATTGTTGTAAATATTACGGCAAATTTAAATTTATTCATGTTTTTCGTCAGGATGTCTTCCTTCTGGTGCGTTAGACAAGAGAAGTTTTAAGCGATTAAGCTGATTTACTTCACTTGAGCCTGGATCGTAATCGATTGCAGAAATATTTGCTTCTGGGAATCGACGACGAAGTTCTTTTATCATACCTTTTCCAGTTACGTGGTTTGGCAAACAAGCAAACGGCTGAACACAAGCAATAGAAGGAACACCTTCGTTGATAAGTTCTACCATTTCTGCTGTTAAGAACCAACCTTCACCAGTGATATTTCCAAGTTGAACAATATCGTCAACGCCCTTCATTAAATCATAAATTGATGAAGGTGGCTCAAAACGACGGCTCTTCTTAAGTTGTTTTTTCATATATTTTCTGAAAAGTTCCAAGCCCCAAACAAGCAATTTTGCATTGCGTTTTGTTTTTTTAGGGAAAGCCAACTGTTCATGTCGGAAAATACCAGTTGAGAATGAATAGAAGAAGAAGTCTGCTAAATCTGGTACAACACATTCAGCTCCTTCTCGTTCTATTGTTCCAAAAATATCATTATTTGCTGTTGGATGGAATTTTACAAGAATTTCACCTACAACACCAACACGAGGTTTTTTGATTGGAAGAAGTGGCAATTTATCAAAATCTTTAACAATACCACGAATAAGTTTGTGATAAGTTAATGTATTGATATGTTGCATTTTTTGTTGAATTCTTCCGTTCCATTTTTCGTAAAGTGCATTAGCAGAACCAGGAGTTGCTTCGTAAGGACGAACTCTGTAGAGAACACGCATCAAAAGGTCTCCAAGCATAATTGCTTTAATTGCTCTATCTGCTAAACTTGCTGTAATTTTAAATCCTGGATTTGACTCAAATCCTTGAGCACTTAAAGAAATAACAGGAATGTGACCCCAACCAGCATCAGACAATGCACGACGAATAAATCCGATATAGTTTGTAGCACGACATCCACCACCAGTTTGTGTAATAAGCAAACTTACATGGTCTAAATCGTATTTTCCTGATTTTAAAGCTGCAATCATTTGACCTGCAACCAAAATTGAAGGATAACAAGCATCATTATTTACAAATTGCAATCCAGTTTCTACTGCCAATGTATCAACTTCTGGCAAGATAACTAAATTGTATCCTGAACATTGGAAAGCCCGTTGTAAAAGTCTAAAGTGAATTGGAGACATTTGAGGAGCAATAATTGTGTGAGTATATTTCATCTCCTTTGTAAAGACTTGTCTTGGGAATGCGGCAGATTTTTTTACGATTTCTCGTTTATGACGATTTCTTTCTTTTACAGCTGCAATCAAGGAACGGATACGAATACGAACAGCACCTAAATTGGAACCTTCGTCAATTTTGATAAGAGTATACATTCGGCTTTTTGCACCAAGAATTTCTTCAACTTGGTCTGCTGTAACTGCGTCTAATCCACAACCAAAACTTGTAAGTTGAACTAATTCAAGGTTTGGCATTTCAGAAACGAAAGCACCTGCTCTATAAAGTCTGTTATGATATGTCCATTGGTCAACGATTCTTAAAGGTCGTTCAATAGAACCTAAATGAGCAACGCTATCTTCTGTAAGAACAGCTAATCCTAAACCTGCAATCAATTCTGGAATACCATGATTGATTTCTGGGTCAAGGTGATATGGACGACCAGCAAGAACAATACCATTTCCACCACAACGAATGATGTGTTCAAGAGCTTCTTCACCTTGAATTTGAACTTCACGACGGAATTTTGCCTGTTCTGTCCAAGCAGCATCAACAGCATCTTCAATTTCTTTTGCAGAAATATTGAATTTTTCGCCAAGTTCTTCAAAAAGGCGTTCTGCAAGACGATGTTTATCATAAATTGGCAAGAAAGGATTCATAAATGTGATTGAATCATCTTGTCTTAAAGCATCGATATTATTTCTTAAAACCTCTGGATAACTTGTTACAATAGGACAGTTGTAGTGATTTCCAGCCCCTTCATCTTCCACCTGTTCATAAGGAGCACAAGGATAGAAAATAAACTTAACTCCAGATTTAAGCAAACTTTCGATATGCCCGTGAGAAATTTTTCCAGGATAACAAACTGATTCTGATGGAATTGTTTCAAGACCGTATTCGTAAACATTGCGTGTTGAACGAGGAGAAAGTCTTACTCTAAATCCTAATTTTGTAAAGAAAGTAAACCACAATGGATAATTTTCGTAAATATTAAGAACGCGAGGAATTCCCACATCACCACGAGGAGAATCTTCTTTTGAAAGTGGTTTATAACTGAACAAACGATTATATTTCCAAGCAAAAAGATTTGGCATTGGGCCATCATTTGTTCCTGCATTTGTATTTTTTGCGTTACTTGCATCTACAATTTCTGTGTCCCCTTCAAGTTCTGCACCTCTTTCACAACGATTTCCTGTAATGAATCGGCGTTTTTCGTTTCCTGTAGAGAAAGTATTTATTGTAAGCAAACAGTTATTGTTACATTTTCCACAACGGCGAAGTTCCAAATCTACTTTGAAATGCTCTAAATCTTCTAAAGTTGCCATTCCTGAGTGAATTTCTGGGCGAGGTGCGTTAGGGTCTTCTCCTGGTTTTGGCATCATCAAGTCTTCCCATTGGTCCAAAGCGATTAAAGCAGCCCCGTAAGCACCCATCAAACCTGCTACATCAGGACGGAAAACATTTACACCTGAAATTTTTTCAAAAGCTCTAAGAACTGCGTCATTATTGAAAGTTCCACCTTGAACAACAACCTTTGTTCCAATTTCAGAAGCTTTTCGTAATTTAATTACTTTGAAAAGTGCGTTTTTGATTACTGAATATGAAAGTCCTGCAGAAATATCTGCTACAGTTGCACCTTCTTTTTGAGCCTGTTTTACACGAGAATTCATAAATACTGTACAACGGCTACCTAAATCTACTGGGCGTTCTGCCAAAAGTGCTTTTTTACTGAATTCACGAACATCCATTCCTAAAGAACGAGCAAAGTTATCTAAGAAACTTCCACAACCAGAAGAACAAGCCTCGTTTAATTGGATATTAGTAATTGCGCCATCTTTCATGCGAAGACACTTCATATCTTGTCCACCAATGTCTAGCAAAAATTCTACACCAGGAACGAAGAAATCTGCGGCACGATAATGAGCGATTGTTTCAACTTCACCTGAATCTACACCTAGAGCAGCTTGAAAAAGAGCTTCACCATAACCAGTTGAAACTGCACGAGCAATATAAACATCTTCAGGAAGTTGCTTATATAAATCTTTAAGAACTCTAACTGCCAAATCCACAGGATTTCCTGCATTTACATCATAGAATCTCCAAAGAATTCTTCCTTCTTTGTCGATAAGAATTGCCTTTGTTGTTGTTGAACCTGAATCTAAACCTAAGAAAACTGGACCTTTTGCTTGAGTTAAAGGAGCAGAAGCAGCCATTTCTTGTGCATGACGTTTATGGAATTCTTCTAACTCTGCTTCATTTCTAAAAAGAGGTTCTAGTCGTTGAACTTCTGTCATTTCAGCGTCCACAAGAGTTTTTAGGCCTTCTCGTAATTGAGACACAGAAACAAAAGGATTTGTTTGAGTTGGATTTAAACAAGTATATGTTTTTTCTGCTGAAAATGCGGCTCCTGCTGCAACAAAAAGTTGTGAATTTTCAGGAACAATAATTGCGTCCCCTTCAAGTTTCAAAGTGATAATAAATCTTTGTCTAAGTTGGTCTAAAAAGTGAAGAGGTCCACCTAAAAATGCTACATTTCCACGAATTGGTTTTCCACAAGCAAGTCCTGAAATTGTTTGGCTTACAACGGCCTGAAAAATACTTGCTGCAATATCTTCACGACGAGCACCTTCGTTAATAAGTGGCTGAATATCAGTTTTTGCAAAAACACCACAACGGGCTGCAATTGGATAAATTGTAGTTGCACCTTTTGCAAGTTCATTTAATCCAGGAGCATCGGTTTCAAGAAGAGCTGCCATTTGGTCAATAAAAGCACCTGTACCACCAGCACAAGTTCCATTCATTCTTTGTTCTACACCACCTGTAAAATAAGTGATTTTTGCATCTTCTCCACCAAGCTCAATAACAACGTCTGTTTGTGGAATTATTTTTTGAACAGCTGTTGTAGAAGCAACAACTTCTTGAATAAACGGAATTGAAAGCCAATGAGAAACAGCTAATCCACCAGAACCAGTAACTTTTACGCTGATAGTTTGCTTTTCTCCCTCTGGACATTTTTCTTGAATTGCATCTAAAGCACGACCTACAACTGCTATAATTGTACTTCGAATATCTGCTCTATGACGTTCATATTCACTATATATAAATTCATCGTTTTCATCTAAAACTACAACTTTTACGGTAGTTGACCCAACATCAATACCCATTCTTACAGGAGTTAAAGCAGGAACAAAAGAACTACCTAGCAAATCTGATTGTTGTTCTGTTGATTTATTTTCTGTCATAAAATCACCTTATATATTGATTTTTTCAAATTTCAGTATACTAAAAATACAAAAAAGTGTGAAGTGTCATTTTGCATAGAATACACTTATTATATTGTATACGGATTGCTTAAATTTCGCAACATCGTTATTCTATATATATGAGTAAATCTTTAGCTTCCGCAGGAATAAAACTTTCTATATTAACATTAGGTTCTCGTATTTTAGGTCTTGTTAGGGAAATGACAAAAGCAACCTTTTTAGGAACATCAGGATTAGCCGATGCCTTTGGAGTTGCTTTTATGATTCCAAACCTATTCAGAAGATTATTCGCAGAAAACAGTATTTCTGTAGCTTTTATTCCAACTTTCAAAAAATATTTAGAAGAAAATCCTGAAAACAAACAAAGTACAAAAGAATTTATCAACGCAACTTTTACATTAGTAAGTTTTTTAACCACAATAGTAGTTACTATAGGAATTATATTTTCACCTTGGATTGTAAAATTATTTTCCAACGGAGAATCTTCAGAAATTTTAATGGAAATGTCAGTTCTTACAAGAATTATGTTTCCTTATCTTATCGTAATTTCTATTGCAGCCCTCTTTCAAGGAATATTAAACGGATTAAAGATTTTTTCACCATCAGGTTTCACACCAATACTTTTTAATCTTTGTGTAATAATTGCAACTTACGTTTTATCCCCATACACAAAAAATCCAGCAAGAGCCATGGCTTACGGCGTTTTACTTGGTGGAATAATTCAAGCAGGATTTCAACTTCCATTTGTAATAAAAAATGGTTGGGGAGTAAAATTTACTTCTCTAAAAAAGACTTTTACAAATCCTGGAACGAAGCAAGTTTTAAAACTTATCGCACCTACAATTATGGGAATGGCAGCCTATCAATTAAATGATGTGGTTTCTACAGCAATCGCTAGTCGTAGTGGAGTTGGAATTGTTTCTAGTTTGCAATATTCACTTCGGTTACAAGAATTGATTTTAGGAATTTTTGCGGTTTCTATAGGAACTGTAATTTTGCCAGACTTATCAGGACTTGCCCAAAGCAAAAAATGGGAAGATTTTAACAAAATGCTTTCCCAAGCAATGAAGATTATTGCCTTAATCACAATTCCAATAACATTTTATTCTCTAATTTTTGGCGAAAATCTAATCATTCTAGTTTACAAAAACAATCAATTTACAGATGAATCAGTAAGACTTACTTTACAAGCCTTCCAATTCCATATTGCAGGATTATTTTTTATCGCTTTAAACAGAATTATATCCCCTGCATTTTACGCACAATCGGATGCAAAATCTCCAACCATTGCAGGAATTATCGGATTTGCTTTCAATATAGTTTTTGCCTTCATTCTTGTAATCCCAATGAAAGGAGCTGGAATTGCATTGGCACTTTCACTTGCAAGTTTTATTAACACAGTTGCACTCTTTTTCTTCATGAAAAAAGGAAAAAACATTGATGTTAGTTCCGTTGTAAAATCAACTTTACTTTACGCTCTAAAGATGATAATTCTTTCTATCATTGCAAGTATTCCTGTGTACTTTTTAAAACCTGTTTTATTAAATTTATTTACGGGAAGTCACAGATTTATTGCACAAGGAATTCCTGTAATTTTAAGTGCAATCATTTTTGCAATTTTAGGAATTCTTTTATTGATAATTACAAAAGATTCCCTTGTTAGCGTTATTACAGAAAAAATAAAACGAAAAATAAAACATTAATTTGGAGAAATTTATGAAATCGATTTTTGAAAATAGAAGAAATATTTTAATTCAAGAAATGCAAAATACAAATACTCAAGCTGTAGTTTTTAATGACGATGAACATCACAGAAATCCTGCTGTGCGATATTATACAAATCATCCATCTGATGCAATTTTGATTATCACTAAATCTGGAAAATCAGTTTTGTGTCCTTGGGATATAAATATTGCAAATCAAAAAGCTTTTGTAGATACAATTATTCCATACACAAAATTTAACAGAAACGAAATTTCTGCAATAGAAGGAATCTTAAAAAAACTTTCTATTCCAGAAAATTCACGAATAGAAATTGGTCCAGAAACTTCATATCCTACTTTTTTAGATTATGTTGATAAACTTGTTCAATATGATATTTCTTGCAAAAAACATGGACTTCACGATTTTTCAGTTCAACAAAGAATGATTAAAGATGAATACGAAATTCAGTGTACAAAAAAAGCAGCAGAAATTACAAACAACATCATCGATATTATCGAATCTCAAATTAAAAAGAAAAAAATAAAAACTGAACTTGAAGTTGCACTTTTAATAGAAAGTGAATGCAGAAAAGCAGGTTGCGAAAAAACTAGTTTTGAAACTTTGGCAGCAGGTCCAAGTAGAAGTTTTGCAATTCATTGTTTTCCTTCATACACAAATGGAAGTTTTGCAGATAACGGACTTTCAATTTTGGATTTTGGAGTTTGTTACGAAGGTTACGCAAGTGATGTAACATTAACCATTGCAAAAGGTAAACTTTCAGAAAAACAAGAACAGATGATTTCGCTTGTACAAGAAGCTTTTGATGAAGGCTTAAAATATTACAAAAAAGATATTCCAATTAGAAACGCCGCATTAAAAGTTGATAAAATTTTTGCAAAAGCTAAAATGAAAATGCCTCACTCCTTAGGTCATGGAACAGGATTAGAAATCCATGAAGCTCCATTTGTAAGAAGCAAGGCATCTTTGGAAGATGTTTTTAAGCCAGGAATGATTGTAACTTTAGAGCCAGGCCTTTACGACCCAGAACTTGGTGGATGCCGTTACGAAAACGACATCTTAATTACAGAATCTGGCAACGAAGTTTTAACTCAGTCTCGAATTGTGCGAATTGCTTGATCAAGATGTTGACTTAACAAAGCAGAAATGTTTTTATCAGGAAGTTCTTTTGTTAAAGTATTCATATAGATGAAAGTTTTGATAATCATTTCTTCTGTAAGTTCTTTTGTTTCGTCAAAATCTGCAAATTCCTCTGGATGTTTTTTGCGTAATTCTTCTACAATACTCATAAGACCTGGTTTTCCACTCATTTTACTGCGTAGATATTCAAGTTTTAGTCTATCAAGACTTGATAAGTATTTATCTTTGATTGAATCAGGAAGATAAGAACATAATTCATCTAGCACATCAAATAATTCAGAAGTGTTTTCATATTTTTTTGCAACTAAAGCATCTTGTAATGATTCAACAAGATTTTTTAGGTTTTTACTTGAACTTGAAATATTTTCATTTTCTATAATTGAATCTTCTTCAGAATTTGTTGTGGCGTCGTTAGAATTTACGTCTAAAGGTAAATCCTCATCTGCTATAGAATCAGAAATAGGTTCAGAAACAGATTGCGCAGGAACTGTTGCTTGAGGCATACTAGAAGGAGAACTTTGTACTAAAGGAGAATCAAAAGTTTCTGGTTCTTCAAGTTCTGGATTCATTTCAAAATCAGAGCCTTCATCAGTTTCTGGTACTTCATTTTTTTCTGATGGAATTTCATCTTCAACTAATTCTGGTTCAGTATATGCTGGTCTATATGGCTCTTGTGGATAATAAGGTGGATAATTTGGAACTGGTTTAACTTCTTCATCTGAAGTTTGATTTGCATCTTCTTCGTCACTAAAAACTAATTCGCCTTTATCATTTGAAATATCAATTACATCTTCATCTTCAACTAAAGGCAACTGATCTTCAAAAGATGGTGAAAGTTCATCAAAAAGAGGATCATTTTCTGTAGCAGGATTTATATCTATAGGTTCATCATCTGAAACAAGATCGTTAAGAGTTGTAATTGTTGTTTCTCTATCGTCCATATAAGAAAAGTCTAAATCTTCATCTTCTTTTTCTGTAACAAATTCCAATGGCTCAGGAGGTAATTCCTCTTTATCTGCCATATTATCAAGATTAAAAATCACAGTATCTTCATTAGGAGATTCTTCAATTATTTGTTCAGTTTCATTTGCATCATCATTTTCTTCTTCATCTTCAAACTCTTCAGTGTCATAAATTGGATTTAGATATTCAGGTAAAGGACCTACTGTATCATTAAAAGAAATGTTTTGGCTAATTCTATTGATTGTTTCTAAAATCTTTACATTCTGAGGTTCAAGTTCAAAAATTCTTCGATAAATTTGTAAGGCAGTTGAATAATTACGAGTTGCTTCATTTAAAGAAGCCATAATCATAAGAGCCTCTGTATCGTTTCGTTTTTTTGTAAGATATTGAGTAAGAATTATTTCTCCAGAAGAAAAATCTCCTTGGTCAATGTAAACTTCTGCACAATCTAAAAGATGATTTATATACTTTGGATTTGTATCATTTATACGCTTGAAACAGCCATTTTTTCTAGTTTCATCGTTTGTACGAATATAATATTGAGCCAAAAGATTTATTGCATCACAATTTTTAGGATTATTTTGGCAAATTTTATTTATTCTAGTATAGGCTTTTTCTAGTTCATTTAATTTTAGCAAAACTCTAGCATGTTGTAAAACAATATCATAATTGTCTATATCAAAATTTTCTAGTTTTTCAAATAAGGCTTGAGAATCTAATAGTTTTCTTTGTTTTTCGTAAACTAAAGCCATTCCAGTTAAAGCTCTGTAATCTTCGCTATTTTTTGCAAGAACTGCTTGATAATTTTTTTCTGCCAAAGCGTAATCTTTACATTTAAAATTTAGTTTACCTAAAGCATTTAGAATATTTACATCTTCTGCGTTTAATTTTTGGGCTTGGAATAATAAATCTTGGGCTTCTTTATTTTTATTTAGACCGATAAGCAAATCTGCATAATCTACCATTGCCTCAATCCAACCTGGTTTTGTTCTAAGAGCATTTTCAAAAGAAAGTTTTGCTTGTTCAAGTTTTCCTAAAGCCATATAACTTAAAGCTGAATTATAATGTAAAATTGGGTGGTTTTTGTCGATTTGTAATGCACGATTATAGGATTGCAAAGCTTTTACATGCTCTCCACGAGATGCTTGGATAGAGCCTAAGTGATTATATGCTAAAACATCATTTGGATTTTCTTCAATTACAGTAACAAAACAATCGGCAGCATCATCGTAATTTCCCATCAGTTTATAAGTATGCCCCATGTTATAGTAAACTTCATTAGTATTAGAGCCAGTAGTTAATGCTCTTTCTAAAACCATAATTGAATCTTCATATCGTTTTAAACGTCGATAAATTCCTCCAAGACTATTTAAAGCATTAAAATCAGTATTATCTATTCTTAAAATTTGATTATATACCTCAAGAGCCCTTTCATCTTCACCTGCTCTAACATAGGTAGAGCCAAGTTTAGACAGTACCTCAATATCTTTTGGATTTTCTTTTAAAACCGTTTTATATAAACGTGCAGCCAAAGTGAAATCCCTTGCTAAAACTGCGTTCTGCGCTCTTTTTAACATAAACTCCTTGTTAGAATCTGCCATTTTTACCCTCCTCAGATAGTGGTCTGTCATATATTTCTTTAGAAAGAGGTCCAATTATATCTGGATAATCTTTCAAGTAAGTAGCAACTGCAAAATAATAAAGTCTTCCGTTTTTTAAACCAGTTATTGTTATTGAATTTTTATTTCCGCAATCAATAGGAGAATCTCCTTGATTTGCACCTTGTCCAACATATTCGCCAGGTTTTGTTCCGTAGTAAACTAAGTAACCATATTTATCATTTGGATTATTTTGATTCCACGAAATTGTAATTTCAGAATCACCACTTTGAGAAAAAATCTTGTCTGGAGCATAAGGTGGATTTTGCACAGAATAATTTATATCAAGACTTGTTATAACTGGAGTTTTTCCCCCTTTTCCATCTGTAAATAAATTTATTGCAACTTGAAAATATCTACCTTGAACCAAACTTTCAGGTTTTTTATTTTTTATCAAAGTCCACTTAGGAAAAACATCATTCCATTCGTAAAAATTATCAGAAGCTCTTACAAAAATCTGAACTTCAGTTTGTTCTGGCACATTCATAATTGAATCAACTGAATTTAAAATACTTCCGTTGCTATTAGTATCAAGAGGCAAACTTTCAAAATAAGCCCCATCTACAGAATACACACCAGAATCTGCTATTTGAGAAACATCATCAACTTCTCTAGAAATCAATAATTCATCTATGCTACCAACAAAACTACGACAAATTTCAATTTTTGCAGGAGTTCCTAAATCTGGAATAAGATATTGTCCGTAGGCGTTTCCTGTATCAGTTGTGTAAGCAATTCCTTCCAAAATTCCGTCAATGTAATATTCCAAAGTTCCATTTTCATCATCATAACAAATTGAATGACGAGCCCATTTTTCAGGAACAATAGTAGAACTACTTTTTAAGTAAATATCATAAGATTTTTGATATGAATCGGTAAAAACATTTTGAAACTTCCACTCGATTTTTCCATTCATAATTATTGCTTCTATAATCTGATAATCTGAATATTGATTTACATTTCTTGAAGAACGCCAAAAAAAGATATTTTCGCCACTGGCACAAACGGCAGGATTTAGCCAAAACTCAATTTTAAAAGAACCAGTTAATCCTAATTCTCCAAAAAGGCTTCCTTTTTTTCCTGAAAGAACTAATAAAGAACCTTTACCTCTGCTTAATCCTGCAAGATTTCCAACAATGCTATTTTCGGTAAAAAACAGATTATTTTCTTCTATCTTATAATTTCCAGTTTCATCTTGTATTGAAGAAAAATTCATATCTTCAAAGGAAATATATAAATCTGTATAATCTGTGATTTTATGAGAAGAAGTGCTGATTTGTAAGGCTTCTTGTCCATAACGGCCTTTTCCTAAAGTCAAATTTTCCATTGACTGAATATTTGCACTCCAGCCGTTTTTTCCACCTAAATTTATAGTTTTTTCTTCAGAAAATGCTGAAAATTTTACAAAAACTAGTAGACAAAGAAGTATAAAAAAATGTATTTGTTTTCTTGTAACATTTACCATGAAAAACGATCCTTTAATTTACGATAAACTACATCAAACTGCTCTAAAAGCCCCAAAATTACCTGGTGTTTATCTTTGGAAAGATGAAAATCAAGAAGTAATTTATGTAGGCAAAGCTAAAAACCTAAAAAATAGGCTTTCTTCATATTTCTCTGGAATAAAAGATATTAAAACTAAAACTTTAATTTCCAAAGCCTTTTTAATAGAATACATTACAACAGACAACGAATATGAAGCCTTAATTTTAGAAAATACTTTAATAAAAAAATATTCTCCAAGATACAACATTAACTTAAAGGATGATAAATCTTATCCTGTTTTACGCATTACCAACGAAGATTTTCCAAGAATTTTTAGAACACGAAGAATCATTCAAGATGGCTCAAAGTATTTTGGACCATTTCCTAATGCTGGTGCCTTATCAACCTTTACAGAAAATCTTTACAAGCAATATCCCTTACGACAATGTAAAAAACTACGAAAACGAAGTTCACCTTGTATGTATTATCACATAGGACGCTGTGCTGCACCTTGTTGCGAAAAAATTTCTAAAGAGTCCTATAATCAAATTATCGAAGAAATTATACACTTACTTGAAGAAAATCCGAAAGAAACTGTGCAAAAACTTACTTTAGAAATGAAAGAATGTGCAAAAGCCTTGGATTTTGAAAAAGCAGCAAAAATTAGAGATAACATCGACGCAATAAAAGCATTACACATAAAAAATTCTGTTTCAGATTTTAACACAGATTCAAGAGATTACATCGGATTTGCAACAGAAGGAACTTTGGTAAGTTTTGCCGTTTTGAAAATGAGAGAAGGTCGTCTTATTGCAAGAGATTTATATCGCACAAAAAGTTTAAATACAGATGAAGAACTTATAAACGAATTTCTTATGGCATATTATGTTTCTCAAGATTTATTTCCAAGTCAAATTTTTATTCCTATAAATATGGATGTAAATCTTTTTAGGCAATGGTCAGAAAAAGAAATGAAAATTCAAGCACAAATTTTTACACCAGAAGTTTTTGACTCAAAACATAATTCTGCAATGGAAATGGCAGAACAAAACGCAAAAGAAGATATTATTCGTAGATTACGAGAACGAAGCGATA
The DNA here is from genome assembly GCA_017936665.1 of Spirochaetaceae bacterium. Taxonomy (GTDB): domain Bacteria; phylum Spirochaetota; class Spirochaetia; order Treponematales; family Treponemataceae; genus RGIG9060. The sequence goes on along the minus strand of JAGBFB010000029.1, from coordinate 34,475 downwards.
CTCCTGCTTTAGAAGAATTAAAACAATTACTAAAACTTGATCATTTACCTACAAGAATTGAAGGCTTTGATATTGCCCACATTGGAGGAAAATTTCCTGTTGCAAGTTTGATTAGTTTTTACAATGGAAATCCTGATAAAAAAAATTATCGCTACTTTAGGCTTAAAACCACAGATGGAATTATCGACGATTTTGCTTCAATGCGAGAAGCCACTGCTCGCCGTTACACAAGACTTTTAAATGAAAACGCTGAACTTCCAGATTTGATTTTAATTGACGGTGGAATTGGACAAGTAAACGCTGTAAAAGGAGTTTTATCAACATTGGATTTAGATATTCCAATAATTGGTCTTGCAGAAAAAAATGAAGATATTTATCTTCCTGGAAACAGTACTCCAATCCAATTACCTAAACGAAGTGATGCTTTACGGCTTTTACAACGAGTTCGAGATGAAACTCACAGATTTGCCACAAGCAAAAACCAAGCATTACGCACAAAAGAAAAAACAGCAAATCCTTTTTTGGAACTTCCTCACATTGGTTCAAAAAGAGCAATGTTGTTACTAAAAACCTATGGAACAATTCAAAATCTTGTGGATGAAGTTACAAAAAAGGGCTTAAGTCATCTAGCAGAAACTGCTACCTTAAGCCCCGTACAAGCAACTGAAACTTTTCAAGCTGCAAAAATTATGTTATCAAATCAACAGTAAAGATTCCGAATCGAGTTCGGAATGACGATTAATATCATCCTGAACTAGATTTCAAGATTTACTCTATCGTTCCATTTTGCGATAAATTGTTTTATGAGGTCTATCTGCTTCTGCACCAAGTTGTTTGCGCTTCCATTCAGCGTAGTCACTCCAGTTACCTTCAAACCATTTTACTTCTGAATTATTTTCAAAAGCAAGAATGTGAGTACAGATTCTATCTAAGAACCATCTATCGTGGCTAACAACTAAAACACAACCAGCAAATTCTTCGATGGCATCTTCTAAAGCACGAATTGTTGCAACATCCAAATCGTTTGTAGGTTCGTCCAAAAGTAAAACATTTGCAGCCTGTTTTAACATCATTCCAAGATTTAATCGATTTCTTTCGCCTCCAGAAAGGACTCCAACTTTTTTCTGTTGGTCTGGACCAGAAAAATTAAACCAAGAACAATATGCACGAGAATTTACTTCTCGTAAAGCTCCATTTATTGGTCGGCCTTTTTCGTCAACAGCACCTAATTTGATAATATCAAGACCGTCAGAAAGTTGTTCCCAAACAGTTTTGTTGTCATCTAAAAGCCCACGCATCTGATCAACATAAGTGAGTTTTACAGTTGAACCAACTTTTATAGAGCCAGAATCTGGTTTTTCGCCTCCGGATTTTCCGTCTAAGCGTTCAACAGTTTGACCTGCAGCATCTGCAATCAATTTGAAAAGTGTAGTTTTACCTGCACCATTTGGACCAACAATACCAACAACTGCTCCTGGTGGAATTGTAAAATCAAGATTTTCAAATAAAAGTTTATCGCCGTAACCTTTAGTTAATTTTTGAGCTTCAATTACCACTCCTCCTAAACGAGGTCCAGCAGGAATTGTAATTCGAGTATCTTTTATTTGACCTTTTCCATCTTGAGCCAAAAGTTGTTCGTATTTTGTAATATGTTCTTTGTGCTTAGCCTGACGACCTTTCACTCCCATGTGAATCCACTCTAATTCACGTTTAAGAGCCTTTTGTCGTTCAGATTCATGTTTTTCTTCTTGAGCAAGACGTTTTTCTTTTTGATCAAGCCAACTTGAATAATTACCTTTGAAAGGAATTCCTTCCCCACGGTCTAATTCCAAAATCCAACCAGCAACATTATCCAAAAAGTAACGGTCGTGGGTAATTGCAATGATTGTTCCCTCATATTGCTGAAGATGACGCTCTAACCAAGCAACAGTTTCTGCGTCCAAGTGGTTTGTAGGTTCGTCAAGAAGAAGGATGTCTGGTTTTTGCAAAAGCAAACGACAAAGAGCAACACGACGGCGCTCCCCTCCAGAAAGCACATCTACAACTTGCTCTGGTGGTGGACAACGAAGAGCATCCATTGCAAGTTCAAGACGGGAATCTAAGTTCCAAGCGTCAGTTGCATCAAGTTTTTCTTGAATTTCTGCTTGACGAGTGCAAAGTTTATCAAAATCAGCATCTGGGTCTCCAAAAGCTTCGTTTACTTCATCAAATTCTTGAAGTAATTTTGTGATTTCTGCAACGCCTTCGCTAACGATTTCTTTTACAGTTTTTCCTGGTTCAAGATAAGGTTCTTGTTCCAAATATCCAATTGAGTACCCTGGAGAAATTGAAGTTTCACCTGTAAATTCAGTATCAACTCCAGCTAAAATCTTAAAAAGACTGGATTTACCAGAACCATTTGCACCAATTACACCAATTTTTGCACCGTAATAATAGGAAATACTAATGTCTTTTAAAACAGTTTTTGTTCCATAAGAGCGCGAAACTCTATCCATTGAGTAAATTATTTTCTTGTCATCTGTTGTTGTAGCCATAAAAAATAGTATAACAGAGATAATGAATAATTGAAAGTCAGCAACTAAAACATATTATAAATTATTTTTGTACCTATCGATTAAAGTGATACTATACTTGTTTTTCACACAAGGCTGAAATTACGGGGCGTCCGATTAAAACTTGGTTTGCGCCTAAGAATTTTGCAACTTGTTCGTCTTGTTTTGTGCGGATTCCGCCATCTACCCAAAGTTCGCCACAATAATTTTTGAGTTCCTTTGAATGTTCGTACAAAAATTCTGCTGTGCTTCCGATTCGGTTTTCTACCCTTCCACCGTGATTTGAAATAAAAGCAACATCCGGTTTTAATTCTTTTACAAGTTCAATATCTTGGGAAGTAAAAATTCCTTTTACAACAAAAGGAAGATTAGTTGCTTTTCGGATTTCTTGTAATTGACTAGCGGTTTTCTTTTCAAGTTGAACAAGGTTTCGCATGGTAACAATATTGTAAGAATCAATATCAACTCCGATGTATTCAGCAATTTCACTTGCCCATTCCATTCGCTCAAAAATTTTTGAATTTGGATAAGGCTTGATAAAAACTGCTGCTTTTTTGAAAGTTGCACCTTCTTTTACAGTTTGATTTTTTACCGCTTCAATTCCGTATTTTAACTTTTCGTCTGGGCAACCATCCCCGATAGAAAGTTCTAAATTTTCTTTTAGAGAAAAATTGATTAAATCAAGATAGAATTGTTTTTCGCTTGAGTATCCAACATTTTCAACTCCTCCAGTCATAGGACCAAGTCGTCTTATAGGAAGAGAATTTTTTGCTTCATCAGAAAAATCTACACCTTGTTCAATAAGGATTTTTGCAATTTCATTCCAACCTTCACAATTTTTTTGAAAGTTGATATTTTCGTTAAAACCGCCCATTCCCGGAAGTTCACCGATACAACCGTAACCATCACAAGATGGACAAAAGTGACACTTAAAATTATTCTTCAATTCCAAAACAAGTTCCTACATCTTTTCCGTATTTTAATAATTTATGATTCAATGGTACTTTTTTAATCTGACCTGCAACATCTTCCAATGGAACTGTTACAATTTCATTATTTTGTAAAGCAATCATTTTGCCAAAATCTCTGTCTAAAATATGTTCTAGGGCAGCAGCACCAAATTGAGTTGCTAAAACTCTATCGTAAGGACTTGGAGTTCCACCTCGCTGTAAATATCCTAAAACTGTAACGCGAGATTCAAGTTCAGTTGCGTTTTCTAATTCATGGGCAATTCTGTATCCTATGGAATTTTGCATTGACTGACGGGCTTTTTTTAGTTCTTTTTTTGAAAGCAAAGCTTCGTCTTCTCTTAAAGCACCTTCGGCAACAACTACGATAGAAAAATCTTTCCCCATATCTTGTCGTTTTTTTAGGTGTTTTGCAATAGCATTTATGTTATATGGAATTTCTGGCAGAAGGACAATGTCTGCACCTCCTGCAATTCCTGCGTAAAGTCCAAGCCAGCCAGCTTTATGACCCATCACTTCAATAACCATAATTCGATTATGACTGTGAGCTGTTGTATGGATTCTATCAATTGCTTCGGTGGCAACATCCACTGCCGTATGAAAACCAAAGGTAATATCTGTGTGAACTAAATCGTTATCAATCGTTTTAGGCAAACCAATTACATTCAAACCTTCTTTTGCCAAAAGACTAGCAGTAGTTTGAGTTCCGTTTCCACCCAAAACAACTAAAGCATCAAGTTTCCATTTTTCATAATTATGAATGATGCTTTCTACAGGCGTTTTTCCAGTTTTAGAATCTTTTTCTGGATTTTTAAAAGGTTTTTCTCTGGAAGTTCCTAAAAAAGTTCCTCCCCGAGTTAAAATACCAGAAATATCATCTTGAGTAAGTTGATTTGCATTCCCAGTAATTAAACCTCGGTATCCATTTTTTATTCCCATAACTTTTATGGAATATTTATCTAAAGCAGGACGAACAACGCCTCTTATTGCACTATTTAGTCCAGGGCAATCTCCACCAGAAGTTAAGATTCCTATTGTTTTTACAGTATTACCAAACATATAATAAAGTTTAACACAAAAAAATTCACTCGTCATCAACTATTTTTTAAAGTATTTACATTTATCTTCATTATTTGTTATCATTACCGATAATGAAGATAGCTATGAAAACTTTTTTATCAATACTTATTATTTTATCACTTTCGGGTTCTGCTTTTTCACAAGAGCAAGTGTTAACTGACAATTTACAATCTGTAGTTGAAAATTCAGAAATTGTTGCAACAGATGTAAATTCTTCTATTCAAGAAGCTGTAGAAGAAATTATTGAAACTAAAATTGTAGACCAAAACAGTGTTTTAGTTGGAGCAGAAACTGGTTTATATCAAGTAATTGGAGAAACAAAAACTCCTTTATGGCAAGACGGATATGTTCAAAAAATTCTAAAAGTAAATGATGAATGGTTCTTTTTAACATCCGAAGGAATTATTTACTCAAATGATTTAGTAACTTTTGAAAAACGTAACAATGGTCTTCCTGTTCACACAATCAAAAAATATGACGGAAAAGAAAAATCTTTTGAATATAAACAAAAAACATTAAAAGATTTTTCTATTCATCCAGAAAAACCTGAAATTATGGCAACTGCAACAAAAGACGCAGTTTATCTTTCAAGAGATGCAGGTCTTTCTTGGAAAAGTATCGGATTTAGTGCAAAAACTCCAGGAATAAAAAGCCTTGTGGTTATGAATTTACCAATAATTACAAAGGCAGAAGACGGAACTTTAAAAGAATCAGATGAAACTCAACTTGTAGTTTGTATGTCTCATGCAATTTACGGATTTTCTTATTATCTTCCTAATGAAGCAAAACCAAAATGGATAGATATTGAAAAAGGTTTTGAAAATATGCCAAAACCTAGTTTGACAGAAGAAATTGCATGTATGATTCCAGAAATTAGCGTTAATGCAGAAGGCAAAAAAAGTTATGATATTTTCTTTGGAACAAGTTTTATTCCTCGTCTTTATAAATTAGATTGGAAAAACAAAAAAGTTGTTCTTTTATGGAAAGATTCTTTACAAAATGATACTCAAGAAAGTTTAGTTAAACTTGATAACACAATTGTTTACTTAAACAGAAAAGGATTTAATGCCATTGATTTAACCACAGGAAAATCAACTTTACTTCCTACACAAGTGCAAATTTGGAAAGAATTAATCAAAAATTCCCCAGAAAATTATCTTTGTGCATTTTTACCAGCAACTTTAACAGGAAATAAAACAGATATTTCTTTAACTGAACTTTGGATGCTTCAGCAGGATAAAAAGCGCAACGAATATCAACAAATTGCTGATGGAAAAAAAAGTCTTTACATGCCAGCTCATCACGCCATTGATAAAAGATTAGACGAACATCTTAAAACTGTAAAAGATAACAAATTGAATAGTATCGTTATTGATATGAAAGATGATTACGGCGGATTGCGTTTTGATGCAAAAACTCCAGCATTGTTAGAAAAAAAAGCTGTTAGTTCTTATGCAGTAAAACTTGACGAATTTGTTCAAAAAATGAAAGCAGAAGGTTTATATCTTATTGCTAGAATTGTTGTTTTCAAAGATAGAAATTTGTATCGCTTTAACAAAAATGAAATGGCAGTTTACGATAAATCTACAAATGCTCCTTGGAGAGGAATTCGTCGTGTTCAAGATAAAAAAGATGCAGAAGGAAATGTAATTCTTAACGCTGAAGGAAAGCCTGAAAAAGAAACAGTTTACTTTGATGAATATTGGGTTGATCCATACTGCGAAAAAGTTTGGGAATACAATATTCAAGTTGCAAAAGAACTTATCGAACGGGGTTTTGACGAAATTCAGTTTGACTATATCAGATTTCCAACAGATGGAACAAATTTAGGTAAAACAAAATATCGTTACCAAGAAAAAGGTATGGATATGGAAAGTGCTTTGATTTCTTTCTTGTCATACGCAAGAGAAAACATAAAAGCTCCAATTGGAATTGATATTTATGGTTCAAATGGTTGGTATAGAAGTGGCTCAAGAACTGGTCAAGATGTAGAACTTTTAAGTGATTATGTAGATGTAATTTGTCCTATGTTCTATCCTAATCACTTTGAGCAAAATTTCTTGGCTTATCAACCTGAAATTGAACGCCCATACAGAATTTATTATTACGGAACATACAGAAATGCACAAATTGCTCGTGATAAAGTTTTAATTCGACCTTGGGCTCAAGCATTCTACTTGAATGTTTCATACGACAGAAAATACTACAACAAAGATTATGTTCGCCGACAAATTTTTGGTGTTCGAGATTCAATGAACAACGGATACATGTATTGGAACAATTCTGGACGCTACACAGATATTAGCCCAGATATTTTAGATACAGATCCTTATCCTTGGGTAGAATAAATGTCAAATTCATATACACCAGAAGAGCCAATCGCTGCCATCGCAACAGCCTTGGCTCCCAGTGCCCTAGCCTTGATTCGTATTTCTGGAAAAAATTGTATCGAACTTCTTTCAAAAGTTTTTTCTCGCCCCAAAGCTTTAACTCAAGCCGAAGGAAACACTATTGTTTATGGCTGGATTGTTGATTCTGTAAATCCTGACCAAAAACAGAAAATTGATGAAGTTTTAGTTAGCGTTTTTAGAGCTCCAAAAAGTTACACTGGGGAAGAAATGGCAGAAATCAGTTGTCATGGTGGAATTTCGCCAGTTACAGCAATATTTAGTCTTTTGCTAAAAAATGGATTTAGAACGGCCCTTCCTGGAGAATTTACTTTTAGAGCCTTTATCAATGGAAAAACTGATTTAACAAAATCGGAAGCCGTAAAGGAAATTATCGATTCTAAAACTGATGCAAGCCGTTCCTTAGCAGCAGGCCGACTTTCTGGAAATTTGTATAACGAAATTCAGTCTATAAAAGAAAAAATTATTTCTACAATTGCTTCTATTGAAGTTGAACTTGAATATCCAGAAGATGAAGAAAATTTTTCTGACAGTTTTGATTCTACCCTACTTTTACAAGCAAAAAACAGTTTAACTGAACTTTCAAAAAGTTGGCAAAGTCAAAAACTTTATCAAGATGGAGCAAGAATCATCCTTTGTGGAAAGACTAACGCAGGAAAATCAAGTTTGTTTAACGCACTTTTGAAAGAAGAAAGAGCCATCGTTTCTGACATTGAAGGTACAACTCGGGATTGGATTGAAAGTTGGGTTTCTTTTGACGGAATTCCTGCTCGTCTTTTTGATACTGCTGGACTTCGCATCACAGATGATGTTATTGAACAACGTGGTGTTGAAATGACAAAAGATTTAACACAAGATGCTGATATCATCATTTATTTGGTAGATTCAACAAAAGAAGAATCAAAAGATGATATTGATTTTATCAATTCTTTTAACGGAAAAATTCCTGTAATTAAAGTTTTGAATAAAATTGATGTTTTACAAAATAATTCTAAACTAGATGAAAATTCTGTAAAAATTAGTGCAAAAACTGGTTTAGGAATTTCTGATTTAATCAAAACTGTAAAAGGTACTTTGGTACAATCTACAAAATCAGATAGAACACAAGCAGGTCTTGGCTCAGAACGACAAAAACAAGCCGTAGATGAGGCCTTAGATTCTGTAAATCACGCTTTGGAAGTTTCTTGTGCAGATTTTACAATGGACGCAGTTGTTCAAGATTTAGAAGATGCCTTATCTTTCCTTTCTGAAATTACCGGGGAAACAACTCCAGAAGATATTCTTGGAAACATATTTGCAAACTTTTGTGTAGGAAAATAGGTCTCTTCAAAATTTTGCAAAAACAATTAGTATCAGAAAAATATGTTATTCTAAAAAAAATAAACTGTATTGCTCCCTTGACGCTTCGCTAGACGGTCGCACTACAGTTTATTTTTTTTAGTTACCGAATTTTTTGATTTAAATAATTTTTACAAACTTCTTGCGTTGGGGTATGGGGAATATGTTTTGTTCAAATTTTATTCTGCGAGAGCTTTTACTTCGTCAACGGATAGTTCTGTAACTTGTGCAACTTTTTCGATTGAATCGCCAAAGTTTAGGAGCTTTTTAGCAGCTTCGATGGCTTTTTGTTGAGAACCTTGAGAAATACCAACTGCTACGCCTTCTTTGTAACCGCGACGTTCTGCGTCAAATTCTGCAAGTCCCCAAGCCATGTAATCACCTCTAAAAATTTCGCTAAGTTTAGTTTTTTCTACCAAGGAATTAAGTTTGTTTGTAAAATCAGTTGTAGAAGTCCTATCATTAATATACTCCAGAATCGATTTTTTTTCTACATTTTTTTCTTGCTTAAAAGCAGAGGCATTAAAAATGATTTTATGGGCTTCATCTTGTAAAAATAAATCTGGTTTTTCTTTGCAAGTATTTGAAAAACTGTAGCAAGGCAAATTAAAGCCGAAAAAATCTTTTTTGCAAATGAAAATTACAAAACTTTCTTTTAGTTCGGTGTAATTTTTGCCTTTCAGTAAAAGGTCTATGTCCATCATGGATTGGTAATAGCGAGTTCGTTTTGGTAGATTTTCATCTAGGGAATTTTGAATTTCAATGTCGAAAACCCGATTTGAATCTTGCACGTAGACATCAAGTCTAATTCCTTTTGACTGATAATGCGGTGAAATTGATTTTTGTAATTCAGGATATTCAATTCGCTCAATTTTTATTTCCAGCATTCTTTCAAGAAATCCTTGGCAAATTTCTGCGTTTTGCATAATTCTTCCAAACATAAAATCGTCTGTAAAAGTGAGTTCTTCGATAGGTTTTAGTTTCAAAGTTACCACCTAAAAATAAAATTCTGCATAAAAAAAATATTTTTTACACACATATATTAATAGGCGTAAAATTGAAAAAAATGATGTAAAATTGAAAAAAATTTTGCAAAAACAATTAGTAACAGAAAAATATGTTATTCTAAAAAAATAAACTGTATTGCTCCCTTGACGCTTCGCTAGACGGTCGCAATACAGTTTATTTTTTTAGTTACCGAATTTTTGATTTAAATAATTTTTACAAACTTCTTGCGTTTGGGTAGAAGTTTTGATATAAGAAGATTAATTATTTACTCTTATTAATTTTGGTTTGTGTTTGCTGTTTAGAATTAAACCAACGGTAACGCCTGTTGCACCAACACCAATCATACTAATTCCAAGTGGTAACATTTTTTTGAATTCTTGTTCGCTATACATATCAGCACTTAGCAAAAATCCCAAACCAAGTCCAGCACTAATTGCACCAATAAATGCAGATGTAATTCCTAGTCCATTTTTTACAGGATTTCCTAATTCTACATCATACTCTAAAACTTTATCATTTAAAACTAATGGCTGAACAGCAAATTTACTAAAACCGATATACTGATATGAGTTATCAACATAAGTTTCGGTAGTTCCTTCAGCAATAAGTTTTTTGCCCATAAAATTTGGGTGTTTAGAAACATATACTTTTACTTTCTTATCTGTTTCTGGGACATTTATTTTAATTAAAACATCATCTGTATTTTCGCTTTTGCTTTCTTGTGCAACAACTCCACCAAATACAGTCAAAACCAAAAATAAAATAAATAAAAATCTTTTCATAAAAACCTCCAAAAAAATTAAGTCATTATATATATATATGTCAAGGGAATTTTTAACATGAAAATTTTTAATTTCTCTATTTTTTACTAGAAACAAATAAACCTATAATCGTTAGGGCTGAACCAATGGCTCCCATGAGAGTAATTTTTTCGTTTAAGAAAATTGCGGCAAAGAAAATCGTAATTACGGGAATTAAATAAAGACCTGTAGAAATTTTTACTGTTCCTAAAATATTACAAGCTTTATTCCATGCCACAAAACAAAATCCGCTAGCAATAATTCCTAAAAAGCAAAGTAAAATCCAATTCAATATAGAAGAAAAACGTTCTGCATTCAGAATAGAAGAAAGTTCTATCTTTCATTTCCAATGGAGATGTTCATAGTTAATTTCCCGTACTCTTGTAATGTTTTAGAGAAAATTTCCAAAACATATAAGCTAAAAAATACAAAATAAATCCAATGATAGGAGCAATATATATATATGCAGTATGAAAATTATTTACATCAAATTTATTTAGAAAAAATTGAGCTGGAAAAAAATTTACAAATGCAAAAGGTATAATATAAATCATTAAAATTTGCAAAATTTTTGGGAACATATCTATTGGATACCCTGCAAACTGTCTTATGTCATAATATAATATATTACGTAGATTATTAACTTTTATTGAAAAAAAACTTATAGATGCGATAAAAAGGAAAATTGCACCTTGTATAAAAACTCCACTAATTATTGAGAAAATGAAATAAAAAATATTAAAAAAAGTAAATTTTATTCCAATTTTGTAGGCAGAGAAAATTATCAAAATTAATCCTAGCATACCATGACCTATTGCTGCAAACCAATCTGAATTACTTGCTAAGGTTTGAAATAATACGCCTTGAGGTCTAAGTAAAAACCTATCAAAATTACCAGTATTTACAAGTCGTTCAATGTCACGCAAACCTGTAAAGAATACTATCAGGATGGAATAAGTAAAGAAAATAAAACTATATAAAAATAAAAGTTCAAATGTAGTCCATCCATTTAAATCATTAAACGATTTTAATGTTAGATATATAACTATTATGTTGGCACCTTCACGTAGAAAAACAGCAAAACTTCTAAGACATGCATCAATTTTGTATTGAAACCAACTTTTAAGTGAAATTTTTGTGTAAAATAAGTACAATTTAAAAATATTCATATCAACCTCCTTGAATAATAATTTTCTTACATCCTTTTTTCCACATGAAAATAGTAATTAAGTGCAAAATAGATAGCCATATAATTTGTTTCATAATAGAAAATAAAATTTCTGTAAAAGTTATAGAACCCAAATAAATCTGAAAAGGAATGTAGTAAATAGTATCAAAAGGAGTGAACTGAATCAACTTTATTATAGGTGTCGGCATAAAATAGAGAGGAATTGTAGCACCTGTAAAAATTTTTATTAAAACATTTTTAATTGTAGATATACTCCACACGTTTACAATCCAAAATGCTGTAAGTTGGATTATGAGACTTATATTCCACAATATTAAGAATCCTAACATTATACTAACTATATAGATAATAAAATTAATAATGCTAGCAGGTGGAAGAATTTTAAATATCAAAGATGTAATTAAAAAGGTCGGTAAAAAATTACTTAAAAATTTAAATGTTATTTTAGATATAGTTTGTACCAAAAGAATTTTTTTAAAATCAATAGGCTTTAAAAGTTCATTTACAAGAGAGCCATCATTTATTTTATTTTGTATTATAAAGTCATTTATAGAAAAAATATTGCTTAACCCAAGCGAAATTATAAAATTAGTTATAACAATAGAAAAGGCAATTCCATTTATTGTGTTTCTTGATTCATATAGGAATTTCCATATTGTGATAGAAATAAAAATCTGAATAATATTATTTAGTATTCCTAGTAGATAGTCCGTACGAAAAATTGTATTTTGTTTAATTGTAATTCTAAAGTATGCAAAATATACCGATAACTTTATCATAATTTAATTTTCCCTTCATAAATTCTTCTAATAATTTCTTCTATCTCCATATCATAAATTGAAAAATCTTTAATACTATACTTTGATAAAAGTAAAGAAAGTACTTGCTGAGTTGAAATATTCTCCGTATTAAAAGTAAAAATTTTTTTATTGTTTTCCCTATCATGAATTATTACATTATCAATAGGATCAATTTTTATTTCATCGTCAAATTCTACAATAAGAGTTTTTTCCTTTCCATACCTAGTAACTATCTCACTTACTTTACCATCATAAATTAGATTACCTTTATCAATCAAAAGCATTCTGTCACAAATTGATACTATATCTCTCATGTCATGAGTTGTAAAAATTATAGTAATTTTTTTTTCTTTATTAATATACTTTATGAATTCACGAATTTTTTTCTTTGTTACAACATCTAAACCAATCGTTGGTTCATCAAAAAAAACTAAACTAGGAGAATGTAAAAGAGCTGCTGTTATATCAGCTTTCATTCGTTGTCCAAGTGAAAGTTGTCTTACTGGTTGCTCTAAAAAACTATGCATATCAAGCAATTCCGTAAAAATTCTTATATTTTCTTGATATATAGTTTCTGGTATTTGATAAATATATTTTAGAAGCTGAAAACTATCAATTACTGGTAAATCCCAATTAAGTTGGGATTTTTGTCCAAAAACAACACCTATCTTTTTGACATATTCTTTACGCATTTTTTGAGGATTGAATCCCATAACTTCAATATTTCCTGAGGAAGGGTAAAGAATCCCAGTTAACATTTTTATAGTAGTGGATTTTCCAGCTCCATTAGAACCTATAAATCCAACAGCTTCGCCCTTATCAATTTCAAAACTTATATCATCAACAGCAATTTTATCCATGTATTTAGGAATAAAAATATTGGATATATTTCCTAAAAGACCTTTAGGTCTTTTACTTACTTTAAAAATTTTTCTTAAATTTTCAACTTTAATAGTACTCACTATTTATCTCCTTGTATAATTTGTATATATTTAATTTAAGTTTTTTCTCATTTTCTATGAGTTCATTAAATTCTCTTTCAACGGTTGCTAACAAATTTACATTCTTACTGTTTATATATTTTTTTATACATGTTAGTAAATAGTTCCAATTATAAATTTGATGATTTATTATGTTTATCGTATCATATAATACTAATGAATTAATTTTATTTCTGTAAATATCTAATATTTCATTAAACAATATATAACGTTTTGAAATTTTTAAAAGATTAAAATAAAGGTTATTATAAAATTTTACAGTACTAGATGAAGTAAAAATACACTTAATACAATATAAAGCATCTATTCCTGTTAATATATAATTATTTTTATTACTTATATCGTAATTTTGAATAGTTATTTTTAATAATTCGGTAAATAGCTTTTTGTCAGGAATACATTGTATTTTATCTATAAAACTCCAATTGTTATTTATGTATTTACTAGTCCCCAAAGTAGTAGAACATAGAAATTTTGAATTTCTTGCTCTTAAAAAATTTTCTAACGAAACACACCTTCTAACATAATACAAATTTTCAAAATCAACTATGTATATTTTCCCCTCAGATAAATTATAACCACATAAAATTATTGAATGTAATGAATGCTTTTTTTTGTAATTTGATGAATAATTTAAATAAAATGAATCAACAGCTACAATTATTGGTTGTTTATTTCTAGTCAGATATTCTATATTTTGTACAAAAATTTCCGTAACCATTTCAAGATTATCATCAAAATAAAATTGTTTAACATTAGACTCTAAAAAAGGAAGAAGTGAATAACTACCATATGAAGAATAAATAGCGTTATTTTTCATATTATAATTCAAAGATAATGATGAATTTATATATAATTCTGAATATTCAAGACCATGAGATTCAAGTAAAATCTTTTGACAATTTTGATAAGGAAAAAAAAGTTGAGATTTAAGAGGTATAAGTTTAGTGTTATAAATATTATTTAAATAATAATTTTTCATTTGTCTCCTTTTGTTTTTATATAAACTTCTTTTATGATATTTGGCCAATTATTTACATCCCACCCATACTGACTTATAAAAGCAAGAATCCAACGCTGAATACCAAAACCTACACACCCAGTAACGGTATCAACATTATTAACAGAAATATTAAATGGATCAGAAAAAGATTTCCCATGCAAATTTAAAGATGCAACTGCAATATTTCTATTTTCTTCTATGTTTAATTGTACTTCAAATTTAGATTTATCAATTTTTTGAATGGATCTATATCTTTGTAATTTTGGAAGAATAAAAGAATCAGAAGCTACAACTATACGTCCAGATAATCCTAATTCTTCAATAAATGTAATTATTTTTTTTAATATCTGATGCCTTTTTTTTTCAACAAATATAGAATCTCCAATAAAGACAATTTCTCTTACATGATAGTCAATTAGTCGTCCTTTCTCTTTAAAATTTAATCGACCTTCATTTCTGAATACATTTTGCTTAAAAGTAAGTATTAAATTTTTATCTAAATTTCTATTTTGATATTCAATGTACGAGTGAAAACAAGCAGATGGAGAAAGTACAAATTCAGGTTCTTTTAATTTAAGATTTGTTGAATTTTGACAAATCGCAGCGTCAAGGTTTTCTATATCTTTTATAGATTCTCTTATGGTATTACAAAAAATTGTAGCTTGAGGAGTTTTTTTTATATATCCTGTTTTTAAATATTCACGAATTGTAATTAAAACTGGATATACTTTTTCTATAGCACCTATAGTCATAGCAAATTTTTTGAATTTTGTATCAAAATATTCAAAAAGAAATAATCCTTTATTGGTAAAACCGATTTGATAGTTTGTAAAAAAAATTAAATTATCATTTTTTTTGTATACATCAAAATATTTAGGAATTATCACATCGTTTTTATATAAAATCTCATCACAATCTCCTATTTTTACAAACTTTTGCGATAAATATGTTACATCTTCATCTATTTTTTTTATATCATCAGCAGATGCTTCTTTTTTTATGTTAATGAGAATAGCTTTGGATGAAAGAATTTTAATATTTTTTATAAAAGGAGAAACAAAGTTGATAGCCTTAACAAGTTCATCAACATCGATATTTTTAGAAAGTTTAATTTTTATCATATTCCTCCGTAATTAAATCATAGAAAAATAAATAATTGTTTAATGTTCTTTTTTCAATATCAAACATTTTATTTAAATTCATTTCTATCAAATCAATTATTTCAATATTTCTCTTTTTAGAATATTTTAATAAAAGCAAAATATTTGTATCGCACATTCTTTCTAAAAATTTATAATTATCTATGAGTTCTTTTATTCTAGGGTAATTTAAATATTGTTTTTTATTAAAATATTCAAATCTGCTATACATCATAGTTTTATGATCTTTAAAAATATAAAAAGGACGAATATCAATTTTTACATTTTCATTATTCTTTATGTGATTTAAAATTTTTATTAACATTTTATATGTTGTTATTCCAAAAACTTTTAGAGATTGATTTTTTGCAGAAATAAACTTCCAATATTCTGGAGTAGAACTATAATAATAATCTAGTAATTGATTATTTATATTTTCTATTGAAAAAATAAAATCATTATTCTTGATAACTTCGTAAGTTTCATAACAATCATTCATAAAATTTTCTGTTATTACTTTACATTTTATAGCAGATTCACAAAACTCACTGTATTTTATTTTTTTATTTTCATACATTCCATTTCTTAATATATCTAGTATATAAACATATTTTCCATCAATTCCATAAATCAATGCATCATGAGGATGTTTGTTTGTTGAAAAAGATTTTATATATTTATGATCAATATCAATACGAATATAATAATTTTTATCTAGTGATTCCCTAATAAAATTTATTAATTTTCTACGACTTTTTAAAATTTTTTCTTTACTTTCCCTTCTTACAAAAAGCCATTTGCAAATATCATACATGGAAAGATGAGGTGATGTATAGTAAAAATCACTCCAATAAATATTATTAATAATTGTGTTATAGTGTAATTGTATAAAATTGCTAAAAATCCAATCAAAAGAATCTGACTCATTTTGAATCATCGATAATATATGAGCATAGTATGAGTAACCTCTGATAATTGGTTTGGCAATTGGTAATATCTTATTTTTTTTCATAATGCATATCAAATGCTTCATCAAAAAAATTTTTTTTTCTTTTGATAATTTTATTTTCCCCATTAACATATATTTGATAGATATAACTGTTATTTTTGAGTTTTATTTTTTTCATTAAATTTTTATATAATTTTTTAGGATAAAATTTATTTATGTAAAATAATGTAAAGTAACATTGTTTTTCTAAATTAAACTTCCGTACAGAATCAATCCATTCATATAATTGATTTTCTGTATATGAACGAAACATATTTTCTATATCAACTAATTTATATAAATCAACATCTCTTGCACCTTTTCTCCATATAGTATTAGAAGCTTCCCTATAAAAATGAACACATAAAAACAAAAGATGGTTTTGCCATTTCAAACCTTGAATACTATAACCATTTTTTTCATATATATGTAATCCATCATTTAGTATTTCTTTTGTAATATCATGATTTTTATTATCAAAGTGAAAGTTTACATCAATTTCAATATGAGAAAGATAAGGCGAATTAATTCTTTTACAATAGGGAACTAAATCATGGTAATTTAGTCTCTGAATTAATTTCTCTTTTTTTGTAGCTTCTGAAATTCCTCCATCAAAACTTTGAATAAAGCCCATTCTTTTCATTATTTTATCAAATTTCAATAAATCTTTTTCATGTATAAGTATATCTAAATCATTTGATTTACGAGTTTTAAGATTATATATACTAGTGTTAAATACTAACCCCTTTAAACCTGCAATTTTAATATTTTCTTTATTTGCTTCAGCAAAGATTTTTTCTGCAAATGATAACATTTTTTTATTACATACTTCATAAATATTACAAAGTAAATCGAAAGATAAGATTATTTTTTTGAAAATAAGTTTTTTTTGCTCATTAGTTAAACAATTTAAAAAATATCCATTTAATCTATGTCGTATAAGTTCCCCTGTTATATAACTCCAATCGATGTTACTTTGTATAATTTTCTCAAAAATTTTATTTTCTTCTTCAGTTCTTTTATTAAGAACACCAAGAAGAACTGTTTTTATTTCAAATTTATTCATTTTCCAATATATTCCTTTGGGCATTTTCTATGTGTATGAGGATTGCTTGTTTGGCATTTTCTTCATTATGCTGTTCTAAAGCATCTAGAATCATCTTATGTTCATTTATTGAATCATTAGATCTATCAGAGTGTAAAAAAGATAAATTTCTAGCATATTTTGAATAAGTATGAAGTGTGGATAGTATAAATATTAAGGACTTACTTTTTGAAGATTGATAAATGATATTATGAAAATCTGAATCTAACTTTTGTAATTCCTCAAATTTTCCTCTTGATGCATAAAATTCTTGTAATGCAATAATTTGACCAAGACTTGATAATTCTTCATTATCAATATTTTGAGAACTTCTAGATACTGCGATTGTTTCTAATTGTTTTCTTATTAGATAAATATCTAAAACATCATCCTTTGTTATAGTTCTAACCATAAAACCTCTTCCGTTGTTAGTGGAGTGTATTAATCCTAAAGCTTCAAGTTGAACAAGAGCTTCTCTAACGGGAGTCCTACTTACATTCATCTCTTTTGCTATACTTAGTTCTGTAATTACTTCATCTTCTTTAAATCTTCCTAACAAAATAGCATTTTCTAAATATTCAAATATTTGAGAAGAATATTTATATTTTTCTTTATTCAAATTGTCCTCCAAAATTTGTGATAAGTTGTTTCATTTCATCTGTACTTATAAAAGTTACTCTCCCATCACTATACTCTTTATCAATCGTTAATTTTATCTTTTTAACTATTTCGTCGTTTTTAGAAATTTTATTTTTCCCTTTTAATTTAAAATAATTATTAATCCAATATGCAATTCCTGCAAGCCCTGATGTATTGCTAACTGTAACTAATGGTGGTTTCCCTAAAAATTTTTCTGTATCAAAAATATTATAAATTTCTTCATCTTTTAGTAGTCCATCAGCATGAATACCAGCTTTTGTTACATTAAAATTTTCACCAACAAAAGGAGTCATTGGAGGTATGGGATAATGTGTTTCTTTTGCAATATATTCTGCTATATCTGTTATTATTTTAGGGTTCATCCCATTCAATGTCCCCTTTAAACTTGCATATTCAAAAACCATTGCTTCTAAAGGAACATTTCCAGTCCTTTCTCCAATTCCAAGAAGAGAACAGTTTACAGATCCAGCTCCATATAACCAAGCTGTAGAGGCATTTGAAACACTTTTATAAAAATCATTATGCCCATGCCATTCAATTGTTTCACTTGAAAATCCAGCATAATGCCTTAATCCATAAATTATACCAGGAATACTTCTTGGAAGAGAAGCTCCAGGATAAGACACTCCAAGTCCTAAAGTATCACAAACTCGTAATTTTATTGGGATTTTATGATCTTCTGATATTTTCTTAATTTCAGAAACAAAAGGTAATACAAACCCATAAAAATCTGCACGAGTTATATCTTCCAAATGACATCGGGGTTTTATACCAAAATCTAGGCATTCACGTATTATTGATAAATATTTTTCCATCGCTTGTTTTCTGGATAATCCCATTTTATTAAAAATATGATAATCCGAACAGCTCATAAGAATACCAGTTTCTTTAATTCCTAAATTTTTTGCAATTTCAAAATCTTTTTTTGAAGCTCTTATCCAAGTTGTAATTTCAGGGAAAACATACCCAAGAGATAAACACTCTTGTAGTGCATCTTTATCTTTTTGTGAATAAACAAAAAATTCACACTGTCGAATTATTCCTTTTTTACCACCCAATTGATGTAAAAATTTATATAGTTGAACAATTTGTTCTTTTGTATAAGGACTTCTTGATTGCTGACCATCTCTAAAAGATGTATCTGTAATATAAATATTTTCAGGCATATCCATTGGAACATGTCTATGGTTAAAAACTGTTTTAGGTACTTCTGAATACGGAAAAATACTTCTAAAAAGTTCTGGTTTCTCAACATCTTGTAATTTATATGAGTAAATATCCTCTTCTAGCAAATTTGTATTATGATTAAGTAATACTTCTTTCACTTCTGTCTCCTTCGTTATATATCTGTATTATAGTATAACTGTATACATAAATACAAAAAAAGTCAATCTTATTTATTTTTTAACTTTTGATCCATATTTTCTTGAACCAAATTATTAATTATTAATTTTATTTCAGTAAATACATTTTTCTTTGATAAATTTCCGTCTATGGTAATGAAATTATAATTTTTTATATTTTTTATGAAAAATTTATTTATTTTTTTTAGACTTTTTAAATTTTCATGTTTTTTTATAGATTGATTTCTTTTTCTTATCCTAGCTAATGCTATTTCGGGGTTTGTTTTTAAAAAAATGTAAATGTTAGGCTTAGGTAGATTTGAAAAAAAACTTTTAAGTAATCTAAATTTATTACAACTACACTTAGTATATAAAACATTAGATTCCCAATATCGATCCATGATAATAAAATCATATTTTCCTAAATTATTGATTATTTCTTCTCTTATTTTTATATAAGTTTCAAATCCCATAATTATAGCTTTCTGATAAAATTTAAATTTTATATTTTGTAATGCAACACTTTTTTTTAGATCTAAGAAATACGAATAGTATTTCAATTTTGATATGGATAAACTAACATTATGAACTCTAAATCCTAAATTTGATAAATATTCATATATTAATTTACACTGAGTTGATTTTCCACTTCCATCTATACCCGTAATAACAATAATTTTACTCATAATTCAATAATACCAACAATGTCTAGCATAAGATGCATCTTCAAGACAAAATACATCTCTATTAATAAAAGGATATAACATATTATATATATATGTTAAAATTGCTTTATTCATTAAAATTTGAGAAGATATACATCCCGCATTACTTTCAATAGAACCGTTATAATAATAAGCCTCATGAGCACAACCACCGCCTGAACAATATGATTGTTTTGCACATTTATTACATGGTGAAAAATTACAAAGCCATCGCTTTCTTAATTTTTTACAATTATTTTCTATAAACTGAGAAGTATCTTCTATGCTTCCTAAACAAAACTCGTCTATGTCACAAAACCGATGACAAGAATAAATTTTCCCTTGAGTATTTATTATTATTACACCTCCACCAAATCCACAGCGTGAATAACAAAAATTAATGCCATCATTAGGATTAGTAAGCATATTTAAAAAAATTGATTTTACATTATTTAGGGTTTTAGGATAATTTTTAATGAGAAGCTTCTGTGCTTGAATAATTTGAGAATTTATTTTTTCCTCAAATTTTTTTTTGTCATTTAAATTTCTATTATGAGTCGCAAATGTAATTCTATATTGAATATTATATGTATTAAAATAATTACATAACTTATTAAAATTTCTTAATTCATTAAGGGTATATATTGTACACCTTTGCTTTACCTTAAATATATTATCTATATTTTTTAAATTTTGATTATTTTCAATAAAATTACATTTTTCAGTAAAAGTATATGAATTGGAAATAATTTGTATTCTTGCTTTATCCATTAAATCATAACTAGAAAAAGGAAATTTTCTATTATCTATCAACTTTCGGTGCTTATTATGCAAAGATGGATATCCATCACAACTAATCGTAACATCTATATTATATTTTTTTATTGCTTCTATTACTAACGGATTTTTATAATAATCTACAAAACTGCTAGTAATACTGTGTTTTACAATAATATTATTACTTTCTAATACCTCTTCACATAATACCAAGCCTTTCAATAATAATTCTGCTGAATAAACAGGGTCACCACCCCACCAAGAAATTTTTACTATTTTTAATTTTTTATATTTTGCCATTCTGTAAATAAAATGGATAGTCTTTTTGAGAATATCTTCCGTCATATTATATCTTTCAATCTCTTTATTTTCTTTATAATAACAATATGTGCATAATTGATTACATTTTTCAGTTAAAGAAATTTTAAAATTATCAAGTTCAGGCGATTTTATCTGGTGATGAGGAATTGGGTTTGAATAATAATCATAATAATAACCATCTATAAAATCTGTATGGAATTTTACTCTATCATTTAAACTGTATCTAATGATTCCTTCCTCTTCCATCTTTATTAATATTTCTTTTTCCGATATATCTCTAATGTTGTTTTCTAATAAATATTTTTTTACTATTATTTCAGCATTGTTGATTGTTAAAATGTCTGGTAAAATTCTCAAAATATCATGGAAAATATTTGACAAAGGTATTATTTTTCTTGTTATTGGAATTACTAAAATATTGTTTTCTAAACTACCAAAATTACATTTGGATTTTAGCTCTGTATTTATTGATGTTACATCTATCGTAAATTTTGTGTGACACCAAATGTAAGTAGGAGAAACAATTGATATATTTTTTTTAGAAATATGCTCTTCTAAATATTCAAAATTATATTTATTGTTTGTATCTGTTTGAAACCCTTGTAGTGATCTACCTGGATATGTTATTCTATTTTTAAATAATAACATTCCTATGTCATTATTAGGTATTAACATATTATAATCTTTATTTACAAGTTTATCATTTGTTGTCATGATTTTTTATTTCCTTTATTATTTCATTTACTTCATATTCAGAAAGATATCTTTTCTTTTCTGACGAAAAAGTTTTTATACATTTCAGAACTTCTGTAATTTCAAGAGAATTAAGACTAATACAATTTTTCTTACAAAAATATTCAATATTCGCTTTACCTGATAATTCTCCATATAAAACTTTATGTTCTGCATCAATCCATTTAGGAGGAAAAGCTTCATACGGATTATTATTGATTAAGGCTTTAACATGTAAACCAGATTCATGAGAAAATTGATTTTCTGATATTATGGGAAAATTTATAGGAGGTATAAAACCTGTAATATTGGAAAACTTATCATAGAGTGTTTTAATTTTTGATATTGTTTTTATTGATTCTTCATTATAAAATCTTTTTAAAGCAATAATCACTTGTATTAAATCTGTATTACCAACTCTATCTCCAAGTCCATATATTGTTGTTTGTATTTCATTTCCATTATTTTCATAACACGATAACGAATTTGCAAGAGCCAATCCTAAGTCATTATGACAATGTGCTGAAATGTTGCATTTTAAATTTTTAGACAAAAATTTAATCAATTTACCATAGCTTTGAGGAGTTGCAATTCCAAAAGTATCAGGAACACTAATTGTATGAGCTCCAGATTTTATTGCTAGACTATAAAATTTAAGAAGACGTTTTAATGGTGTTCTTGTTGCATCTTCACAACTAAAACGAACAGATAACCCATTTTGATTTGCATAATGTACCAAATAAGCTATATCATTTTCTATTTCTGTAATATTTTTATTTAACTTTGTTTTAAGAAGATTATCAGAACTTGGAACAAAAATTGTAACATTTTCACATCCTAAATCAAGACATTTATTAATATCATCTTTTAATAACCTTGCAAGACAATAAAGTTTGGCATATTTTTTTCTCTGTAATGAATATTTTATTGTTTTTTCTTCATTTTGACCTGCTGCAATAAAACCTATTTCAATTTGTTGAATCCCAGCTTCAATCTGAGAATCTAAAACATTTAATCGTTGGCTACTAGACATACAAACTAAGGCACTCTGACATCCTTCTCTTAAAGTATTATCATAAATCTTCATGTTTTTCCTCCTCAACTTTATAATATTTTAATTTTTTAGGACATACACCCACCTTTATTTTATAGCTTTTTCTTTTTTCTATAATCAAATTTTTTAAAGATGTATTATGAATATTTTTACCTCTTAATATTCTATTCCCTGATAAACAAGAAAGAACATGACCTTCTCCGTCAATAGCAATCCCTAATTGATTTATTAAGCAGTACTTTTCACCATGAATGTTAGATGAAATAGCAAGGGTTTCTGTTTTGTCAGTAAATTTATTTGATGTTTTTTCTTTTAATTCTATAACTTCTTGGCTACTGAAAAATAAATTTTTGTATAGCAACGTATTCCCCATCAAACTAGGAAATTTACAAATGAATTGCCAATTTTTATTATGAAAATAATTTTGCATTTCTCCGAGATAGTTTATATTAATTTTTGATATAACCGTACTTATAGCTATTCTAGTTTCAATTCCATCATTATTTTTCTTTCCTAAAAATCCCACCTCACATAAATTTCGTTCTGCTATTTTAAATGATGAAAATGCATTATTTTGAACAATTTTATTATAATCATCTTCATATATGGAATCACAACTAACCATTAGAGATACATTATGTTTAAATAAAAATCTCGCTAATTCAATGGATGAAATTTTATGAATTCGCTTACAAAGAATATCATTCCCTAATATGTACGCATTAGAATAAATGACAGTTTTCATTCCAACCTTAGAAATTAGTTTTATAATATCTATTAAATATTCTGATTCTAAAGGTTCTGAGGGGGATGAAACACCCGTTATTATTACCGTTTTACAATCTAAATTTTTTGCCTCTAAAATAATTTTTTTATATGTCGCAAAATTAAGTTTATTTTGTATCATACTTTTACTATTGCGTGCGTAGCAATAAATACAGTTATATATACAACTACTATTTAAACATAGTCCGATACTCATAATATATGGAGCGTTGTTTTTTATATCATTAATGTATTCATCAGATACTAATAAATCATCAAAACCAATAAATTTTATTTTCATAATTTTATCTGCCTTGTTAAAACAAGTCCCTCTCCTCTACATTTGCCAATAGCTTCTTTTCGTGTCCATATTTCAACTGCTTTCATTTTTTCTTCATTTTTGTTTTTACTGTATTTTGCAATTTCTTTTTTTTCTGCCTTATTAAAGAAATTAGTAATTATTTTTTCATTAAAATAATCAGCCCTTTCTATATCTATACCTATTTCTCTATTACTAAAACAAATAGCTGTTATTCCCATTGTATGTGAAATATTAAAATGAACTTTTTTTTCTTTAGAAAAGTAAGGTTTGCCATATTTTTTATATTTAATGCCTAATTGAAATATATGATTTTCTTTAGCAATTTTTTTTACTTTTTTTATGGCATCTTTTGATACTTCATTATCATCAAGAGTAATATTAGAAAATAAATATATTTCCATATGTTATGCTCCTCTAAAATCACTAAAAGCAGTCTCAATAATTAATATGAAATCGGAAATTGTTTTGCATTTTCTAATCTCATAAATGTAATTATCTAATTGTATATTTAGTACATCTTCAATGTCTAAAATTAATGAAACAATTGTTGATGATGTAATTCCATTTCTAGGTCGAAGCTCTAATTCAGGAGAAGATTGTTGTTTTATACCTTGTTCATACATGAGTTTTGTATGTAAATTTAATACAGTTTCCTCTATATTTTCCATGTTGATAAAAATTATACTTTTGATTTTTCTGTAGAACAATACAGTGACACTATAGAATAACAAAGTTGTACTCTATTTTATTTTTTTATAATACATTTTAAAATAATGAAATGTATTATTTACAAAAAATTTTTATTGACAATATAAGATTTTATAGAACTCAAAAAAATCTTACACAGATGGATGTTGCTGAAATAATAAATGTTTCAACTAATTATTATAATGGACTTGAAAATGGAAAATACTTTCCATCGATCAAAGTTTTAGATTCAATATGTACAGGATTAAATATTCTTCCATTTCAATTGTTTATTGAAAATCCATTTATAGAAGATATTAATGATTCAACTAAAGAACACATAATTATGCTGAGAGAAGAATTACTTTCCATAATAACCAAATATTTGCAATAATTAAATCTTTTCTTTTTGTAGAAGTTTTAATCATCTATCTTTTAAAAGACTGTATTTCTTTATGCGAATAATTGTACATTTTTATTTAACTTTTTATATGCTCATGTAAATTAATAAATCTCAAAAATATTTACAAATAAATTTTCAAAGATGAATTAATAGAACTAATTACCATGAAAAACATATAAACTAAAAAGTATAATATGAGTTCCTAATTTGTTATTTCACAATACATGCCTAATCTCACCAACTTTCCCCAAAAAGCAAGAAACAATGTGTAATCGCACAATGACTAAAAAATCGCAACAAACTGTGAATTAGAAAACACATAAGAAAAAAAATGGCAATGCGAAGGTTTGCAAGTGAAGTACAGTACTAACGAGCATAGGTATTTGAACTGCACAAAAAATTGGACACAATTTATCCTGCGATTTTTGTCTAATTAAAAAATTTTTATTGCCATATTTTAGACTAAAATATGACATACTACAGATTGTAATATGGCATACTTTACTTTAAAATAAACAATACGACAATCTGAAATATGGCATACTTTACTTTAAAATAAACAATACTACAATCTGAAATATGGCATATAATTTTATAAAGTTGACGAATTTTAGAGCAAAAAAAAATGCAAAAAGTACACAAAAAAAAGAAATACAAAAATTTAGATTACAAGATTTAAAATAAAAAAAGTAAGAAGAGAGTTTTACAAATTTAGACAAAATCTGTTTAAAGCCAGTTCTTGATAACGAAGATAAAAGTTTTTTTTCTTGAAATATAAAAGTTGATTTATTTTTAACAGAAAAGAATTCTATATCTTGTTTAATGAAATAATACTTTTCCAAAATTAAATAAAAACATAAAAATTCAATTGTGATGTAAATTAAAATACAAAAAATAAAAAATTTCATACAAAAGAATATACAATATAAAAAATAATTTAAAATGTTAAGATTTTTACAACTTTTTATTGTAGAAATCTTAACATCAGGAAAAAAATATGTATTTTCAACTTACTTTTTCACACCCCACCCAAAATTCTGTCAGCCAATGCATTGTTAATTTCACCTTTACCACATAACTTCTATCTATGCCTCTTTAGTATTGTAACATAAATTTTTATTATAGAGAAAATTTATGTTACATGGGTATGAATGAAGAACGAAAGGTGACTATTTCTGTTGAATCTTATTAAATACTCAATTTACACACCATATTTTTTTTCGCTATTTTTTACTAGAAACAAATAAACCTATAATCGTTAGGGCTGAACCAATGGTTCCCATGAAAGTAATTTTTTCGTTTAAGAAAATTGCGGCAAAGAAAATTGTAATTACGGGGATTAAATAAAGACCTGTAGAAATTTTTACTGTTCCTAAAATATTACAAGCTTTATTCCATGCTACAAAACAAAATCCACTAGCAATAATTCCTAAAAAGCAAAGTAAAATCCAATTCAATATAGAAGAAAAACGTTCTGCATTCAGAATAGAAGAAAGTTCAACATAGGCTGTAGATTTAGGATTTTCTGCAAAAACGCCACAAATCATCAATGGAATCATAAACAAAATTGCGTAAAAAAAGATTTTTCGTGTAATCAAAATTGTAGTGTAGCCTTTTTTATTTATCATCGTTAAAAACAAAGAATAAAATCCCCAACAAATTGCAGAAATCAAAGCCAAAATATCACCTTTGGGACTTAAATTAAAATTGATTTTTCCATTAAAACTTACAAGAACAACACCCACGAAGGCAAGACAAAATCCAAGACAGAAATTAAAAGATAAATGCTTTTCTTTTAGAAAAATCTGACTTGTTAAAGCTGTAAAAATCGGACAAATTCCAACAATAATACTTACATTTGAAGCAGTTGTAAAATCCAAAGCAAGATTTTCTGTAAACTGATATAAAGTTACGCCAGTCAATCCTGCTAAAGCCACCAAAAAGTTTTCTTTTAGAGAGAGTTTTAATGTATGAGGTTTCAAAATAAACAAAAAACAATAGGCTAAAATAAATCGAATAAACAAAATTTCTAGAGCAGAAAAATAAACTAAAAGATGCTTTGTGCAAACAAAAGTAATTCCCCAAACAAAGATTGTAAAACAAGCCAAAAAGAAACCAAAAAAATTTGATTTAGAAAATTTAGAAAAATCCATAAAAGCAATATACAAAATTTAAAACATTTTTTCTATTGAAATATCCCTTTTCACCCAATCGTAGAACGCTTAAAAATATTTACAAATAACGTACTTGTTAAGAGAAAGTAAAAAAAACTTAGTGAAGAAAACGCGTAATGGAAAAATGTTACCTCATTTTCACCCAATTGCAGAACGCTTAAAAAGATTTACAAACAACTTACTTGCCAAAAGAAAGTAAGAAAAAAACTTAGTGAAGAAAACACGTAAGGGGAAAATGACAGTACGAAGCCTTGAGGAGTGAAACGACGAACCGCGAGTATTGGCATTTTCCCCTGAGAGTGTTTTCTTGGATAAATATATCTTTCTTACTTTCTTTTACGCAAATTAAGATGTAAATCTTTTTAAGATGTTTTACAAACCATTTGACAGAAATGCTCTGTGAGAGTTATTATTATATGATGAGAATTTTTCAAGGAATATCAGCTTCTACAGGAATTGCAATTGGGAAAGCCTATGTAATTTCTAAAAGAGAACAACATACAATCCCAAAAGTAAAAATCACAGAAGATGAAAGATTGCCAGGTTGGAATCGTTTTGAAAAATCAATAGAAACAGTTATCAATTATTACAAAAACCTTGTAGATACAGAAAATTCAGAGCAAGAAGCGGTTATTGAAACTTATCTTTTAATGCTCACTGATACAGATTTTTTAAATCAAATCAAAAAAGAATATAATTCATCCGAATTTAATGTTGAACATATCGTACAAAAGAAAATTGACGAAACAACAAGTCAATTAAGAGCAGTTGGCGATGAATATCTTTCTGAAAGAGCTCAAGATATTGAAGAAGTTTTTGAAAAAGTTTTGTTTAATATGCTAGGTTATTCTAGCGTTGGAGTTGAAAGCGTTATACCAGATTCAATTGTTGTTGCAGAAAACATAATGCCATCAGAAGCAATGCTTTTGTTCAGAAAAAGAATCAAAGCTTTAGTTTTACAAGAAGGTGGTGTTTCAAGTCATATTTCAATTTTGGCAAGAACTTACGGAATTCCATCAGTTTTTGGTGTAGAAAATCCAACTTCTTCCATCGAAACAGGAAACACAATCGTTGTTGACGCAACAAAATCTCTTGTAATTGTTGAACCTGATAAATCAATTCGCACAGATTATCAAATCAAACAAGAAAATGCTGAAAAACGAATAAAAGAATTAGCACAGTTTATTTCTCAAAAAGCACAAACAAAAGATAATGTTCCAATCACAATTTATGCAAATATCGGAACAATCGAGGATGCTCAACTTGCAAAAGATGAAGGTGCAGACGGAATCGGTCTTTTTAGAACTGAATTTATGTTTATGGAAGCCGCCGAAAAAAATACACTTCTTGATGAAGAAGAGCAATTTAAAGCCTATAAATCTGTGTTGCAAATCATGGGGGATAAATCTGTTACAATCAGAACTTTAGATGCAGGTGGAGATAAAATCATCAATCTAAAAGGAATGCCAGGTATAGAAGAAAAAAATCCTTTGCTTGGTTGCCGTGCCATAAGATTTTGTTTACAAGAAAGAGAAATTTTTAAAACTCAACTTAAAGCCTTGTATCGAGCTGGAATTTACGGAAACTTAAAAATTTTACTTCCGATGATTACAAGTCCAGAACAAATTGATCAAACAAAAAAAATAATTTCTAAAGTAAAAGAAGAATTGTTAAAAGAAGGAAAATCTTTTAAAGACGATATTCCTCTTGGTGTAATGATTGAAACTCCAGCCGCCGCAATAATTTCAGATTATCTAGCAGACAGATGCGATTTTTTTTCAATTGGCTCCAACGATTTAACACAATACATAAATGCAGTTGATAGAGAAAACCCAGATGTTGCTCATTTGTATGACGAATTACATCCAGCAGTTTTAAGAATGATAAAACATTCTGTTTTAAGTGCCTCTCAAAGCGATATTCCAATTTCAGTTTGTGGCGAAATGGCTGGTCGCGAAGAATCCTTAAAATGCCTTGTGGGAATGGGAGTTAGAGTAATAAGTGTTTCTCCAAAATTAATTTCGCCGATAAAGCAAATACTTTCTAACTTTTCTGTAAAAGAAATGCATGAAGCAGCAGAACTTCGCTTGTTAGATAAAGTAAAAAAATAATCTTTTAATTTATACGCACATTGTTTGTAAGAGTTTTACAAGTCTAGTTTTAACCTATAGCAGTTTTTTCAAAAATCTGTTATTTTGTAAGTTAAAGAAAATCACTTTGTAATTCATAAGGAAGTCATGAAAAAGAAAGACCAAATACAAGAAGAAATTTCTACAAATATGCAAGAAGATTCAGCTGATGAATTTATCTTTGATACAGAAAAAGAATACAAAAATTTGCCTCTTTTAGTAATTGCAGGCCGTCCAAATGTAGGAAAATCTACTTTGTTTAATCGCCTATTGCATAAGCGCCGAGCAATCACAGACCCAACTCCAGGTGTAACTCGTGACCCAATTGAAGAAACAGCATTTATAAACGGAAAGCCTGTTCGCATTATGGATACAGGGGGATTCAAACTTGAACGAGAAATTGGCACAATGGAAGCCGTAATGGATGAATTAGTTGTTGAAAAAACACTAGAATCCTTAAAAAAAGCCGATGCAATACTTTTCTTGATGGAAGCAGGAATTGTTACAGGAGAAGATGAAGAATTTATCGCACTGTTACGCCCTTATTCTAACAAACTTATTACCGCTGTAAATAAATGCGAAGGTGGACGCTTGGAAGAAGAAGCTTGGAACTTTATGCGTTTTGGTTTTAAAGATTTGCTTTTTATTTCAGCAGAACATGGAGATAGAATTCCTGAACTTTCAGAAAAAATCGTAAGTAAATTAGATTTTTCAAAAGTGGAAGAAGGAAGCGAAATAAATCCTATAAAAATTGCCATTGTAGGAAAGCCTAACACAGGAAAATCAACTCTTTCAAATAGACTTACTCACACACAAGCTTCTATTGTAAGCGATTACGCTGGAACTACCCGTGATGTTGTAGAAGGAAGTTTTGAATATCAAGATAAAAAATTTATGGTTCTTGATACGGCAGGAATCCGAAGAAAAGTTAAAGTAAAAGAAAATATCGAATATTATTCTGTAAATCGTGCAATAAAATCTTTGGATAAAGCAGACGTTGTTTTTCATATGATTGATGCACAAGAAGGTTTAGCAGAACAAGATAAAAAAATCATTTCTCTTGCTCACGACAGAGGACGAGGAATTATTTTTGTTTTGAATAAGTGGGATACACAAGACCAAGACAGAAAATCAGTAAAACGTGCCGAAGAAAATATCAAAATTATGTTTGGTCACATGAGTTTTGCTCCAGTTGTTTGTATTTCTGCCCTAGAAGGAAAAGGAATAAAACTTTTATTAAATACCGCCTTAGAAGTTTACGAACAATTAAATCGCAAAATCGATACAGCATCTTTAAATACCGCTTTAAAAGATTGGGTTACAGCATATCCACCACCTGCAAGTAGAAGTGCAAACTTTAAAATAAAATATATGGTTCAAACAAGTACAAATCCAGTTAGCTTTTTACTTTTTGCAACTAGACCAGAAGTAGTTTCACAATCTTATCTTTCATTTTTGAAAAACAGAATCCGAAGCGATTTAGGATTTGATAAAATTCCTGTTCAACTTGAATTAAAAGCAAGTAGAAAGCGTTGGGAAGATAGAGAACGATAAAAGGTTACAGATGGCAAACTTTTTTATTGGCGAAGTTGAAGATTTAACAGGAATAAAATCTCACATTCTACGCTATTGGGAAGAAGTAATTCCTTCTCTTGCACCCAAAAAAGATATTGGTGGAAGACGTAGTTATTCTGCCCGAGATTTACAAACCATTTTTAGATTAAAATATTTGATACAAGAAAAAAAATTCACGATAGAAGGTGCTAGAAATCAACTTATTGAAGATGCACAATCTTTTTCACATTCAGAATCTTCAGATATACTTTTGAAAATAAATGAAACTCGTGGAATTTTATTAGAAACTTACGCCTTGTTAAAAAAATATTCAAATAATAATCAGCAGGAACAATGATGGAATTTACAAAAAAAAATAATTTGCCCCTATTTTCATTTTTAGAAAATACAGAAAAAGAAATTCTAGATAATTTTGATGATATTTTACAAAACATAAAACCTTTATCTTCAAAGCAACTTTATCAACTTCCAAATTTTATAAAAGAACTTTCACACCAATTAACTGACGAAAGAAGTTCTCGCCACAATGGTTATATGAATCAAACTGTAATGCTTGCTTCCTATGCTAGATATTTTATGTGGTGGAATTTATTTAGACTTACAAATTTGTTTAAAGGTTTTCCTTCTGAATATTTTGATAAACTACAGGATGGAGAATATTGTTTAGATTTAGGTTCAGGACCATTAACAGTTCCTATTGCATTATGGCTTTCTAGACCAGAACTTAGAAAGAAAAAACTTACTTGGTACTGTATTGATATTTCACAAACGGCTCTTTCTTTAGGTGAAGAAATTTATTTATCAATCGCTGCAAAAACTTTAGACAAAGAAAATGAAAACATTGAACCTTGGAAAATTATTCGCGTAAAAGGGGAACTTGGAACAGAAATTCGTAACAAAGCAAGTTTTGTAACTTGTGCAAATATGTTTAACGAACTTTATTATGACACAGCAAAACCTTTAGAAGAACAAGCTAAAAAATATACAAACGCATTACTTTCTTACTCAACAGAAAAATCTCTTATTTTAGTTGTAGAACCTGCCCTGCCTCGTTCTAGCAGATTTATTTCGTTAACTCGAGATGCTTTAATCAGAAAAAAATATAACATCATAAGCCCTTGCCCCCATCAAAAAGAATGTTCTATGGATGGGCGTCGTGGTGGAAAATGGTGTCACTTTGTTTTGAATACAGACTTTGCACCTAAAAAATTACACAAACTTTCTGAAAAATCAGGATTACCCAAGGATAGAGCATCCCTTTCTTTTGTTTTTGCACAAAACTTTATCACACCAACAGAAGAAAAAGATACACTCAAAATTAGAGTTGTATCGGATTTAATAAAATTACCAAAAAATTCTTCAGGAAGATACGCTTGTTCCCAATTAGGCTTAACTTTAGTTAAATATAATCCAACAAGCAAAGTTAAAATTAACTCTGGAAATTTATTGATAATAGATAATTCTTCAAAGAAAATTAAATCAAATTTGAATACCGATGCAAAATCCGGAGCAAAGATAATCGAAATTTAAATTAGATAATCAATATTTACCTAGACATTCATTATAAATTTCTGGATAATCATATTTTAAATTACTCCAAAAATGAATAGATAATTGTATCAAATGTTTTTTTATTTTGCACATTACAGCAACAGGTTTTGTAAACTCCTTATAATTTTGATAACTAACATTAAAACATTCTCCAGCACAAGCGTATCTAGCCCAACATGATTTACAATATTTAATTTTATCTGCATAATAAGTTTTAAATTGATTATAGATACTTTTATCAATACCTTTATCAAGAGATCCTATTATTCCGTCTTTTATATTTACAAAGGCAGGACATATTAAAATATTTTCCATTGAATCTACAGCAATAGAACTAAGAACACTAGAACAACGAAAATAAACACGTGTTGGGTGTAACATAATCTTTAAAAATCTAGCAAAATAATCTTCACTTTTAATAAACTTATTGAAAATTTCTTTATCTCCATTTACAAGAGAATTATAAATCCACTTAGAAAATTCAGTATATGAATTTAAAATCTTATTTACATTTTTTTTATTTATAGATTCCTCATTTTCTAAAAATAATCTTACAGGTTTTATCCCTATAACTTCTGGATTAAATTTGTACAAAGATTTGAAAATCGAAATAAAATCATAATTTATTCCAGAAAAAGTTGCAGCCAAACCAAAAAAATCTTTATTGTTAATTTTGGTAATATTTCTTGCAACTAAATCATAATTTAATCCATTACGAATATTTTCTGATTTTTCTTTTTCGCCATCAAGACTTACACCAAATAATATTTGATTACGCTTTAGTAAGGAACTTGTTTCTTCATCAAGCAACATTCCATTTGTAGCAAACTGACAAAATATATTTATTTTTTTATCTTGTTTTAATTTTAATATATATTCATTTACTTTTAAAATAAAATCTAATCGCAATAAAGATTCGCCAGCACCAGTTAAATCAATAATATATCTTTTAACATCGCTTTTTACAAAATTTGATATAAAAAAATTTATTGCTTTTTTAGCAGTTTCTAAAGACATATCAAAATTTATATTTTTTTGTGAAAAACAATATTTACAATTCAAGTTACATCTTAAAGTAGGAATTAACTTTAAAGTATAATCTGAAAAAATAAAATTATCTTCTAAACGATATTCTATTGGTTTGATAATTTCTGTATTATAAAACTCTCTAACTTTCTTTTTTGTTAATAAAATTTCTTTTTTTGAAAATCTTTGATACAATGAATTAGTAATCTTATTATATTTTGTGAAATTATCATCTAAAAATAATTCTCTAGCACATTTTGTAATTGGATAATAAGAAACAGTTGAGGCACTATACAAATATGGCTGTCCTAAAATATCAAAAATAATTGCATCTGTATTTTTAATTTTTGAAGTCATAAAAACGACTCCTTTCCCAAGAATAAAACCAAATCATATCATCATAATTTTTTAATATATTTTTTATCATAAATAAATCTAATTCAGATTCTAAAACTTTTATTTTTGATAAATTACCTTTTTTATATTCTTCAATAATACTTGAATAATATAACTCATAGTTATCTTTAATTTTATTTGTTTTATCTTTTAAATCTTTGTATAATTTTATTAGATTCTCATTTTTAGAAATTTTTAATCTATTTGAAAAAATATAATTTTCAATATCATTTGTTAACCCTTCCATAATTAAATTATAATTACGTTTTAACAAGCGATTTTTAAAAGAAAATAATTCAGAAAATTCAACTCCTATAGAAGCTGACCAATTATAACTTGTTTTATCATCAACATAATCCGGAAAAAATTTCATCTGTGTTTTTGTACTTTCAGAAAATGAACCTGACAGCTTTAACTTAGGAGCATTAGTCTGTTTTGAAACTATATATTCTAAATTAGTTTGTTTTATCTGATTAAATAACAAATTAATCTTATCAT
>JAGBFB010000028.1 GCA_017936665.1 Spirochaetaceae bacterium | reverse complement strand
CATTATTAGGTGTGTTTACTGCAGGTGGTGTTGGCTCTGGTTCTGGATCCTTACAGCCTACAAACATAAAACTTGTTACCATCAACAAGCTTAGCATAATTGATAATATTTTTCTCATTTTACACAAACAAGAAAGGGTTGTCTAACAAGTCCTATATATGAACTTATTAGACTTTCCCTTTCTTATTTTCCCCCTTTATTTTATTTGTGAATTAAAACCTAATTGAGATATGCACCATCAGTTCCAATTTTGCAATTTGCACCATAAGCATCAGCAGTTGCATTTTGAAGAACATAAACACGCATATTACCTTGTCCAATAGAATCAGATGTAATTGAAGAACCTGTTACAGTTTTACCTGTAATCAATTCTCTATATGTTCCATTTGGAATATTTGAGAATGTAGCACCACCATTGATTGTTACACAAACAAAACTATCAACACCAGTTTCTGCATCTGTAAATCTTCGCTTAAATGCAATAGAACCGCTACATCCTTCTGTAGAATACTGACCTTTCTGCAATGCAGGAACTGCACGACGAATTTTGTTCAAACGAATGATGTGCTGTGCCAAATCATGATTCAAAGTTTCTGCAACAGCACCTGTTGCTTCATATTCACCATAATCTGTTGCTGTAACTGTTCCTTCAAGATGTGTTCCTAAGTAAGCACGTCCAGATTCTTCAAGAGAAGTTCTTGTGTTAGCAGGATCAATAGGCATTCCTTTCTTGAATTCAATTTCAGAACCGTAATAAATACAAGGAATACCACGGAAAGTAAACATCAAGTTAAGTTTATCTGGCCAATAACCTGCAAATCGTTGATTTTCTGGGGCACCATCTGGAGCGTAGTCATGACTATCAACATAAGTTACATTCCAAGTTGCATCATTAAAGTCATCATCATAAGATAGACAAGTATTATAAGCATCATTTACACTATTGAAAGCCCAGTGCATTGGGAAGTCAATTTGGTCAAGATAAGAACGTTTTGAGTAATCTGGAGTATGATATTCATTTCCGTTCAATTTGTGGTTAGCAATTGAATTTTTTGGAGGATTAAAATCACTATTGTAAGTACCAAAATGTTTTGTTGCAGAAGCACTGTTTGTAGCGGCATCTGTATCACTCCAAGCAAAGTTTTCTGTTTCTGCCCAAGTATAGAATGAAGGAGAAAGAGCAGGAACACCTTCGTTCCAACGACCACGATATCTTGCACAAGTTTCACCAAACATGAAGAAACTATCACCACCTGTTTCTCTAAATGCTGGCAAGAATGTTTTGTTAAATGTCAAACGAGAAATATGTTTTACTGTATCGATACGGAAACCATCAACACCCATATCAATATAGTTGTTATAGCAATTAATTAAGTAATTATAAACAGTTGGATTTTCTGTATTTAAGTCTACACAGTCTCCTGCCATTTGACCTAATTGACAGTTTTCGCTATTCCAATCAATCATTTTTGCATGATGATAAATCAAGTTTGTATCATTTGTATCTTCTTTCATGGCATTGATACGAGCACCATATTGCTGTTCACCAGGAAGACTATCGTAATCACTTCCAGCAAGAGCTTTTTTCAATGCTTCATATCCATATCCACCATAAGGATCTAGAGTTACAAAGTTTGTATGACCATTTTCATCAACATCAGTTTTTCTTGTATCGAACATTTTGAACAAGCCTGCTTCACCAAAGTTACCTGTATGGTTCAATACGATATCTTGAATTACTTTGATTCCTTTTGCATGACAAGCATCAATCAATTCTTGATATGCAGCCATAGGATCTTGACCTGTTTTTGCATAACGAGGATCAACTCTACTAAAGTCAGAGGCATGATATCCGTGATAGTCAATACCAGATGAATTTTCTACAACAGGAGTAATCCAAATTGCACTAAATCCAAGAGCTTTGATATAGTCAAGTTTTTCGATAATTCCAGCAAAGTCTCCACGCCAAGCATAGTCACCTTCTGTTTTCTTTAGATAATCTCCACCTTCGTCC
Source organism: Spirochaetaceae bacterium (assembly GCA_017936665.1). Classification (GTDB taxonomy): domain Bacteria; phylum Spirochaetota; class Spirochaetia; order Treponematales; family Treponemataceae; genus RGIG9060. The sequence goes on along the minus strand of JAGBFB010000028.1, from coordinate 36,626 downwards.
CAAGAATATTGGTTATTTGTAGGATCACCATCATAGAAACGTGTTGTCATCAAGAAGTAAATTGTTTCTTCACGGAAGTCTGTAACTGTTAGATTTTTTACTTCAACTTCTTTTGTAACAGTTGATTTTGCACCATCATTATCAGTTACGACTAATGTAATAACACAAGTTGTTTCTGTTTCTGGGAATTTAATTTGAACACTTTCACTTGTTGTAGAACCTTCAATAGTTGCACCTCCAGTTACAGACCAAGCATAAGCTGATATTGTTCCGTTTGGATCAGTTGAAGTACTCTTGAATGTTTTTGTATCACCAAATTTTGCTACTTTAGCACCTGTCATAGAAGGAACAGGTGGAAGATTTTCGTTTTCTGTTGTAATAGAAAGAGTTTTTTCAGAAGTATTTCCTCCAACATCAGCTACAACAACTTTTATTATATGGTTTCCATTTGAACAATATCTAGAATCCCAATCAAAAGTTTGAGTATCGCTTGTTGAAGTCATATTTACAGAGCCAATCTGTTTTTCATCACAATAGAATGTGGCTGTTGCAAGTTTTAAATTATCTGTTGCAGAAACTGTAAATTCTACGATTCCAGAGATTACTCCTGTTTTATTAGCTGTTAATTTAGAAATTTCTGGTACAACTGTGTCATCTGGATTATAGTCTGTCCAAGTACCATTTTTATACCACCATTCACCTGCCTCTCGTGAAAGGTTACCTGTTTGGGAATCCCAATCACCGGCAGATTTTGTAAAGATAATAGAAGCACTTGTTACATTTAATGTTGCGGTATACCAGTTGGAATCACCTTCTTGATCCATTGTTTTATGCTTTGCGTTCAAAGATGAATCTGAAGTATCCCAAACATAAACATTTACATACTCATAAGCATGAAGAATAATTCTATCTGTTATAGAAGAACCTGTATTTCCTGAAGAACTTCCACTGCCAGAACCTGAATTATCACCTTCATCTGAACCATCGTCATCTGGTAAAGGTTCTACAGTTACATCACCAGATAAAGAACCACCTGAAGAACCTGGAACAGATACAGGAGAATCTGTGTATTCTTTCCATTCCCAATTATTACCGTTATGCCAATACAACCAGTGTCCTGCACTTGCAGGGAAAGAAGTAATATCGCCTGTTTTGTTTGAACCATTATTATTAAAAATCAAGCCTTTCATTCCAGACATATCTTCAACAATAAGATAGTAAGCATTTTCTGCATCTGTGAGGCTCATTTTTGTTCCTGGCCACTCACCAAAAGGTTTAACATCTCCATCTTTCCAACCATAAAGATATCCACCACCAGAAACTTCATTGTAGCTTGATAAGAAATAAAACACATAACTATTTGTTGTTCCACCACTAGATTTTACAGTTATAATTTGGTTTCCGCCAGATTTTGTAACACCTTCATAAGTATATGATACAGAAATTGTTGTTTCGCCAGCAGCTTTCAAAGTAACAACACCAGCAGAAACTGTAGCAACATCTTCGTTTGAAGAAGTCCATGTTGCACTTGATGTTACATCTTCTGTTGAATTATCTGAATATCTAGCAGTTGCTGTAAAACTTGGAGAAGATGAATCATAATCTGTTGTTTTAGCAACACTTAAACTTAGTAAAGATTTTATAACTGTGGCAGAAACACTATCCTTTATTGTATCATTTGTAGAAAGAACTGCATTTAAAGTTGCACTTCCAACTTTTTTTGCTTTAATTGTTACTTTTCCATTTGATTCAGTTAAATCAAAAATTGAAGCATCACTTACAGACCAATTTACACTTGGTTTTACAGTTGCATTTTCTGGTTCGTATGTAATATTGAATGTAACTGTATTTCCAATATCTAATTTTGATAAATTAATTTCATTTTCGTTTTGAATTTTAATTGCAGTTACTGGGATTTCATTTGCTAAATCGTAATAGAGAGCATAAAGAGTTATAACATTATTAATAGCATCTTTTGAATCTACAGTATAAACACCACCTGCTTTTTCTGTTGTAATAGGTGTTCCTGTGTTTGAATTTGAAGTAAACCAACCTGAAAAACCTTTTCTTTCAACATCTTTTACGGTTGGTAAATTGATTTTTTCTCCTACTTTTTTATCTGTTATATCGTCACTAATTTTTGTACTTTCATCATACAAAAATCTAACAGTATAAGTAGCTACAGGAGTTGTACCCCCCCCCGTACTAGAATCCTCTTTATCAGAATCTGAATCACCAGGTTGAGTCGTTTCATCACTCTGATCACTATTATCTGGTGTTTGTGTTGGATTTTCTACACCAGTTCCAGGTTCTGGTTCTGGGTCTTTACAGCTAAAAACTGTAAAAGTCATTGTTAATACCAATATTATAAATATTGGAATCCATAGTTTTTTCATAATTCCCCCTTTTATTTAACAAAAAAGTTATCTAATGAAGTGTCCAATAATTTGGGTGCAGTTCACTTCATAATTAGTTAGACACCTTTTATATTACCAACAAAAAAAAAGCAATATTATTTTACAAAATATGGAATACATTTTTACAGGAAATTATTTTTATTATTATAATACTTAACTGATATTATAAATCCCAAAGTTATATAAAGCAAGTAAAAATTTTGTAAATGCAAAAATTGATACAAAAATCGCATTGAAATTGTGTATTTAGATAATTCGTACAAAAATCCTTTCAACAGAAAAATGCCCCACGACCTGCGGCTCCTCCTTTCAGTCGTTTAGTAAGCCTTCGGCTTACAATCAAGTTTTGTTTCACAAAACTTGCTGGAGTATTTCAATTTTGACTTACGTGTTTTCTTCATGGGGTTTGCTAGTTCACATTTTTCTTGCGATTTTTGGCTGAATTTTGCTTTAGCACATTGGTTTTTGCTTTGTTTGCAACAAGTGGCATAGATGGAACTGTATGAGGTATGAACGAAATGTAAAAGGCATTTGTGGACAGGTTGCACTTCTTCTTGTCATCCTGAACTTGATTCAGGATCTATAAACGCAAAAAAATTTCAAAATTTTTCATAGTTTTTGCTAAAAAATGCAATTTTTTCTCAATAATAAAGATGTAAAAAAAATTATTTTTGAGGAGAAAAAATTTATGTTTAAGAAATTTGAAGATTTAACATTTGCAGACCATTACATGTTTGAAAAAGTCTTGCATGAAAACCAAGATATTTGCCAAGAATTACTTGAAAGATTGTTAAAAATCAAAATTGACCACATCACTTATCCTGAAATTGAAAAAACGATTTCACCATATTACGAAAGTAAAGGCGTACGTCTTGATGTTTATGTGAAAGACAGCGATAAAATATTCGATATTGAACTACAAAACGCACTTGATGATAACATTCCTTTAAGAACTCGTTTTTATCAGTCAATGTTAGATTGCGATAATTTACTTAAAGGACAAGATTATTCAGAACTACCCACAAGTTTTGTAATTTTTATTTGTAAATTCGATCCATTCCATTTAGGCTTACCGATTTATACTTTTCAAAACCGCTGTGATGAAAATTACGATTTAGTTTTGAGTGATAAATCCATAAAAAAGATTTTTAACGCAACTTCGTTTAAAATTGAAAAAGACCTAGAAATTTCAGCTTTTTTACAGTATATTTGTAATCAAAAGCCTGTTGACGATTTTACAGAAAAACTTTCTTCTATCGTTGAAAAAATCAAAAAACACGAAGTCAACAAAAAGGAGTATCAAAGTATGAATTTACATGACAGAGACAACTTTCGACGTGGACTTAAAGAAGGAATTGAACAAGGTATCTCACAAGGAATCCAGCAAGGCATCTCACAAGGTTCTCAACAAAAAGCCATCGAAACTGCTAAAAATTTATTAACAATGTCTCTAACTGTAGAAAATATAGCAAAAGCAACAGGTCTTTCTGTAGAAGATATAAACGCATTAACAAAATAGCCCCTTTTTCTACCCGCAATATAAGAACTTTGCTAATTATCTATTTGCTAAATTTCTTATAAGTTTCTGCGATGATTCTAATACCTTCTCTTACTTCATCTTCTGGGCGAGAGTAATTTATTCGTAAGCATTTATCGTAGTGCTCGTGTTCTGGCGTTCCAAAGAAGAAGTATTCACCAGGAACTGTAATTACACCTTGGTCTTTTAGTTTTACATAAAGTTCTTTTGTAGGAATTTTCAAATCGTTCATTAAAATCCAGTTAAAAATTGCACCTTCACTTTTATGAACTGAATAATTTGTTCCTGCAAAATATTCTTTAAAACAACTTTGTGCAAATAAAGATTTTTGTTGGTAAAATGGTCTAACATAAGATTCTGCTAGAGTTTTCATTTTTCCTGTAGCAAACAAATCTTGAGAAATTACTTGTCCTAAACTTCCAGAAGCCAAAGCAACAATTGAATTTACGGAAGCAAGAGCTTTTATCAATTCAGGTTTTGCCACAACAATTCCTGTTCGTAAGGATGGCAAACCAATTTTAGAAAGACTCATTGAAAGAATTACAGAAGAATCCCAATAAGGTTTTGCGTCCTCTGTAAAAATAATATTTGGGAAAGGCAAACCGTAAGCATTATCCACAAAAAGAGGGATATTATATTTGTAAGCCAAAGCAGAAAGATGTCTAATTTCATCGTTTGTTAAAACATTCCCAGTAGGATTTGTAGGACGAGAAACGCACATTGCCCCTACTTCCCTATGTTTTTCAAGATAAGTTTCTAAAGCATCGAAGTCGATAAAATATTTGAATGTATTATCAGGATAATAAACACACTTTGCAGGAATACCCACAAAAGTATCTTTTTCAATTCCTTGGTCTGCATATCCTACATATTCAGGAACAAGGGGGAATACAACTGTTTTTTTTAGAGGTTCTTTTCCTGGTTGTGAAAAAGTTCCAGAAAACATATTGAACAAAAAGAAAAATGCAGATTGACTTCCATTTGTAATAGCAATATTTTCAGGACCGATATCCCAGCCGTATTCCCGTTTAAAAAATGCAGACAAAGTTTCTATAAAACTTACACGCCCCTGTGGAGTATCGTATCTTGCAATTGCGTTTTCAAAATCATCAGAACGAGATAAAAGTTTTTCTGTTTCTAAGCGATATGCTTTTTCAACTTCAGGAACTCTAGCAGGATTTCCTCCACCAAGTTGATATGATTTTACTCCTTCAGGTATAGGTTGTCCTAAATCATCCATAAGTTGCTGAATACCTGATTGTTCAGCGAGTTTTTTTCCAAAATCTGACAAATACATGAGAACATATTATACAAAATTTTAGTTTATAACAAGAGAAGTATCTTTTTCTTGGGAATTTTCTTGTTCTAAATTTGCTTCCAAATTTTCATTTTCTAGCAAAGAAGAATTTTTCTTTATCTTAACTTGCAATTTAGAATTACGATATTCAACACTAACAATATCTCCACTTGAACATTCGCCATTAATGATTTTTGTTGCAAGTTCATCTTCAATTTCACGCTGAATAAGACGACGCATTGGACGAGCTCCCATGGAAGGTTCATATCCGTTTTCAATTAGATAATCCCGAGCTTTGTTAGTTAACTGAATTGATAAATGTTGCTCTTCAAGGCGAGTTGCTAACTCAGAAATTTGTATTCCCAAAATCGTAGAAATTTCTGCTTTTGATAAGGCACTGAAAACTACAATATCGTCAATACGATTTAAAAGTTCTGGACTCATTATTCTTTTCAATTCTGCCATGGCACTTGATTTAATTTCAGAATAATCTAAAATCGCATTTTCATTAGAACTAAAACCTAAGCGGCTTTCATTTGAAATTTGTCGAACCCCAGCATTACTTGTCATAATAATTACTGTATTTTTAAAGTTTACAGTATGACCAAGATTATCTTTTAGTTCACCTTCCTCTAAAATTTGAAGTAAAAGATTAAATACATCAGGATGTGCTTTTTCAATTTCATCAAGAAGAATTACAGAATAAGGATTTCGTCTAACTTTTTCTGTTAAAACGCCACCTTCTTCGTATCCAACATATCCTGGTGGAGCTCCCACAAGACGACTTGCATTATGTTTTTCCATGTAGTCGCTCATATCCACACGAATTAAAGCATCTTCTTTTCCAAACAAAAATTTTGCCAAGGTTTTTGCAAGTAAAGTTTTTCCAACACCAGTAGGACCAAGGAAGATAAAAGAACCTGTTGGACGATTAAAAGAGGAAACACCTGCTCTTGACCTTCTAATTGCTGATGAAATTAGATTGATAGCTACATCTTGTCCTACAATAGTTTTATGAAGTTCTTTTTCCATATTGATTAAACGCTGTGATTCATCTTCATCAAGTTGTTCAAGAGGGATTCCAGTCATTGTAGAAATTACATCACAAACATCTTTTTTAGTTACAATGCCTGTAAAGTTTGCAGTTTGAGATTCTGGATTATTTTTAAATTGCTCAAACTCATCTCTGATTTTATAAAGTTCATCTCTTACACTTGCGGCTTTTTCATAATCTTGAGATTGAACAAGATTATGCTTCATTTTTGTTAGTTCTTCAATTTTACTTTCATAAAAATCATAAAGTGTAGGTTCTGTATCTGTTTGAATTTTTTTTACAGAACCAGCTTCATCTAAAACATCAATGGCTTTATCTGGTAAAAATCTACCTGTAATATAACGCTTAGAAATTTTTGCAATAAATTCCATAAGATTATCTTCGTATTTTACACCATGAAATTGTTCGTACTTACTTTTTATACCTTCGAGAATATCGATGGTTTCTTTTACAGATGGTTCGTCAACAATAACTGTTTGAAATCGGCGTTCTAAAGCAGAATCTTTTTCAAAATATTTTCTGTATTCATTTAAAGTAGTTGCTCCGATACACTGAAGTTCCCCACGAGAAAGGGCTGGCTTTATCATATTTGAAGCATCCATAGAACCTTCTGAACCACCAGCACCAACAATCGTATGAAGTTCATCAATAAACAAAATAATATTTTTCTGTTCTTTTACTTCTTTCATTATTCGTTTAATTCTTTCTTCAAATTCACCACGAAATTTTGTTCCAGCAATTACAAGGGCTAAATCTAAAATTAAAAGCCTCTTTTTTTGCAAAATTTTTGGAACTTCCCCTGAAGCAATTTTAATTGCTAAACCTTCTACAACTGCTGTTTTTCCAACGCCAGGTTCACCAATTAAAACTGGATTATTTTTTGTACGCCTACACAAAATTTGTACAACACGATTTATTTCTTTATCCCTACCGATTACAGGATCAACTTCACCATTTTTTGCCTTTTCTGTAATGTCCTTACTAAATTCTTGCAAAATAGAAGCACTTTGGCTGTTTGGTTTACTAGAACCTTTATTTGAATTTGCAAAAACAGAAACACCTTCTGTATTAAATGGTTTTGAAATTTGTGGCATGGGTCTTGAAGAATTAAGTAAAGAGGCTTCCCTTCTTAAATCATCAATTTTTATATTGCATTTTTTTATATATTCATTAAAAACTGAAGAATCTTCTTTAGCAGCAGCAATTAACAAATGTTCAGTTCCAACATATTCATTTCGTAAAGTTCGTGATTCGATTGAGGCAGAATCTAATAAAGTTCTCAATCGTCTTGATGGTGGCAAATCTGCAAAAGATACATTTTCCTTTTCAGACTTTAAACTTTGTTCTAAAACAAGTTGTAAATTCAAAATATTTACTTTTAAATTTATTAAAACTTCATAACCTATACCATCTCCAGACTTTATTAAAGCCAAAAGAATATGTTCAGGCAATAAAACTGTACTAGAATTTCTTCTGCCTTCATCTTGAGCCAAAACAGTTAAAAGTTTATATGCACGTTTTGTTAATCCTTTAATCATGAAAATTCCTTAATAAAAATTTATGCTGTAATTTGCATTGTGTTCAGGGTTTCTTGTAAAATCAAAGAACGTAATCTTTCAATTTTAAGTTCTTCTGTATTTACATCCTTTTCATAAGACAAATCACTTGAACGAATTACATAGGAAAGATGAGCATTTTGAACACGATAAAGTAACGAAAATAAAACATTTGTTTCAATTCCAGTTAACAATCCTAAATCTAGCCCAAATTTGATTTTTGATATTAAATCAATTCCATCTCTACTATCAATAAAACGACTATATTTTACCATTGCAATTGCTTTATAAACTAAATCTCTTACAAAGGTTGGTTTATTATCGGCAATTTCAAGGCGAACCTTTCTTTCAAAATCAATTATTTTTTTTCCTAAATTATTAATTTTTTCTAATTGAATTTCTTCATCTTCAGAAAAAGAAACTTCCGTTGAAATTTTATAAAAAGCACCAAGGGAAGAACCTAATGTCATGCCAGAACCATAATATCCAATAACAGAAAAACCTTCGGACATGATTTCTTTTAAAACTCTATCTAGCATGCCGCCATAACTTATAGCAGGAAGGTGAACTAGTAAAGATATTTTCATTCCACTACCTGCATCTTTTATTGCAGAAGTTAAATAACCAAATTCAACAGAACCTGCAATCTGTAAATGTTTTTGAAGTTTATCATCAATTTCTTTTACAAGTTTTTTTGCATTAGACAAATCTAAACCAGTAACAAACGAAGACAATCTAATATGGTCATAACAATTTACAGTACATGAAACTCTTCCATCACCACGTAAAATCAAACCAGATGAAGTTTGCAAAATTGAATCAGGTTCAATAACACCTCTTTCTGATAAAATTTTTTGACCTAAAGAATCAAGTTCAGAAATTAATAAGGACTGATATGTTTCGTTCTCATCAATTTTATGGAAGGCATCAAAAACTAAAGATTGAACTCTATCCCCATCAGAATTTTTAAATCCTTGTGGGAAAGGAAAATTTGCTAAATTTCTAGCAAGTCTAACTCTAGAAGAAAGCACAACATCATTATCTGGACCATTAGATCCATACCATGCATCAGAAATTTCTGTTTTTCTCATTCACTTGCCTCTTCTATTGATGGATTATCCAACATCTTTAATTTATCTCTGTAAACTGCTGCCTTTTCATAATTTTCTTCTTGAATTGCATTTTGTAATTTCTCTTGTAAAAGTGCTCTATCAGTAAGAGAAGATTTAAAATTTTCAATTCTATTAGGTAAACTTCCTGTATAGGATTTTGTTACACCCAAACCTTTTAAAATTTCAGTTATTTCTTTTTTGAAAACATTATAACATTCTGCACAACCTACAGTTTTTTCTTTTAAAATAATTTGCAATCTACGTCCACAAGTTGGACAAACTTTATTACGTTCCTCTCTTTGCTTACCGATTAAATCTCCTAAAAGTCCACTAAAATTTAAATCCATTTTAGAAGAACTTTCTGAAATTCCTCTCTTTTCTGCACATTCAGCACAAAGATAAAGTTCTTTTGTAGAATTATTTGTTACCTGTCTTACAAAAATTATTGCATCATTTTCATGGCAAAAATCACACTTCATAATCTTACCTATTCTAAATTATAATTTACGTAACAAGGATAAAGGTTTTTCTTTACCCGCTTTTACAGAAGGAACTATCGATACAACAATCGATAAAACTAAAACCAAAATTACAATCGCTAACAATTCTCCAAAAGGTAAAACAATTGGAATATTTTCAAGGTAATACTCTGGATTCATTACTGAAACAGGAACAAAACCTTGCGAATTTGTAAAAAGGTTATATCCTAATGATAATACAAAATTTATAACATTTTCAAAAAAGTTTAATATAGAATTTACATTTACGGCACATAACAATCCTAAAGGGAATCCAATCAAAACACCACAAAATCCTATAAACATAGCAATTAATAAAAATGAAAATGTAATTCCTTGAGAAGAAGCTCCAATACTTTTTAGAATTGCAATCTCTTTATTTCGTTCAATTACGAACATAATAACAGAGGATGAAACATTTATACTTGCAACTAGAACAATCAAAGACATAATTAAAAGTAATAACATTTTTGTTGTTGCAAAGTTTTCAAGTTGTGATGAATTTAATTCTTGCCAAGTATAAACACTTGCAAAAAGATTTTTTTTATCAAGTTCATCTTCTATTAAATTTGCTGTTTTATATAATTCATTTTCAAAAGGATTTTCAGTTTCTACGCCTAAAACAATTTTTGAAGAAGCTGTAGAAAATAAATCGAAAGCGGTTTCTGCGTTTATAAAAAACCATAAAGCATCAAGTTCCTGATAACCACTAGAACAAATTCCTTTTACTTTAAAAGTTGTAAATCGTGGAACTATTTTATCATTGGTGTTTTTTCTAGAAGAAATAATTCTAACTGTATCTCCAACTTTTAGATTTAAATCCTTTGCTAACTTTGAACCGATAACCGCATCTTTACTTGATGAAATATCAAATTCACCATCAAGAATATTTAAATACTTCCTAAAGGATTCGTTTTCTAAATATAAGTTAGGAGAAACACCTCGCACAGTTGCGCCAGTCCTTCCATTCATACTTGCAGCTAAAGCAACACCTTGTCTTTCTACACAAACAGATTTTACTCCTTCTACTTGATTTATAATATCTGCCAAAGATTCATATTCTTTATATTTAGAAGCATCCACTCCAGAAGTTCCATAAGGAACAACTTGCAAATCAAAACTTGAAAGTGAAATTGTTCTTGCTGTAATTCCTTCAATCATTCCGTCTGAAACAACAAGAACAACTATTAAAGGAATTAAACTTAAAGCAATACAAAGAATTGCACCAAGAACACTCTTTCTGGCATTAGAAGGTGAATCACTTTTGGGTAATAAAAATTTAATTGCAAGTAAGATTGAAGAGTTTAAATTCATACTGTTTCCAATTTTCCATCAACAATTTTATAACAAAAATCACCTTTAGTAGCAATTTCTTTATCATGAGTTACAAGTATCAAAGTTTTTTTATATTTATCTACAACTGAAAAAAGCAAATCACTTATAACTTTTGCGTTTACAGGATCTAAATTACCTGTAGGTTCATCTGCTAAAATTAATTTTGGATCGTTTATTAAAGAACGAGCAACAGCAACTCTTTGCCGCTCTCCGCCAGAAAGTTTTGCAGGAATATGATTCATACGATGTTCCAATCCAACATCCACCAATAAACTTTTTGCTTTTTCCATTGCTTCCTTTTTTGAACATCCTATCATATATGCAGGAAGAAAAACATTTTCTAAAGCAGTAAAATCTTTTAACAAATAATGAAATTGAAAAATTAATCCTAAAAATTTACTTCTAAATTTTTCTAAAGAAGATTCATCCATTGATGACAAATCATAATCCCCAACTTTTACAGTTCCAGAAGTTATAGAATCTAAAGCACCAATAATATTTAGCAAAGTACTTTTTCCACTTCCACTTTCTCCAATAATAATATTTTTTGAACCTTCAAAAATATCTACTGAAAGATTATTAAGAATAGTTAATGATTCACCTGAAATATTATCTTTATAAGTTTTTTTCAAATTTTCAATTTTTAAAATTACATTTCCTGAAACATAAGAATTATTCATCTCTTAAAACCTCCGAAACTTGAAACTTCATAATTTTTCTACTAGCCAACCAAGCAGAAATCACTGAAGAAATAATTCCAAACATAGAAATATAAAATACTTCCCCAAAATTTACCTTAGCTGGAATTGAAGCGTATTGCAAATAAATTAAATTTTGCGAAAGATAAGATATGTAAGAAGGATTAATTAACATTGTAAAAAAATATTGCATTCCATAACTTATATTTGCGATTAAAGAAAAAACAACATCCATCTTAACACATAAAAGCAAACCTAAAACCAAACCAGGAATTGAACCTAACAATCCAACAGATAAACCTTGCAAAACAAAAACATATTTTATACTTTTTGCATCAGCACCTAATGCACGCAAAACACAAATTTCTTCTCGTCGTTCAAAAACCATACGACGCATTCCGTTAAAAATATTTACACCAACTACAATAAAAATAAGCAAAACTAAAATCATCAAAACATTTTTTTCAATTCGTAACGCACTAAAAATTGAACGATTATAATCTCTCCAAGATTGACACTCAACTTTAAAATTATTTTTTTCAATTTCGTGAATAAATAATTTATCTCTATTATAATCTTTTAATTTAATTCCATAAAAAGAATCAGTTGCGCCACCTAAAATTTTTCGTCCATCTTGAAAAGATATAAAAGCATAAAAACTATTTATTTCTAAATTAGAAGTAAAAAATAATCCTGTAACAGTAAAAACTCTATCATCAGAAAATAAATCAACAGAAGAATTTCCAGATAAAGCAAGAATAGAAACTTTATCACCAACAGTAACACCAAGATTTCGTGCAAGCTCAGAACCTAAACAAATTGACATAGGAGTTTCTAAATCAAATTCACCAGCATAAACGTCAACTTCATTTGCAAATCCTAAATCTTCATAGATGATTGAATTAGGAACAGCTAGTAAAAGTGCAGCTTGTTGTTTTCCTCTTTTACCAACTAACAAACCTTGAGCTTCTAAAAATTCTGTAACAGATGTTACTTGCTGAGAATTTATACAATAATTATAAAATTCTTGTTCATTAGATTTTTCGTTTATCTTAACACGAACATGATGTGAACTTATTTCCATCAGAGTATCAATTGATGTACTTTGAAAACCATTCATAACAGAAATTATTACAATCAAAGCCATTACACCAAAACCAATTCCCAATGAAGGAAAAATTTTTGTTGCAACAAGTCTACTAGAAGAATCAACTCGAGAAAACTTTTTTGATAAAAATAAAATCCAATTAAATTTAGACAAAAAATTATTATTCATTTTTTACTCCAGATGATGTCCTAATTTTATTTCCATCAAGATAAATTGATTCATCAATCTTAATTGAATTTTTATATTCAGATTTAATTGAATATTTTTCATCAAGATAAACTGTATAAATATAATCAAAATCTGAAGAATATTTTTTTTCTGATTTTTTTATTTCGTTTTCAAAAATAATTTCATCAGGATTTTTTAAATTCTTTGAATAATCATATTTTGTTTTTATTGTAAAATCATTTTTTTTCACAACATAATCTGTTACACGATTTTCAAAATCATAAAGGAAAGATTCTGTACTAAAAATTTTTTGCAAAATATTTTCTTCTTTATCTTTTGAAATTGTATAAGTTTCTTTTTTTGTAACAAAATTATTTTCATTAAAATATTCAACAACATTAATTAATTTTTCATAATGAAGAAGTTCTGTTTTAAAAGGAAATTTATCTTCTAAAGTTTTATACTCATATTTTTTTTCAGAAACCAATTCGTATTTTTTATTTACATCTTTCCAAATTTTTTCAACAAAGATTCTTTCTTTTTCATCATATTTTTTGTATTTTATTAATTCATCTTCTTTGTAAACTCGAGTTTTTTGTCCTAAAGGATTTTCATAAATACTTATCAAAGATTCATCTGATTTAAAAAAACGCATTTGTAAATCTTGTTGATATTTATAAATTGAATTTTCGTTAATCAAATCTTCAGAAACTGGTATTCGTGGCAAATGAGAAAATTTCATTTCAATATTTTCTGTGTTATCGAAAGAAATTATTTCATCTAATTTTGTTTCATCTTTTTTTTCAGTAAACAAAAATCCATTTATCCAATTTGGAAATTTTATAAAAATGTCTTTATCAAAATAATTTTTAAAATTTTTATTTAATACAGATTGCGAATGAACACTTAAACTCTGAAAAATTAAAATTGAGGAAACGATAAAAAATTTAACAAATAAATGTTTTTTATTTTTCAAAACTCTAACCTTAAAAAAAATTAATTACCCAACAATTCTGATAGAAATTTTTCTTTATTAAAAATTTCAATATCAGAATAAGTTTCACCAAAGCAATCAAAAGCTACAGGAAGTTTTAAATCTTTTCCTAAAGTTGCAATCATCCCACCTTTAGCAGTTGAATCATACTTTGTTAAAATTACTGCATCAACTCCAACTGCATCATTAAATACTTCTGCTTGTCGTAATCCATTTTGTCCAGTTGTTGCATCCAAAACTAAAATTTTTTTATAGCATCCTTCACTAGCCTTTTGTTTTGCAGTCCTATCAATTTTTTGTAACTCACGTACAAGATTTTCTTTATTATGCAAACGACCTGCTGTATCAACTAAAACAAGCCCCTCACCTTTTGATTTTGCAGATTCCACAGCATCAAAAACAACAGCAGAAGGATCTGCTCCATCTTTATGAGCAACAACTCTTACTCCAACTTTTTCACCATGATATTTTAATTGATCGATTGCAGCAGCCCTAAAAGTGTCTGCAGCTGCAAGTGTTACAAAATTATCAACATCATAAAATTCTTTTTTATAAAAATTTGCCATTTTTGCAACTGATGTAGTTTTTCCAACCCCATTTACACCTAAAACTAAAAATACATTTATTTTATTTCGCTCTGGAGTTAAAGTTGTTTCTAAAACATATTCAGTTAACAATTCTTTTAAAAGATTTTGTACTTCAGAAGTTTCTTTTAGTTTTAATTCTCTACATTGTTTTTCTAATTTTTCAATCAGCTCAAAAGCTAATTTTGCTCCTATATCACTCTCAATTAAAACATCTGTCATTTCATCAAAAAAGTCATCATCAAAATTTGTTTTACCACCAAAAATTTTTTGTAATTTTTCTTTAAAATTAAATTTAGCCATTTCTAACCTTCTTTATCTTGATTTAATTCTTGAAAATCAATATTTTCACTAGAATCTAAAATTTCATCTAGTTCATCAGTATTTAAATTATTTGCTTCAGTTTTTTCATCTAAAGAAGAATTTTCATTATTCATTTCTTCTTGTAGTTTTTTTTCTTCTTCTAATTTTTTTAATTCCAATTCTCTTGTCTTTGCATCTTCTTCTGCTTTACGAGTTTCTTCTATTTGTGAATTTAAAGACTCAATCTCATTTTGATTAACAATTTTTGGTTCTACTGTTTTTGGAACAACTTTATTTGCATCTATTAAGTACAACACAAATTGAACAGCAAAATTTACCCCAGCACCAATAACTGTGTACAAAGAAATATCAGAAGCCTTCTTCCAAGTATTTATTGAAGATGGATTTACAATTGAACTATTTTCTACACAAAGTTCATAAGTTCCTTTTGAAAAATAATAAATTGGCAACGTTAAAATTAATCCACCATAAGACCAGTACATTCGTTTTCGGCTTTTATCTATTCTTTTTGATAAATTATGTTTTGCTTCTGGTAAATTTATTTGCAAAGCAACTTCATCTTCACTTTGACTTTCTCTCATTATTGATTCAGAAGTAAAACCATTCTTCAACACAAAAAATGAAAAAATATCTTTGTCAGAATTTGAAACAACTTCACCGAGATATGTTTTATCACTTATCATTACAGAAATAGGATTATTTCCAATAAGTTCAGAATTCAAGAAAATTTGAGAACTCAAATCAAATTGAGAATTTTTCTTTTTATCTTCGATGAAAAAATATGAATTCACTTGATTAATTTTTTTCATATTTATAGAAATTATCTTATCCTGCTTTGGAACATAATTGTGTGAAAAATAAACAGTTTCATATCCTGGAGATTCAATTCTAATTGAATGTTCTCCTGGAATAAATTTTGTTGAAACAGTTTTTCCATGTAATACATAATCTTGAATGTAAACTGTTGCATTTTCTCCTGCGTCTGGAGGATAAATCAAAATATCTGTATTAACCAATTCATCATTTATTATAAAACTCAAAAATTGATTGTTGATTGAACTAGCAATATATTCAACTTCAGAAACTAAACCAACTTCTGTAACTGTTGCTAAAACTTTTTCTTCTGGATACAAGGTTAAAGTTGATTCAACTTTTACATAATTTCCATATGGAAAAATTTTTCCTGTAATCAATCCATGAACAGATGCTGAATTTATTTTATCAATTGATTTTGAGTCATCAACATTAAATAATTTTGTACTATCATTTTGGTATAAAACAACATCGGTAATTTTATTTTTCTCTTTTTTATCCGATTCAAAATTTTTTATTAGTAATAATTCTTCATTTTTTGATTCATTAATTTTTTTAACTGTATTTTCAATAGTTCTTTCTGAGTTTTCTATTTTTCGTTTTAATTCTAAATCTGTATGGTTAAAAACCAAAGCATCACGACTTTTAATTTGACTAGATAATGATGAATATAAAGATTGTCTTTCTCTTAAAATTTTATATCTATCTCGCTGAAACATTTCTTCTGGAAAAACAGTTCTAGTTATATTTTGAGGTAAATAATCTAAAATTAAAGATGGCAACTGTTCAGAAATTATTTCTAATCCAGATTTTTCTGCCTCAGTTGTTAATATAGATTCATTTATTTCAAACTTTGTAGCTGCTAAAGTCCAATCTTCTGAGAATAAAAAACTAAAATTAAGAATAATTAAAATAACAAAAAGTAAAGTTCTTTTCATTACTTAGTCTTCTCCCATTGGTAAACCTTTCCACTTTGCTGACAAGAAAGACTCAATAAAATTATCGATAGCACCATCCATAACAGCTTGAATATTTCCTGTTTCACATTTTGTGCGATGATCTTTTACCATTGTATATGGCTGGAATACATAGGAACGAATTTGATTTCCCCAAGAAATATCTTTTTTTTCTTGAGCAAACTTTGCGTTTTCCTTTTCTTTTTCTTCGCGATAATGTTCGTAAAGACGTGCTTTCAAAATACTCATTGCAGTTGCTCTATTCATTGTTTGACTTCTTTCAGACTGACAAGCAACAACAATTCCCGTTGGAATGTGAGTAAAACGAACAGCAGAATCTGTTTTATTTACATGCTGACCACCAGCACCACCTGCACGATAAGTATCAACACGTAAATCTTCAGGACGAATTTCAACTTCAATTGTATCATCAAGAACAGGAAAAACATAAACAGAGGAAAAAGAAGTATGTCTACGGGCATTTGAATCAAATGGACTAATTCTTACCAAGCGATGAACTCCAGCTTCAGATTTTAAGTATCCAAATACATAATCACCAGAAATCTGTAAGGTTACAGATTTTATTCCACCTTCTGATTCAAGAATATCTACAACTTCGATTTTGTATCCTTTATTTTCTGCCCAACGGGTATACATTCTACAAAGCATTTGAGCCCAGTCACAAGCTTCTGTTCCACCAGCACCAGCATGAATTGTTAAAAACGCACCATTTCTATCAACTTCATCTGATAAAAGATTCAAAATACTTAATCGTTCAAATTCTTGCTTAATTTTTTCAAATTCATTAGCAATTTCTGATTCCAAAGAAGCATCACCACTTTCTTCTGCTAAATCATAAAGAGTTTGAGTATCTTCAACCTGCTGAATCAAATATTTCCAAGGTTCAATTCGATTTTTGAGACTTTTTATTTCTGTCATCACTTTTTCGGCTTTGCTAGGGTCATCCCAAAAACCACTTTGACCGGAAAGTTCTTCTTTTTCTGCAATTTTTGCTTCTACAGAGGCAACGTCAAAGACGCCCCCAAATTTCCAAAATTTCAGATTTTATATCTGATAAGGGAATTTTATAATCTTCTAACATAATGTCCTCTTATTGTTGGCTTTTTAACATACATCGTTTCCATTTTTTCTTACAAAGTTCTGTTATAGCAAACATACCTTCTACTGGAAACTGATATAATCTAACAGTGTCGTAATAATCAGTTACTCTGTCAATATCTTTTTTTAAAAGTGATAGTTTTTTTTCTGTCATTGCAGTATGTTCCCAACAAGCTCTTTGAATTTTTGTAAAACCATATTGAGTTAACAATGTAGCCAATGCTTTAGCAGAATCAACTTCACCTGGATCTAAAACTACAGAAACAAACATAATTATAGAATAAAGTAATACGCATATCTTGTCAAATCATAAATTTTAAAGCATTATATATGTATGAAAAGATTTATTTTTAATACACTTTTATTTCTAATTTTCACATTTTCTTGCTTTACACAAAGTTCAGTTTCTTCAGTAATTTCTAATTTACGAGCAACAATAAATAACACATCTGAAGATTTTGCAACAATAAGCCTAAAATGGAAAATTCCACAAAAAAATGATATTACAGAATTCATTATTTATAGAGATAACAAGCAAATTTTAAAAGAAAATCTTTCTTTATTAAAACCAATAGAAATCCTTACAGGAAAATATACATCATATTTTGATACAGTTACAAATCTTTCAGATGAATATTATTATGCCGTGCTTACTAAAACAAGAAATGGAGATTTTTTTGACATAATTATTCCTACAGTAAACGCAACTGTTAATCCTGTTATTCCTAAGCCTAAAAAAACAGTATTTTCTGAAAACATAAATAAACCAGGAAGAATTGAAACAAGAGAAAATGAACGAGAGTTAATTCCACTTCCATATTTAAACGAAGAAGACAATTCTTACGTTGAAAAAAAAGCAATACCCAAAAAAAATATTGAAATTGCAAAAAAATTATCTGCAAAAAAAACTGAAAAAAAATCAAAACCTTTGCAAATATTACCACAAGACAAAAAACCAGAATCTGGAGACCAATATTTGCTTAGTACAATAGTAAATACTTCTTTCATAAAAGCAGATTGGAATACAGCTGAATCAGAATTTTTAAAATTCTTAAAAATTAATAGAACAGAAGAAACAGTTAGTAGAGCAAATTTTTACTTGGGTCAAATTTATTATTATCAAGGAAAAAGTAAAAACGCCCTAAATTCTTTTATGACATCATTAAATAACTACCCTATTGAATCAAGACAATGGATAGATGAAGTTTTAGAAGAATTTGAAATTGAATAGCATTAAATTATTTAATTGAATTAAGCATTTCTAATAATTCAGGAGAAGTTTTTTCTGGTTGTGCCTTAAGATTACTTGATTTTTCTTTATCAGTATCTTTGGCAACTAGAAAAATCTCGTCATTTGGATTCATTTTATCGTAAAAACCTTTTTGTACAAAAGTTCCAACAGAAATATCTTCACCAACTTCTATCAATTCTACAAATCCAAGTTCCATATCTTCTGATAAAATTAATCCAATTCCAGAATCAGCTATTTTTACCTCGTCTTTTTTTGCAACAACAAAATAACTATCTAAAGTAATTCCATCTCTTTTTCCTAAATCAATAAGAACTTGATTGGATTTTCGCTGTAAAATTTTTCCTCGAGTTTCAAAAGATGAAACCATATCTAGTACAAGTTTTTCTACAGCAGCAAATAATTTTTTGTTACCAGTTCTGTAAACATTCCATTTTTTTGCCAAACTTCCTGTGGCAGTAACATATAAATCAATTGAAATTGAATTTTCTCTTTCATTTTCATCAAAATTTACAATTCCAAAATAATCGTAATTTGATTTTCTTGCATTATTAAAAGCCTGAGAATAAGATTTTACAGAATTTTGATAAGCACTTACATTAAAATATGGAAAAGCAGAAAAACTGTCAGCAATTAAACTTGCACAAACCTTTGATGAATCTGGATGCAATAAAGTAACATTATCGTTTTTATAGTACAAACCAATTGAAATTCTACTTTTATCTAGATAAAAAGGATCTAAATCCCAACGATTTGCAATAGTATTTTCTAAAAGAGAGTCATAAGATTCAATTTTATCAGAAACAGTTTGAGATACCACACCTTGAGTTTCAATAAATTTTAGTTGTGATAAAAACGCTTCTGGATAACCTTCGTTTAATAGCCAATTTGCATAAGACAATCTAACTTCTAAATTCAATGGATGAATTTTCAATGCTTTAATGTATTCAAATAAAGCAGAATTTGAATTAAATTTTTCCACAGATTCTTGAGCAGAGTTTACATGATAAAGAGCATAGTTTTTTCTACGAGCATCTTCAATTTCTAAATTTTCACAAACTAGTTGTTCTAAAAAATATCTAGCAACTTCATCTTGAGGATTAATTTTTAAAACAGTTTCTAAAGATTTAATAGCTTGTTCAATGGCACCTAATTTGTAAATTGCACAAGATTTTAAATACCAAGCTTCTGAATTATTACGATTTTGAGAAATTCTAAAATCACAAACTTCAACTGTCTGTTCGTATTTTCCTTTTGCGTATAAAATATAAGCCAACAATGCATTTGCTTTATCATATTTAGGATTTAATTTTAATGCAGTACGAATAAAACCTTCAGATTCTTCAAGATTTCCTTTTTGTAAACTAATATATGATGCGTAATAATACACTTCTGGATTATTATTATGATGAGAAATTGCTTGATTTATAAAATTTTCAGCCTGCTCAATTTTATCTAATTTTAAACTAATCAAAGCCAAAGACAACAAGGCTTTTTTGTTAGTTGATTCTCTAGAAAGTGCTTCGACGTAATATTTTTCGGCAGCAGAAAATTTTCCTTCAAAAGCTTGCAACTGAGCAAGCCCAAACAAAGATTCTATATCATTAGGGTAATCAATTAAAATATTGTTAAAAACTTCAGTTGCTTTTTGTAAGTCTCCTAGCCCTATTAAACAAAAACCTTTTAAATGTTGAATTTTCAAATTATATTTATAATATTTACTTGCAGTTTCTAAACAAGATAATGCCCTTTTGTATTCGTCCATTTCATAAGCACATTCAGCAAGAGCAATCCAAGCCTCAGCATAATCAGGATTAACTAACAAAGCCTCTTGATATTGTTCTATTGCACTAGTAAAATCATCTCTTTGCTGAAAAAACTTACCTTCTCTATAATAGTCAAGTGCAGTAGAATTTGCCAAACAAAAAGAAACTGTAACACAAAATAATACAAAACTACAAATAATTTTTTTCATTGATGATTTATTCCATCCTTATTTTTATTCAATATCGCACTCACGGTCATTTTCTACAATTTTAATAAGATTTATTCTATGACCTTCCATATCTTGAATAATAAAATCATAATTTTTCCAAGAAACTTTTTCATATTTAACTGGAATTTTTCCAAATAAATCAAAAACAAAGCCACCTAAAGTATCAAATTCATCATTAGGAAAATTACTTTCTATCTGATCATTTAAATCTCCAAGATTTACCCTTCCATCACAAATCCATACTTTTTCATCTACTGGTAAAATATCTTCGTTTTCATTATCAAATTCATCTTGAATATCACCTACAATTTCTTCGATAATGTCTTCAAGACAAACAATTCCAGAAATTCCACCATATTCATCAATAGCAATAGCAATATGAACATGGCGTCTTTTAAATTCTCGTAAAAGAGAATCGATTCTTTTTGATTCAGGAACAAAAAAAGCTTTTCTAACAATTTTTTCAAGGTCAACTGGTTCTTTTTTTGCAATTACTTTTATCAAATCTTTTACATACAAAACACCAATAACATTGTCAATTGAATCACTATAAACAGGAAATCTTGAATGTCCACTTTCGGCAATTTTTTCGTAAAGTTCTTGTTCTGAAACATGAATATTTATAAAATCAACATCAATTCGTGGAATCATAACCTCTTTTACAGAAGTTTCAGGCAAATCTTCAATTCCTTGAATCATATCCTGTTTTTCTTCTTGCAGTTCTTCATCTATATCATTTTCTTGATTATTATTTTTTTTCTTTGAAAACACTGATTTTAAAAAAGCCATTTTTATACCTCTAAAATTCTATCATTAAATTTACTAAAAATATCTTCTTGTAACACAAGCATTTGTATTTCTTCATTAGTTTTTGTTTCATCATTTAAAACTACAACAGTAGAATTTCCATCTAAAATATTTCCGTTGGCATCAACATGATATTCACCATGGTCAAAACCAGAAAGATGTAAAATTCCGTGAATTATCAAACGTTTTAATTCATCATCCTTATGTATGTTAAATTTTTCTGCATTGAAAGTAAGTGTTTCATCAGAAATGACAATATCTCCTGCACAAAAATATTCTTTTTCATCTTCGCCCATGTAAAAATCACCTTGCTCAAAAGATAAAACATCTGTAGGTGAATCAATGTTACGATAATTTTTATTTAAATCACGTATAAATTCATCAGAAGAAAATAGAATATTAACTTCCCAGTTTTCTAAGTTTTGATGAAATAAAATTTCTTGCACAAAATTTTTTATACTTTCAATTCTTTTTTCAGAATAAGGATTTTTTAAAGTTTCTTCGTTTTGAACATTTATTATACTTGCCATAACTAATCCTTTTTTGAATCCTTTTCTTGTTCTGAATCAACTTCGTCTAATTCTGAATTCTTCTGATTTGGATATTCAATTCGAGAATGATAATATCCTGCAAGAATTTTTACAAAAGAATCCTGAATTACATCTAAATCGCAAAATCTAAGTTGACATTTATCTAAAAGATGATTTTCAACTTTATCCATAATTAACTGTCTAATAAATTTTTCTAATCTTGGAACAGATGGTTTTACCAAAGTTCTACAAGCAGCTTCAACTGTATCAGCTAACATTACAACGGCAGCCTCTTTTGAAGAAGGAGAATCTCCATTGTAAGTGTATGTATAATACTCAGGATCGATATTATTATCTTCTTGTTGTTTTGCTTTATGATAAAAATAATATATTAATCCATTACCATGATGTTCAGCAATTATATCTGTAACTTCTTGTGGTAATCTTAATTGATTAGCTTTTTCTACACCTTTTTTTACATGACTTTTAATAACAGAAACTGACAAACTTGGATTTATATCATCATGTTTATTACCTTCTGTTTGATTTTCAACAAAATATTCAGGTTGTTCCAACTTTCCTATATCGTGATAATAAGAACCAACCCTTGCTAAAAGAGCATTTGCCCCAATTTCGTTACAAGCTGTTTCTGCTAAAGTTGCAACCATCATTGAATGATTATATGTTCCAGGAGCAGTAATCAACATCCGTCTCATCATTGGATTATTTAAATCAGACAAATCCATAAGTCTAAACACAGAAGCTGTATTTAAAATTGATTCCAATGGAGTTAAAAAACCTAAGGCAAAAATTCCAGATACAAAGGCATTTAATGCAACTCCAAACAAAACAAAACCACCAAACTCTGCATCATCGTTTACAATAATGCTTAAAGCAAACAAGAAAATTATATTTAAAATTGCCAAAATAACTGAGGCAAATACCATATCTATTCGTTTTTCTGTTTTACTTACAATTTTTGCTGATGCAATCGATGAACAAAGAACAAACAAACAAGGCACAGGCTGAAAAGATGATATAAACAAAACACCTAATGCCATTAAAATTGAAAAGAACACTGCCGAAGATTGACTAAAAAGCACTGTTATTAACATTGCCGCAAATGTTGAAGGAATTATTGTTGTTAATGAAAACTGAGATAAAAATGCTGGAACCTTAGTTGCAAATGTTGTTACGGCATAAACAATAACATACAATACTGCAATAAAAATCATTTCTTTTAATTTTATTTCTCTTCCTAACATATATGGAGAAAACAAAAATACTGTTAATACAACTAATAAAAACAGATATAAAAAAGCATTTGCTAAAGCTCTAAAATCAATATATGAAGGAGCTTCTGCAATTTTTCTGAGTTTTGCATAATTTTCGTCTGTTATAGGGAAACCTTTTCTAATTATTTTTTCATCTTTATTAACTTGAATTGGATCGTATTCTGTAGCAGGTAAAGATTTTTCTGCAATAATTGTTCTGTCAGCAATTTGTCCAATTTGATATTCTGACAAAGCAAAACTTGCAACAGTTTCTCTTGTTGCAACATCAAAGAAAGTAATTACCAAAAGTGAAATAAAAGTAGCTAAAATAACAAAAAAAGCACCTTTATTTTTATTGATAAAATTAAAGGGATTTAAAAAATAATTTTTTTCATGTAGATTAGTAGAATTACTACTAAATGTCTTCTGCTTTTTCATAGGCTTGTATAATCTTCCTTACAAGAGGACTTCTCACGATATCCTCTTCAGATAGATGACAAATACTAATATCATCTATATCTTTTAAAATTTCCAATGCATTAACTAAACCAGACGAAATTCTCTTTGGCAAATCTGATTGAGTTGCATCCCCAGTTACAAAAATTCTAGAATTTTCACCAATTCTAGTTAAGAACATCTTCATTTGTTGAACGGTAGTATTTTGAGCCTCATCTAAAATTATAATGCAATCAGATAAAGTTCTTCCTCGCATATAAGCTAAAGGTGCTATTTCTATTATCCCCGATTCTAGCATTTTACGCAAGGCTTCTCGTGGTAGTAAAGTTTCTAAAGAATCAAACAATGGCCGTAAATAAGGATTTATCTTTTGCTCAAAATCTCCTGGTAAAAACCCTAAACTTTCGCCAGCTTCTACAACAGGTCTTGTTAAAATTAAACTTTTTTTCTTTTGAGATAAAAGTTGAGATAAAGCTTCTGCAACCACAAGAAAAGTTTTACCAGAACCTGCAGGACCAGAAGCAAACACCAAAGAAGATTTTCGCATAGAATGAATTAATTTTGCTTGTGCTTTTGTTTTTGGAAAAATCGTCTTTATTCCACCAGGAACTTTTATGACCGCTTGATTAAAAAAGGCTTTTTCGTCTTGCAAACTAACATCTGAAGAAGTTTGCAAAATTGAATTAACCATATCAGAACAAGGTTCCATACCTTCACTAGTTTCATCAAGAATCCTATCGATAATATGTTTGAACTTCTGATTTATTTGTTCATCTTCAGATTGAATTGAAAGTTCATTTCCACGAATAAAAATCGGAGTTCCTAAATATTCTTCTATGAGACGCAAATTACTGTCATTAGAACCACATACTTTATATAACAAATCAGTATCTGGAACTACAATTGTATACGTACAATCCACTATAAAAATTTTACAAGCATTTATATGAATCCGTCAAGGGTTCAATGTTATCTCGCCATCCTCGTCTTCTATTTGAGTTTTAAACATATTCATAGGTTTCCAAACTACAGATATTGAAAAATATGGACTAAAATCATATCTATATGGAATTTCATCAGTTATAAGTTTTGGTTCAATCGAAAATTCTGATTTAAAATCCCAGTCATGTAAATCATGTGTTAAAATAATCGAAAAACTTTTTAATTTAAAACCAGATAATTTACGATTTTCTTCATTTTTGAAATCAAAAGAATACAATAAATCTTTTATAACATTTTTTTCACCTGGAACTTCTATTCCGTAATCAAACATTCCTTGGAAATATCTAAAAATAACATCGTTTCTTGATGTAGATTTAAAACTAATGTTCAAAAATTCATTTATGTTAAAAGTAATTGAAGGTGAAAAAATAAAATAACTATTTGTAGGTCTAACCATATCAAGTTTTATCGAAGTTGATAAACCAGGAGTTAATGAAATACGATTTTTCCAGAAAGAAAATTTCTTAGAAGGAACGTTGTAATTAAAATTTATTGCGTTAGGTAAGAATTCTTTTTCTTTTTGAGCTACCCATCCTTTATTTTCATCTAATTTATATGGAATTGTATAATTCATTGAAAAAGATAATGAAATTCCCCAAATTGAAGCAGAAAAAGACAAAGAAGTTGGATGCTGTTCTTCTATGTCATATTGAAATGATTGCGAAAGTGAAAGTTTTTTATCAAAAAAGCTAAGACTTAAACTTTGCTTCAAAGGATTAAATTCAAACGTATCAAGATACTTACCAATTTTAACTTCATCATCAATTTCGCCATCATTATTGGTATCAGAATCAATTTCTGCAATTCCTGTTTCCATAGAAAAATTCATAAAAGGAAAAGAAAATTTAAATCTTGCAGTGTAAGTATCAAGTCTTGGAGGTAAGTTTGAAGTAAAGGACAAAGATTGTGAATAAGAATTTCCTCCATTGTAAGCCAAATTTAAATTTAAGTTATGAGCTTTAATTCCATCTTCGTCCCATTTTGCTTTTTTGTATTCCCATTCAGGATTATCTACAGAACCTAAAAATTCAGTATCAATAATTTGAACAGTTGAATTCCATGATAAAGTTGTAGAACCAAATAACTGTGAATTACTAAATGGTTTTATACTTAAAGAATTTGTATTTACAAGATCCATTGATTTTGCAGCAAGGTCGTTTAACACAATTTGATTTCTTGAAGATTCAGTTGAATAATATTCCTCAGAAATAAATGGATGTTCTTGCATCTGAGGCGAAAATTTCAATGTATTTTTTAAACTTAAAATATTTCTAAAAAGATTTAATGAACTAGAAAGTTGAGTTGGTGCAGAAACTTTATAATATGTAGATTGAAAATTTTCTTCTGTAAAACTAATTTCTTCAGGCGAAGTTGTTTTATTTGAATTATATGATATCAAAGAATCGTAAGTTGGAGTAATAGAATAAGTTAAAGAATAACTTACAGGCGAACTATTAGAAGAATTTTTATAAGCATTTGTTGTAACGGTTGGCACTAGTTGATTTTCTAGTTCCTTATTGTGTTTTTTTTCTTCTTCTGAAATCTCTATAGTTTCGACAGAATTTTCTTCAGGTTCTTCTGGATTTTCTTCAGGTTCGCTTAATTCTTCTGGAATGGATATTTTTGCCAATGCACTTTTAGAAACTGAACTTTCTTTTTTTTCTGTCTTAGTTTCTTTTTTTTCTGTTTTTTTCTTAAACGGATATGAAAAAATCGTACCAGAAATATTTAAATTTACCCCAACAGGCACAATTTGTGACGGATAAAAAAATTGTCTATTTGGACTATAAGTTGCATCTGCACCTTTTAATGATTCATTATTTTTTGAAGAAAATGCTATGGAAGATTTTACGTTACTTATTGATAAAGTTGAAATGAATGGACTTAAAAAACTTATTTTAGGTGAAAAAGAAGCATTTGCTGACCAAGTATAAGAAGTAACTCCAGAAGTAGATGATGTTGTTGTATCTTCATCTGTTAATCCACTTGTAAGTAAACCTAACCAATCCATTGTTTCACTTCTGTCTGTAAAAAAATCTGATTTAAAATAAGCATCAGAATAAATAGGAATAGATAAAGAAAGTGAAAATGGAGAATAAGATAACGTAGTTTTTAGATTTACATAAAATCTAAAAGGTAATTCAAATCCTAAAAAATATCCCTTATCATTTGTAATTTGATTATTATTTTCTTTGTTATAAGGAGTATATTTACCTAAATCTTTGTATAACGTATTTGAAAATCCTAACAGTGTTGAAAAAGTAATATCTGTAAACACTTTTTTAGGCTTAAAAACTCCATCTAGACCTAAAAAGCCACCTAATTTAGTGTAATAATCTGCCATGAATTTTAGATAATTTGAACCAACACCAGAAGCGTCTTCTTCAAGGTTATGTAAAAAAAGACCTTCTCTTACTTGTTTTTTTAATGATGTTGGTTTCAAAAAACTTAGATAATCATCTTCTCCACCTGAAGATGTATCAAGAGGTTTTCTACCCACAAGATAAGTTGAGGTTTGTACAAAGTAACCTTTTCTATCATCAGTACCAATAACTGGATTAAAAATCATTTCATCTTTAGGATAATAGAAAAATGGTAACCACAAAGTAGGTAAACTTCCTACAAAGAACCGAGCATTTACAAAAGCAAATTCATTTCCTGGTAAAAGCCAAATTCTACTTGCATCAATTTTCCAATGGGGATCTTCTTCATCACAAAATGTTAAAGAACCATTTTTAAAACCAATAACACCAGAATCGTCTCTACCAAAAATGTCTGAATCAACAACTAATTTTGAATTTGTATCAAGTTTAAACATATCAGAATTAGCTTGTGCAATGCGTCCTTCAGAAAAAACACCTTCTTGAGTTTCTGCATTAAATAAAACTGATGTGGCAGTTAATGTTTCTGTTACTGTTGAACCAGAAAGCCGTTCAATAACAACATTTCCTTCTGCAAATAAACGCTGTCTTTTTCTTTCATAGCTCACTTTATCTGCATAAATCATTGAACCTGTTCCACCTTGTTCAATTTTAACTTTTACATCACCTGTTAAAATAATAACATCAGAACCAATTTCAGATTTAGAATATTCAGTTTTCTGTGCCGATAAAATTGAAATTGTACTTGAGGATTTTGTTTTTTTAGTTTCTTCATTATCTTTTTTTGTAGATTTTTTATTTTTTTTAGATTCATCAGAATTTTCTGTTTTTTCAGAAGTTTGTGTTTTAGAATTATCAGTTTCAGCATTTTCTGATATTTCTGTAATATTTTCAGTAGGTGTAACTTCAGTTTCAACTTTTTTTTCTGAAATTAAAGAAGTGTCTTGAACTGCACTTTCACTTGTTTCAACTACTTTTTGCTCTTCCGCAAAAATATGTGTTAAAAAGAATGAGAAAATTAAAAATAGTAAAAATAAATTTTTTTTCACTATAAAGTTGCCCTATCCAATAATTCTTTTAAATAATATCCTGTGTGTGAATTTTTTATCTTAGCGATTTCTTCAGGAGTTCCAGTTGCAATAATAGTTCCTCCTTTTGTTCCACCTTCAGGTCCTAAATCAATAATATAATCTGATTGCAAAATAACATCTAGATTATGTTCTATCATCACAACAGTGTTTCCTTGATTTACCAAACGGTTAATAACATCCATAAGTTGCTTAACATCGGCAAAATGAAGTCCTGTTGTAGGTTCATCCATAACGTAAAGTGTTTTTCCTGTAGAACGCTTTGCAAGTTCATTTGCAAGTTTAACTCGCTGAGCCTCTCCTCCAGAAAGAGTAAGTGCTGATTGACCAAGCTGAATATAGCCTAAGCCCACAGAAACTAAAGTTTCTAATTTATTTGCAATCTGTGGAATTTTTTCAAAGAAAAGGGCGGCTTCCTCGATGGTCATTTCCAAAACATCAGAAATATTTTTTCCTTTGTAGCGAACATCCAAAGTTTCTTGATTAAAACGCTTTCCGTGGCAAACATCACAGCAAACATAAACATCTGGTAAAAAGTTCATTTCAATAGTGATAGTACCAGCACCTTGACAATTTTCGCACCTTCCACCTTTCACATTAAAACTAAATCTGCCAGGCTTAAAACCACGAGCTTTTGATTCTGGTAAATTTGCATACAAATCACGAATTGCATTAAAAACGCCAACATAAGTTGCAGGATTTGAGCGAGGAGTTCTACCGATAGGACTTTGGTCAATATTTATTACCTTATCGATATTTTCAATTCCCTCTAATTTTTTATATGCACCAACAGGATGTTTTGACCTCATCACTTGATTAGAAATTGCAGGAAATAAAACATCACTTATCAAAGTTGATTTTCCAGAACCAGAAACACCTGTAATACAAGTAAATTTTCCTAAAGGAATTTCGATAGAAACATCTTTTAAATTATGCTCTGTTACACCAGATAATTTGATAAAATTTCCATTTCCACTTCGGCGTTCTTTTGGAACTTCCATAGATAGAATTCCTGCAAGATATTGACCAGTAAGAGATTCTTTTATTTTCATAACTTGTTCTGGAGTTCCAGAAGCCACAATTTCGCCACCATGAACACCAGCCCCTGGACCTAAATCTACAATCCAGTCGGCTGTACGCAAAGTTTGTTCATCATGTTCTACAACAATAACTGTATTTCCAATGTCACGCAAATAAGTTAAAGTATCAATAAGTCGCTGATTATCCCGCTGATGCAAACCGATAGAAGGCTCATCTAAAATATACAAAACTCCAGTTAAACTAGAACCAATTTGTGTAGCAAGCCTAATTCGTTGAGCCTCTCCACCTGAAAGAGTTCCCGCTTGTCGTTCTAAAGTAAGATATTCAAGCCCAACATTTTTCAAAAAACCAAGACGATTTTTTATTTCTTTTTCAATTTGGGCAGCAATTTGTTTTTCAGTTTCTGTAAGACTTAAATTTTCAAAAAATTTAATTGAATCTTCAACAGAAAGCAAAGTTAAATCATGAATATTTTTTCCACCAACTGTTACAGCTAACGCTGAGGGATTTAATTTTTGACCATTACAGCAAGTACAAATTTTATGACTCATTAATCTTTGCAAACTTTCTCGTTGAGCTTCTGAAAAAGTTTCGTTATACCGTCTTTTTAAATCTGAAAACAAACCTGGCCAAGGTTGATTATATTTAAAAGAACCAGAACCGTCAGATTTTTCGTAAATATATTGAATTGGCTCTAAAGTTCCATTCATCAACTGATTAAACTGATTTTTATTTAAGTTTGAAATTGGCTCATCAAGTGAAAAACCAAGATATTTTGCAAGACTTTCAAATCGTGCACGATTCCAAGCAGAATCTGGATTATACCACTGAATTGCCCCTTCATTAAAAGAAAGAGATTTATCAGGAATAATCAAATCTATATCAAATTCCATTTTTTCACCAAGACCAGTACATTCAGGACAAGCACCAAAAGGATTGTTAAAAGAAAAAAGTCTAGGTTGAAGTTCAGGAATTGAAATTCCACAATCTGGACAAGCATTTTTTTGAGAGAAAAAATGTTCCGTATCTGGAGATTTTGTTTCTGAATCTGGCAAAAGTTCACCACTTTTAATTACTAAAATAATTCCACAAGCATTTTCGATGGCAGTTTCTACAGATTCAGCAATTCGCTTTCTTACATCAGATGAAATTTTTATTCTATCTACAACAAGTTCAATTGTGTGTTTTTTTTGTTTATCAAGTTTTATATTTTCATCAAGTTCTACCATTACACCATCAATTCTTGCACGAATAAAACCTGATTTCTTTGCATCTTCAATGATTTTTTGATGTTCACCTTTTTTACCCCGAATTACTGGGGCTAGAATTTGAATTTTTGTTCCTTCTGGCCAACTTAAAATCGTATTGATAATTTGGTCAGAACTTTGTTCTTTTATTTCTTGACCACATTTTGGACAATGAGGCTGACCAATTCTGGCAAATAGAAGTCTGTAATAGTCGTAAATTTCAGTTACAGTACCAACTGTAGAACGAGGATTATTGTGAGTAGTTTTTTGTTCAATAGAAATCGCAGGTGAAAGTCCTTCGATATAATCCACATCAGGCTTATCCATTCTTCCTAAAAACTGCCGAGCATAAGAAGAAAGGCTTTCCATGTAGCGTCGTTGACCTTCAGCAAAAATAGTATCAAAGGCAAGAGAACTTTTTCCAGAACCTGAAAGACCTGAAAACACAACCAACTTGTTTCTAGGAATTTCTAAATCAACGTTTTTTAAGTTGTGTTCTCTTGCACCTTTTATAATAAGTTTCTTTTCTGAAATACTCATTCTATAAAAACACCTACTAGAGATTAAAAATTATTTAATCCACCTGGCTTAATTTGAAAATGGCTAAATTCCATACCAAACGAAGCACGACCTTGAGAAACAGAACGCAAACTTGTGGAAAATCCAAACATTTGAGCCATTGGTGCTTGAGCATGAACAACTTCTGTAGAAGGTTTTGATTCCATACTTTGAATAATTCCACCACGTTGAGTTACCAAACTCATTGCATCTCCAACAAATTCTTTTGGTGACAAAATATCTACATTCATAACTGGCTCTAAAATTTGTGCCGAAGATTTACGACAAGCCTCATCAAAGGCGGCTACAGCACAGGCTTCAAAAGCAAAAGTTGTTGAAGTTAATGGATCGTATTTAATATCAGTTACTGTTACAGCAATATCTGTACATGGATAACCGTATTGGATTCCAGAACCAAAAGAATTTACAATACCACTTTCGATTGCGTCAAAAATTTCACCTGGAATATCACCTTTTTTAACATTACAAGTGTAAGTATTTCCAGCATTTTGATTTGGTTCAACATGAATAGAAATTTGCGCTGTATTTTGCTTTCCACCAATTACTCTATCAAAAGTTTCTGTATGATCTGTACTTTGAGTAATTGATTCTCGATAAGTTACCTGAGGATTTCCTACTCTAGCACCAACTTTAAAATCATCTTTCATTCTTGTAACAAGAACATCAAGGTGAAGTTCCCCCATTCCAGAAATAATCAACTGTCCAGTTTCAGCATCATCACGAGAAGTAAAAGTTGGATCTTCTTTTGAAAGAATTTCCAAAGTTTCTTTTAATTTATCTCTATCTGACAAAGTTTCTGGTTCAATTGAAACTGAAATTACTGGCTCTGGAAAGTGCAAATCTTCAAGTAAAACTGGCATTCCTTCGCTTCCGATTGTATCACCTGTTTGTGCCAATTTTAGACCGATAAAAACAGCAATATCACCTGCTTCTACACAATCCAATGGTTCACTTTTATTTGAGTGCATTCGCAAAATTCGATTTACACGCTCGCGTTTTTTCTTTCCAACATTGAAAACTTGTTCACCTGGCTTAAATTTTCCAGAATACATTCTTACATAGCAAAGTGAACCTGCTTCTCTATCATATTGGATTTTAAAAACTAAACCACATGGAGTTCCTGAAGTTACACATGGAATTTCAACTTCTTCTTCTTTTTTTGTATGAAAAGCTTTTGCAGGCGGAACTTCGTCTGGTGCAGGAAGATAATCAACGATAGCATCAATTAAAGGCTGAACTGCTGTATTTTTTCTGGCTGAACCACAAAGGAATGGGATAAAATCACGATTGATTGTTCCACGACGGATTTCTGCTTTCAAAGTTTCAAGTGGGATTTCTTCGCCCATTAAGAAAAGTTCTGCAATTTCATCATTGTGAGAAGCAATTTCGTCAATCATTTTTTCTCGCCAAGTTTGAGCTTGTTCAAGTCGTTCGGCAGAAATTTCGCTTTCTGTGATTTTTTCACCTTCAGTTTCTGGATCAAAGCGATATTCCTTCATTTTAAGAAGGTCGATTACGCCTTCAAAATTGCTTTCTGCACCAATTGGAATTTGAATTGCAAGTGGAACGGCACCAAATTTTTCTTGCACATCCTTCATTGCTCCAAAGAAATCAGCCCCTGCTCTATCCATTTTGTTTACAAAACATAAACGAGGAACTTTGTATTCATCGGCTTGTTTCCAAACAGTTTCAGTTTGAGGTTGAACACCACCTACAGCACACAAAACAGCAACAGCTCCGTCCAAAACACGCAAAGAACGCTCAACTTCGGCTGTAAAGTCTACGTGGCCGGGAGTATCAATAATATTGATTTGATAATCACGCCAATAGGTTGTGGTTGCAGCACTTTGAATTGTGATTCCACGTTCTTGTTCCTGTGTCATCCAGTCCATTGTGGCAGCCCCATCGTCAATTTCGCCAATGCGATGAATTTTTCCTGTATAATATAAGATACGCTCTGTTGTTGTAGTTTTTCCTGCATCAATGTGTGCCATGATGCCAATATTTCTCATCTTTGAAAGCATATATACCTCTATAAAAAGTCAATGAGTAAAACTTCAGTTTTAGGAATTGACTTTTTTTTGCTGTTTCGCAATAAAATGAGAAACAGCAGTAAATATGAAAGTTTGCTAACAGCAAACTTTAAATGAAATGAGAGGCACCATTTGTGCCGAACATTTCATTTAAACTCTATAAAAAAAATTTGATAAATTACTCTGCTGAGATTATACAAAAAATAAGAAAAAACTTCTATATAGTTTTGCACAAAATAAAGCAAGATGAAATTTTGTAAATGAATAATTTTCAGCCAACGCTTTCGACGAAAAATGTCCCAGTTCGTTAGTGCTGCGCTTCGCTTGCAAGATTAGTAAGCCTTCGGCTTACAATCAAGTTTTGTTTCACAAAACTTGCAGGCGTTTCAATTTTGACTTACGTATTTTCTTCACAAGATTTACTAGTATTCATTTTGCTGCGATTTTTCACTGAATTTTTCGTTTGCGACATTGTTTCTTGCTTTGTTTTTGGGCATGTGGGTAGATGGGGCTGTATGAGATATGGGCGAAATGTCAAAGGCATTTGTGGGCAGGGCTTGTGTCATTTTTGCCTGTGGATTTTTTCACGGATTTGCTAATTCACAGTTATTTGCGATTTTCATCTAATTTTGCAATATATATTTTTTTATATCGTTTAGTACCTTTTTCTTATTTGCGGTCCACATTGGGCTTAGTAGAATTTTTTTTGCGCCATCGCCAGTAAACCTATGTACAACAATCTGTTTTTTTGTTTTTAAGTAAAATTCGTTTATATGTTGCAAGGCAGATTTTAGCACTTCAAAATATTCATCCTGTGACATAGTTTGAAATTTTCCCTCTTTCCATAAAATTGCTAAATCAGTATTTTCTAAAACATGTAAAACAGTAAATTTTATGCCATCTGTTTGTGATTTTAGTACAAAATTAACAGAATTAATCATATCCTCAAAAGATTCTTCTGGTAAACCAAAAATTAAATGAGTTACAACATGAATTTCTGGTGCAATTTTGTGTAGACGAGCCACTGCATCAGTATAAATTGAATTTTCATATCCTCTACGGATAAAATTAGCAGAACTTTCTTTGCTTGTTTGAAATCCTAATTCAATAGAAATATAAAATTCTTTATTGGCAGGGTAATTTTTGGGTTTTAACTTAGAAATAGAAGAAATCATTTTATCTGATAAACAATCTGGTCTTGTTGCAATGGAAAGCCCTACAATTTCATTTTGATTTATTGCTTGAGTAAATTTTTCTAAAAGTTCATTTTCATCACCATAGGTGTTTGTAAAATTCTGAAAATATGCAATGTATAAAAAATCTCTATTTTTATTAAGTTTATTTTCTACAAGTTTTTTTGCCTGTTCAACTTGCTCATTGATAGACAATTTTCGTGAAGCAGTAAAATCACCAGAACCAGAACTACTACAAAAGATACAACCACCAAAACCTTTAGTTCCATCTCTTGTAGGACAAGTACATCCTGCGTCTAAAGAAATTTTATAAACTTTACAACCAAAAATCTTTTTATAGTATTCTGATGCAGTTAGAAAAGATTCTTTCATAAATAAAAGAATAAAATAAAATGAGAAAAAAATAAATATATTTAACAAAGGTAGGTTGTACAAATAAAGCAAGAAGAAATTTTGTGAGTGCAGAATTTAGACAAAAATCGCATAGGTATTGTGTATTTAGAAAATTCGTACAAAAATCCTTTCGACAGAAAATCCCCCGCGACCTGCGGCTCCTCACTTCGTTCGTCAAGGCAGGTCGGTGTGCTTTTCTGTCTACGGATTTTTCACGGATTTGCTAATTCACATTTTTTTTGCGATTTTTCATAGAATTTTGCGTTTGCGACATGTGGGTAGATGGGACGAAATTTAGATGTAAGCGAAAATCTCAAAGGCATTTGTGGGCAGGGATTGGTTCAACTTCTATCTACAAAGATTCTAAAGGACGAGAAATTAGAACTTGCAAAGGATTGAACGCATTATAGCATTCTCTTTTTTTAATAATTTAACTCAAGCGCCCTTTCGGACGCTAAAAACTATGAATTAGTTTCGGTTCTACAATGTTGGAGAACCGAAACTAAGGTGAGTCAATGACTTGAATGTGTCGTATTCCTTGACCACCTGTATTATTTAGAACGTGCTACGCGGAAACCAAAGTAGCCAAAACGACCAAATGGGTCGTAAAAAGAACGCTTAGAAACAGTTGAGTCATAACCATAACTATTCCAAGCACCACCACGCAATACACGATTAGAACCTTCAACTGGACCAATAGGATCTGTTTCTGTACCTGCGTTAACTGTTCCATGCCAGTCATAACACCATTCATTTACATTTCCTGTCATATCGTATAAACCTAGTTTGTTTGGTGATTTTTTTCCTACCTGGTGAGAACCCTTTCCTGCAACAGTATCTGTTACAGGGTATTGTTGTGTTATACCATTAATATTATTGTATTTATACCAAGCAATAGCATCTAAATCAGATAATTTGGCCTGTAAATATAGTTCTTCTGTTGCTGTAACGGCTCCACTATACATGTAGTTCCAATCAACAGCTTTTGTATCACCACCTCTAGCTGCAAATTCCCATTCTGCTTCTGTTGGTAAGCGGTAGCCATTTGCATTTTCGTTTAGTGTTACTGTTGCTTCATATATGTAGTAGCCAGTTTTTCCACTTGCTTGTTTAACTGTTGTTACAACTATGTTATATGCTTTTGTTAAGCCTTCCTTTTCGCTTAAGGCATTACAGTACCATATCGCGTCATACCAAGTTACCCCTTCTACTGGCCGTTTCCCCTGTTCTTCACCTTCAAATAAAGTATAATTTTTACTGTCGCTTGTACAAGAAGATGGATTACTTTCTAATAAATATTCTGTTCCATTTACAGTTACTTTTTGATCTTTCATTACAAATGCGTATTCTTCTTGGGTTACTTCATATTTTCCAATGTAAAAATCACTTAGAGTTACTGTACGACCTTCAATAAATACACCTGTACAATCTTTGTCAAGATAAGGTGCTCCTACTATGGTTGCTCCTGTTATAGTTACCATGTTAGGAACTAGAATCATTGTACCGGATTCTGTTACTGTGTCTTTATATCCACATACGCTACATTCTCTTGTTTTAGTACCATCAGCCTCTGTTGTGGCATCATTGTTGGAAACATACTCGCCAAAGCTGTGTTCTGCTTTATCGCTTACTTCTGTTGTGTGTTCGCAAGTTGCGGCATACCAATGGTGAGTTTCATCTTTTGTCCAGTCTTTTGCAAACTTATGTGTATGTGCTAGTTTTGCAATTGCTTCTGTTGCTGTATATCCACATACTGTACAACTTCTT
>JAGBFB010000027.1 GCA_017936665.1 Spirochaetaceae bacterium | reverse complement strand
GTAATAAAAGGAGTTTTGGATATCGCAGGAACTCAGTCTGGAACCTTGACATTACCTGGTATTAGTGGTAGAATTATCGTTAGGGGTAGCGCAGTTTCAGGCGTAAATTCTTCTATTTCATTATATGGAGGACAACAAATAGATTTATCAGAAGTTTCTGAAGAAGATGTTTCCAAGATTTCTTCTCGTGGTGATTTTTATAATTATACTAATTTTAAAAATGAGGATGCAGCTACAAAAACTAATATTTCGGCTGATGGCCAGACTTTCTATGGAACAGATAATCGCTTTGGTGGGGTTAATGCTCAACAGATAGTTGAAGCTACAAATAGTGGTGTAAAAGATATAGATACTCTTATTTCTCAACTTTCTCCAAGGAAGGTTGCACCGACAAAATCAGAATTGCTTCGTGCAATTTTGGATGAAATAGTATAGTACCTGGGAACATATTTTAAATTATATCGAATGTCCAGAAATAAATTTAGATAATTCAATAGCAGAACGCTCCATAGAATCTAAATACATAATATAAATCCAGAAGATTATCTTCGTTGTATAGAACAAGCCGCTAATACTGATAGTTGGACTGAAGATGATTGGAAAAACCTACTGCCTTGGAACATAAAAATCACATCGTTCATTCCACAAGGCATCTGGATTTCGTCCAAAAGGGTCGAAAATTGACGGACACCAAAAAAAGATAATGAGTATTTCTTTGTATAATGTATATTCTGTCTACCAAAGTGTTAATTTTCATATCTGTAAGCGTCAAATTTTAGCCACCTACGTGTCATTTTTCCAAGTTCCTTCTTCGTGAAATTCTGTTATTTTAATGTTCCATGGAAGCAATTTTTCAAAATCTTTTTCTGTTTGACAATAAGGAGCCTGATCAAAAATACATCTTAAATATTCATATGGATCTAATTTGTAGAGCTTTGCATTTTCAATTAGTGTAAAAATAAAACATGAACTTTCAGCTCCAGTTTCGCTACCTGAGAAAAGCCAATTTTTGCGACCAATTACAAATGGTTTTATAGACCGTTCAGCGATAGAATTATCAACAAATAAATCAGGACAATCTAAATAATTTAAAAGGTGCTGCCATGAGGATAATGCATATGAAATTGCTCGTCCAAATTTTAAACTAGGAGGAATTTTTGGCTGCATTTCAATAAGCCATTCGTGAAAATCATCAAATATAGGTTTAATTATTTCTTTTCGTTTTAGAACTAGTTCTTCTGGAGAAAGATTCAAATTTAGAATATCTTCTTCTTTCTTGTATATCTGTTGGATATATTTAAGAGCTTTTCCAGCACCAGGAGAAGTTCCATTTATTGAGGAATCATAAAATTTTCTGCGTACATGTGCCAGGCAAGCAACATGTATAATCTTATCATCAGGAAATAAAAGATTATGTTCTTTTAATGCAGTTTCATATCCTGGATATTCATCGGTTTGTAACCAACCCTTAAATCCATTAATGAAAGGTTTTATATATTTTGCATTTCGACTTTGATAATATCTGTAAATTACAGCTTTATTATCTTTGGGACCTCCTATTCCAAGCCAAATATACGATTTCTGACGTTTTTCATTTTCGCTTTGATTTTTATATTTCAAAACACGAACTGTCGTTTCATCCATATTCATGGTTGTTCCTGTTTTGATATGATTCATGATAAGTTTATCTAAAGGTTTAAGTCTTTTATAAATCTGCTCTTGCCAATTAGACATATCTGCTCTTGTAACTGTAATACAGCGTCTTTCAAAAGACTTTTCTTGTCTATAAAAAGGCATATGTTCGCAAAATTTGTTTGTCATTACATAAGCTAACAATTCATTTGTTGCAATTGATTTTGGAATAAAATATTTTACAGCTGGTTGTTGTCGGAAAACAGGTTTATCTTCATCACCACTTCCTTCACAATTTGGACATGCATATTTAGGATAAATATCTTCAATTGCATACATTTTTGCAGGTATAATTCGAAGCCTTTTTGTTGAATTTTCCCCAACTTTCTTTAACATGCATCCACAAGCACATATTTTTTCTTCTTCACTAATGTCATGATATACTTGTTTTGTAGGAGTTGAATCATCTATAGCTTTTCGCCCACATTTTCGCCGAATGTAAGCCCTAACCTTTTCTTCTGTGTAAGGTCCCTCTCCTACTACAGAGGCTTCAAGTTCTGTTTCAGATGGTATAAGTGTTTCGTCTTCAAAATCAAATAGGCTTGGGTGATTATCATATCTTTCAGAATGGGAACAGAATCTATATGCAAGATGTGTTGATAATTCTTCTTGTAATCGTAAATTTTCTATTCTTAATTTTTCTTTTTCTTGTTTTTCAGTTTCAAGTTCTATGTTTTTTTGATTTATTATTGCTATTTGAGTGTCTATTTTTAATTCTTTTTCTAATATAACATCTTCTTTTGACTTTAGTAGTTGCTGCTGTTCTTCAATTTGAAGTTTTGCAGCAGCAAGCATTCTTAGAGCTTCTTCTAATGTTATTTCCCCTGTATTTTCCACAATTTAAATGTTACTACATTTAAAAATATTTAAAAAGGGGTTTTAAAAGATTTTTTAATTTATTTCAGAGAAAAATAATTCTTCATGACCTTTAAAGAAATCAACTCCTTTCAGTAGCATTTCTATTTGATCAAGATTAAGTTGTTTTACTTCTTCTTGTGTATTAGGCCATGGCCATTGTCCTTTTTCAAGTTTTTTTTGAGCTACCCAGAAACCTGTTTTATCCCACCAAATCATTTTTAATATATTGCGTTTACGATTACAAAAAATGAAAACAGCTCCACTAAAAGGATCATCTTTCATAATCGTTTTTATTGTTTCTAAAAGTTGTTCACGAGAGGCTAACATATTGGTTGTTCCTGGTCTAATGATTATTCTTGTATGTGAAAAGTCTAATCTCATATACTTGCCGCCGTTTGTAGAATTTTGAAAAGATTAGTCTCGCATGTTTCTATTGGAATATCAATTTCAATTCCTCCGGTGCGAACTGTAATTAGATTGTTTCGATTTTTTGAAAGATTTATACTTTGTTTTGAAACTTTTGGAATATCTAATTCAACAAAATCTGTACTTGAAAATACTTCATCTTTTGATGGTGTTGGATATATTGCTTCTTTTATCCAACTTCTTAGAGCTTCTGGATCAATATTATGCATCTCACTAAAAGTTGTTATGTCTAATTTTGAGACAGAAAACTCTTTTACTAGTTCCTCTTTTACTCTTTTTACTGGGAAAATCATAAAAAAAAATCTCCTTGATTTTTGGTTCAAGAAGATTGTAATTTATGTTCATTTATTTTCGTAGGGGGTGTTGGTTTGACGCTTACACAAAGAATTAGTTGTATATATCTCAATATACCATAGCCTATTATTTTTTACAAGTCTTATTATGTCACCAAAACTATATACTTTTGGTGACATAATTTGTACAAATTTCTAAACCTTATGTACAACATAGCGCACTTTTC
>JAGBFB010000026.1 GCA_017936665.1 Spirochaetaceae bacterium | reverse complement strand
TTATTTTCATATTTGGATTGATAGCTAGGTTCTTCATCCAGAACAAATTTTGTAACAATTGGTTTACTAGAGGAAGTTTTATCTTTTGGAGTAACGCAAGATTCCAAATTCAATATAAAAAAAACTAAAACTAATAAAAATAATTTATCTTTTAACATAATCTACCTTACCATCTCCATTACCGTTTCCACCATTTATAGAACTACATCCTCCAACAGTAATACCACTTCCATTATTTGATGGTGCATTATTTGTTTCATTTCCTCCTGATGGAGGTGTTGCTGGTTGGGTTTTACTATAATTTCAGCAACTACTTGTTCCACCATTTACTTTCATTAAACCTTGTATATCTAACTTTACAAATTCTTTTACAGTGATTTTCATAACTTTGTCTCCTTGTTTAGTATATTTTTTTGTAAAAATTTATTCCTTTAGCTCTGGAAAATATTTTAGTAACAATTCATCTGGCTTATCGAGAATTTCTATAGTTGATTTTTGATATAATCCAGGACTACCATGTTCTTGAGGATGATAATATTCCAATTCAATAAATCCAGCTGGATGATATTCTATTTCTTTTGCATTACTCGTAAGTATTGTTATATTTCCATCTTTGTCTATTTTTTTTACTGCAATATTATTTTTATATTCTGTAATTGAATAGACTTCATTGTTTTTGTATCGTATAATTGTCTTTATATTTTCTTTATAGATAGTTTCTGTTCGTGCATCTAGTTTTTTTTGATTATTTTCGTCTATTGTACAAGATATAATTCTTAATTCATTATCAACTTTGGAATAAATTGTTTCATTTAAATTTTCACCTTTTTCATTTTCTTTAAATAGAAAAACTTTATTTTTGTCTTTTGTAATTTTATACTTTTCAACACTTTCTGTTATTTTATTATTATATAATTTTGTTGAAGTTGTTCTTATAAGAAAAATTCCATCTTTGTATTCATACAAATCTACATCTATTTCAAAAACCCTATCTGGATATCCTTTAGTAAAAATAAATTTATTTATACGACCATTATTATCATAAAAATAATACAAAATATAAATATCTTTTTCTTCGCTATCACCATAAGAAACATTACCATCACTATGCAGATAATATTCTTCATCATAGCACTTTAATATCTTTCCTTTTACAAAATCTAAATTTTCAATATATTTACCATTTACTATCGGATTTTGAACTAATTGGTCATAATTTACTATACTTTCTGGAATTACATCTTTAAATATATCTGTAATATTTTCTGAAAAAAGACAAACAGAGAAAAATACTAAACATAAAAAAATTAAAAGGCTCTTTTTCATAAAAGTTTTATTTCTCCTTTATTATTAATTTACAAACCAACAGCAGTATCTGTTATTTTCATAACTTTGCCTCCTGATTATTATGGGATTTTTTGTTCTAAACTAAGTAGCAGCATATATTTGTATTTTAGTAATTAAACCATTTTCTTGAGTAAACCTAATATACATTGTCTCTTCTGCTAACATATTAGCAACATACACAAGTATACCTTCATTATCTTCTCTCAAAAATAATAATGGATTTGCTTTATCTGAAATTATAGTACTCTCTTTTGTTTCAAAGTTATAATAAGTTACTTTTGCATCTGGAGCATAAAATTCCATAATTTTTGAAATTGGATCTCCAACTTTTACACCACGTTTTGTTGACCAATGGGAAGATGTTGTTTCCATTTTCAAAATTGTTCCATCCATGTAATCCCAAATAACAGATAATCCATCGAGTTCTTGTTTTACCCATCTTATTATTTTATTTTGCATTTTTAGCGTCCACTCTGCATAAATCTCATTGTCCTCAAAATCAATTCCATTTTGTTTTCTGATATTATGATAAAGGCAAAGATTTATACCTTTATCATTTTTTAAACAAAATTCTAATGTACGAGAATCGTCATAAGCTGAATCATCACTATTGATATCTGGAATTAATTCAGTTTTATAATCATTTGAATTTAGATTTGTTTTTTGCTGCCCCATAGCAAATACGCTTGTTATTAGTAAAACAACTAAAAAGATATTAATTTTCTTTTTCATAAAAGTTTACTCTCCTGATTAATTTATTATTAATTTACAAACCAACAGCAGTATCTGTTATTTTCATAACTTTGTCTCCTGTTTAGTATATTTTTTTGTAAAAATTTATACTCCAGAATCTGCAAACAAAACTATAGATTCACAAATATCTGTTTCGTAATCTATAACAAACCTTGCAGAAAATAGATATTCAAGATTAAAAGCCTTTTCTCCAATAATGTCAGGTAATCGTGTATCATAAAAAAATTTTATTTTTTTTCTACTGTTATCTTCGTAAACTTTATAATAACTAACACCTGAACCAAATCGTTCTAAAATTTCTTGTTGCGTAAAATGATTTATACAAATTTTATCGTCAGACAAAAAA
Organism: Spirochaetaceae bacterium; assembly: GCA_017936665.1. Classification (GTDB taxonomy): domain Bacteria; phylum Spirochaetota; class Spirochaetia; order Treponematales; family Treponemataceae; genus RGIG9060. Next base: position 47,583 of record JAGBFB010000026.1, on the reverse strand, counting down.
TATTTATCAGTCGTAAGTATTATACGAAAAACATTTTTTAGACCTCGATAATATAAGCATCTTAAACCATCATTATAAACAAGTTCTAAAATATCATAATCTTCTTTATTTTTTCCAGGATTCTTAAAAACTAAATCAATCGTATCAGGTTCGCCTAGAATTTCAATTATTTCATCTACATTTTGAAATAATCTTATTGATTTACCTTCAAGATTTGTTACTTCAAATTGGTCTTTATATGGAAATTGCACTCCTTTCTTTTTAGTCGGTTGGAGTTTTTCATATAAACCTATACTTTCGCAAGATTGTGTAAAAACATAGCAACAACATGATATTAAAAGTATTGAAAGTAAAATTTTCTTTTTCATAAATTAGTTATCTCCACAAATACAAAATTGGATTTTCTATAGTTTTATTATTTTCATCAGTAAATTTTCCATTAAGAATTATTTTATTATCAGAATTATCTTTATTTAAATTTAATTTTTCATAAAACTTTATTATTCCATTTTCTTCATAACGAGCAAGTACATGAAAATTTATCATTTCTTGTGAAATTGAATCATATCTATAAATAAAATCAATATTAGTATTTTCAATTAAACAAGTTTCTTTATATTCAAAAATTTTTGACTTCTTCCCTTTTGAAAGTTCATATTTATTTTTCTTGCTTCCAATTGATTCATCTAAAACTGGAGTATATCCATTTGATAAAAACCATTTTTCAAGATTACTAATATTTTGGTTAATTTTTTTTATGTTTACATTTTTACAGTTGTTAAAAGTAATTTTAAACCAAACAGGATTTTCTAATTTTTTAAGATTTACATTTTCAAAATTTTCAAATTGAACTTCTCTAAGACATACAAAAGATTCATAGCCATCAATTTTATTTACTTTAATATTTTTATCTAAACTATAAATTTTAAGTTTTGAAATATTCGTGTTTAATTGAAATTCACTTCTTTTTTTATTAAATGTAATTCCTAATTTTGATTTATTTTGTGCGTTTGAATTAAATGAGCCATTCCACAAATAGAAAATGTTATCTGAATTATTTTCAACAGAATCAAGTTTTATATAGCAGATATTTCCATTAACTTTGTCTGTATTTATCAATAAAACATCGTTAGTAAAATTTGCTACATCTCTACAGCGAAATCCAAGACATCGTAATTCATTTTTAGTTTCTTTTTTAAATTGAAAAATATCAACATTGTAAAAATAATATTCTTTAATAAAATTACCTTCAACTTCAGAATAATTTTTTACAAGCCTTGTTGAATCGTATTCATCCCAAAAATAATTTTGAATAATTTTATCAACATAAATTTTATCCACAGAATTTTCTGATACTAAATCAACTCGCTCATAAGCAAAAATATTAAATGATATAAACAACATCAAAATACATATAATTTTATCTCGCATAATCTATAACCCCATCATTATTCAAATCATAGGCTTGTGTAATAATTTCTCCATTTGGAGAATACAAATTCTTTTACTGTTATTTTCATAACTTTGTCTCCTGTTTAGTATACCTAATTTACAGAATTTACGCCACTTTTTTTTTAACTCTAGAACAATATGTTGCAACCGTATTTTTATTTATGCCTAAAATATAAGCAATTCTTTCTTGTTTTATACTTTGTAACATAAAATTGAATACCATTTTTTCTTTCATTGAAAAACCTTCAAAAACTTCAGGATATTCCATTCTATCAGAAGTGTTAGAATTTAAGATTTTATAAAAATTTGAAGAATAATAATTTTTTCCGTCTTTTATTGAAGCAATACATTTTGTAATTTCACTTACATAAGCGTACACTTACGTCTACATCACAATTTCTTCTATAAAAACACTTTCAGATAAAATTTTGTTTTTATCTATAATTAAAATTCCATCTTGGTTAAAATTCACAAAAGTATTAATTTTTTCTGAACTTGTAACTAGGGTTACGTTTATTTTTGCGTTTTGAGGAGTAACTTGATTCGTTTTTTTTGTAAATAAAAAATTTTCTTCTGTTAGATTCCACTTTATATTGGAACAATCTAAAACATACTTTCTACCTAAAAACTTTTCTGCATTGACAATATCCCCAGTGTAAATAAAATCTCTAATCAAACTAGAACTAATTCGCTTATCATCTAAAAAAACATCATCACAAATAGATAATTCTAAATTGTTTGTTTCAAAATATTCTGAAATTTCTTTAATTCCCATGGCACCTTTATATCCACATCTAAAATCTTTGCCAACAGATAAAAATTTCATATTACAATAACCTTGCAAGCAGTTAAAAAAATCAATTCCTGATGTCTTTTTAAAATCTGAATCAAAATTGATAACAAGACAAAAATCAAAGCCTTTTTTTTCAAAATAATGAATTTTTTGGGATAATGTTGATAAATCCCCTTTATAAGAATTTTCGGATTTTACACCTCGTGGAGAACGAGCAAAAGTTACAACTCCTGCATAAGATGATTTTAATGATTTTTTCTTAGATAAAACTTTTTCAAATAAAACTTCATGACCTAAATGAGGCCCGTCAAATCCACCGATGGTTAAGCAAGTTGAATTCATCAAATTATGAGATAAAAATTGTTTTACAGAGCCTAAATCGTCCCAAGAAAAAACTTTCATATAAATAAACTATACTAAATTTTGTAGCACATAGCAATATTTTATAATCTTGCCTTGTTTAGAAATAACACCTAAAAACTTATCTTGATTAAAAACTGCAATTTCATTATTTTGGCAATCAGAAGGAAATTTTTCAAACATATTTTCTTTCAAAAATTTTCCGTTATAAAAGTCATTTACAAAATCATTTTTCAAATTAGCAATCAAAAAACCACAGTCTAAAGCCAAATCTATTGTAAGTAAAGAAATTTTTTCTTTTACTTGTTTTTGTAAATCAAGTTCTACATCTTTATCCAATTTTATTTTTTCATCCTCAGTTTTTAAATTTTGCAAAACTGAATTAATTGTAAAATCAGATAGATATTCAAATCCTACAGCGTCTTCTAATTTGAAATTTCCAACCTTTGTACGAAGTAACCCAACTAGATATGCTGATGAATCGCAAAAAATTCCAATATCTCTTGCTAAAGAACGAATATAAGTTCCTTTTGAAACATGAAATTTTACTTTTGCAAATTTTACTTTCAAATCATCATTAAGATTTTTAATATCACAAGATGATAAATTGAAAATTGTATTTTTTTCGTCCATTATTTCTATCAATTCGGAAGAAAAAACTTCAACTTGACGAGAAGGGATTTCAACTTCTTTTCCTGAACGTGCAATATCACTTAATCTTTTGCCGTCAATATGAATTGCAGAAAAAGCAGGAGGGTTTTGTTCTATTTTTCCCTTAAAATGTTCTAAAGCAGAAAAAATTTGTTTTAATGAAGGCAAATCCGTTTCTTTGATAACTTTTCCAGTTGGGTCAAGGGTATCAGTTTCTTTTCCAAAACAAATTATAGCTTCATAAACTTTATCAAAAGCTGTAATGTGAGAAACTAATCTTGTAAGGGAGCCTGTACAAATTACTAATAAACCTTGAGCAAAACTATCTAAAGTTCCTGTGTGTCCTACTTTTTTTATTCCAAGAGCGTGTTTTATTGTAAAAAGTGATGAAAAACTGGTTTGTCCTGCACTTTTAGCGTACAGGACAATTCCGTTTGTATTTAATTTATTCTGCATCTGATGGAATATAACCTGATTCAGCTGCGATTCTTGCTTTTTCGGCATCTTCTTTTTCAATTTCGTTTAACTTTTGTACCATTTCAAAGCCATCTTTTATACTAGAATCAACTACAAAAGTTAATTTTGGAAATTGACGAATTGTAAGTTTTTTTCCGATGGTTGACTGAATGTATCCAGCAGCACTTTGCAATCCTTTAACACCTTTTTCTACAGATTTATCTTGCATAAAGCTAGAAACGTAAACTTTTGCATAACCTAAATCAGCAGAAACATCAACTCGGTTTATACTTAAAAAAGAAGAAACTCTAGGATCTTTTATCTGTCCAGAAAGGAGCATTTTAGAAATTTCACCTCTAATTTGCTCCCCAAGACGAATTAATCTAAATTCACCCATAACAAAACTCCAGATTATTCAGAAACTTCAGCTGGTTTTGTTTCGGATATTGTATCACTAAGTTTTCTTGCAACTTCAACAAATTCAAATACTTCAAATTGGTCGCCAACTTTAATATCCTGCCATTCGTCAATTCCTACACCGCATTCATATCCAGTTGCAACTTCTTTTGCATCATCTTTGAATCGTTTAAGAGAAGAAACTTTACCAGTATAAATAACGATTCCGTCTCTAATTACATTTACGCTAGATGTTCGTTTGATAACACCTTGCATAACATAAGAACCAGCGATTGTACCAACTTTTGGCACTTTGAAAGTTTCGCGAACTTCCAACATACCGATAACTTCTTCTTTTACATCTGGCTTTAACATACCTTCCAAAGCTTGTGTGATTTCTTCAACACACTTGTAAATAACATTGTATTTACGAATTTCAATTTTTTCTTGGTCAGCAAGAATTTTTGCCTTAGGTGTTGGACGAACATTAAATCCGATAATAATTGCATTTGAGTCAGCGGCTGCCAAAAGAACATCACTTTCATTAATTGCACCAGCAGAAGAGTGAATTACAACTAAGCGTACTTCTGGTGTAGAAAGTTTTTCTAAAGAAAGTTTTAAGGCTTCGGCAGAACCTTGAACATCGGCTTTAATTACAACTTTAAGTTCTGTAACTTCACCAGCGTCAATTGTTGCGTAAAGGTTATCAAGAGTAACTTTCTTAACATTCTTAGCATCTTCAAATCGTTTAAGTTCCTTTCGTTTGCTAGAAATTGCACGAGCAGTTTTTTCGCTATCTGTAACTTGGAATGGGTCACCTGCGTTAGGCATTGCTTCTAATCCAAGAATTTCTACTGGCATACTTGGAGTTGCTTTATCAAGTTTTTGTCCTCTATCATTAAAGATAGCACGAACACGACCTGAATAAATACCTGCAACATAAGGATCTCCAGTTTTTAAGCATCCTCTTTCAACAATAATTGTTGAAACAACACCACGACCATGATCTGTACGAGATTCAATAACTTTTCCTTCTGCACGACAATTCCAGTTTGCTTTAAGTTCAAGAATTTCTGCTTGTAATAAAACAGCGTCCAAAAGTTCATCAATACCTTCTTTCTTTAAGGCACTGATTTTTACATATTGAGTATCTCCACCCCATTCTTCTGGCATTAAACCAAGTTCAGAAAGTTGTGTCATAACTTTATCAGGATTTGCTTCTGGTTTATCAACTTTATTTACAGCAACAACAATAGGAACATTTGCATCTTTTGCGTGATTTATAGCTTCTACTGTTTGAGGCATAACACCATCGTCAGCAGCAACAACAAGGATAACAATATCAGTGATTGCAGCCCCTCGAGCTCGCATCATTGTAAAAGCTTCGTGCCCTGGTGTATCCAAGAAAGTGATTTTTCCTTTTGGAGTATCAACCATGTAAGCACCGATATGTTGTGTAATTCCACCAAACTCAGATTCTGCAACTCTTGCACTACGAATTGCATCAAGAGTTTTAGTTTTACCATGGTCAACGTGTCCCATAACAGTTACAACAGGAGGACGACTTTGCATATCATCTTCGTTATCTTCTTCTCTTGCAATAACAGTTTCATCATATAAACTGATGATATGAACATCACATCCATATTCAGAAGCAAGTAATGTTGCAGTATCAGCGTCAATAGATTGAGTGATAGAAACCATCATTCCCATGGACATTAATTTTCCAATAATTTCTGATGCTTTAAGATTCATCTTTTTAGCAAGGTCAGAAACCGAAATTGTTTCCATAATTTCAATTTTTTCAGGAATTGGATTAGTTTTTACAACTTGCTTTTTCTTTTGATTAAAGATTTTATCATCAAGTTCAATTTCTTTATCTTTTCTAGAATAAACAGTCTTTTTCTTTACAAAAGTTTTCTTTGAAGAAGCCTTTTTGTTTTCTTCCATTGGTGCTGGAGCTGCAACAAATCCACTTCTTCCACCAGAAAATCCTTGACGATTTTGAGAATTTCCATTTTGTGAACGATTAGAACCTTGTCCATTCTGACCGTTTTGTCCACGATTTTGACCACCGTTTTTATTAAATTGACCTTTTCCTTGGAAATTTCCACCAGAACCATTTTTATTAAACTGGCCTTTCCCTTGATGATTTCCGCCGTTTTTGTCGTTACGGTTTTGGTAGCCTTCTCTAGCTTGTGCTCCTGTAAAGCCACCTTCTCGGCGAGGTCTATCAAAACGATTTCCATCTCTAGATTGACCATCACGACGATTACCAGAGTTATTTTGTTTTGAGCCACCTTTTGGTTTATCAGCAAGATTTCCTTGCTTAATATTTGGTCGTGGAGGACTCAATTCAAAAGTTGTTGTTGGTTTACGTGCAACATCTTTTTCTTTTTTTTCTGTGTTAGATGAAGTGTTTGAATTATTTACCTGAGGATTTTTGCCATTATCTGTTTTTTCAGAGGTTTTTGCTACAACAACAGGTTTTCTTCTAACAACAACTTTCTTCTTTTCTTGAGAAGGTTCTTTTTCTTCTTTTGGTTGAGAAGGTTTATCATTTTTTTGTTTATTTAAAATAAATTTAGGTTTATTTTCTACTTCATCTGCCATATTCTATCCTACTCTTCGTCCTCATACTCAAAGCTAAGACCGATACCACAATTAGGACATACTGTCATATCGATTGTAATTTTTGCACCACATTCTGGGCATTCATATTCTTCTTCGTCTTCTGAAACTTCTTGGGTTTCTTCTGTTTCAGATTCTTCTACTACTTCAGTTGTTTCTTCGTAGTTTGCTGCATTATCCAATGCGTTTTGAACAAGAGCAATATCATCTTCTGAAAGACCTTCGATAGAAGCAAGATTTCCTTCAGCATCAGCGATATCAAATTGTTCGATAGTTTCAATTCCAGCATTTTTTAATACGGCTAAAACTGTTTCAGGGATACCTTCAACATCTGCAAGATTTGTAATTTCTTCATATTCAGAATCAGTAAACAAGTTTTGAGCAGCTTTTCTTGCTTCTTCAAGAATTGCATCAAGTCCTTCACATTGATCTTCAGTTTTAACATCAATTGTCCAATCTGCAAGTCTATTTGCAAGTCTAACATTAAGACCTTGTTTACCGATTGCCAAAGAAAACTGTGAATCTGGCACTACAGCCAAAGCTTGTTTTTTCTCTTCATCCAAAATTACAACAGCTGTAACTTCTGCTGGTGAAAGTGCATTTTTTATGAAAACTCTTGGGTCTGGATCATATTTTAGAATATCAATTTTTTCGCCTTCAAGTTCTTTAATTACATTTTGAATTCTAACACCTTTTGGACCAACACAAGAACCAACTGGGTCAATATCATCTTTGTGTGAATAAACAGCAACCTTAGTTCTATATCCTGGTTCACGAACGATTTTATGAATTTCTACAGTCTTGTCATAAATTTCTGGAACTTCAAGTTCAATGATTGAACGTACAAAATCTGGATCAGTTCTTGAAAGAACAATTTGTAATCCTGAACGAGTATTTTTTAATTCTGCAATCATTGCCTTAATTCTATCGTTTTTATGGAAAACTTCTCTTGGTGATTGAAATTTTGCAGGTAAAATTCCTTCAACTTTTCCTAAATCAACATAAATGTTTCCATTTTTTTCTCGTTGATAATAACCAATAATGATTTCACCAACTTTATCTTTGTATTCAGCATAAAGACTATCTTTTTGAATTTCTGACAAAGATTGATGAGTTGTTTGTTTTCCAGTTTGAACTGCGGATCTATCAAATTCTTTAGGATCAACTAAAATATCAATTTCATCTCCAAGTTCACATTCTTCACTTAATTTTTTTGCATCTTCAAGTTCAATTTCTGTAACTGGGTCATAAACACCGTCAACAATTACTTTTCTTGAGTATAAAGCAACATCTGTTTCATCTTCGTTAAATTGTACAACTGCATTTACATTTGTACCAAATGTTCGTTTATAAGCAGCTTTTAACATATTTTCGATTGTATGTAAAACTGCCTCTTTTGAATAACCTTTATCCTGTGTTAATTGGCGTATTGCTTCAGCCATCTCTACTGACATTTTAACCTCCTAAACTCTATCTTCTTAAAGTTGTAATAATTTTGCTTTTGCTATATTTGTATATGGAATGATTTTTGTTTCTTCCATTACTTCCAAAGTTAATTGATGTTCGTCTGAATCTTTGATAACTCCAGATATCCAATCAGAGATTTCTGTATTCCAAACTTTTACATCACGTCCCTTAAACAAGGAAAATTCTGCGGCATTTTTTATATGGCGTTCCATCCCAGGAGAAGTAACTTCCATATAAATATCTTGATTTTGCAAAAGAGCTTCTAATCTAGGCAATAATAAACGATGAACTTTTGCACAATCATTTATTCCAATTCCTTCAGAACTATTTGATTCACCATTAGTTATTACTGCTTGAACCTTAGTTGTTGTTTTTGCAGGAACAACATGTATGGACACAAGAATGTACCCAAGTCCTTCAACCAAGGATTTGCACTGAGTATAATATGGCATACTGTCTAAGGATGTAAAATCCATAATTATTCCTTCCTTGCATAAAATTTCTTACAAAAATTATAAACACCAAAAAAAAAGAGCCGTTCGAACGACTCCAAATTTTTAGGATATATATAATGTTCAAGAAGTAGTATAACATTCAAGTATTTTTTAGTCAATAGTTCTATACATATATGGATTTTGCAATAATAAATAAGATTCATCATTTTTGTTTATAATTTTTAATACAGAAAAATCTTTTTTTTCTAAAATTTCTATATTTCTAATATTAGTTCCTCTTCCTTCAACACAGGTATAATACATATCCCCTATTTTTAGATATTTTTTTATATTTCTAAATCCTTCATCTTTTAAATCAAGACTAGTATTATTTTTTGTTAAATTAACAGTACTTTCAGTAATTGTTGCTTTTTGATTTATTAAAACTTCTTCTTCAAGGTCTAAATTTACAACCCAATATCTAATTTTAACAATTTGATTTTCATTCACAAAAAGATAGGCATAAAGTTCTTGATAAATTTCTGGATTATCTAGTGAAATTTCATCAACATTATTTTTAGGTAAATATAATTTTAGTTTTGAATTTTTATCTGTCTTAAAAAATTCATCTAAAATCCAATATTGCATAAATAATTGATTTTCGTAAACTAAAGGCAAGACTTTTAATTCATCGATTTTAGAAAATTCTTTTTTATCTCGCCATAATCCGTAGAAGGTTTTTAGTTCATGAATAATACTGTTATTTTCAAAATCAAAATTTATAAATTTAGAAGAATTTTGCCATTCTCCTGCAAACTCAGAAAATTCATCAGTAGAAGTTTGAGAAAATAAGTGAAAAAATGTAAAGTTTATCAACAATAAAAAGCAAAATGAGCATTTTATAAAATTGGATTTTAAAATTTTGTCTTTCATAAAAATCATAAATACAAATCGATGGTCATTGTAACAACATTAATTGAAACACTTAATTTACTTGCAATTAATTCTGGAGTAAAGCCTTCTTTTGCCAACTTAATAATTTGTTCCTGAACTGATACTTTTGGCTCAATTTGTTCTTTTTTTATTATTGTAATTTCTTCTTTTTTTTCGTTAAAATCAAGTTCTAAGGTTTGATCATCTGTTTTTTTCTTTTTATTTACAGAAGTTAACTTTTCAGAATTCTTAAAATCGCTTGTTCCTGCATTTTCAGTAAAAAGAGATAAATCTTCCACAGAATTTTGGGAAGAATTAAATTTATAAACATTTATTGCTTTTTGCATTGGAGTATTTGTTTTTTCATAATTAGTTAGTTGTTGATAAATTTGTTTTTCATTTTCTTTTTGAATAAAAGTATTTTCATATAAAATAACTTTTTTTTCCGCAGTAGCAATTATATCTTTTACTTGACTAATTTTTGCTTCCATCAAAGTAATTGCATTATCAGTTTCCCGATTTATTTCTATAATGATTTTTTCAGCTTCTTGTTTTATATCAGATAATACACCCTTTGCAGAAAAATATTTTTTTATGAAGAAAAAAAACAGAATCCAGAGAACAATATTTATGACTAAAATTATACCACAGAAAATATACATTTTTTTATCCTGAAATATCGATAGTTTTTCCTAAAGAAGGATCTTTTATAATCTCTAAAACAACTTCAGAAGAAACTTCTTCTTTTTCATTTTTATTTGAAGGATTTTGACCAGAATTTTTTGAAGATTGACCATCTTTAATTTCAGCCATACCTTCTTTTTCTGAAGTTTTTTCAATCTTCTCATTTTTTTGTATATCTTTTTTTACAAGTCCATCAAGTTCCATAGAATTGTGTAGTTGAACATGCTGTTGTTGCTGTACAACGTTTTTAGAAACCTTATCCATTTGAGAGTAAAGCGTTTGTAAATCAATCGGCTGTATAGCCATCTGGTACCCTCTTTGCATCTTCTGGTGATGGTGATTCGTATTTTCCGTGCCGAACAAATCCATTTTCGTAATAGAAAGTAACTTGTTTTACATCAGTTCTAATTTCTTCTTTAACATCACGAACATATATTTTTACGCCTGCATAAACAGTTCCAGAAGCAGAAATTTTTCCGATTACTTTTAACTCTTTTAAATGCTCTTGGATTTCTTGAATTTCTTTAGACATTTCATCTGATTCAGAAACAATTTCTTTTTTACGAGCAGTAAAATTGATTAACATTTCTTCTTTATCATGAGGAAGTGTTCTTCGTACTTTCTTTTGTTCTTCTAAGTGTTTTATATCCAAATCTAACTCATCAAGTTCTCGCAATAATACACTTTGTCTTTCTTGTAGTTCATCCAATCTATTTTTTGCACGAGGATCATAACCAACTTCAAGAATAGTTTCGCTACCACCACCAGCACTACCAATATTCTTAGTATAAATTTCTTCTGTTGCAAAAATATGACCACCAACAATAGCCGCTCTTTTTCCTTGAACAAAAACCTTTTTATTACAAGTAACATCTGAGTTCATAATTGAATCTGAAACATAAACGTATTCTTCAACATCAACCTTCGTATTTTGGATAAATTTGGCCCATAAAGATTTTCCTGCTCTAATGTAACCTTCATCACGACCCATAATACCTTGATTTACAATAATGTTTCCATCAGCTTCAAGTTTACAACGTCCAACAGTTCCAGCAATTTCAATATTTCCAGAGGCTTTGATTTCATATCCGTCATCAACACAGCCTTTTACAATTACAGTTCCAAGGAAAGTGATATTTCCTGTTTTAATCGAAACATCTCCTTCAACAAGATAAACAGGCTCAACACTAATTTTATCACCATTTAAAACTACTTGACCATTAATAGAAGCACAAATTGTCTTTCCATCTGTATCAACATAAACATTTTTTCCTAATGGTAAATTGATATCTTTTCCGTTCTTTGCTTCGAGATAGCGACCAAGAATTGTTTTACCTGCCTTTCCTCGCTCTGGTTCCATTTTCTGAGCCAAAGGTTGACCTTCAACAACATTTTGAATACGATTTAGCTCTTTAAAATCAACCTGACCTGAAGCAGATTCTTTCATTTTAAGTTTAGATTTATCTGTTTCAAAATTATATGATATGTAAGCATTTTTTCCATCAACTGGTAATTCTGCACTTGCAACCTCAAAAGGAACTCCATAAACAGGAGAATCTACAAATTCATTGATTTTTTCTTCGCTAATTCCTGCAACAACACCTTGAGTTTGTAAAGCACGACGAATTTGATCAGCTGAAATATCAGCTCCTCCAATTGCTGGTGAAGAAACAGTAATTGTACCATGCATTTCATCGCTAGAAATTTCCACAGTAAGTAAGGCATCTCCTGCAGGATTGTGTTGATATTGTCCAACTACGATATATTCATTATTTGTACCAGATTTAACTGCATTTTTAACAGTACTTTCATCAATTTTAACTGTATCAGAACGATTAAGTTGACCCAAAACATCTTTTATATTAACTTCTTCACCTTTACCCACAGGAAGAATAACTTTTAAATGTAACTGTGAAGCAAAATGGCGAACATAGAAAACTCCATCTTTATCCTGAATAACTTCAACATTTTCTAAGTCATCATCATCAAAAATATCATCAGAATTACTTTTTTTCTTTTTAGTTACAGAAGAAGTAACTTCATAAGCACGAATTTTCCAATTTTTTTTAACAAATCCTAAAAAGCCTTTACTTCCACGTTCTATAACTTCGTATTCTAAAAGTGAAACTCTCGAGTCAAGTTGAACCGCAGCATCAGCTAAAGCTTCATCAAGAGTATCTGCAAGTACATCCACATATCGTAAAGATTCATCTACATCAAGTAATTTTTTCATATCTTTACGAATTTTATCGAGAGTAATCATCTGGGCTAAACGATTCCTTTACGAACATTTGTTAATTTAGCACGCAATCGCAAATTGGCTTTTGTGTGCAACTGAGAAACTCTAGATTCGCTAACTTCTAAAACTTGTCCTATTTCTTTGAATGTCATATCTTCATGATAGTACAATACCAAAACCATTTTTTCTTTTTCTGGAAGTTCATTTATTGCTTCGATAATAACTCTACGAATTTCTTCTCTTTCTACAATTACATCAGGATTAAGACTTGAAGGTGATTCTATACAATCTCCTATTGAAACATGCTCTGAATCTTCACCTGAATACCAAACATCATTTAAAGAAAGAACGCTTGTTCCAGATACTTTTAAAATTGTTTGATGATATTCATCTTCAGAAAGCCCCATTGCACCAGCAACTTCGCTATCTGATGCAGGTCTACCTAATTTTGATTCAAGTTGAACGATTGTATCTTCAATTTCTCTAGACTTTTGTCTTACAGAACGAGGAACCCAATCCAATGTTCTTAATTCATCAAAAATCGCACCTCTAATTCTTGTAACTGCGTAAGTTTTAAATTTTACATTTTTATCTGGATCAAATTTATTGATTGCGTCTAATAATCCAAACTGACCATAACCAACTAAATCGTCAAAATCTACACTTCCAGGCATTCCTACAGAAACCTTTCCTGCAACATATTTTACCAAAGGCATATATTGCCTAATAAATTTATCACGAAGTTGAGGAGATTTTGTTTTTTTGAACTCTATCCAAAGTTCATCTTCTGTTTTTTGCTCATTTAACGCAATAGTCATAATTTCCCACCCAATTATACATCTTTATTTAATATAGTACGAATTGCCTGAGCCATTGCCTCTGCATCCTGCGTACCCATCTCTTTCATAGGAGAATCATCTCTAAAAGAAGAATTATCTACCTTTGTAACTTCTTTTACGACAGATCCAAAATCTGGAAGATTATCTAAATCTTCATCAGATTCATCCCCTGTATAATCACTGTAATTTGTAGAAGAAGTTATAGACTGAACATCCGACTTTACAAAACCAGAACTCTGTGGTTGAGATTTTGCAGTACTAGAAATATTAGTTTTTTCTTCTACAATACTTTTTTGCATTGTATCATTTTTTACTTTTTCAGCAGAATCAACACTATTTAATGATGATTCAGAATTTTGAATTACTGATTCAGATTGCACTGAAGGTGTAACATTACTTTGTTGTTTACTTTCTTGAGAATTCAAGTTAGCATCAACATAAAATCCTGGAGCAGAATCTTCTTCAGGTAATTCATCATCTCCTACAGTTACATCAACCATTGAACCTACATTTACTTCTGGCGTATATTGAGAAGAATCTCCAGTTTCCATATCCAAAAATTTTTCAAAAATATAGGAAACTCCAACAGCCACCAAGGCTAAAATTGCTGCAAAAATAATCGCTCTTAATACAACAAATCCAAATCCTACACCAGAAAAAATACCAGTAAAAAATGAAAGAAGAAATCCAACAACTGCTGCTGCTACAATAACTTTGGAATTAAACATAGACTTCCTCCATATAATAGATTAAGGCAAAATTTCTATTAGGTCAAGTAAATATTTTGCCTCAATTTTTCTTAAAATTATTTCCTTTTGCCTCTGAATTTGCGCATAAATCTTGCAAATCCTTCTTCTTCATCAATTCCTGTTTTTTCGATTCTTCCTACGATATGTTTTAAACATATTGCAGGTTTTGAATTTGGAGTTGAAATTATAAAAGGTTTTTGACGAATTACAGCAGTAGAAACAAGTGGATCATCATAAATAAAACCTAAATAATCAATTTTATAATTTAAAAATTGAGCAGCAATATTTATAATTCTTTCAGAAATACGCTTTCCTTCATCTGCTGAATGAACTCTGTTTACCAAAAGTTTCATATTAATTTCAGAATTAGGCAATTCAGTTGCAATAATTTTTATAATTCCGTAAGCATCTGTTACAGCTGTAGGTTCTGGAGTTGTAATTACATAAACTTCATCAGCAGCAGCAACAAAACTCAATACGTTATTTGAAATTCCAGCACCAGTATCAATAATAATAATATCTGCATTAGAAAGTGTTGAAAATTCTTTTACAAAATAATCTAATTCTTCTTCAGAAAGGTTTGCAATTCTAGAAAATCCATTTGCACCTGCAATAAATTTAATTCCGTATTCAGTATCCAAAATAATATCACTCATTTTTTTATGTTGAGTGATTACATGCAAAAGATTACTACTAGGTACAACATTTAACAAAACATTTACGTTTGCCATACCTAAATCTCCATCTATCAAAATAACTTTTTTACCAAGTTGAGCATATTGAATAGCCATATTTACTGCAATATTTGTTTTACCTACACCACCTTTTCCACTTGTAATTGCAATAATTCTTGTTTTGTGAGTTGCCGATTTTACATAAGGCGACTCATTTATAGCACTTTCCATTCTTTTTTGCATCAATGCACGTAATTCTGAAGCTTGATCTTCCATAAGCTCTCCTTTCAATATCCCAATTAATCAGTTAATATTCCAAATTTTTTTTCAAGATTTTTTCTATCAATATTAAATCCTGAAAGTTCAGTTAATAATCTAATTTGAGTTGCTTCTTCAAAATAATTAGGAACTTTCTGTCCTGTAGTTAAGTATGTAAGATTTTTACCCCTGTCAGATAAAGCACACACAACATTTCCAACATAGGAAGTTTCATCAAATTTTGTGATGATTACAGAATCATATCCAAAAATTTCATATTGTTGCATTATATCTTTCATATCAGATAACTTAGTTGAAGCAGACATACACAAATAAGTTTCCACTGAATAGTTTCTTACATCTAAAACTTTTTTCATTTTAGCAATATTTTCGTAATCCTTTGGACTATAACCTGCTGTATCAATAATGATATAATCTTCATCATTTCTGTAAGTATCAAGAAGTTTACCAATATCATTGCTGGATTCTGCCTTTGAAACAGGAACTTGCATAGTTTCGCCATAAATTTCAATTTGTTCTCTTGCACCAATTCTATACCAGTCTATTGTAATGATTCTTACATTTTTTCTTAATTCATTTCCAGAACTGCCAAAAGAATATCTTGCAGCAAGTTTTGCAACTGTAGTGGTTTTTCCAACGCCTGTTGGACCTACTAAAATAATTACTTGAGGTCTTGATTCATAAACAGGTTTCTTTATTGAAATACTTTCCCCAATCCATTCTACTACAGAATTTTGTACAGCATCAAAATCATCTAAAGTTTCAAGAGGAAATTCTTTACGTATTTTATCTACGATTCTTCGAATATAGGAAGATGAAAATTCATTATTTTCTAGCAAACTTTCAATTTTTGAAATTGTAGGATGTTCCTCTGGGGCAAAATTTTTAGAAGAAGAAATTTGTTGTTGCAAAGATTTTACAGTTTCTAAAACTTCTTGCATTTGAGGATTTGGTCGATAATTGTTTTTTTCTAAAATTTTATTTTTTTCTTCGTTAAAATCCATAGACCGAGAAGTTGCACTAGAATTTACAGTAGGTCTACTGATTCCTGAAAACCCTGAATATTGAGAACGTGTTGGAAGATAAAAAAGTTCAATTCCATTTTTATAAAAAAGTCCTAAAAAACCTGTTTTTATTTTTATATCCTTTGTTTCAACAACCTGATAATTCATTCCGTGAACTGCTTGTATTTTTTTTAGACATTCCATTTCAGTTTCACCTTTTACAGATAGTTTAACCGGCGAACTTAGCCTATCCAACTTTTACCTCCCCTAAAGATTCTAACTTAATTTCTTTATCAATTTCTGGTATTGAAAGTACAACAAGATTAGGCATTTCTCGTTCTGTACTTATCTTTACTAATATTCGTGCTTCTTCTGGACAAAGTATTACAGGTAAATATCCTTCATTTTTAACAGCAGCAATATAATTACTTAATGATGAAATCCATTGTCTATGTTCTACTGGGTCAAGAGCAACTCCGTATCCATTTGTGGATTCATATCTAGAGTCAAGTAGTTTTTGTAAAAAGCTTGGTTCTATCGTTAAAACATGTAGAATTTTGTTATCATCACAATATTGTAAACAAATTTGTCTTCCTAAGCGCTGACGAACTTTTTCTACAAGTAATTCTGTTTTCTTTGTTAAAGGTCCATAATCTGCCATAGTTTCTAAAATTGCAACGGTATTTCTAATTGAAACTTGTTCTTTTAACAAACCTTGCATAACTTTTTGCACTTCACCAATCGAGAACATTTTATTAACTTCTTCAACAACAGCTGAATAGGTTTTTGATAATTCATCAAGAATAGATTTAACTTCTTGACGTCCTAGAATTTCACCTGCGTGTTTTTTTATCATTTCTGTAAGATGAGTTACGATAATTGTAGAAGAATCTACAACTGAGTACCCTGCTCTTTCTGCTCTTTCACGATTATCTTTAGAAACCCATAAAGCAGGAAGCCCAAAAGCTGGATCTACTGTTGCTTCCCCTGGAATTTCCTCTGTAACACCACCTGTATTCATACATAGATACCAACCCATACGAACTTTAGCAGTATCAACTTCTACGCCACGAATTTTAAATCTATATTCATTTGGATCAATTTGTATATTATCTACAACACGTATTGCAGGAACAACAAGACCTAACTCTAAACCTAAACTACTACGAATACTACTGATACGCTCAATTAAATCTCCACCTTTCTCTTTCTCAAGTAAAGGAACTAAGGCATATCCCAATTCCAAAGAAAGAGGATCTAATGGAACCACAGGACTAATACCTGCAGGAGTGGTTGGCTTTTTCTGCTTTTCTTTTTCTGCTTGTATAGCTTTTTCTGCTTTTTCTTGATTTACAGTAGTTAGTCGCCAGCCTAAATAAATCAAAGCTACACCCATTGGAAGAAGAATATACCAAGGAAATCCAGGGAAAAATCCAATAATAATCATGATTCCACCACCAACATAGTAAATCCATGAATTTTGGGAAAACTCTCTTTTTATGTCTTCTCCAAGAGATGATTTTTCGTCATTTGCAGAACGAGTAACAATAAGACCTGTTGCTACAGAAATCAACAAGGAAGGAATTTGAGAAAGCAAACCATCACCAATTGTGAATTTTGCGTAAGTTGTAATTGCCTGAGAAAAAGGTTCACCATGTAAAACCATTCCAAAGATAATTCCTACAACTAAGTTAATAACAGTTATAAAAATACCAACTTTTACAGAACCAGAAATAAATTTTGAAGCACCATCCATAGATGAATAAAAATCTACTTCTTTTTGTATTTCTTGTTTTCGTTTTTTAGCAATTTCTTCAGTAATTGCTCCTGAATTAAATTCTGCATCAACAGCCATTAATTTATTTGGCATTCCATCCAAGGTAAAACGAGCCTGAACTTCTGCAATACGAGTTGCACCCTTTGTAATAACAGCAACTTGCACAGCAATCAAAATAATAAAAATTACAATACCAATTAAAAGACCTTCTGTTCCACCAGAACCAACAACAAACTCTCCAAAGGCTGTAACCATTTTTCCGTCAAAGTCAGAGCCTTTTGAAAGAATAAGTCGTGTAGAAGAAACATTTAACGCCAAACTAAAAACGGTAGAAACCAATAATATCGTAGGGAAAGTAGAAAAATCTGTTGATTTTGGAGTATAAAGAGTAATTAAAATTATAAGAACTGATAGCAAAACATTACATGCCATCAAAAAATCCAATAAAACTGTTGGTAACGGAATAATTAACATAAGAATAACCGCAACAACAGCTACTGCTACAAAGAGATTAGTCGTAGATTTTACATCAAACTTAATAGCCAAGAGTCCCCACCCAAAATGACTTTATCGTTTTCCTTTTAATTTGTAAACTTTAGCAAGAATAATTGCCATCGCTTGCAAATACTCTTCTGGTATTATATCACCAATTTCTACTTTTGTATACAACTCACGAGCAAGAAGTTTATTTTCTACAATTTCTACGTTATTTTCTTTTGCTAAAGATTTAATCCTCATAGCAATTTCATCTTCACCCTTAGCATTTACAATTGGCGCTTGCATTACATTCTTGTCATACTTTACCGCAACTGCATAATGAGTTGGGTTAGTTATAACAACATCAGCTTCTGAAACTGCTTTTGGTAAATTTTGATAAAGTAAATTGCGCATTTGTTGACGCAAACGACTTTTTACAAGAGGGTCTCCTTCCATATCCTTATATTCTTGTTTTACTTCTTGTTTTGTCATTTTCATTGATTCCATAAATTGCTTTTTCTGTACAAAATAATCTGGAATTGCAACACCTAAAAAAACAACTGCTGCAACCAATAAAATCTTTGCAGCCATCTTTGCAATATAACAAACTCCACTCCACAAACTAACATTCATCATTGAAAGTAAAGTTTCCAAATCTGAAGAAATTATTATATACGAAGCAACAAAAAGAATAACAACTTTAAACAAGGATTTAAAAACATTAAAAGCACCTTCCATTGAAAAAATTGTCTTTTTAAAATACTGACCAAATTTAGGAAGGATTTTAGAAAATTTTGGTTCGATAGGTTTTGTTGAAAATAAAAATCCTTTTGTTTGAACGATATTTCCAACCACACCTGCAACCATAGCAGTAAGTCCAATTGGTAAAACTAATTTTATAAAATAATTGTAAAAAGCATCAACTAAAGCTGAATCAGTTAATTCAGCTGATACACATCTGCCAAAATAAAATTTGATAATTTCAACGCAAGATTTAAAAATCCAGGGAGCTAAAATAATTATAGCAATTACTGGCAACAATAAAACCAAAGCACCATTTATCTCGGTACTTTTTGCAACACGACCTTCTTCTCTTGCTTTGCGTAATTTATGCTCAGAAGGCTCTTCCGTTCTTCCTTCTTCTTCAGCAGAAGCAAACCATTGCAAATCGATTATCAATTCAGTTTGAGATTCAAGTTGAGTTTCATAAAAAGGTTCAAAACAATAATCATTTTTACTTTTTATTATCATAATGGATTCCTTTTTACCTGACTCAAAAAGTCTTCAAACTTAAAAAAAGCAATATCAAAAGAACGAGTAAAGAAATCGCACATAACAGGCATCAACAAAAACAAAATTAAAAATGAAGTTAAAATTGTTAAAGGTAATCCTTCAGAAAGAAGGTTCATCTGAGGAGCGGCTTTGGATAAAATTCCCATTGTTACAGAAATTAAAAATAAAGTTCCAACAAGAGGAAGTGAAATCATCATTGCGTCAAAAAATAAGTCGGTTAATCCTGTAAGCAAAAAAGTAATAAATTCATTTTTATAAAAAACTAAAGAAAATGCATTTAATGATTCAAAACTTCGTAATATTCCACCTAAAAATAATTCCTGAAATCCATCAACTTGAATAAAAAGCAACATAGCAAGCAAATTCAAATATTGACCCATTAAAGGATTTTCAATTTGTGCCAAAGCATCATAAACTTCAGAAGCAGCAAAGCCCATTTGATATGAAAAAAACTGTCCAGCAGAACTAAAAGCTGCAAAAATCATAGAAATATAAAATCCGGTAATAACTCCGATTAAACCTTCACCAATAAGAAGAAAAATATAATGTAATGAAAAAGCACCAGAAAAAATATCTTTTGCAATATGATATTCTGCTAATTGCCAACTTTGCCCATAAGCAGAAGGCAAAACAATAAAAGCCATATATCCTGCCAAAGCAATTTTTGCAATTCTAGAAACATTTTGCATAGAAAAAAGAGGAAGTGTCATTAATAATGCAAAACAACGTACAGCAACTAATAAAAACAAAGGTGCCCGTTGTACAATTTCATTTAACATTAATTAATTTCCTTACTTTGTACTTACCTTACTAGTTGTGGAATCATTTGAAAAATTTGTACTGTATAATCTCTCATAGAAGAAAACATCCATCCTCCCAAAAGAGCCAACACTGCTAAAATAGCAAAAATCTTTGGTACAGTTGTTAAAGTTTGCTCTTGAATTGAAGTTACAGCTTGAAAAATTGCAATTATTAAACCAACAACCAAAGCAACACCTAAAACTGGAGCAATCATTATTAAAACTTGAAAAATTCCATCTCGCATCAATGTAACTAAATTTCCGATAGTCATAATTTACCACCTTTTACAAGATTGAATTAAACAATTGTTGAGTTAACAATCCCCAACCATCAACAAGAACAAAAATCATCAATTTGAATGGCATAGAAATCTGTACAGGAGGCAACATAATCATACCCATTGCCATCAAAATACTTGCAATAACCATATCAATTACGATAAACGGAATATATAATAAAATACCTATTTTAAATGCAACTGTTAATTCATGCAAAATGTAGGCAGGAATCAAAACATAAGTTGGAACATCAGCTAAAGTTTGAGGTTTTGGTAATTTTGCCATGGACATAAAAAGAGAAATTGAATCTGTATCGTTGGCCATTTGCTTAAACATAAAAATTCTTAAAGGAGCTTCTGCTTCTGTGTAAGCTTGTTCTAAAGAAATTTGTCCATCTGCTAAAGGTTTAAATGAATTGTCATAGATTTGCGTAAAAGTTGGCCACATAATAAAAATTGTCATAAAAAATGCAATTCCATTTAGAACTGTTGTAGGTGGAACTTGCTGTAAAGACAAGGCTCTTTTAATAAAATCAAGAACAATAGAAAATCTTAAAAAACAAGTAACTAAGATTAAAATACTAGGAGCAAGTGAAAGTATTGTTAAAAGCAACAAAGTTTGAACAGAAAATGCAACTTCTTGTCCAGTTTCAGGCTGTCTAATTGATAAATCAACTATAGGTAAATCAATATCATTTACAGTTCCTGACATTTGCGCAGTTCCTTCAGTTGAACCTTGAGGAAAACTTTGGGAAAATAAATTTGATGGAAATAAAATAAAAACAGAAATAGCCAATAAAAAAGCAATTCTACTCTTCATCATTTTTCTCCATAAGTGAAGAACGCTTTAATCTATCAGATTGAGTTTTCATATTTTGAACAGATGTAGAAACTGAATCTTCAAAAGATTTCTTTTTTACGCCCATTGCATTTGCAAGCATTGTTGCAAAATCTTTAACTTTTCCTGTGGGTTCAGAATCTGCTTTTAAATTCATCGCATCGATTAAATCTTTATCATCTAATTCACTTATCAACTGAACTGACGAATCTGAAACACCTAAAACATAACAATGATTTTGAATAGTAATAACTTGAACAGATTTTCCTGGGGCAAGATTTATAGAAGCAACTTTTTTCAAAAATGCATCTGTTTGATTATCTGTGTTTGTATTTTTCTTAACAAAATAAAAAACGCCGTAAACACAAGCCACAACTAACAAAAGCACTAAAACCATGCGAACAAAAAGCCATCCTGTACTTCGTGTTTGTTGTTCTTGTATTTCTTCATTTGTAGAAATTACCATTTCTAATTCTTGTTCTTTACTAGAAACAGCATTTGAAACAGAAGTTTCTTGTGAAAATACAACTCCACCACAAAATAGGATAAATAATCCTACAAAAATGATTTTGATAGATAAAGTTTTCGTAATAATTCCCCCACCCAAAAGAAATATTATTGACTATCTGGTAAACGCTCCATTGGAGAAAGAATTTCAGTTACACGAACACCAAAGTTTTCATCAATAACTACAACTTCTCCTTTAGCAATTGGCTTGTGATTTACCAAAATATCTACAGGTTCACCAGCAAGTTTATCAAGCTCGATAATAGTACCTTCACCCATTCCGAGAATATCTTTAATAAGTTTTTTAGTTCTACCAAGTTCTACGGTCATTTCCATGTAAACATCCATGATAAGACCGATGTTTCCTTGCTCCATTCCCACAGAACCATTTTGCAACATAGGATACTGAACACTTTGAACATTAGGAGTATTCATAGGCATACCCATTGGCATTCCACCCATTTGCATTTGAGGCATTCCCATTGGCATTCCACTCATCTGCATTTGTGGCATTCCCATTTGCATTCCACCCATCTGCATTTGTGGCATTCCCATTTGCATTCCGCCCATTTGCATTTGTGGCATTCCCATTGAATTTTGTGCAGGATTTGGAGTTGCACTTTGCTGAGCAAAAGAATTATCAGCAGCAGGAGTTTCTGTTTGACCTCCACCAAAGGAAACAATTAAACTTTTTGCAACTTCTTCACCCATGATTTCCCATAAAGTATATACAGAACCATCAATTGTTAATGGATAAGAAAATAACACAAAAGAACCTTGTGGAAAATGAACCATTGCCTTTGGAACATGAGTTGCTTCTGCTGGATTACATGCTAATCCAGGGAATTTTCCTGTATTACTAATATTTGTAATTTCATTACCAGTGTGCTGTGAAACAACTTCAGAAACAACAGACAAAGACATATCATCAATTTCTGGAGAATCTTCTTTATTAATTAAACCTGCTAATTTCTGAGTTAATTCAGGAGCAAGAATAAATAAATGACTACCATATAGACCTTCTGTAAAATCTGCTGTAACAGCAATTACCATTTCTGGTATTTTTCTGAGAGTTTGATCTCTATCAACAGTTTCAATTACAGCCTCGTCAACTTTTACTTGAGCACCAGTCATCATTTCCAAACTAGAAGCTAAAGCTCCTGAATTCTGACTAGCAATATCCTTCAAATATGAAAGATCTAACTTTGCAGAAGAAGCCGGAGAGGAAATACCAGTGGAATTTATACCACCCATATCTACGCCTGCTAACAAAGCATCTATTTCTTCTTGTGAAATTGCACCATCACTCATATGTTTCATCTCCTTCTACAGATAATTCTTCATAATTTTCAGAATCTGGCTGATCGATTTTTCCAATAACTTGCACTGCCATTTTTTTACCGATAACACCAGGTTGACATAAAAATTTTTCTTTATTTCCAACACTTAAAGTTAAAGGATCACCAACCTTCACATTAGATAATCGGATAGTATCCCCAACTCTTAAATTTAAAACATCATAAATAGGTAAATTTATTGAACCAATTTCAGCAACAACATCCATTTCTACAGTAGAAAGTTTTTCTTGAAGAATTCCACTATATTGAGTTGTAGAACTTCTTCTAACTGAAGAAAACCAGAATTGTGAAGATAACTTTGAAATAATTGGTTCTATGGTGATATAAGGAATACAGAAGTTCATCATTCCTTCTTCTTCACCAACTTTTGTTTCTAGGGTAACAAGAACAACCATTTCTGAAGGAGGTACAATCTGTGCAAACTGAGGATTTGTCTCGATTTGTCCAAGACGAGGTCTTAAATCGATAACCTGAGTCCAAGCTTCTCTCATGTTTGCAAGAATACGAACAATAATACCTTCCATAACAGATTGTTCGATATCAGTCAAATCACGTTGTACTTTTGTTCCTTGTCCTGTACCACCAAAAAGACGGTCAATCATAGAAAATGTAATTGCAGGGTCAATTTCAAGGATTGCATTACCCTTCAAAGGATCCATATTGATTACAGCCAAAGTAGTAGGAGTTGGAATAGAGCGGATAAATTCTTCGTAAGTCAACTGATCTACAGATGCTACATGGACATGAACCATACTACGTAATTGAGCAGAAAGGCTTGTTGTTGTTAATCGTGCAAATGTTTCATGCATGATAGATACAGTACGAATCTGTTCTTTTGAGAACTTATCAGGACGTTTAAAATCATAAATTTTGATTTTACGAGTATCGTTTACGGGGGTATAATCCTCCGCTTCCGGCTCACCGGAAGAAATCGCCTGGAGTAACTGATCTATTTCATCTTGTGACAGAACTTCGTTCATTATTCACCCTTAAAATTATTGTTCAAGCACATCAAGTGTTAAAAATTTTACATCTTTTATACGTGAAGTACTTAATATATCATCATTTATAGTATTGCGAATTTCCATTTGCAATTTTGCTTCATTATTCGGTCTCAATTCTTCTGCTGTCTTACCAGTAAAGTATCGGCGTAAAAAGTCTTTTATTTCAATTTGACGCTGAGTAATTTCTGTTGCAGTAGTTTTATCGTCAATTTTATATCCTAAAACAACTTCTACAATTACACTCGCAGGAATTTCATCACAAGTTTTGGTCTTAATTGAACCAATTGAGTTGTACCATGAAAGCAATTCCCTTTTGGATGTATATTCAGGAGAAACAGGAACAGCAACAGTTGCTGTATTATTTGTTCCCATAACTTTCATTGTAATTATTACAACAGTAACAATAAGAATTATTGCACCAATAACAATAGCTATCCATTTTAGAAGAGTAGGAAGTAAACCTCCCATTCCTTTTTTCTTTTTATCACTTGAAGAAGACATCCCAATATCGCTGTCATCTACGTTCATATCTTCATCTGCCATAAAAACCTTCCTTGTTATATAAAGAATATAATATCATTAAAAATGACCTTCGTCCAGAATAATTATATCAACTCGACGATTATATGCTCTTCCATCTGGAGTATCATTTGAATGTCTTGGTTGATTATCTGCGTATCCAGCAACAGAAAACTGACTTTCATCAATTCCAAAATCTGATAGATAATGCAAAACATTCACTGCCCTAGCGGAAGATAATTCCCAGTTACTTGGCCACTTAGTTGAATCAGCTGTTGTAGAATCTGTGTGACCTTCAATTCTAAATTTTCTACCTGCCAATTCAGGCATTGATAAAAATTGTGCAATTCTTAAAAGAGTATCACGAGTTTCCTCGATATTTAACTCTGCACTATTTTCTGCAAAAAATGCATCTGCCGCTAAAGTTATAACCAATCCACGTTCATCACTTGTAATTGTAATTCTCGTAGATTTTCTATCAGGTGCAAATAAACTAACAGCCTTCTTTTTTGCAGTTCCTAAATTTTTACCTTTTTCAAGGGATGGTAAACTGTTTATACTATTTCCTAAATCAGCCAAACGTCCAGAAGTTGCTGACATACCACCTGAAACTGAATCTGTTTGCAAAGAGGCTGTCATCATAGCCATTTGCACAGGATCTGCTTCTGTCGGATTATAAAGCATAACGAAGAAGCAAAGCATAAGAGTAATCATATCTCCGTATGTGGTCAACCATTCCTGTGACGCCTTTTTAGGCTCTTTTTTTCCCATAAAATCCTCGACTTAGTCCTTTAGAACATCTGCTTCAATAGCTTTTCTTGATTTAGGATCAAGATATGTTAAAAGTTTCATTGCCAAAATACGAGGGTTATCACCTGCTTGAATTGATAAAACCCCTTCGATAATCATTTCTTTTGTTCTAATCTCTGTGGAGTTATGAGCCGCTAATTTTGTCGCAATAGGAGTCATAATCCAGTTGGCAATAAGCGAACCATACAAGGTTGTAACAAGAGCAACCGCCATGTTTGGACCAAGAGAAGATTTATCTTCCAAGTTACGCAACATACCAATAAGACCAATAACGGTACCCATCATACCATATCCAGGTGCAAGACCAGCCCAAGCAACAACAACGTTAATCCAATCTAAGTGTCTACTTTCAATTTGATTTAATTCACTTTCCATAATACTCCGAATGATAACCCCATCAGTACCATCAACAACTAAACGAAGTCCATTTTTCATAAAATCATCGGATAAATCTTCAAGTCCTTCTTCCAAAGCAAGAATACCTTCGCGGCGAGCTTTTTCTGACAATGTAACCATGTCTTGAACAAGAGTTTTTTCACTAAAATCAGGAATTTTGAAAGAACGACCCATAATAGGGAAAATACCTAAAACAGACGACATTGGATAAGCAATAAACAAAGCAAAAAAAGATCCACCAAAAACGAAGATAATTGAAGGAACGTCAATAATTCCACCAAGCGTACCACCTGATGTTAAAACTGACATTACAATACAAACGGCACCACCTATAAGACCCAATATTGTAGCTATATCCACTTGAATTTCCTCCCAAAAATCAAATATAAAGAAAGTCTACAGTTCGTTTTTAAATCCACCGATTCGTTTTCGATACTCAACGATACTGTTAATAATTTCTTCCGGAGAATTGCGTACAATTAATTTTTTTCCAGAAAGCATCACTAGAGTTACATCAGGATTTTGCTCTATACACTCAATCTGATGAGGATTTATCCAGTAATGTTTACCGTCAAGTCGAACAACTTCTATCATTCTTCTATTTTCTACGCTAATCCGTTACAAGTCAAGTAGTTTTGCACAATTTATGCACATTTCTACTCATTTATATATCGGAAAATTACTTTGCAAAATTTATAAAAAAAAACTAAATTTTTAAGAGAAGAGAATTATGTGCTTCCTGTATTTTTAAAGGAATATCTATGTGTTGAGGACAATGTTTTACACAAGAGCCACAATTTACACATTGATTTGCACCTTTGTTCCAATTTACAAGATTTTCATAATCTGTTAATAAAATTTTTTCAGTTTGCTCAAACAAACCTCGCATAGAAGCATTATTGTATTTTTCAAAAATTTCTGGAATAGAAACACCTTTAGGACAAGGCACACAATACTTACAACCTGTGCAAGGAACTTTTATTTTTGATTCAAACCAAAATTGAGCCTTTTTTATAACTTCTAACTGGGATTGTGGCATAGAATTTGGAAAGGCAGTTGAAGCAACAGCACAATTTACAAGAATTTGACTTTCATCATTCATTCCTGAAAGAGCTGTTATCACTTCTTGACTTTCCCAAACATAACGCAAAGCCCATTCAGCAGGTAACCGAGGAACATCAGCGGAGGCAAAAATATCTCTAATTCCACTAGGAGGATTTGCCAATAATCCACCACGTAAAGGTTCCATAACAATAACACCAAGTTCTTTTTGTGCTGCGTATTTTAAACCTTGCCAACCTGGATTTTGTGTGCGTATTTCACCATCTTCATCTATGTAATTATACTGAAGTTGACAAAATTCAAAACCTGAATATTCATCACACATCTTTTTAAAAGCGTCAAAATTATCATGAAAGGAAAAACCAATATGTCTTATTTTACCTTGAGATTTTGCATATTCTAAAAATTTTGTTACATTAAGATTTTTCATCTGTTCCCAACGAGAACCATCCATTGCATGTAAAAGATAAAAATCAATATAAGAAGTTTGAAGTTTTGCTAATTGTTCATCTAAAATTCTGTAAAAATCATCTTCTTTTTTTACATCCCAAACAGGCATTTTATCTGCAATAAAAATTTTATCACGTAAGTTTTCTTCTTTTACAATTTCGCCAAAGACACTTTCACTTTTTCCATTATGATATGGATAGGCAGTATCAAAATAATTTACACCTTGACTTACAGCAAGTTTTATTAAATTTCTAGTTTTTTCTTTATCAATTTCATCAGAATTTGAAAGAAGTGGTAATCTCATCAAACCAAAACCAAGAACAGAAATTTGACAATCTGGTATTTTAGGAAAAATTCTATAATTCATAATTCAAATTTTAAATTGATATTACTAAATTGTAAATATTTATTTTTATAAAATTTACTCGAAATTATTACAATTCAAAAGTTTGAATTTGGCAATTTTCTGCTCTAAAATCTGCAAATTCTTGATTAGAAAAATCTTTAAAGTATGTATTGATAAGTCTAATTGTTCCGCCATGACAAACAAATAGAATATGATTGAATTTTGAGTATTTTTTTTTAACTTCATCAATAAAATTGTAAACTCGCTGAGCAACATCCAACATAGATTCTCCCTCTGGATATTTTACAGCAAACTGACTACGAATTGCTAAATATTTTTCATCAAAGCGACTACAGCCTTCCATTTTTCCGTAGTTTTGCTCAGTAAGTCTTTCTTCAATCTGATAAGTAAGATTTAATTTTTCTGCAATAATCTGGGCTGTTTGCTGGGCTCGTAACAATGGGGAAGAAAATATTAAATCGATTTTAGGAAGTTCACCATTTTGAATTTTTTTATAAATATCTTCAGAAGCATTTTTAGCTTGCTGAATACCAAGTTCAACTAAAGGAATATCTGTAACTCCACAAACTAAATCTTGTGCGTTCATTTCTGTTCTGCCATGTCTTATACAAGAAAAAATCATAAATAAAAAACCTTCTGATTTAAAATGATAAAAGCGTGCTATGTAAAAAATTATACATAAAACACGCTTTTATTCAACTTATGAATTTATTTGAAATTTAATTATCGTTTCAAGTTCATTACTGTTTCAAGCAATGTATCTGCTGTTGTAATTGTTTTTGAACTTGCTTGGAAACCGCGTTGAGTAACAATCATATCTGTAAATTGTTCTGTAAGGTCAACGTTTGACATTTCCAAAGCACCAGCAAGCATTGAACCTTTTCCAGCAATTCCTGATGTTCCAATATTTGCCATACCAGAGTTGTTTGATTCTACGTAAGTGTTATCTCCAGCTTTTTCCAAACCACCTTGATTAGCAAATGTTGCTAAAGCAATTTGTCCGATAGTTCTGTTTGTTCCGTTTGAGTAAACACCTGTAATAATTCCACTTGAATCAATTTTGAAATTATCAAGATATCCCATTGTGTATCCATCTTGATAGAAAGCCTTAGTTGAACTTGTAGAAGCACTTTGTGTGATTGTATTTTTTTGACTTCCGATAGTTCCAAGATTGATATTTAATGTTTGTCGTGTAGGATTTCCATCTGCATCAGGATTTGCACCGATTACATTAAATGATGTTTGTAAAACAATTTGTCCTTCTGGATTTGTAAGATTTCCAGCTGAATCTGTTACAGATTGCAATGTTCCTGTGTTATCAAAATTAATTAAGAATGTATTTTCTTGTCCATCAGTTGTGTTTAAGCCAACACGAGTTTGTGATTCTTCTGCCATATCTGGATCGATAACAACTGTTGCTTGCCATTGATTTGGATTACCAACTACTCTTGTAAATGAAACATTGAGCATATGTTCGTTTCCAAAACTGTCGTAGATTTTTTGTTCTGTAGACCAAGTTCCACGAGCAATATCTTCAGGACTTGCACCTTCTAAAATTTCTGGAGTGTTTTTATTTAAGTTACAAGCAAAATTTACATTTTCAGTTGCTTTTGCAGGATCTTTTGAACCTACAGGAATGATAAGATCTTCTGTACTTCCAGCAGTTTGTAAAACCATCTGTCCGTTAATTTCATCTGCCATCCAACCTTGTACACGCATACCATTTGCAGGATTTACCAAAGTTCCTTCACTATCAAGATTAAAAGCACCAGCTCTTGTGTAAAAAGATTCTTCACCATTTTTCATAACGAAAAATCCATTTCCTTGAATAGCAATATCTGTTGAAACTCCAGTTGTTTGTAAGTTTCCTTGTGTAAAAACTGTGTCGATAGCTGCAACTGTAACACCAAGTCCAACTTCTTTTGGATTAACACCACCAACTTCAGTTGTAGGACTAGCTGCTCCAGACATTTGTTGAGAAATCATGTCTTGAAAATTAACACGACCTCTTTTAAAACCTGTTGTGTTAACATTAGCAACGTTATTACCAATTACATCAAGTCTTGTTTGGTGATTTTGCATACCGGAAACACCGGCGTAAAGTGATCTCATCATAATCTATATCCTCTTTTGCTTAATATACTCTTTGAACTTGAGCCATGTCATACAACATGCCATTTACTTCAACTTGAGGATTAGCTCCCCTTGTTGCACCATCAACTACACCACTTACTAATTGCCCAGAAACATCGATATCTACAGTTTTTCCGATAACAGTTACTGCTTCTGATGAATTTAGCATTGTTGCCAACTTTGTAAATTCATTACTCATATTTGTCATCTGCTCAAGAGATGAGAACTGTGCCATCTGAGCAATAAACTGAGTATTTTCCATAGGACTTGTTGGATCCTGGTTAGCAAGTTGTGCTAATAACAATTTCAAAAAATCATCCTTGCCCAATTCCTGACTTGCTGTACGTCCGTTTACTGCAATACTTTTGTTGAATGAGTTTACAGCGTTTTGTGTTTGTAACTTTTCTGTTGCACTCATTGTAGTATTAATTTCCATAACACACCCTCAAAAATAAAATCTCTTGTACATTACTTATCGACAACCTAAAAAAAAACTTTTGTAAAAAATTTTATTTTTATGCCATCATATTTATTAAAGATGAACCATACATGATGGTATCTCTAACAAGTTCCATTCCATAGGAATCTTCAACAACTTCAGTAAGATTTTTTTCATAATAAAATCCGTAAGAATTTTTAGTTTCATCTTGATTTGATGAAGATTCTTTTCCAGACCAGGATAAATCAAAATTTGAACTTTCAAATCCACTTGCATTAAAGGCGTCTTTTAAAGCATTCATACTTGAATTGAAAGCCTCGTAAGCTTCTTTTGTAGCAACTACAATTTTTCCTGCAATAAGTTTGTCGGAAAGTTCTAATTGAATCTTAACACTACCCAATTCATCAGGATGTAAAATCAAATTTATAGTTCCACTTTTATTATCTTTTAGAACCATTGAACCTGCTTTTACAAATTCGTAAGCATTATTTTGAATTTCTGATGACAACATTGAAGAAAAATCTGTTTTTTGAGTTGCAGCTTGATTTACAATTCCATCAAACTGAATATTTTGTTGAGCATTAGGTGCAAGATTCATTGACATTTGTGCCGAATTATCACCTGTTTGAGTTATACTTGTAACAAAATTTCCTTGTTCTTTTCCTTCTGAAGTTACAGTTCTTTCATCAATAACAGAAATTACTGGTTGTTTTTTTTCAGTTTTTACAGATTCAGTCTTAGCAAATTCATTTGTTACTTCTACAGAAACATCCTGAGACAATACTGAAATATTTTGAATATCAGTTTTTTCTGTTAATTCAGTTTTTCCTGTCAAAATAGAATTCAATAATTCTTGAGTAGACAATTTATCATCTAAAAGTTCTTTTTTTTCTTCATCAATTTTTATTTTTTTATTTGATGAATTTTGAATTATCGCTGATAAATCAAACTCTTTAGTTTCTTTTAGAGATAAATTTTTGTTTTCAAGTTTTTTAGAAGTTTTTTTGAGCATTTCATCAATTTTTGAAACTTCTTCAGAAGAATTTAATTTTTGATTCAACAAAAGATTTAATTCTTCAGTCTGCCCTTCTAAATTTTCTGAAATTTCTTCTGAAATTAAATTCAATTCTTCATTTTCTAAAGTCTTTGAATTTTTTACAAACAAAGTTTCAGAATTCTTTACTGAAGGTTGCTCTTCAACTTCTTGAGAAATATTTGTTTTGTTTCCTTCCGTGGTTTTTGTTGTTACATTTTCTTCGGCAGTTTCAGTTTTTTCAGATGATAGTTTTTCATCATCTAATTCTTTTTGTGCCTTTTTTAATGCAACTTCAAATGAAGATTCGTCCTGATTTGAACGACTCGCTCCTTGAGATGTTCTTTGTTCTGTAGCATTGATTTGTGGTGCTACCGGTTCAGGACGAAGGTTCAATGCCTGCATGGCTAACCTCCTGAAATGGAAACACCGTGAAAAAAAAATTATTCTAAAGTTTTTGGCTTACTAACCATTTTACGCTGAATTGTAGCAACACGGTCAGCAGGCATTAAGGAAAGCCAATAAGCAACCATAGACATAGTTCCTTCTTCCTGAGCAATTTCTTCTACTTTGCGCAATGTATCAATAACATCTTGATCTTCCATTGCGTTAAGAATTGCAACTGCACTTTCAGGTGGCATTCCTGTTAAATTTTTTGCATTTTGCACGATGTTTACTTCTCTATCATCGTACTTTTTTACCGTATTGTTGAATGTTTTTTCTCGTTCTTCTTGAGATTTTCTTAAATCATCTAATTCTTGAGAAATTTGTAGATTTTGTTCTTCTAATTTTTTTAATTCTTCTTCCCGTTTATCCAATTCTTGAGCACGAATTTCTAAAGCCTCAAGTCGTTTTTCAATTCTGTCATCTTCTAAATTGGACATTAAAACAGGATCATTATTTGTTATTGAAACAGAAGTTTGAGGAACTAAACCAAAAAGTTTATAAACTGGTGCAAATATTTTTTTTGCATTAACTACTCCTAAGTAATCGAACCACATCAATCCAATCAATATAAGAATAACCACTAAAAAGAGTAAAACTATCGTTTTGCCTAAACCTTTGCCTCGTGCCACAGAATCTCCTAATTTTAAAAGTAAAGATATACTTTTTTTTACAGTATATCTTTACTCTATTTTCAAGTCAATAATTATACAGCAGCAACAGCAGCACCTTTTGTAATAGGTGTATCAATTGCAACAATTTCAAAATAAAGGTTTCTTTGAACAGTTAAAACTTCGTTCAAATAGCCCCGTAATCTTGGTTGAAGATTATGAGTTTTAAAGAAAGTTGTTCCATCACAAGAAACACAAACAGGCAATGAAGGTTTTGTACCTTTTCCGCTTTTAATTACAGCAGCACTAATAATTGCACAAGACAATCTTGCTGAGCGTTCAACAAAAGCATCTAAAATCAAGAACAATGTATCTCTATCTTCTTGTGTGCCTTTTGCTAAAATTCCACCAAGTAAAGTTTCTTCATTGAATGGTTTGTACAAGAATTTATCGATGTCAATAAGTTCTAGTTTTGGTAGTGCAATAATTTGTTCAGCAACTGATTTAGAGAACAATCCTTCTTTTGCAGCAGTTTTTAATGCAATTAATGAAACTGGTCCTAAATATGCACCAGAACACATTTTTTCCATTACATAAAGACCTGGAGTATTTGCGTTTTTATCAAATTCAACATCAAATTCACTACGAGGAAGTTTATTGAATTTACCAGATTCACAAACCACAATTTGACTTTCTGGTGCAGAATTTCCTTTAGAATCTTTTAATCCAGCAATTTTTTCGATTGGGTCAGAATCAATGTAGGCTGCATTCATTCCTGTTCCTAAAATAAATCCAACATAAGAACTGTAGGCTATCCCACCAGTTGCAGAAGAAGCTCCTGCTAACAATGCAGCAGTTGTATCGTTTAAAAGTGTAATTTTTTCTGGACGATTCCATCCGTGTTCAACTAAAGCATCACTTAAGCATTTTCCAACAAGAGAGCCTTCAACTTCTTTTGCTTTAATTTCTTTTGAAAAATGAAGAACTTCACCGTCACCATCAGGAGTGATACGCATTGCGTAAGAAAAACAAAATCCGATACGACTTGCTTTATTTTTTAAGTGTTCAAGATTATTAGCAATTGCATCAAAAAATTCTTTTTTAGAAAGTTCTCTTTCGATACCAGGCATTGATGTTTTTTCTAGTTCGCTAATTTCAGGATTTCCTTCGGCATCAAAAGTTACCAAGCAAGAACGGAAATTTGTTCCACCTGCATCAATAACAATTACAGATTCATTTTTAGGTGATTCTGCTGGAGGAAGATCCCAAGTTGGAATCATATCCTGTGAAGCTTCCATGGAATCAAGATTTCCTGTTCCATTTTTCAAGCCTTCTTTCATATCATACAAAAGACCATCAATTACAGTATTAATGTCATAACCAGCAGGACTAAAACCGTGTCGTCCCAAAAAAGCAGAAACCTTTTCTTGCATATTATATTTTCCTTAAATAATGATTTAATCAAAAATGATTTGAGTCTATTTTACCAGATATTTTAAGAGTACGCAATTAAAATTTAGTTAATCAAGGTATCTAATTTTGCATTCAATTCGGCTAATTTTTTACTTTCAGGATTTAGTGCAACAACTTGTCGCAAATAATATTGAGCCTTACGATAGTCTGCTTTTTTAAAATAATATTCGTAAAGAGCAAATAATGCTTCAGGATTGCGAGGATTTGCAGTTAAAGAAGAGCGTAAATCAGACAATTTTTGATCATCATTTGAAGCAATTCTACTTTTTTCATAATAAAAATTACTTTTTATCTTACCAGAATATTCAGATAAAGCCTTTTGAATAAGGTTTAAAGCTTCGGCTTTGCGACCTTCTGCAATTAAAATTTGCACTTCTACTAAATCTAATATGTTTTTTTCTACAGAGTAGTTTTTTAATAAAATAAAAGTATTTCTTGCTTCAGAAGATAATTTTAAAGCAATACAACTTTTTATATGTTGTAACAAAATTTGAGTAGAATAATTTTTTTTGTTTATTAAAGAAAAACTTAAATTATAGGCAGAATTCCAATCCTCTAAGTTTAAATATTCAGAAATTAAAAGTTCTTGAGCAAAAGCATTATTAGGATCTTTTTTTAACACAGTATCTAAAACATCTCTTAATGATTTTTGTCCTATTTTTTGCCCTGAACTTGCCATTATAGAAGCTGCCATTAATAAAACATCAATATCATCTGGGTAAAGATTTAAAGCTGTTTGAATTGTACTAGAGGCGGCAGAAATATTTTTATTCCAGTCTCTTTGTAATTCTGCTCTCAACAACAAATAATCTTTATCAGTTCCATTGTTTCGACTGTAAACATCCAAAAGTGAAGAAACATTTAGATATTCACCTTTTTTCATCAAGATTTTTGCTCTTAACAAAATAAATTCCATATTATCAGGTTCTTGTTGTAAAACTCTGATTACATATTGCTCTGCACTTTGTAAATTTCCAGAATTAAAACTTGAAATTGCTGAAACTTTTAAGATTTCAATGTTATCAGGATTATTTTGCAAAATCTTCTTTGAAATTTTATCTGCCAAAGCGTTTTTGTTATTTCGTATAAGACAATTTGCATAAATTTGATTCATAGTTATACAAGAATCATCTATTGCATAAGCTTTTTCAAAATATTGCATTGATTCTACATCTCGATTTTGTCTGTAAAAAAGCAAAGCCAGTAAATAATTTGCCAAAAAGGATTCAGGATAAAGTTTCAATGCATCTTTCAAAGAGGCTTCGGATTCAAGATAATAATTTTTTAAAGAGGGAGCTGTAATCAAAACAAGAGAAGGTAAAGTCAATTCTAAAAAATCAGAAGTTCCTACACTAAAATCGTAAACACCTTTTTTAGCTGAATTTAAGGCAGCAGTATAATTATTTTCAAAATCAACAGGAGGAATTGGCCAAGAAAGTTTTTCGCCTGGATAAACAATACTCATTATTCCAGAAATAACATTTAACAAAATAATTTGCTGATTATTATAAACTTGGTCAGGACTCCGAAGAAGAGATGCAGCTTCCTTTAACGACAGCAAAGTTCCATTTTCAATCAATTTTAATGTTGACGGTTTTATATCTGGAAAATTCCCCAATTTTTCAATTTTAGGAGGAGAAGTTGGAACAGAAAGCTGAACTGCTTGTTGCTCAATAGGCGATGTTGTTTCTACAGAAACACCTTCTTCCACATTATCAGGAACAGATTTACAGGAAAATGAGAAAATTAATAATAATGAAGTAACACAAAAAATTGTCCTTCTTAAATTTATCACTCATCATCCTCTTTTATTGTTGTTTTATCTTGTACAATTTTTAGTAAATTATGATGTTGCATAAAATAAATTGTAATTAAAATTCCACCACAAAGCACTAATAAAAGTGGCCACAATTTTGAAGCAAGCGAAACAAAATTTGCTTTAATTACTTTCATAGAAAAAAGCATAAAAAACACACCAAAAAAAATTATAGTTAATGCTGGAATCAAATAAACTGCTTTCATTTGTTTATTTTTGTAAAAAGAAAATAAAATAAGTGACAAACCAAAAATAATAATAAATGAAGGCCATAAGTTTTTTATTCCAAAAGGTAAAAATCCAACATCACTCATAACAAAAATAACCGAAATTAACATTAAAACAACAGATATAAACATTAACCAAGTTTTTGTTGGCGTCATTAATTCTATGAACAATAAAACAGCACCAAGTATAAATAAAATTACACCTCTAAACAAAAAAATACTTTGAGGATTAATTGCAAAATATCCTGTTAATAATAGAATACCTGTAAAAATTAAAGCAAGTCCTATAACAAGAACTATATTAATTTTAATATTTTTACTCAAAAATTTCATCATTTATCCTTGTAATTTATCAATTAGTTTTATTATAATGCAATTATGCTACATCTTAATAAAATAACATTTTTTGCTTTTTGTGTATATATTCTATTTGCATTTTCTTGTACTCAAAAAACAACAATAAGCAAAAATCAAAAAGAATTATTTGAATTACTAGAAAAAGAAAAGGATAATTCACAAACATCATTCTCAATCATAAATCAAATTGCAGATTCTTTTAGGTATCAGGGAGATAATCAAAGTTTGATTCTTTTTCTAACAGATTTTGTAGAAAAAAATCCTGATAATCCATATAACTCATATTGGTTACTTTTAACAGCCTACACATATATGCAAGAAAATGCAGATTCTGTAGCTGAATATTATTTTGACAGAATTATCCAAAACTATGACGACCTCCTTGTAAAAGGAAAATCTGTTCATATTTTGTGTTTGCAAAACTTAATTCAAATAAGTACATCCTCTGATAACAGAATATACTATTTTAATCAGTTGATTACAAGGTTTCCAGATGAAGTAAATATCACAGAATTATACATGAGGCTTGCCATCGAATATGAAAAAATTGGAGATTGGGAACAAGCCCTATACACATATTCATTATTTTTGGAACGTCCTGATGCAACAACTATTCAAATTCCAGGAATTCCAGATGCTTATAACAAAGCAAGAAAATTAATCGATTTTAATAATTCACCTAAAGATTGGACTTTTGAAAGTCTTGAATCCTTGGAAAAAGCCGTAAAAAATGCAATTTCAAGATACAGTTCCACACTTTTAGATAAATATCGTTCTAAAGTAAACTTTTTTGCTATGTCTTGGAAACAAGAAGAAACTGATACAAACAGTCAAAAAAACTTTTCTATGAAAGATTATATGAGAGGAAACAGAATTAGATATTCTGCAAAACTTGATGAATCTTCAAATCCAAATGAAGCCTACTTAAGAACTACAGGATGGAGTCAATATATCAATGTTTGGTACTTATATTTTAGAAAAGTAAACTTTCCTCTAGACCCAGAAATTCATGGAAGATGGGAATGGGCTGGAATTTATTTTGGTGAGAAACTTTAATGATAAATAAATCAATAAATAAACATCTTTTAATTAAGATTTTCTTGTACGCTATATTATCTATGTGTGCATGTTTTAAAATAACTTCACAAGAAGGTGAAATTCAATCTGAAATTCAAAACATTGAAAAACAAGAAGAAATTTTACAACAAGAAGTTGAACTTATTCAAGAAGTAGGACTTTCACAAGAAGTTGAAAAAATTGTACAAGAAATTCAAATTGAGAAAAAAAATAATGCAGAAGAAGAAGCAAAAAATTTTCATCCTTTAGTACAAAAGCAAATTGAACAATATACAAGTAATTTTGCAAAAGATTGGTTAAATACTGTAATGACTGAATCTTTAAAATATAGAGCCTTTGTTCAAAAAACACTGGAAAAAAATAATATGCCTAAAAATTTACAATATCTTCCTGTAATTGAATCAAGTTATAAAATTTCTGCCCTTTCAAAATCTGGAGCCTACGGAATGTGGCAATTTATGAAAAACAGTATTGCTCCATTTAACATTCGTATAAATTCTTGGATGGACGAAAGAAAAGACCCTTGGCTAACAACAAAAGCTGCAATAAAAAAATTAAAAGAAAACTACGATTATCTAGGTTCTTGGGAACTAGCTTTAGCAGCGTACAATTGTGGTCTTGGTGCAATGACAAGAACCATCAAAAAAGCAGGAAGTTCTGATTTTTGGTATTTAGCAGAAAAAGGATTTTTAAAAACAGAAACAAAAAACTATGTTCCAAAATTTTTAGCAATTTCTCACATTTTAGATAACAAAGATTTTTACGGATTAGACTTTCCTGAACCTAATGAAGAAACTGATAATTGTACAAACTTTGAAGAAATTCCTGTAAAACGCTCTATCGATTTAGGAATTTTAGCAGAAAAATCTGATATAGAAAAGGAACTATTAACTTTTTACAATCCTTCACTTTATTACAATGTAACTCCTCCTGATACAACATATAATTTGCGTATTCCAAAAGAAAAAAAAGAAGAAGTACAAACTTTATTGGCAAGTTCAAATCTTCCGTTGATAAAATATCATGTTTATACTGTAAAATCTGGGGATTCTTTATACGCACTTTCTAAACATTACGAAATTCCAGTTAGCGAAATTCAAAAAGTAAACAAACTTAGTGGAACAATCATCAAAATTGGACAAAAATTGATGATTCCAGCAATAAAAGATGTAGCAAAGTTTACAGGAGCTAAACAACCTGAAAAAGTAGTTTTCAATGGAAAACATAAAGTTACAGAAAAAGATACACTATGGAATTTATCTTTAAAATACAATGTTCAAGTTG
The DNA here is from genome assembly GCA_017936665.1 of Spirochaetaceae bacterium. Lineage (GTDB taxonomy): Bacteria > Spirochaetota > Spirochaetia > Treponematales > Treponemataceae > RGIG9060. The sequence continues at coordinate 8,712 of JAGBFB010000026.1, read as the reverse complement.
AAGTTCTTGCAGAAGAAAATAATATGAAAATTGATGACATTTTACGTATAGGTTCTGAGATAAAAGTGCCGATAATAGAGTTATGAAAAGGTATTTTTTGAGAAAATTTTTAATTTCAATAGTTTTTATACTATTTGCTTTAAACATAAATTTGTTTTCACAACAAGCAACATCGCAAAGTATCGTAGATTGGACAAAACCTGCTTTTTTTTCAACTGCAGAATTAGATATTTCTGAAAGTAATATAGTTTTACCTTCAGGAAGAGGTGCTGCAAAAACTATTTTAGAATCTAAAATTCCACTACTTATAAAAGATCCACTTTTATCGTTACCAGTTGATTCTTCACTTAAACTTGGAGATACAGTATTACAAGATACATTATCTTTAGAAGAAATCACAAATATTATTCAAGACGGAAAACAAAGTGCTTCAGTTTATTCAAACGAAAAAGATAGCATCATAATAAATCACACGATAAAATTAAATGATATTTCATCAAAACTTGTAAAACATAGTTTTCCTTACAAACCAAACTCCCCAATTGAAAAAACTGCAACTCGTAAATACACAGGAATCATTATTGATGCCCGTGGAGTTTTGCCAGTTCAAGGAGAATTTGTAACTTCAACAGGAAATCCTTGTCTTTTTCCTAAAGTATGGAATGAAGAAATGGAATTAATTTACGAAAAAAACATTGAAGATAGCAAAGTTGCAAAAGAACTTGGAATTGTAAATTATCATTGGAGTAGTGATGAAAATCTTTATAGAGATAGAATTGGAAACGACCCTTTACGAATTACTGCAAAAAAAATCTTTGGAATTAACAGAACTGACCCTGTAATTTCAAAAAAAGACGCACTAAAAATTCTTTCACTTGATGAAAATCGTGAATTGTTAAAGCAAGGAAGAGTTATCATCCTTTTGGATAAAGAACAACTTGTTTATTCTGTTGGTGCTCCAGAAAAAAACGATTCTTATTATGTAGTTTATAGGGACACAAAAAACTTTTTCTATGAACGCAAAATTCCAGATGTTGAAATTACTGACACTTACAAAGGAATTCAAATTTCAATTCAAGATATAAAATTTGTGGCTGACTCAAGCGAAATTTTACCAGAAGAAAAAGAAAGACTTGATGCAATTTACGAAGAGCTACATAAAATCACAAAGAATAACGAATTTACAATTATGGTTGAAGGACACACTGCCAGTGTAGGAAAACCAATTGGCGAAATGAATCTTTCAGTTGAAAGAGCAGGAACGATAATCAATCAACTTGTAGAACGAGGAATGAATAGAAACATTTTTTCATACAAAGGATACGGTGGAACTCTCCCTATTGGCGATAACAGCACAAATGAAGGAAGAGCCCAAAACCGTCGTGTAGAAATAATCATCATACCGAAGGCAACTTATATTCAGAGAGTTCCGTAAGGGGTTATTTTCTTCTCTCTAAAGTAAATGATTCCTTATCGTTTTTGATAGTTAATTTATCATCTTTAATTTCTGCTGTGTAGGTTCCATTAATTTCGATAACATTATCAAAAGAACCACAAACACATCGCAAATTTAAAGTTAATTGATCACCATCAACAGAATAAGGACCTCCTCCTGAATATTGTGTTAAATCTCCACCGTAATCATAATTAACGTACATTGTAACTTCTTCATCCCAAAAAGTTAGATAAACTGATACAGTTAAAGAATCATCTTCATAAGCTATCATTTCCCAACTTGAAGAATTAAAACCATAAAGTTGCCATTTCAATCCACAACTACTAAAAAAAATAACCGATACAACGATTAAAACTGAAAAAAGAATTTTTTTCATAATAAATAAACTCCTTTGAAGTGAAAATATTTTTTTATGTTAGTTCACTTCAAAAAGTAGTTTAACAGAATACCCCCCCCGTCAAGTAGGAATATAATTTTTTTTCTTTAATCTGATATTAAAAAATTATAAATATGAGAAAGTTAGAAATGTTTTTAGAAAGTGTTTTGGTAAAAAATACTAATTTTTTTACTCAACAGTTACATTGAAAGATGTAGATTTACCTTCATAAGTTACTGTAATTACTTTTTCACCTGCAGAAGAAAAATCTGTTAGTGAAAAAGTAATGGAATCTTTGTAAACAGAATACTTAATTTCTTGAGTTGAAGTTCTAGTTTCACCATTGGCAAAATAATCAATATAATTTGCAGTTAAAACAAGTCCATCTGGCTCAAATTCTTCACCAACAGAATATACGGTTTTTGTAGGAAGTGTCTTAACTTCGATAGATTGTAAAACAGAACCTTCAAATTGATAATCACCACCTGGTTTTACAGTTTCATCAGAACAACTTAGAAAAAAGAGCGAAATTATTGTTAAAGCAAAAATTAGTTTTTTCATACACACCTCTACAAAAAAAATTCAATAATAAAAATTATACATTCAAAACACAAAAAACGCAAAAAGAAAATATTACCCGAACAAAAAAATTTTACAAAACACAATAAATCCAGAAAGAGCTTTGCAAAATGTAAATTGATGTCAAAACAAAACAGGCGATACGAAAATCATTATCGCAATATATTCAAATATCATAGTTTTTTAGTTGACAAATATTTTACAGGGGGTGTAGAATCGAATGTACACATAGGAGATTTTATGAAAAAATCACTAAAAACTAGATTAACTCTTATCATATCTGCAGTAGCAATTGTTGCAATGGCTTCTATCGCAATCTATGTTACAAGATACGCTTCTACAGAGTACACACAACAAGTAGAAAAAACTTTGCTTGAAATTGCCAAAAGTTCAGCTAAACAAGTAAAAGCAAAAGTTGACGAAGAATTTGCATTGATTCATTCTTTTGCAAAATTGCCAGCAATCACAAAATCTGATTACACAAAAGAAGAATTTGATGCTAAAAAAGATATTCTAGAAAAATGTCAATTCTTTTTACCATTCTATTCACAATTTCCAGAAAAATATGAAAACATCGCTTTTTATGACAAAGACGGATTCTTAGCTTTGCCAAACGGAACTGTTATGCAACTTAAAAACAAACCGTATGTTGTAGAACCTTGTGCAACTGGCAAAGATTATGTTGAAGATCCACGATTTTCAACAGTAAATAATCAAGTTTTGATGTTTTTATCAACTGTTGTAAAAGATTATAAAAATAATCCGTTAGGATGTATGGTTACAGTTTTACGAGGAAATGTTATCAATGACATTGCTAATAGCGTAGAAATTATTCCAGGATATCATCCAATCATCATAAATAAAGTTTCTAATGAAATTTTAACATCCGTATCAGAAGAAATTTCTAAAGACGAGAAAAAATTTGCAAAATACACACAAACAATCCTTTCTCATACAAATGATTCAAGTTTGCAAATTTATAGAGATGTTTTTACAAACGAAAAAATGGTTGCTGTATCTTCATCTGTAGAAGGTTACGATTGGGTTGCTGTTTGTACTGTTCCTTATGATGCATTTTTCTCATCTCTTGATAATTTAATTATGAATGTAATTATTTTAGGAAGTTTTGCTATCTTGCTTATCATTGTAATAAGCATAATGATTATTTCTAAAACCTTAAAACCATTGAATAATTTGGAATCTTCACTAAAAAAATCAGTTTCTGAAATTGCAAGTGGTAATGCAGATTTAACAGGTGAAATTGAAGTTAAAATACATGATGAAATTGGAGAAGCTATTGATAGTTTTAATCAATTTACAAAAATCCTTCGTTCTTTGATTATCAATATAAAAAAATCCCGTGTAAAACTTCAAACAGTTGGAAATGATTTAACTCATCAAACAGAAAGTACCGCAGAATCAGTAAAAAAACTTATTGCAAGTAGTAACAACATTGAAACAAACTTATCAACTCAACACAACAATGTAGAAACCACTTCTGAAGCAGTAAATAATATTTCTAACATAATGAATTCTTTCCAAGAATCCTTAGAAAGACAATCTGAAGATATTAAAAATGCAACAAACTTTGTAAAAAGAATGATAGAAAGTATCAATTCTGTTTCTAGAGACATTGAAGTTTTGGCTAGTTCTTTTTCAGACTTAATTATAAAAGCAGAAAATGGCTCAGCAAAACAAAAGGAAGTAGATGCTCAAATAGGTAAAATTGTAAATCAATCTGCACTCTTGCAAGAAGCAAACCAAACTATCGAAAATATTACAGCACAAACTGGATTATTAGCAATGAACGCAGCAATCGAAGCTGCACACGCAGGAGAAGCCGGAAAAGGATTTAGCGTTGTTGCTGACGAAATCAGAAAACTTTCTGTAACATCAGCAGAACAAACAAAAACAATCGGAAGTCATCTTGCAAATATCAAAAAAACAATAGAATCTATCGTAAATGCATCACAAGAATCTAGTAATGCATTTGTTTCAGTTGCAGATAAAATCAAAGAAACAGATGAAATTGTTACAAATATCAAATCAACACTTAACGAAGAAGAAAGAGATACACAAATCATCAATAATGCTCTAATTTCTGTAGATAGTAGTTCTTCTCAAGTAAAAGAATTTGGTTCTGAAATAACAAACGGAAATCAACAAATTTTACGCAGCGTAGACAATCTACATAATGCCAATATTGAAATAAAAAATTGTATGTCACAACTTGGAGAGTGTATTATTTCAATTAAAGAAACAGAAGGAATGTTAAAAATGATTTCTGTGGATGTAAATGAATCAATTAAAGAAATTAACCAACAAATTGATCAATTTAATGTATAAAATTAGTTAATCATTTTAGCCAGAACCTTTACGCCTTCCACCATTGCTTCGTGTTCAACAGGAGCAATACGAGCGTAAAGGGATTCTGGAGTATCACCAGGTAACACAGGAACTTTTCTTTGCAAAAGAATTTTTCCTGTATCACAACCGGCATCCACAAGATGAACTGTACAACCTGATTCTGTTTCGCCAGCAGCCAAAACTGCTTCGTGAACATTGTGTCCCCACATTCCTACTCCACCGAATTTTGGTAAAAGAGCAGGATGTAAGTTTATTATCTTTCCTGAAAAATCATCAACAATTTTTCCTGAAAGAACAGTTAAAAAACCAGCTAACACAATTGCATCTATTTTATGATTTTTGCACAATTCTAAAACTTTATTTGAAACCGCAAGTCTTTTTTCTTCGATTGAAGCATTTTGAGCAACTTCCTTTCCCATAACTGAAAAAGGACTTGCAATTTCTGTATGGATATTTGCTTTTTCAGCTCTTTCTAAAGCGTAGGCATTTTTTGTACTAGAAACAACCAATGCTATATGATAAGGACAATCTTTATCCAAACGAGATTCTTCATCAATTAAAGCTTGAAGGTTTGTTCCTCCACCTGAAACTAAAACTGCAACTTGTAATTTTTTCATTTTAAGGTTTTCCAAAAATAAGTAATTATTCAAAAATTACAGCATCTTCTTGTGAAGAAACTTCTTTATCTGCTTTTGCAACCTTACCGATTTTCCAAGCTGGAATATCTTGAGTTGATAATTGAGCAAGAACTTCGTCAGCTTTGTCTTTTGCAACTGCAAGAACAAAACCAATTCCCATATTAAATGTGTTGAACATTCTATCAGGATTTGCACCACGTCTTACAAGTTCTGCAAAAATTGCAGGTTGTTCCCAACTATCTTTTTTGATAACTGAAATCAATTTTTTTTCTGGGCAAGAGTACATTCTTGGAAGATTTTCGTAAAATCCACCACCTGTAACGTGTACCATTCCATGAACAGCACCTTTACAATTTTCTAAAACAGATAAAACTGGACGAACATAAATTCTTGTTGGTTCAAGTAAAACTTCACCAATAGTTTTTCCTGTGTCTTTTCCATCTACAATGAATTTTTCAGAAAAATCTGTTACAAGTTTACGAACAAGTGAAAATCCGTTTGAGTGAACACCTGTAGAAGCAAGTCCGATTAAAACATCCCCTTCTTCGATTTTTTCACCAGTGATAATTTCATCTTTTTCTACGATACCAACGCCAAAACCTGCAATATCGTATTTTCCTTCGTCATAAAAACCAGGCATTTCAGCTGTCTCACCACCTAGCAAAGCACAATTTGAATCAACACATCCATCTGCAACACCTTTTACTAAGTCAGCAGCAACATCAGCATCTAATTTTCCACAAGCAACATAGTCTAAAAAGTAAAGTGGTTTTGCGCCTGTACAAAGAATGTCGTTTACGCTCATTGCAACACAGTCAATTCCAACTGTATCATATTTTTTCATTGCAAAAGCGATGTCTAGTTTTGTACCAACACCGTCTGTTCCAGAAACCATTACAGGATTTTTCATTCCAGCAGGAACTTCAAACATTCCAGCAAAACTTCCAAGTCCGTTTAATACACCAGGAATAGAAGTTCTCTTTGCATGTGATTTATATTTTCCTACAGCTCTATAACCTTCTTCAACATCAACACCAGATTGTTTATAATCTATCATTATTTTTTCTCCCTGAATGATTTTAATTTTTTTTGCAATGCAAATTACAAGGAACAGAAACTGGATATTCTCCAGTAAAACATCCTTTACAATATCCATAAGTTGATGGACAAATTTCTTTTAAAGCCTCAAACATACCTTCTAAACTGATAAATGCCAAAGTGTCAGCACCAATTTCTTTTCTAACTTCTTCTACATCGTGTTGTGAAGAAATCAAATCTGCCTTAGACGGTGTGTCAATTCCAAAATGACAAGGGAATTTTACAGGAGGAGAAGAAATTCTAAAGTGAACTTCTTTTGCACCAGCCCTTCTCAAAATTTGAATAAGACGACGGCTTGTTGTTCCTCGAACGATTGAGTCATCAATTACAACAACTCTTTTTCCATCAAGGTCGCTTTTCATTGCATTAAGTTTTACAAAAACAAGACGCTCTCTTTCTTTTTGTGTAGGAGCGATAAAAGTTCTTCCGATATATTTATTTTTTACAATTCCCATTGCGTAAGGAATTCCAGAAGCTTTTGAATATCCTAAAGCGGCTCCTAAACCAGAATCAGGAACACCAATAACAACATCTGCATCTACGCCACTTTCTTTAGCAAGAACTTCACCCATTTTGATTCTAGCTTCTTGTACTGAAATTTCATCAATAACAGAATCTGGACGGGCAAAATATACGTATTCAAAAACACAACTTGCTTTTGTTGTATGTTCACCAAACTCAAAGGATAAAACTCCATCATCATTTATAATAACAATTTCACCTGGTTTAATATCTCTTACAAGTTCTGCTCCGATTGCGTCAAAAGCACAACTTTCTGATGCTAAAGCCCAACCGTTTTCAAGTTTTCCTAAACATAAAGGTCTAATTCCGTTAGGGTCTCTTGCACCAACAAGAGATTTTTCTGTCATTATTGTAAGGGCGTAACCACCTTTAATAAGCTGAATTGTATCTGCTAAGGCTCTATCCATCCCTTTTTTGTAGTTTTTTGCCATCAATTTAACGATAACTTCTGTATGAGATGTAGAACCAAAAGTAGAACCTGTTTCTTCAAGGAATTCTTTTAATTGGTCATAATTTACAAGACTTCCATTAAAGGAAACTGCAATTGTTCCAAGTTTTGTGTGATTTACAAATGGTTGTGCATTTTCAATAATTCTATCTTTTGCTTTTGCATAAAGAACTTGTCCCACTGCAATGCGACCTTTTAAACTTTTTAATTTTTCGGAAGTAAATACATCTGCAAGAATTCCCATATTTTTGTAATGAGAAACATTTTCTCCGTCAGAAACTGCAATTCCTGCACTTTCCTGTCCACGATGTTGCAATGAATACAAACCATAGTAAGAAAGCATTGCTGCTTCATCATCAGTTTCAGGTTTTGTAAGATATACACCTAAAATTCCACATTCATCACGTAATTTTTCAGAATCCAAATCAAATTTTTCATTAATTGATGTTTCAATATTCATCTTATACCTACTTATATTACAATTCTATTCCAGTTCCACCGTTTTTTGCGGAATCTTCAGCGAGTTTTTTACGAAATTCTAAAAGTTTAGATTTTAGTTCAGGATATTTTATAGCTAAAATTTCTACTGCAAGATAAGCAGCATTAGCAGCGTTATTAATTCCAACTGTAGCAACTGGAATTTGTTTTGGCATCTGCACTATTGAGTATAACGCGTCAACTCCTGCCAAACCGTTTGAAGTTCTTCCCTTTGAATCAATAGAAAGACATTCTAGAGGAACTCCAATTACAGGTAAAACAGTCATAGAAGCAATAACTCCCGGAAGATGGGCAGCCAAACCAGCCCCTGCGATAATTACTTCATAGCCTTCATTTTCAATTTGATTGATTGTTTCTTTTAACAACTCACCAGAACGGTGAGCAGACAAAATCCAAGCGTTATATTCTACGCCAAAATCTTTAAGAACGGCACTTGCCTTTTTCATTGTATCAGTATCAGAAGCTGACCCGAAAAATATTGCAACTTTCATAATTGACGATAGCATAAAATGGAAAGATTTTCAATATACTCTACAAAATTTTGCAAAATAGTAATTGTTACCAGAAAAAACTGGCTCTCGCCGAAAATCTGAACTGCACCCAAAAAATTGGACACAATTGGAGGTGTAGTATGAATAAAAAATATTCAGTTGAGTTTAAGCTAAAAGTTGTCCGAGACTACGAGCGCGGAGAAAAAGGTTCACATTTGATAGCTCAAGAAAATGGGATT
>JAGBFB010000025.1 GCA_017936665.1 Spirochaetaceae bacterium | reverse complement strand
GTTATTTTTAATTTTGTGATATAATTCTTTCAAGTTTACCTAAATATCCATTGTAGTTGTGGTTCGGTTATTTTTAATTTTGTGATATAATTGATGAGCTTCGTTAATTTTTGTTCCCACAGTTGTGGTTCGGTTATTTTTAATTTTGTGATATAATTATTCGGAACGGCGGTACATTCCATACTTGAGTTGTGGTTCGGTTATTTTTAATTTTGTGATATAATTGCTGAACTTACTGCAAAGTTGATTAAACTGTTGTGGTTCGGTTATTTTTAATTTTGTGATATAATAATTGAAACAAAAATTGAAGATACACCAGAGTTGTGGTTCGGTTATTTTTAATTTTGTGATATAATATGAGTCTTCTAAGTCCATATTATACATAAAATTAAAATGTAAAATGTTAATTAAAAAAGTTCAAATTGCATAGGTTTTGAAGGTGTTTTTTCAATTTTTTTACCTAAGAATGTAATAATTTCTCCAAATTGTTTATCTGTAAATTTTAATATACTTATTTTACCTTCAAAAGGAATATTCTTTTGTAAATATTTTATGTGTCTTTCACAACTTTCTAAACTTCCACAATGTCTGTAATAAACACTAAATTGCATCATTTCGTAACCGTCTTCAATTAACAATTTTCTAAAATCAGAAGCCCTTTTTCTTTGTGATTTTGTATTTGTAGGTAAATCAAATAGACAGAATAACCACATAATCTTATAGGCGTTAAAACGTGTATAACTCATATTCTAAGTAAATTCTGGTAGAGATAAATTTTTAGTCTTACCCAAAAACACTTTGCTTAACGAAGAACTTGTAAATGTTAAGGCTACCATAAAAGGATGTCTGTTATTATTCATAAATGTATCTCGAGTCATTATAGAAAATATAAAAGATTTAAAATCTTGTTCAATTTCTAATTTATTAGGATTTTTATCAATATATTCAATAACCATATCATCAACAAAAGGTCGGTAAGGTTCCATCAAGTCATCTGCTAATGCATAAGCATCATATTTATTGTGATGATGTATACCTAATGTAGGTAATAAACCTGACCCTACAATAGCTCTTGCCATTCCAGCTCTTAATATTGCATAACCATAATTTAAGTAATTATTTGGATATTCTCCAAATCTATCTCTACTCCAATTTTTTCCAAATAAACTATTCCAATAGATTTTTGCAGCAAATCCTTCCCGATTTGTTGAATCGTCGCTTTTCACTTCTTTAGAAATATTTTTTAAGTGATTTGGATTGTGTCCGTATTTTTCTAATACTAATGCTTGATTGTTTATTTTTTGTTCAATGATTTGTTTCCAACAATTCTTCTTTGTGGGTAAAGTTGATTCGATTTGTACTGAAAAAAGTTGATTCTGTATGCTATTACATTCTAAAGGCAGGTTCATTGAAAGAGGCATATGTTTTTCATCACAAAATATTACACTTACATTATTTTTTGTAAGTTCAGTGATGGCAGGAATAGAAATATATATTTGCTGATTTTCAATAACAACAAATCCTATATCTTCTATGGGAACTGTCTTTTCTTCTTGAGATTCTTTGTTTTTAATAACAATCTGTTTGTTCCTTGTTGTTAAACAAACAGCATTTGCAAAAAAAAGTGTTCGTTTAATCATACTGTCTTTATCGACAATAATATCAATTTTCAACAGTATGATTTACTTTCTTTATAGTTTTATAATTTCTCCTGTTGGTGAAATCTTAAAATCTGTACCTTCAACAAGAAAGAATAAACTTGAATTTGAAACTCTTTTATATTTTTCAATTCCATTGGAAAATTGTTCTTTAGATTTTATAAAAGCACCTGATATTATGGCATGAACAAAGTTGACTCTTCCATCAGGTTTACTTGCGATTCCTGCTACGCGATAAATCCGTGAAAACAATTTATCTTTTGGAAAAGATAAAACATCTTCATTTTCATCTTCTTGAAAAATTACAATTTGACCTATTTTTAATACCTTATACAGAGAAAGAACAAATCCATTTTTTTCTATTTTTAATGGATATAATACATCACCAGTTTGCTTATTTTTTACAGAATTAAGTAAGTTGGATACAATATAGTCGCTTATAATCTTCCCCTTTTCTGTCGTGTATCTATACAAAGCAATAAAATAGTTTTCTTCATTCTGTACATAATAACTTTGTTTGTACTCTTTTTTAGAAACATCTTTCTGCTTTTTTAATTCAATTGGATTAGAAATATGTGCTGCAATTCTAACTTTTTTTGCATACACATCTCTGTTGTTTATTTGATATGGTAATTTAATTCCATCTCGTTGTATATCTGGCAAAGTTTGTATTTTTTTATCAAGATTATCAAAAAAGGCTCTTTTTATCCCCTTATCAATAATTTTTTCTGCCTTAGATTTGTCTAAAGCCGAACAAGAAATTGTTTGAACATAGATTTTTTCACTTGGTTTGTCTTTTTCGGGTGGAGTCATAATACAACCATAGAAAGTATCTTTATGCAAACTTCCCCTTGCTGTATCACCTTGTACATATTGGATTTGACCATCTTTATTTAGTTTTGGTTTTCCATATCTATCTCTTATAATTTTTTTTGTTTGTTTTAAAGCATTATCACTAGAAACAATTTTAGGAATGATTAGTTCTGTAGCAGAAAGAACATCATTTCTAAAATTTTCCCAAGGTTTTGGTAGGTTTATTGTTCTTCCGTCTGAACTTTCATGAATACATTTACATAACAAGTCATACTTCCACTTGTCAACAGAAGCTACCACTAAAGCATCTACAACGTGATGTAGATTTGTACTTCTGTCTTTTTTCTCGTCTTTTTCAAGTAATCCCCATTGATGTTTAAATGTATCTGTAATTGTTCCATTTATTGGCATTACATAATCAAAAACAGTTTTTAGGTAGTCTTTTGCAAACTTTGTAATTGTTCTTGTATCGTTTAATTGGCTATGTTTAAATCTTTTTGTTACATCTTCTGAATTAAAACGCTTTAATTTTCCAATATAATATCTTAATTCTAGTTCTGCTTTATGTCGCTTAACAATCATTGCATCTTTTATACTAGGATCTATATATCGTCCATGAGTTCTAGACTTTTCAATTCTTGTTAAACAATCATCAATTTTTTCTTCATAATATCTTTCAAATCTTTGAGCAATTTCTTTGTAATTTGCAAGTTGATGTGGTATTTGTTGCTTTTTTACATTCCTATTAAAATCAACATCACAAAGAGTTAGATTTTCCAAAGAATCGTCATAAGATAAACTTCTAGGTATTGTATGTTCAAAGTCAAATTGAGGATTATTTCCAAAGAGTGCTGTAAAATTAATTTTCTTGCCTGTATAAGGGCATTGTTTATCTTGCTCTACCCATAGACGATATTTTTTTATTAATTCATCGGTAACAATAAGTGAGATTCCACTTGCTTTCGCTTCATCTTCAATTCTTTCTCTGTATTCTTTATTTTTAGCTTCATTGTCTTTTTGGAAGTCAGCAATGGCTTTTCGCCAGTTCTTATCATTAACTTCTTTTGCTAATTCAATATGAATATGTGTATTCTCATCAATTTCGCCAGTATTTAATAGATAATTAATCAATTTTCGTAATTGATGTAAAGCTCTCATTACCACAGGATTTTTGATACTTGATGTTTTAGGTGTGTTCAAATATTTTTTCCCGTTAATAATTTCAGCTGGTTTTATATCATATTTTGAATCAGTATATGATGGATGATATAAATCAATATTCTTTTTAATTTCAAAATTCTCTCTTAAATATTCTTCGATAAGCTCATCAATATGTTTCATCGGATACTTAAAGTTATTTATAGAAAGATGAGTTCCCGTAGGCATTGTTTTCAATGTTTCATTAACATTATTTTCAATTTCTGCTTTGATTTTTTCTTGTTCTATTTGAGAAAAATCTTTTCCCCATTTATTTTCACCAAAAGATTCTTTTATACAAGTATCAATAAAGTTTTTATTCCAATCTTCTGTTCTAAAATCAAAATTCTTGTCTTTTGCAATTTTATCAAGACAATCATTTGCTAATTTTAATGGTAAGTTAACTTTTCCTATTGTTTTAGAAATTACATCTATTTTATCAATGATTACATCTTTATTTTTTGAAAAAACTTCTTTTCCAATAATTTCTGGAATATTTGCTAAAAATGCAGATGTTGTATAAGGATGACCTTCTCTTAAAAAATATAAAATCTTTCTTATAGCTTTTAGACTTAAATTAGAATAACCTTGTTGTAATGTAATTTTGCAAAACTTTTTAGCATCATCTTCTGATAAAAGTAATTTTTCTTTTGCAAATTCTTTTAACTTATCATCATCATCAAAATCATATAAAACATGCCAAATATCATTTATATCATAATTTCCAATTTTTACATCTTTCCAATTTTCGCCAAATATTTCTTTTAGACTTGTACTTACAGGACATCCAACAATATTTGCTTCATCAATATAGTTAAATTCCCAATCTTCATGTTTTTTGCCACAAAGTTTTGCTTTTATATCTTTAAATGTAAAAGTTGGTTTTGATTTTCTAAAAAATAATTCTTGTATTTCAATTCTTTCAAAAGCTGTTAATTTTGAAGATTTTTGGTCGTCAGTTTCATCTTCATTTCTTTTTACTTTAATACTGTTAATAAATTGTAACATTCTAAATTCTTCAAATTCAAAATGTGAAATTGGACAGCGTTGTTTATTTTTTTCAAAAGTACATTTTCCAACAAGAAATTTTTGAGATTTTAGTTTTCTTTGAAAGAAAATTGCATTGTATAATTTTGCTTTTAATTTTTCTGGAATATTTTGAACTTCACAAATTTTGTTAAATTCTTCTTCGTAATGTTGTTTTCGGGAAGTATATTTTGCTCTTACTTTTTCACCACTTTGTTTTAATTCATAAAAATATTGTCCAAGTGTTTTATCGCCTTTTGCTTTTGAAATTTCAGATATTCCTGTGTTTACATTTCCATTTTCATTGCCTTTTGTTGTTTCTTTTCGATTACTTAAAAATCCGCGTCTTTGAGCAATATGGTATAAGGCTCTACCAATTTCATATTTTTCTGCTTTTTCTTCTACGCATTTTTTTCTTAAAAAATATGGTTCCCAATTATTGATTTCATCTGTTCTATACCAATTAATAAATTCTTGAGAGCTTGGATAAATTTTTTCTTTTCGCCACTTTACAAGTTCTTCTATTGTTAAAGGACACATATTATATTCTATTAGAACTTTTAAAGTTTCATATTTTCGTAATTTTCTTCTAAATTTTAATCTTCTTGCAGAACGATAACCTGTTCTTTCCGCAGCTTTTGAACTTTCTACTCCTTTTTCAATTTTTACACCTTCTGGGAATATGTAAACTCCACAATTTTGAATTGGTTTTTCTGTATTATTTGTATCAATGATTCCCCAACCAATAGAGTTTGTTCCTAAATCTAATCCTAATTTTTTCATATATTTTCTCCTAAAAAATAAATTTTACTGTTGCATTATTGTTTGTATCATGTTATTATTTAGTTAACCGAATCACAATAAGGCTTTTATGCCGAAGTCACATTTGACTACTGCCTCGCGTACTCCGTGGGGCTTTTTTGTATTTTACACCTATAATTAAAAATTTGCAAATAATTCTATTGGTAGAATCATTCTATTTTCTTTTTCAAAACTCCATTGTACTTGCCATGTTCTTCCATTGTCTTGATCTAAAAGTATGAAATTGTACATGTTTTGTGTTGGATATAAAGTAAATCTTCCTTTTAGATTAGGTAAATTTTTTGCTAGATTTTCATCATTAACTATCAATTTTAGCCTTGAGTCACCACTTGTATCAAAATGTAACTGTTTTATTTGACCTGTAATTGTATTTAATTGTAAAAATGTCCACATATTGTTTGTCGGAAATAATCTAAAAGTTGCTTCTGGATTTTGTGATATATTTGTTATATCATAGTTTTCATCAGAAAATGCAAATGTCGTTATCCAAATACAGATGAACAACATAATAATTTTTTTTGCCATACATAATCCTCCTTATGGCTTTTTTATTTAATCCTACAACAGTAGGCTTTTTGCTTTTTTTACTCTCTCCTCAAACACCTTTTACTCAATCTCCCAAATCATCGTGATGCTTTTTTCAAGAACTTTATTTTCTGGTGTCATATTTGGAACACGACTTGCAAAACATTTGTCTGTTCGCAAGTGGTTGTATTCTAGACCAAAGTTCACATCTAATTGTTGTGTTGAATAATTTATTGTTTTTATTTGTTTTAGATTTACATTTGACGCTTTTGCAATTATTGTTGCTTTTGATTTTGCATCTTTTATCGCAAGCTCAATTAGTTTTTTATCATATTTTTCTAAGTGACTACATGAATAAGAAATATTTATTGAAACACAAGGAACTTTTGTCGAAACCTCATCTATAATTTTATTAATTCTCTCGTTATCAATTTTAAATTCAACAAATATGTTCGCCTTCGTATCCTAGATGATGTTCTTGTCCATTTTCATATTTAGTCCAACGATGAATAGAATACCGAGTTGTTTTTATTTCCTTTTCTAAAAAATTGTTTAAAGTTAAAACATTTATTAATGATTCTGCATTATCTGATAAATAAGATAATGTTTGTTCGTAACAAGTTTCTTGTGTTTTAATGCCAAAACTTAATCTAGTTATATCTGGACTAATGCTGAGTTTTGAACTTCCTGTAATAATCATTGTTTTTTCTTGTACCATAAAAAGACCATCCTTAAAAAAATATTTCATTCATTATACAATACATTCCATAAATTAACTTGAAATAAAAAATAATTTTTTAAGCAATAATATTTGTTTGTTTTGTGTTGTTATATACGTTCCTCCAAAAAATATACATATTTGAATCCCATCTAAATTTTAACATCATTTGGATAATGTATTTTTTGTTTAATGAAGAATATATTGTTTCCATTTTGCCCTCCCTACAATACCATATTACTATAGGGAGTGTCTCAAATAACGATACAGTAATAAAAAAAAGTGAAAAAATTACAAATCTTTTGGTGATTTTTTTTCTTTCATATATTTTTCGTAGTCGGGATGATCTTTTGCTGGAATATCTGACCATTGGGCAATTCTTTTTATGCGTTCTTCTAGTGATTCAGATTTGTTTTCATTAGGATTTCTTGTAAATTTCCAGCCGAAAATACAATATATATCAATATCTTTCGAAAAATCTATTAAAATTCCATAGACAATAAAAAAGTTTACTAAAAGTCTTAATTCAGTTGTAGTCATAAATAATTGTTTTGCATATTCTTCTAAAGAAATATTCTGCAATTAAATCTTGTTTACTGCTTTTAGATAAGGCAAATCCAGCTCTCTTTAGTAAGTCATTTACTTCTTCATAAGATAGATTCATAGAAAGACAAAGTAAAATTACAGTGTCTTTTGTAGGCCGATAATCTTTATTACTACGAATTTTTGAAAAATGTCTTCTGTCTATATCTGCTTTTTTATAGACTTCAACTTCATTTAACTTTTTTGTTCGAATAATTTCTAATAACTTATCAGAAAAGGATGAATCAACTTTTTGTAAAATTTCCGAAAGTTCATTTTCATCTTTTGATGAAAGATTTTGAGAAGGAGAGTAATCTATTTGAAAATGAATCCTTCCTTCTGGTTTATCAATATAATCATTTCTTTGAGGTTCTGTATTATTATATTCTTTTTCAAGTTTTTGTTTTTCTTCTAGGGACGGTTCTTTGTAAAATCTTCTTAAAAAATCATCAATTCCAGAAAATAAAATATTTTTTACATAGTTTAATTCTTCTTGTGTTTGAGATAAATTTTTTTCTAAAACTTCTATTTGTATTTCTTTTTGTTTAATTTTTTCTTTGTTAAAAAAAAACATAAAATACATCTCTTATTGAGAATTAATAAATTTTCTTCATTTCTTTTATTTCTGCTTTTATTTTTTCTTTTAATTCTGGTGGATTTAAAACTTTTACATGGCTTCCAAAAGTCATTACCCAATGGAGAGTTTCTGGAATTTGATTTGACATAAAGCTTAAATAAACACTTCCATCTTCATTTTGATAACATTCTTGATTTACATACCAAGTTCGTTCCAAAATATATGTGTTAATTGATTTATCAAATAGTAATTCTATTTTTTGAGGATTCTCGTCTGTGTTCCAGATTCCAAAGTCAGGGTCGATGTGTTTGTTTATATCAAAATCTTTTTTTACTTCAAATTTTTCGTTTGTGATAATTAAATCTTTCATTCTTGATAAACAATATACATTAAATCGATTGTGTAAGTGACAATATCCAATTACATACCAATTTCCTTTTTGACATAAAACTCTGTATGGATCAAATTTTCTTAAGGTATAAGTTTGTTTGCTTATGGATCTATAATAAAATTCCACAGATTGATTTGTTTTTATTGCATCAAAGATATTATTAAAAATTAATTCATCAATATTTGGTAAAGGGTCTTTTATAAAATGAATATTATTTCTGTTCATTGAAGAATCTACTTCAACTTTATTTGGAAGCATTTCTAACATTTTAGAAATTATAGATTTAAAAGTTGATTCCAATGGTGTATTTTTATATTGATCCATCAAAGGCAAAATTGTATGAACTGCAAAAAGTTCTCCTTCTGTAAGTAAAACACTTTTTATTACAAAAGTAGGGTCTGTTAAATAATATCCCTTGTGTTGATTTGAATATTCAATAGGAGCAAAATATCTATCTTTTAAAAAATCCAAATCTCTCATAATTGTACTTCTGGATACTTCAAATTCTTTTTTAAAGTCTTTAGCATTTGGATATTCAGTGTTTCTTATAAATTCTAGTAATTGAAAAAGCCTATGGGTTTTATATTTATCTTCTCGTTGTTTTTTCTTTGCCATAAGTAATATGATAACACACTATTCTTGAATTAACAAATTTTTTTCTTCGTCAGTTAATTTTCTGTAATTACCTTTTTGAAGGGATTCATCTAAATTTAATTTTCCGATTGCAACTCGTTTTAAAAAGGATACTTTATTATTCATTGCCAAAAACATTCTTCGCACCTGATGAAATTTTCCTTCTTGAATTGTAAGGTTGCAAGAATTTTCTGAAATCCAATTTAATTTTGCAGGTAGGGTTGTAAAACTTTTTGCTTTTTTTTCCTCTGGTAAAAAAATACCTTTTTCAAATTTTTCTTTATATAAAAGTTGATTTTTTTTATCAACTGAATTTTCTAATTCAACATAATATGTTTTTTTTATTTGATTTTCTTTTCTTGTTATAAAATTTGAAAAATTACCATCAGTTGCAAAAAGTAAAAGTCCTTCTGTATCTTTGTCTAATCTTCCTATTGTGTGAAGTTTTTCAAATTTATTTTGATTTTTATTTTTTAAATTTTCTAAAAGTTCATAAACTGTTTTGCTTCTATCACTTACAGTTGAACAAACATATCCAATTGGCTTATTCATCATCAAGTAAATATGTTTTTGATTTTCAACTTTTTTTTCATTTACAAAAATTTCATCATGTTCTGGATTTATTTTTGCTTTATAATTTTTTTCTATCGTACCATTTACGCAAACTTTATTTTTTAGTACAAAATTTTTTGCACTTCTTTTTGAGCAAAATTTATTCTGTACTAAAAAATTATCAAGTCGTTGAGTAAACATTTATTTTAATTTTGCAAAAAATCTGGAATGTTATTAACTGTTAAACCTCTTTCATCTTGCAGATAAGCAATGATTTGTTTTATATAATTGTGCCATTCTGTAGTTTGATTTCTTTCGGCGTTTTTGAATTCTTCATCGTGAAGTATTCCTATTGTGTATAATAAATTCCATAGGTGGTCGCCACTATGTCCTTCTAAATTATTTTCACATTTGTAACAAGTAATAAATTCTCCATCGGAACCAGTTCCTGCAGGTATTAAAAATGTCCATCTTGACTTTGTTTTTTCAAAACGATAATGCTTTGTAGTTTCGTCAGAAGGATTGTATTCTACAGGATGTATAATTTCGATAAATTGAGACTCATCTAATAAACTTGGTAATAATGTTGCTGAATCAAAAATTTCTAGATTAAAAGTAAACTCGGTAGAATTATCTGTCCCATGGCTTCCATGTACTAAGTTTGAAATTGCATAATCATCATTATTATGATCTCGATTAAAATATAAATTTTTATAATCATTGTCGTTATCAGTATCATTAAATATGACTAAATACGGAACAGCATATTCTTCAGCCCATTTTATAGATATATTAATTGGCTGCGTTGTTACGTCATAAATTTTTTGTAGTGGGAAATTATCCCATTTAGGGAAGACTTGGAATAATAGTTTGGGATTATCATAATTATTATAAGACCCTGATACATTTACAGTAGTATTAAACTCAATTATATTTAAAACTTCTTCAAGAGTTTGTTCTTGTTTCAATTCAACACAGTGTTTCATAATTACTTCTTTTGTATTTATGTCAATAAAGTCAAAAACAATATAAAGCAATTCATTTTCATCAATTCCAAATGTATAAGATTTATCATCCTGTGTGAAAGCCCTTTCTTTAAATATAATATTTTCATTTGAGGAATCTGGATCTGGAAATTTTGGTTCTATAAAATATGTGCCTTCAACTAATCCTGTTATAGTAAAATTTACAGTTGACTTGTAGGGATAAGATTCTACAGGTTTTAGTGTATCAGAACCTCCACTATTACTTCCTTGATGGTTTCCGTCTGTGTTTGGTTTTTCTGTTTCTGGATTTTTATCTTGTTCATCATCTACAACATCATTTGGTTTTTCTGGTTCTGTATTTTCATCTTGTATATTTTCTCCACTTTTGCCAGGAGGTGGAAAAGCTTCTTTTAATGCATCGATAATATTTGCACAACTAAATGTTGTTAATGTTAATGTAAAAATAAAAAAAGTAAAAAATAAAAATTGAAAAAGTTTCTTCATAATCAACCTCATAAAAAAAACTAAATTATATTATTACCCAAAAATTTTTATTGTCAAGTAAAGTTTTCTTTACTGATTTTTGAAATTTGCAAAATATGAAACATTAAGTTATAATGAAACTATGAAAATTAATCTTGGAAATAAACCTTTAATTTATCCTCAACCTGTTTTGATTATTGCAACATATAACGAAGACGGAAGCGCCAACGCAATGAATGCTGCTTGGGGTGGTGTATGTGATTATTCAAAAGTTTCCATTATAATAGATAGAAATCATCATACTACAAAAAATTTACTAGCAAAAAAAGCTTTTACTGTAAGTATTGCAGATATTGCTCATCTTAAAGAATCTGATTATTTTGGAATTGTTTCTGGAAAAAAAGTTTCAGATAAAGTAAAGACAGCAGGTCTTTCTTATTCAAAAAGTGAAAACGTTGATGCTCCTGTTATAAGTGAATATCCTCTTACTTTAGAATGTAAATTAGTCAGTTATGATAACGAAACAGAACGATTGATTGGAGAAGTAGTAAACACAATTGCTGATGATTCAATTCTTACAGATGGCAAAATTGATTTATCAAAATTTCATCCAATCACTTATGATTGCGTAAATCATCATTATATTGCTTTAGGAGAAAAAGTCGGAAACGCTTTTAAAGATGGTAATTCCTTAAAGATATAAGATTTTAGAGATTTTTGATAAAATAAAATTTGAAATTTTTCATTTAAATGATATAATGTGCACATGCAACATTATATCAATGATGAAGAATTTTTTAAGAAGAATTTATCTCATATCAATAAATTAACAGGAAAGATTTTAGCTTATGCTAATATAGCCCCAGTGCTTTTAGCTTGTGGTATTTTCTTGAAATTATACGAAATGCCTCTTTTTTGGCTAGTAATTTTTTCTGCTTTTTTAATTCCTTTTACAATAGTCCAGAATATATTGGCAAGAAAATGTAGTAATCAGAAATTTGTTGCATATTTCACACTTTTTTGTCTTGAGATTCTAGTTTCTTTTTTAGGAAGTAACGCTAGAGTAAACACTTATATAAGTTGTGCTTTAGTTCCTTTCATAAGTTGTTTGTATTTTAATCCTAAATTAACTTTATCAGTTAATATATTTAGTTACATAGGGCTTCTTGTTGCATTATGGTTTAAAAGTCAAGCAGCTTATGCTTTACAAGTTCCTGTTGTAAGTCCTTTCTATTATTGGGTTGCTTATGGAGTTGGATTTTCTGTTGAATATATCTTTGTTTTTATTATTTCTCGATTTATTACTAAACGATGTCATGATACATTAAAAGAAGTTTATTCAAGTAATAGAGAAATAAAAAATATGCAAAGTAAGATTATTACTTCTTTTGCAAACCTTGTTGAAAGTAGGGATAGTTTTACAGGTGAACACATTAAGAGAACTGCCATTTATGTAGAGCTTATTTCTCGTCAACTTGTAAAACAAGGTGATTATACTAATGAACTTACAGAAGAAAATATACAACTTTATGTAAATACAGCTCCTTTACACGATTTAGGAAAGATTCGTGTTCCTGACCAAATTTTATGTAAGCCTTCTCGTTTTACTCCTGAAGAATTTGAAAAAATGAAGATTCATTCTGAGGAAGGTTACAATTTGATTAACGAAAATTTAACTGGTGTTGAAAGCGACGAATTCTTAGAAGTTGCAAAAGTAATGGCTTTGTATCATCATGAAAAATGGAATGGAACAGGATATCCTAATAATGTAAAAGGAACCGATATTCCTTTATGTGCAAGAATCATGGCTGCGGCCGATGTTTTAGATGCTTTGCTCAGCAAAAGACAATATAAAGAAGCAATGTCCATCGATAAAGCAATGGATATTTTCAAAGAATCAAGTGGAAGTCACTTTGAGCCTTGCATTGTAGAAGCTGTATTAGCTTGTAAAGATTCTATAGAAGAAGTTGCTTACGCAGGATAAAACTCGGTTGTAAAATTCGGCAAGGATGCCTAAAAAAAAAGGAGGCACGGATGCCTCCTATAAATATTTTACATACACATTTATCTGCAAGTTTTTGCAAGTCACGGATGCTTAAAAAAAGTAAACGGTGCAAGGATGCACCGTCATATTGTAAACAAAAAATAGATTATCGAGTTTTACAAAGTAAAACTCGGTTGTAAAATTCGGCAAGGATGCCGAATTTTACTAACTATTCCCATTCAATTGTTCCAACTGGTTTTGGAGTTAAGTCGTAAACTACACGGTTAATTCCTTCAACTTCAGTTGTGATTCTTGCTGTAATTTTGTGTAAAACAGGATATGGGATTTCTTCAATTGTGGCTGTCATTGCATCTGATGTGTTTACTGCTCGTATAATTGCAGGCCAGCCTTCGTATCTTTTACCATCACGAACACCAACGCTTTTGAAATCTGGTACAGAAATAAAATATTGCCAAACTTTTCCTGCAAGTCCTGCTTTGTCAAATTCTTCTCTTAAGATTGCGTCTGCTTCACGAAGAGCATTTAATCTATCACGAGTGATTGCTCCAAGACAACGAACTCCAAGACCTGGTCCTGGGAAAGGTTGTCTGTATACCATTCCTTTTGGTAATCCTAAAGCGTCTCCCACAACACGAACTTCATCTTTATAAAGAAGGCGAACAGGTTCCACAAGTTCAAATTGCATATCTTCTGGAAGTCCACCAACATTGTGATGAGCTTTTACACCATCACTTTCGATAATATCTGGATAAATTGTTCCTTGAGCTAAGAAAGAAATTCCTTCTAGTTTGCGAGCTTCTTCTTCAAAAACTTTAATAAATTCGCCACCAATAATTTTGCGTTTTTTTTCTGGTTCTGCTACATTCTTAAGTAACTCTAAAAATCTATCAGAAGCATCTACATAAACAAGGTTTGCATCAAGTTGTTTTCCAAAAACTTCTACAACTCCTTCACTTTCGCCCTTGCGCATTAATCCGTGATTTACATGTACACAAACTAATTGCTTTCCGATTGCTTTAATCAACAAAGCAGCAACTACAGAGCTATCAACTCCACCTGAAAGAGCAAGTAAAACTTTTTTATCTTTTACTTGTTCACGAACTAAAGCAACTTGTTCATCGATGAATTTATTTGCTAGTTCAAGTGTTGTAATTCTAGCCATATCATCTGGTCTTTTGTTAGGTAATTCCATAAAATAAATTTCCCTTAAAATAAAAAAGTATGAGAAATTTATATCACAATTTATTTTTTTTTTCTATAGTTACAAAGTTAAAAGTAATTAAAGTTTTTACATATATTCTTCAATTATCTTTATTATAGATTCCCCGTAGCGTTGAATTTTCTTTTCTGCTAATCCATAGATATTTTCTAATTCAAATTCTGAAAGTGGTTTTTGATACACAAGTTGCTCTAAAGTTTTATCTCCAAAAATTACGTAAGGTGGAACATTGTATTCTTCTGCAAGGTTTCTTCGTAATTTTTTTAATTGTTCTTGCAAGAGTAAATCTTTATCAGAAAGTTCTATTTTTGCTTTCTTTGGAAATTTTTCTGCTATTGTACTTCCTGTTTTTCCTGTAGGAGTAAATGGTAAATATATTTTTGTTCTCTCTGAAAGGGCCTTTTTTGCAATTTGATTTAAGGATAGAACATTGTAATCTTCTGATTTTGATAAATATTTTTCGGAAACTAATAAATTTACAATATTTAACCAATCTGTTTTTGAATATTCTGTTCCAATTCCGTATACTGAAAGTTTATCATGATGATAATCTAAAATCTTTTTTTGTTTAGAACCAAGCAAAACATCAATTACATAATGTGCTCCAAATCTTTCATTTGTTCTAATGATTGCCGACATTATTTTTTGACAAGGAATTGTAACATCTGTTAAAAGTGAATCTTTATTTTGACAGGATGAACAACAACTTTCACCATCTTTTTCTTCTGTTTTAGGTAAAGTTTCCCCAAAGTGATTTAATAAAAATTCTCGTTTACAAGTTGCTGTTTCTGCATATTGAACCATTTTTTTTAGGTGTTCTTCTGCAATTCTTCTTTCTTTTTCTGATTTTTCTTCAATAAAGAAACTTATTTTTTTTATATCACCATAACTGTAAAGTAGTAAAGCGGTAGACGGTAAACCATCTCTGCCAGCTCTTCCTATTTCTTGGTAATATTGTTCTATGGATTTAGGTAAGTCGTAGTGAATTACATATCTAACATTCGGTTTGTTTATCCCCATTCCAAAGGCTAAAGTTGCAACAATGATTTTAACATTATCTTTTACAAAATCCTTTTGATTTTGACTTCTTGTTGAATCATTTAATCCTGCGTGATAGGGCAGTGAAGAAAATCCTGCTGTTTGTAAAAGTGTATTAAGTTCATCAACTTTTTTTCTTGAAAAACAATAAATAATTCCACTTTCTTTTGAATGTGATTTTACAAAATCTAAAGTGATTTCATCAGCTTTAGAAAGTTTTATTCCGTGAAGTTTTGTATTTGTACTTCCTGATTTAGAAATTACATCTAAAAAAATATTTGGACGATTAAAACTTGCAATAAATTCTTTGTAGGGTTTATTTTTTCCTAGTTGTAAAGTTTTTTTTATATCTTTTCTAACAGTTTCTGTTGCAGTTGCTGTTAGTGCTAAACAAACAGCTTTTGGGAAAATTTGTCGTATTTCTGAAATTCTACGATATTCTGGTCTAAAATCGTGACCCCATTCCGAAATACAGTGGGCTTCATCAATTGTAAGACAAGAAACTTCCACTTGACTTAAAAGATTTTGGATTCTTTCTGTAACAAGAGTTTCTGGAGCGCAATATAAAAGTTTTATTTTTCCACTTCGGATAAGATGCATATTGTATGTGTATTCTTCCCATTCAAGCGAAGAATTTAGAAAAAGTGAAGGAATTCCAACTGAATCTAAACTTTGAACTTGGTCTTCCATAAGAGCAATTAAAGGAGAAACTACAACTGTAAGTCCAGAAAATTTTAAACTTGGAATTTGATAACAAAGAGATTTTCCTCCTCCAGTTGGCATAATTGTAAGGGTGTCATTGCCAGAAAGAACAGATTCGATTATTTCTTTTTGTCCGGGGCGAAAATCAGTATAACCATAGTATTGTTTTAAAAGTTTTTTCATATAAATTATTATTGCAAAAAAAATGATAAAAGTTAAGCAAAACTAAATAAGTTTATCAAAAAATCAATAATTTAATAAATTTGACAAAGAAAGTTTATCTCTATTATAGAAAAGTTTTTCTATACAATTTTAGTTTTACGCTGTAAAATAGAACCTATGAGAAAGAATAATTTTTTTAAGCAACTTTCTGTTGCACTTGTTTTACTTGTAATTGCAGTGATGATTACAGGTTTTGTTGGTTGTAAATCAGTTCCTGCTGTTTCACAAAGTTCAGAAAGTACAAAAGTAGATAACTTTACTTGGGATAATGCACTTGTTTACTTTGTTTTAACTGATAGATTCTATGATGGGGATCCTTCAAATAACAATAGTTATTACAGAGTTCAAAATGCAAAAGGGCATGAAAACGCAACCTTTCACGGTGGTGATATAAAAGGCTTAACAGAAAAATTAGATTATCTTGAAGATTTAGGTGTTAATGCTATTTGGATAACTGCTCCATACGAACAAATTCATGGTTGGGTTTCTGGTGTTTCTGATGCTTTCCCTCATTATCCATTCCACGGATATTATCCATTGGATTGGACTTGTATGGATAAAAATATGGGAACTGTTGAAGAATTTAGAACTTTCGTTGATACAGCCCATCAAAAAGGTATCCGAATTATCATGGATGTTGTAATGAATCATACAGGATACAATGCTGTAGAAGATATGGTTGAATACGGATTTGGTGATTTCAAAAATGGGAAAAATCCTGGTCATGGTTGGTTAGAAAAAAATCCTGCAACTGGAACTTGGAATTACAATCATGAAATTACAGATTATACTTCAGAAAAATGGGCAAATTGGTGGGGACCATGGGTTCGTGCTTTTGATGGAAAATTCGGTTGTGAAAAAGAACGTGGCGGAAATTATTGGTCTTGCTTAGCAGGTCTTCCTGATATAGTAACAGAAAGAACAAAGCCTGTAGAAATTCCTGTTTTCTTAAAAAATAAATGGAAAAAAGAAACTGCTGAAACAGGTTTTGGTCCTTGGATTGTTCCAACTGCCGCTCAATATCGTGATGATAACTTAGGTGCTCCTGCTGATTATATTATTATGTGGCTTTCTGCTTGGGTGCGTGAGTTTGGTATTGATGGATTTAGATGTGATACTGCAAAACATGTTGATGTTGAACGCTGGGGAGAACTAAAAACCGCTTGTTTGAAAGCTTTGCAAGAATGGAGAGCTGATGAAACTCGTTCTCCTAATAGTCCTGCAAAAAATTGGGACGAAAACTTCTGGATGACAGGAGAAGCTTTTGGTTTAACATTGATGTTAAATTCTCCATATTTTTCTAAAGGTGGTTTTGATTCAATGATTAACTTCCAATTTAATGGTAAATCTGGAAGTACTGGAACTACTCCAAAAGTTATTCACTGGCAACAATATGCAGATAAAATCAATAATCCTGAAAATCAAAATAATGTTTTAACATATTTTTCTAGTCATGATACAGGTTTGCATCGTCCTTCTAATTTGTACAATGCTGCAACTATGCTTGTTTTATTGCCAGGTGGTGTTCAGATTTTCTATGGTGATGAAACTGCTAGAGAAAAAGCATATACTCTCGACAGAGATTTAGATATGATGACTCGTGGAGATATGAACTGGGATGCTGTTGACAACGACTTAAATAAACACTGGAAAAAACTTGGTAAATTTAGAAATGCTCATCCTGCGGTTGGTGCTGGTCAGCAAACAAAGATTGAAGAAAACATTTTTGCAAGAACATACAATGGAACCGTTGGTGAAGATACAGTAATTATTGCTGTTTATCAAAAAGGTGATGTTGAACTTCCTGTAAAAGGGTATTTTAAAAATAATACAACTGTAAGAAATGCTTATACAGGAGAAACTACTATTGTAAAAGGTGGAAAAGTTACTTTTAATGCTGGTAGCCAGGGATTAATTTTGCTTGAAGAAGTGAAATAAGCAATTTAACAATAATTTTTAGTTGCAGGATATTTTATTGTCTTGCAACTATTTTTTTTGTTTAAACATCTTTTCTAAATAAAAATTGATGATTGAATAAATATGCTTTTTTATGTACAATTTTACTATTATGAGTAATGAAAATATGGCAAATAACAATCAAAAATTAGTTCACTGGGCAGATCAAACTGCTGAAAAAATTATTCGTGAACGTGGGGATTTAGACCTTTATACTTGTGCTTCTGGAATTACACCTTCTGGAACTGTTCACATCGGAAATTTTAGAGAAATTATTTCTGTTGATTTAGTTGTTCGAGCATTGAGAAGTCGTGGCAAAAATGTTCGTTTTATTTATTCTTGGGATGATTACGATGTTTTTAGAAAAGTTCCTGTAAATATGCCTGATCAAGATGTTTTGGAAAATCATTTGCGTTTTCCTATTACAATGGTTCCTGATACAACTGGCAGAGATTCATCTTATGCTCGCCATCATGAAGTTGATGTTGAAGAACAGCTTCCAAGAGTTGGTATTCATCCTGAATATTTGTATCAAGCAGAAAGATACCGAAAAAATATGTATGCAGA
This sequence comes from Spirochaetaceae bacterium, assembly GCA_017936665.1. Taxonomy (GTDB): domain Bacteria; phylum Spirochaetota; class Spirochaetia; order Treponematales; family Treponemataceae; genus RGIG9060. The sequence goes on along the minus strand of JAGBFB010000025.1, from coordinate 35,467 downwards.
AGGTATGAAAATTGCTTTGCAAAATCGCGATAAAATTAAAGATTGTTTGAATCGTTATCGTGATGATGCACACAAGATTCCTGCTGATGAAGAATATTGGCCAACTGCAGCATTCTGTTGCAAATGTAACAAAGATACAACTGAAATGGTAAGTTATGATGGAGAATACGGATTAACCTATCGTTGTACAAGTTGTGGTCATGAAGAAAATGCTGATTTAAGAACTTCTAAAGAAATTAAACTTGGTTGGCGTGTTGACTGGCCTATGAGATGGCAATTTGAAAAAACTTTATTTGAGCCAGCAGGAAAAGATCATCACAGTCAAGGTGGCTCTTTTGATACAGCTCGTCTAGTTGCAGATGAAATTTATAATTGGCCTGCTCCAGTAACTTTTAGATATGACTTTATCGGAATAAAGGGAACTCCTGGAAAAATGTCATCATCAAAGGGGAAAGTAATTTCTTTACCAGATGTTCTTAATGTTTATCCACCAGAAATTGTGCGATATCTTTTTGCAGGAACTCGTCCTAATACAGAATTTTCAATTAGTTTTGACCTTGATGTTATCAAAACTTATGAAGATTATGATAAAACTGAAAGAATTGCTTGGGGTGTTGATAAGGCTAAAAACGATGATGTTTTTGCAAAAGAATATCGTATTTATGAGTTAAGCCAAGTTGAAGAAAAAATGCCTTCTTCAATGGCTTACCAAATTCCTTTTAGACATCTTTGTAACTTGTTGCAAACAAATTCTGGTGATATTGAGGCTGTTGTTGCTTCTCAAAAAGATATAAAACCAGACCAAATAGAAAGATTTAGAACTCGTTGTAAATGTGCTTGGTATTGGATTACAGAATGTGCTCCAGAAGATTTTAGATTTGCTTTGAATAATCCTGATTCAGAAAATTTTGTAAAAGCTGAAGTTGGCGAAAAAGAACTTGAATGTATCAAGCGAATTTATTCTGAAATTCTTCCTAAAATGGATGAACTTGAAGAAAAGCCTTTATCAGAAGCTGTTTATGGAGTTGCAACTGACGCCGGAATTGAACCTAAAGCATTATTTAACGCAACATATCAAATCCTTATCAGTAAAGATCAAGGTCCTCGTTTAGCAAACTTTATGAAAATTATTGGAAAAGAAAGACTTGAAAAAATCTTCAAAGTGTATTGCTAATTTTCTTGTAGATTTTATTTTTTAGATTTATAATTTATATTATATGGAGGAATATATGTCTGAATTAAAAGGTTCTAAAACAGAACAAAATTTATGGACTGCATTTGCTGGTGAAAGTCAAGCAAGAAACAAATATACTTACTATGCATCTGCCGCAAAAAAAGCAGGTTTTAATCAAATTGCAGCATTCTTTGAAGAAACTGCAGGAAATGAAAAAGAACATGCTAAAATCTGGTTCAAACTTCTTCATGATGGTGATATTTCAGATACAATGAAAAATCTTGAAGATGCTGCTGCTGGTGAAAATTACGAATGGACAGAAATGTATGCCGAATTTGCAAAAACTGCAAAAGAAGAAGGTTTTACACACATTGCTGCTCTTTTTGAAGGTGTTGCAAAAATCGAAAAAACTCATGAAGAACGATACAGAAAACTTCTTGAAAGAATTAAAAACAATGAAGTTTTCAGCGAAGACGGAAAAGTAGCATGGGTTTGTTCAAATTGTGGACACATTCATTATGGTGATAAGGCTCCAGATCTTTGTCCTATTTGTAATCACCCTAGAGGTTATTTTGTTCGTGAGCAGACAAATTACTAGGAAGTAAAATAAAAGCAATTATTGCAATTAAGTAGGGAAGTGTAATCATTATTGATGGAGGTATTATTCCGACACTTCCTTGAAAGATAGTTGCAAGAAATTCAAATGTAGAAAATACTAGGATTGAAATTACAATTCCTAGTATTTTTTTTTGTCCAGCAAGGACAGCAGCTAAGGCAAGCCAACCTCTTCCTGAACTGATATTTGGAACAAAAGAAGAAATTCTTAAAACTAAAATTATTCCTGCTATTGCAGAAAAGAATGTAGCAATTTGCCATGATAAAAATTTATATGTTGTTGGATTTTTGCCTTGTTCAATTAAAAGTTTTTTGCTAGTGCCAGTAATTCTAAAACAAATTCCAACTCTTGTGAATTTTAAAAGAAGAAAAATTAATATAGCTGAAATGTATGCAAAAATGGTTCCAAAAATTCTTGTTTTAATTTGACTTGCAGGTGTAAGTATTTCTGGAAAAACTAAAACACCTTGTGTATTAAAAATATTATCTGATAAAATTTGAATAAGACCTGTTGTAAATAAATTTATTGCAAGTCCTATTAAAAAAGGATTTGCCTTTGTTTTTTCTGTCAATAATGAAATAAGAAAAATAAATAAACAACAAAAAAATAAGGATAATAAAATTCCAAGAAAAATATTTTGTGTTAAATATGTAAATAAAAAAAATAAAAATGCACCAAGATTAACGATTCCATCACAAAAGACAGCTAAAATTCCACATAATTCTGAAAATAAAGTTCCAGTAGCTATTAATAAAAGTGGTGTTGATATAATTAAAATTTCTAAAATTGAATTTGATAAATTCATTTTGTTTTTTCCTTATGTAAATATGGAATCGCACTTGATAAAAATAATATCCCTTGTATTATTTCTGATGTACCAGAAGAAATAGAATTGGTAATCATTGCACAATCTGTTGCTGTAAAAAAATAAGATAACAATAAACAAGAAGGAATTAAAAGTTTTGCATTAAATGAACAAATTAAAGCTGCTGTTAGTGCATTCCAGCCTATTCCTAAATAAAATCCTTGAAAGCAAGTATAATAAGTTGCAATTACAGCAAAAAATCCACAGGTTGAATTTAATCCACCAGAAACAAACATTGAAATATGATTATATAAAGTAACATTGAATCCTCTAAATTTTGAAAATTCAGGAGCTTTACCTGACAATAAAAATTTATGACCAAGTTGTGTTCTAGAAAAAAATAATAAACATCCGATTGCTAAAAGCATAGAAATAAAAATTGTAATATTCAATGTTGCAAAATTTTTAAAATGATTTATCTGAAATATATTTTGTATTTCTTGCATTGCTAAAAGATTTGTAGATTTATCTTGCAAAGGATTTGAAATTAAAAAGTCTAAAATATAAATTATAAATGAAGAAATAATAAATGTTGTTAATAATTCATTAATATTTTTTTTTGATTTAAGATACGAGGAAATAAAACAAATAAATCCTCCGATACTAAAAACAAAAATAAATGTTATAAAAATAAATAATGGTGATAAAAATTTTATTTCAGGAACTGATGATAAAATTAATGCAGTAAAAAATCCTCCAAGATAGATTTGTCCTTGTCCTCCAAGGTTTATATTATTTGTTGTTAATGAAATAAAATATCCAACACAAGCAAAAAGTAGTAAAGAAAATTTATCTAAAAAATATCCTATAAAATATGGTGAAGAAAAAGGCATAGTAAAAAAATTTAATAAATTATTTATGGATGGATTTTGTATCATAACAATTATTGTAGAACTAATAAAACTTATTAATATTGCTTTTTTTATATTTTTCATTATATAATTTTTCCTTCTTTTAATTTTATAACTTTATCTGAAATTTTTATTAATTCATTTTCATCTGATGATGTAAAAATAATTATTGTTGTGCCATTTTTATTTGCATTTAATATTTTCTCAGAAAGAATATTTCTTGCTTCTGTATCTAATCCTTGATCTGGTTCAAACAAAAATAATATTTCACTATTTAAAGATAATTCACGTTCTAAAATAATTCTTTGAAGCATTCCACCTGATAAAGTTTTTATCTTATCTGATAGTTCGCATTTAATTTTTGCTTTGTTTATTATTTCAATCATTTTATTTTTATCATAAGGAAAAAAAAATTCTTCTATTGTTAAATTTTGATTTGCACCTCTTGTTATTCTGTTTGAAGGAATTATTCCTATTGATAATTTTCTAAGTTCAAAAATATTTATTTGTTTTGTAAATTGGTAATTATTTATATTTATTTTTCCTGAAAATTCTATGTGTTCAATTCCAGTAATAATTTCTTCTAATGTTTCTAATCCATCTTCTCTTTTGCCTGTTATACAAGTAATTGAATTTTTTTTTGCTGATAAATTTATATTAAATAATTTTGGTAAATATTTTGATTCAGAAAATAGATTTTCAATTTTAAAAATTTCCTCTGTAAGTTTTTTTTCTTTGTTTATTTCAAATGTGTTTTCGTTAAATGAAAAGTTATTTGTTAAATTTCCTTTTTTTATATATATGATTTTGTCACATAATTTTTTTGCTTCTTCTATTTTATGAGTAATTAGTATTGTACATAATTTATTTATAGAATTATTGGAATTTTTTTTTATTGCACTATAAAGTTTTTTTCTTTCTTCTTCGGATAAAAAAACTGTTGGTTCATCTAAAATTAAAAAATTAGGATTTGAAATTAATACAGCTAACAATTCTGCATAGAATCTTTCATTAGCATTTAAGTTTTTACATTTTTTATTTACATCAATTTCAAAATTCCAATTATCAAAAATCTTAATAATTTTTTCTTTTATATTTTTTCTTGGATTTGAAATTAAGCAATTTTCTAAAACAGTTATTTCGTCATCTAAAATTGGATGCTGATGTGTGATTCTTATTTTATTTTTTATTGCTTCATTTACATTATTAAACCCTTTTTGATATGTTGTATTATTTACAGTTATTGTTCCTTTGTTAGCTTTTTTACTTCCTGATAAAATTGAAACTAAAGTTGATTTACCAGCTCCATTTTCGCCAAGTACTGCGTAGATGGAGCCAGTATCAAATTTTAATGATACATTATTGAGAACTTTTTTTTTAGGATATTTTTTTTCAAGATTTTTAACTTCTAATGTCATCATTAAAATTAACTTTCAGGTGAATCCAAAATTAATATTTTTTCTTTTATTTTAGAATATTCGTTTAATAATTTTTCTTTGTAATCTTCTGAAAAGTTGTTTTCAAAATTTTTATCATCAGTTACTAAAGTAATATATCCATCTTCAATATCAACAGTTGTAGCACTTCCAAATTCAATTTTACCTTCAAAATATTTTGTGGCAACTTCATAAGCAAGTTTTTCTTGTTCCATTGCTGAACTTGAAATTACATAACCTGGTGCCTTTGAAAATCCATTGTCATCAAACCAGCTGATGTAAAATCCTAATTCTTTTGCAGTTGAAATTACTCCCTGAGAAGCTCCACCACAAATTGGTAATATTACATCAACACCTTCGTTATATAATGCTCTAGAAAGCTCTGCACCTTTATTTGCATCATACCAGTTACCAACAATTTTAAAAATTACTTCAATGTCATTATCAACTGCTTTTGCACCTTCGATAAATCCAGGTAAAATAATTTTATTCATAACAGGATATTCTTGAGCAGCAATTAATGCAATTTTTTTCTGCGGATTTGAATATTTCATTTGTGAATCTTTTGAAGTTGTAGCAAGACCTGCTGCATAACCTGCAAGGTATGCTTGTTCTCTTTGATTAAATCGCACAGTTGCAATGTTTGGATTCCCTTGGTAGAACGCATCTAAAATTATAAATTTTTGTTCAGGATACATTTGTGTTATTGGTAATGCCAAATCTGGAATAGAAGGATTTGATGAAAAAATTACATCAAACTTTTTCATTGCAGCTAACCCCATAAGTTTTGCACCCCATTCTGCTTGGTTAGTTCCTGCTTCTACAACTTCAAGCTTGTAGTTAGTATTATTATTTTCATTGTAATCTAATACGGCTTGAGTTATTCCTTTTTCCAACATTGAATATACAGGACTGTTATCCATTACTCCTGGTATAAAAACTGCAAACCATTTATTTTCTTCCCTATCTTTACCAAAAGTCCAAATTAATAAAACAACAGCAATTACAGTTATACATATTATTCCAATAATTGATTTAATTCGATTTGTATATTTCATAAAACACCTCTATTAAAGAATAGTTTTATATTAAACTGTTGTCAAGGGTTTTTTATATTTTTTTCCAAAACATTCTTCCGTCGTTACAAATCATTTCTAGTTTTTTATTGCAGTATAAATCTGTTAAGTGATTTTTAATTGTACTTCCGATTAAAACAATTTGACTTGCTGTTGTTCTAATGTGATATTCGTTAAAAACATTTGCAAGTATATCATCAAATTGCATTGGAGTAGAACAAATAAATAATAAATAATTTTGAATTTTATCTATTTCGTTTTTATTCATTTTTGCAACTCGCATTAATTCTTCTTTTGAAGTAATTATTGTGCCATGACTTGGAATATAAAAATCAGAGTTAATTTTTATAATTTTATCTAGAGTATTTTTAAATTCAGAAACATTTATCATATAAGAAATGTTGTACTTTGTAATCATTTGTGCACCAAAAATTGAATCTCCAAGGAATATTGTGTTTTTTTCATCAATATCTGAAATAAAAATTCCTATCATATCAATAAAATGTCCTGGTAAACTAATAAATTTTATTATAGTTCCATTATTAAGTTTAATCTGAGAATTTTCATTTACAAGGTCTGTTGCGATAGATTTTTCACATTCAAAATAACTTGTTCTAATTTTGTCAAAGGGATGAGCTCCCCAAATTAAAGCACTTTCAAGATAAGGATTTTCTAAAAATGCAGACTCCTTTGGTGTAGTATAAATTTTACAATTATATTTTTCTGAAAAATATTTATTTCCTCCAGCATGATCTGCGTTGGAATGAGTGTTTATAATTGCACCAATTTTTTTATTAAAATTAGTTTGTATTAGTTTGTCAATTTCAGATGCGTTTTCTGAATTTAATCCACTATCAACTAGTATTAAATAATCTACATCTTCAATAATTCCGATATTTGTGTGATCTAAAAGGCAATAAACTGATTTTGATAATCGAATTGGCATAATTTTATTCATAACTTATAATATCATTACTTGCTAAGTAGTACAAGTTGATATATAATTTTACTTATGGATTATGAGTATTTGAGGAATCACAATTTTGATGTGGATGGTGCAGTAGAACGATTTGCAGGGAAAACAGATTTATACGATAAATACATCAAGTTATTTACAGAAGAGGATTCTTATTTTAATTTAGAAGATGCTGTAGCAAATTTAGATTATGTTAACATGGAATTGCATGTTCATTCATTAAAGGGTTTGGCTGGAAATTTAGGTGTAAATTCTGTTTATAATGCTACTTGCATTATGTTAAAAGAAATAAGAACTGGCGATAAAGAAAAAGCTTTAAATTTATTTAAATTTGTTGAAGAAGAATTTTTATTAGCTAAAAAGATGATTTTAAAAGCCGATTCTTAATTCTATAGTCCTATCTTTAGTGCATCTAAATTTGATTTCATTGTGTATGCGTAAGTTATTCCTCGTTCAAAATCATCTTTTGAGACATTTTGGCAACTATGTAATTCTAAAACCTTTGCATTAGATGCCTGTGCTATTGTATTTGCAATTTTCTTATTGCTCATTTCTATTGTAAAAATTGCTTTTGCTTTAGAATTTTTTGCTTCATCTATTAATTCTGCAATTTTAGAAGTTTTTGCTTCAACAGCTGTGCTACATCCATCAAATGCTGCTAAATAATTTAATCCATATTCTTCTGTAAAATATGTAAAAGGAAATCTATCTCCAAAAATCAATAATTTATTTTCAGAATTATCAACAGTATTTTTTATTTCATTACTAAGATTTTCAATCATTTTTATATATGAATTAGCATTTTCTTGATAAGTAGTGATATTTTTTCCATTTGATTTTTCATTATCAAGTTCAATTATAGATTGTAAAATTGCGTTAATCATTTTTATTGCATTTTTGCTACTTGTCCAATAGTGTTCGTCATGTTCATGATGATTATGATGTTCATCTTCAGAAAGAGAGGTACAAGTTTCTACAAAATCTTTTAGCGTTAAAATTTTTTTTGGTAATTTATTTGATGTGGAAATTATTTTGTCTACCCAAACTTCAGATTCTCCTCCCATGCGTATAAATATATCTGCATTTTGAATATCAATTATATCTTTTGGGGAAGGATCAAAGGAATGAGTTTCCATTCCAGGCTTGATTAATAACTTTATATCTACATTTGTAAAGTTATTTTCTGCAATGTAATCATTATTTACATCAGAAACTATTGCTCTGGTAAAATCGTAAATTGGAAATGATGTTGTAACTATAGAAATTGAATCTTTAGAATCCACATTTGTTTTTGTGCAACTTAAAAATAAAAAAGAAAAGAAAAATAGATAAAAGAATTTTTTCATGTAATCTCCATAAAAAATACTAATGATTATTATTTTTTTGTCAATAGAAAAAAGTAAGCTTAAGTTTGTAAAAACTATAGTACAAAATCAAATTTCAATATATAATGTTGTAAAATTAAATTTTGGTGGTTGGAATGATTTTATTAGAAAATACATCTGTAATGAACTTTGAAAATGCTATTAGAGGTGCAAGAAATCCTATGAATAGTTGGGATAAACTTGATAGTTCTTTTGATGCAAGTGGAAATTTCGTTTTTGGTCCAAATGATTTATCATTAGGAAAAAAACTTTGTAAGGCTGGTTCTGATCATCGAAAATTTGTTCGTCAAATTTTTATAAGTGTTGATATTACAGCACCAATTTATTGGTGGAAAGAGTTTGATACTTATAAAGTTGGAACTGTAGCAAATTCAACTAGTACAATGCATAAAATTCATTCAAAACCTTTTGAACTTTCAGATTTTAGTACTGATAAAATGGTTGATAGTGCTAAAGATTGTATGGAAAATATTCTAAATACATTGGAAAATTTAAGACAAGAGTTTTTAAAAGATAAATCTAATAACAAAGATTCTTGGTATAGCATTATTCAACTTTTGCCAGAAAGTTATAACCAAAAAAGAACAGTAACATTGAATTATGAAAATGCAATTTCAATGTATTATTCAAGAAGAAATCATAAACTTTCTGAATGGCACGTTTTTTGCGATTGGATTTTATCACTTCCATATTTTAAAGAATTGTTTTCTTTAGAAGAAAATGAAGAATAAATCAATTACAGTATGTACTGTTCTCGTCGAAAATTCTCCACAGGCTTTGCCTCTAGGTGCTGCGTGTATTGCGTCTTCGATAAAAACATTATCAAGTGATTTTACTGATGTAAAAGTAAATCTTGTAGATTTTAATCTTGAACAAAAACTTAGTGTTGAACAAGTTACAAATATATTACTTTCTCAAAATAGTTATATTTATTGTTTTTCAATTTTTGTGTGGAATAAAGAATTATTAAGTGAAGTTGCTAAAAACTTAAAAAAAACAGATTGTATTTGTATAGCAGGTGGACCAGAAGTTACAGCCAATCCAAAATCATTTTTGGATTTTGATTTTGTAATTTCAGGTGAAGGTGAAGTTGTAACAAAAAATCTTATTAAAAGAATTTTAAATAATGACATTCCAACAGAAAAAATATTTTATGGAAAAAGAGAATCTTTAGAAAATTTAACATCACCTTATTTAGATAAAACTTTAAATCCAAAAAAATATGATGGCGCTTTGTGGGAACTTGCAAGAGGATGTCCTTTTAAATGTTCTTATTGTTATGAATCAAAAGGCGATAAAAAAGTTGAATATTTTTCTCTTGATAGAATAAAAGAAGAATTAGATTTGTTTGTAAAAAATGATATTAAACAAATTTTCGTACTTGATCCAACTTACAATGTTGATAAAAATCGTGCAGTAGAAATTATAAATTATATACACAAACATGCAAAAAATATTTTTTTTCATTTTGAATGTAGAGCAGAATTTTTAAATGTTGAATTAGCAAAAGCATTTTCTAAAATTAATTGTTCTTTGCAAATTGGTTTACAAAGTGCTTCTGAAGAAGTATTGAAAACAGTTAATCGTAGTTTTAATAAAAAAGATTTTATTAAAAAGATTAGTATTTTAAATGACTACGGAATAATTTTTGGTTTTGATTTAATTTATGGATTACCAAAGGATAATTATGAAGGATTTAAAAATAGTATTGACTTTGCAATTTCACTTTATCCAAATCATATTGAATTATTTTGTTTATCTGTTTTACCTGGGACAGCTTTGTTTGATGATGCAAATAAATTAAGTTTGTCTTATGAATTACAACCTCCTTATCATGTAATAGAAAGTGATACATTTTCAAAATTAGAAATTGAAAAGTCAAGAAAAATTTCTATTGCATGTAATTTATTTTATTCTCAAGGACGAGCAGTTACTTGGTTTAATTCTTTGATGCATTTGTTAAAAATGAAACCAAGTAATTTTTTTGAAAAATTTGTTTTGTTTTTAGAAGATAAAAAATTATTAGATAAAGAATTTTGTAATCATAAAGAAATTGAAAAATTACAAATTGAATTTGTAAATCAAATTTTATTTGAAAGAAATTTGAGTAAATATTTTATTTTAACAAAAGATATAATTATGTTAAATGGCGCTTTAACTCGTTCTTACTCTGATGGAGAAAATACTGAGTTGTCATTATCCTATCATCCAGATGATTTGATGAGTGAATATTCTCAAGATTTAAAATTCTTTTTGTCTAATGCGCAAAAATTTTCTTGCAAAGTTTTAGTAAATAATAATTCAATTAAGTTTGTAAACAAAAGTAATAATTGTTGAAAAATCTTCTAATGTATTTTTTGTATTTAATTCTTTTATCGGAAAAATTTTGTTTATTGTTTTAATAGATGATTCTTCAAAAATTTGATTATTGTTTTTTGAAATTATTTCATAGTCTAATAAATTTCCATTTTTTGAAATTTTAACTTTTATAATTATTTCTCCCTCGATACCTCTTCTTGTTGCTTTTTCAGGATAAACAAGATATTGAATTATTTTTTTATCGATAATATCTTCTGTAATTTGTTTTGCCATTTCAATTGGATAAAAATTTTCTTCAATATTTTTTTCTTGGGTTAAATTTGTATTTATGTTTTCATTTGATTTAGAAAGTTTAATATCTGTTTGAGTTTTAATATTATTTTCTTTTGTTTCTGTAATAAAATAATTTTCATTTGTTTTTAGATTTTCTTTTTGAATATGATTTTTATTATCTTCTGTTGTTTTACTTTCTTCTTTGTTTGATGAAATTTGAATTTTAATAATATTTTTATTTATTATTTTTTGATAATTATTTTTTGTTGTATTGTTTAAATCAATTTTAAAAATACAGAAAACAATTATATAAATTATCAAAGTAAAAATTATTGAGAAAATTATACTTTTGTTTTCTGTATTAAATTTTTTCATTAATATTTGTAGCTTGCTGATAAATTAAAATTAAATTGTTTTGCAGGATAATAACAATTATATGTTACATATTCTGGATAAGAAATATTTAAAATATTATTAAATCGTGCAATTACTGAAAGACAGTTATTTAATTTGTTAGGTGTATATTTTATTGTTGCACCTAATAAATTTATAGCAGGTATTTGTTTTAATGAATTTGAATAATCATTCCCTTGGAATTGACTTCCTGTGTAAGAATAATCAAAACTTATAATAGTATCAAAAGGAAGATTAAAATCTATTTGCATATTCCCTTTAAATTCTGCATTCAATGGAATTTTTTTATTTTGATTTATGCCTTCTGCAAAATAAGCATTGACATAAGTTAATGAAAAATTGAATTTCATAAAATCTAGCGGTTTGTAATCTATAGATAAATTTCCACCAATTCTTTTTGTGTCATTCATATTTTCATTTCTGAATGAAATTGATGAATAAGCAATTTCATCATGCATTAACATATAGAAAAAATTTATTTTAGATGATAAATTATCTTTGAGGGTAAATTTAATTCCTGTTTCTGCATTGTATCCATGTTCTGGCATTAAGTCTTTGTAAAAATCAGCATAGTGATATCCATAGTAAAATGTGAGTGCAGTTTTTTCATCTACAAAAGGTAATCTAAAAAGTGTATTGTATTTTGCAAAGATAGAAAAATTTTCTTTTATTAAATATGTTAAACCAAAACTGTAATCAAAAGATTCATAATTTTGTTCTTCGTAAAAGTTTACAATTTCTTTTGTTGCTTTAATTAGTGCAAATGTATATCTTGTACTTGTTGTAAAAATTAAATTGAATGGAAATTCAAATGATAAACTTATGAAAGGTGAATTTTCAATTTGCTTGATATTATAATTATTTATTTCATTTGTTCTGTTAATATCATCAAATGTAAATCCAAAATAATCAATAAAATAAAAATCAAAACCTAACAATGATCTAAAATTAATATTTTTCAAATCTGTTTCAAAAGTAAATTTTGGTTTTGTTTCAAAAGAATTATATTTGTATTTTGAATATCCGTAATTATCATAATTTCGATTTGTAAAATTATAAGTTAGAGGAATTTCAAAAATTATTTTATCAGTGATGTGTAAATCTGAATTTATTCCTGAAGATATAATTGTAAAATCGCCTTTATCTTTGCTTGATTTTGAAATCATATTTGCTTGTTTTGGATTTTCTAAAAATTCTTCTTCTGTTAAATATCCACTTAATTCAAATTTTCCACTTGAATAATTTGCAAAAGGTTTTATTTTAAAATTTTCAAATGGGATAAAAAATAAATTTAAATCTAAATTCCAATTTTTTGATTTGCTGTAATCTCTATAACCATCTGTTTGATTATAATTTCCATTAAAATTTATTCCAAGTTTTTCTGTACCGTAACCAATTTCACCTTTGGCTGATATTTCGTTATAACTTCCATAATTAATATTTGCTGATGAAGATAATCCTTTTGTGTTTTCTTTTGTGATTATATTTATAACACCTCCGATTGCGCCTGAACCATACAATGCAGAATCTCCACCATCAAGTATTTCAATTTTTTCAATTTGTGAAATTGGAATTGAAAGTAAATTTTGTGGTGTCATGTCTGGATTGTTAAATCTTCGTCCATTGTATAAAATTACAACTTGTGCAAATGGATTATCACCTGCTGAGCCTCGCATTTTTACAATTGAAGATGAATTTCCGTTTGTACCTTCTGAAATTTGTACATTGGTAGCGGATTGTAAAATTTCTTTTAAAGATGTTTTTCCGGATTTAGCAATTTCTGCTGAAGTTATTATTGTTACATTACCATTTGATTTTATTTCTTCTGTTTTTGTTCTGTTTGCAGTAATAACAAAAGTTTTTTCAACTGTTGTTATTACTGTAAATCCAAAAGAAGATACAAATAGTAAGATGAATAGAATAAGAAATATCTTATTCTTCAAAAAAGAGATAGCTGGCATACATTCCTCCTCGGGTTTGTATTAATGTTAGATTTACAAGTCGTCTCCTGGCTTACGCTAATTGCAAAATCAACCTTCTCGGAATTTTCCAATGGATTTAGATTTCTAAAACGTTACAGTGGCGGGACCGCTTAGGATTTTCACCTAATTCCGTTACTTGCAAATGTGAATATATCAAAAAATAAATTTTTATCCAAGAGCTATGTCTAAAATCATCATCAAGACAAAACCTATTGCAAAACTTATTACCCCTAAATTTGAATGTTTGCCTTCGTGTAAATCTGGAATTAGTTCTTCTACAACAACATAAACCATAGCACCTGCTGCAAAAGATAATAGATATGGTAAAATTGGAAGAACAAGTGAAGTTAATAAAATTGTAATTACAGATGCTATTGGTTCTACAACTCCTGACAATGAGCCATACAAAAATGATTTTCTTCTTGACATTCCTGCTGTTCTTAATGGAGTTGAAATAACAGCTCCTTCTGGTGCGTTTTGAATTGCAATACCAACTGCTAAACTTATAAGTGCTGCCAAAGAAATTTGTTGAGTTCCCGCAACAACACTTGCATAAACAACACCCACAGCCATTCCTTCTGGAATATTATGAAGAGTTACTGCTAAGATTAACATCGTTGATTTTTTGAAATTAGATTTTAATCCTTCTGGTTCGTTTTCATTGTTGTGTAAGTGAGGAATAATTAAATCTAATATTAATAAAAAGAAGATTCCTAAAAGAAAACCAACTGAAGCTGGAATCCAAGAGATGTTTCCATTTTCTTCTGCTATTGAAATTGCAGGAAGTATTAAAGACCAAATGGAAGCTGCAACCATTACACCAGAAGCAAATCCTAATAAAGTTTTTTGTAGGTGTGGGTTAATTTCTTTTTTTATAAAAAAAACTAATGCAGAACCTAAAACTGTTCCAGCTAATGGAATAAATAAAACATAAAAAATTGAACTCATAAATATTTTTTTTCTCCTGATAAAATTTTATTTTACAAAAATCTTTTGTGCAAATTTTACTGTATCTAAAGCATCTTTTGCATAAAAGTCCGCACCAATCATGTCAGAGTATTCTTGTGTTAAAACAGCTCCTCCTACACAAACTTTACATTCTGAACATTTTTCTTTAATAAGTTTTATTGTTTCTTCCATTGCAGGAACTGTTGTTGTCATTAAGGCACTGAGTCCTACAAGTTTAATATTTTTTTCTAAACATAAAGAAACAATTTCTTCAGGTTCAACATCTTTCCCTAAATCGTAAACTTTAAATCCGTAATTTTCTAAAAGTACTTTCACAATATTTTTTCCGATATCATGAATATCACCTTTTACTGTTGCTAAAATTATTTCACCTTTAATTTCTTCTGTTCTTCCTGATGAAATTAAATTATCTTTCAAAATTGAAAATCCTGCTTTTACAGCTTCTGCACTAAGTAATAATTGTGGTAGATAAATTTTTTTCTGTTCAAAACCTTTTCCTACAATGTCTAATGCTGGAATAAGATTTTCATTTATAATTTCAATTTCAGTTTTTGTTTTTAGTAATTCTTTTGTTTTAAAAACTGTTTGTTCTTTTAATCCTTTTATAATTGCATATTCAATTGTATCAGAGTTTAATGAATTAGAATTTTGAATTGTAACTGAATTTTGATTGTTAGTTTTATTTTGTTCTAAAATTTCAGGTTGCTTTGAAATTATGTTTTCTGCAAAACTAATATAGTCTGTACAGTTTTTATCTTTGCCTGATAAAGTACAAAAAGAATTATATGCTTTCATTATTTCCAATGAGTTAGGATTCATAATTGCGCATGTTAAACCATTTGTTAATGCCATTGTAAAAAAAGCAGATGTTAAAATTTCTCGTTGTGGTAATCCAAAAGAAATATTAGAAATTCCTAAAATTGTGTTTGCATTAAATTCTTCTGTTAAAATTTTTACACATTTTAAAGTTTCAATTCCTGCTTTATCGTTAGAACTTACTGCCATAGTTAATGGATCAAAAATAATTTCTTCTTTTTTGATTCCATATTTTTTTGCAGTTGATAAAATTTTTTTTGCAATTTCAATTCTACCTTCACAGTCTTCTGGAATTCCGTTTTCATCAAGTGTTAAAGCAACAACGCTTCCTCCGTATTTTTTTACTAAAGGAAAAATTTGCTCCATTACTTCTTGTTTTCCGTTGACAGAATTTATTAAAGCTTTTCCGTTGTAAATTCTTAATGCTTGTTCCATAGTTTCAGGATTTGATGTATCAATTTGTAATGGTAAATCTGTAACTGATTGTAATTCCTTGATTACGTTAATCATCATTTTTGTTTCATCAATTTCAGGTAGACCAACATTTACATCTAATACATTTGCTCCGTTTTCTTCTTGCTTAATTCCTTCTTGCAAAATATATTGAATATCATTTTCTCTTAGAGCTTGTTTAAATCTTTTTTTGCCAGTAGGATTTATTCTTTCTCCAATTAAAACTGGTTTTTCATTTTTTCCGATTTTAACAATTTTTGTATTAGAGCAAATTTTTATTGTATTAGTTTTTTCAAAAAAACTTTGCGATAAATTATTTTTATTTAATAATTTTTTTTCTTTTGTTTTTTGTACTAATAGTTTTATGTGTTCTGGTGTTGTGCCACAACATCCACCAATTATTGAAGCTCCTTCTGCAATAAAGTCACTTACAATTTCAGAAAATTGTTCTGGTAAAATATCATAAATTGTTTTTCCATCTTTAGTTCTTGGAAGCCCTGCATTTGGATTTACGATGATTGGCAAATTTGTATTTTTAGAAAAGTCTTTAATAAAGTTTTTCATTTGGATTGGACCTAAACTACAGTTCATTCCTAGAGCATCAACTCCAAGACTTTCTAAAATTGTTATCATTGTTTCAATATTTGTTCCTGTTAAACTTCTTCCTGTTTCATCGTAAACAGTTGTTACAAAAATTGGAACATCATAATCATTTCCTAATTTTTCTATAGTTTCTTTTGCAGCGATTATTGCAGATTTTGCTTCGTAACAATCATTCATAGTTTCAATTAAAATTAAATCTGCGCCATTTAATAATCCTATTTCCATTGTCTCTGAAAAAAGTTTTACTGCTTCTTCAAAAGAAATATCACCTAAAGGTTCTATAAGTTTTCCGCAGGGACCAATATCTAAGGCAATTAAATGTGTGTCATTAGAAAATTCAGAGTTTGATTGCTCTACAAGAGTCCTTGCTTTTTTTGCATTATTCAAAGCTGAAGAAATTATTTGTTCAAGAGAATAATTTGTTCCATCAAACTTTTTTGAGTTTGCTCCAAATGTATTTGTTTTTATTATATTTGCACCTGATAAAAAATAATCTTGATGTAATTTGATAATTTTATCTGGGTTTGTAATATTCCAAGTTTCTGGAAGCTCTCCAGGTTGTAATCCCATGGATTGTAAGACGCTACCTGTTCCTCCATCAAAAAATAAAACTTGATTTTTGATTAAGTCTAAAATTTTTTCTTTTTTCATTTTGTATCATTCCTTTTCTAAACCGATAAAAGCTGTTATAGATTTTTCTGGAGCCATAGTGAAAGTATCCATGAGCGTAAGACCAATTTTTTGACAACATGGTAGTAAAGTAAAAAAAATATTTTGTGTTGTAAGTGATAAATCACCGTATCCCGAACTAAATCTTGGATGAAGTTTATATCCATCTTTTTTTATTTCTTCTTTCAATAAAAAATTTAATTCATTTACATAGGATTCAATAAACATAGAACCAGTTGCTTGTAAAATTGAAGCAAAAGATGAATCTATTTTTGAATATTTTTTTATTAACAAATCAATTCCACTTCCTATAGTTGATGCTAGAATAATTAAATAATCACAGTTTTTTATGTTTTTTCCTAAATCAAAACTTTTGATTTCTGTGTTTGCAAATTTTATTATTCCAGTATTAAGTTCTGATTTTGTTGAATCAATTTTTATTATTTCATAAAGTGATTGAGGTTGCATTATTTTTTTTATTTCTGAAATACTTTTTTCTATCATTTCATTTATTATAGAGTGATTTTCTTTATCACCATTTTGCGAATCTGAATAACCTAAATATCTAAAAATTTCTTTTCTGCAAATTTTAATATCTTCTGCATAAAATCTATGATGAATAATTTTATTTACTTCCAATATGAAATCACCTTAAAAAAAATCAGATGAACATTCAATACGAACATCCATCTGATATAATAATGATTTATCGATTTAATTTCAATTATAAGTTATTCAATCATGTTTAAAATTGCAGTTTTTGATTGAACTCCTACAATTTGTTTAATTGGTTTTCCGTTTTCAAAAAGTATTAAAGTTGGAATACTCATTACAGCAAATTGTGTTGCTAAATCACTTTCTTCATCAACATTTACTTTTCCAACTTTCACTTTGTCTGTTTCTTTGGCAATTTCGTCTATAATTGGACTTAACATTCTACATGGTCCACACCAACTTGCCCAAAAGTCTACAAGAACTTTTTTGTCAGATTTTAGAACTTCTTGTTCAAAATTATCTTTTGTAATTGTTAACATAATATTCCTCCAATGTGGTTTCTGTTTAAAATATAATACAGTTTTTTTGTTTTGACTATATTTGAAATGCCTTTTTTTATGAACTATGCTTTTCTTATACGCATTTGGAGGTGTAAATGAAGCGTAATATTATTCATTTTATTTTAGGAGTTTTTATGTTTTTTGCGTTAACAAGTTTTCTTTCTTGTTCACAAAAATTAGAAGGAGCTACAGGTGTTAGTAATTTTGATGTTTCAAAATACTTAGGCAAATGGTACGAAGTTGCAAGATTGGACACTTGGTTTGAAAAAGATATGGACAATACAGAAGCATTTTATTCATTGAATGAAGATGGAACTGTTCGTGTTGAAAACAGTGGTTATAATTTTGTAAAAAAGAAGTGGAAAACAAGTATTGGAAAGGCAAAATTCAGAGGCGACAAGAATGTAGGGGATTTAAAAGTTTCTTTCTTTGGACCTTTCTACGGAGATTACACAATTATTGCTTTGGATTCAGAGTATAAATATTCTTTAGTAGTTGGAAATACAAATGAATATCTTTGGATTTTAAGTAGAACAAAAACTATTCCAGAAGAAGTTAAACAGCAATATTTAGACATTGCTAAAAAAGTAGGATTTGATGTTAGCAAAATATACTGGGTAAATCAAAACTGATTTTCGTAACTTATATGAAGTGCATTTAAAAAATACTTTGCACTTCATATAAGTTTTTTAAAAATATAAATCTCTGTGACCTTTACAAATGTTATCGTAAGATTTTATAAATGAATCAAAAATTGGTTGAGAGAAATCTTTTGGAACACGATTTTTGATTTCATTAATTTCTTTATTGATAATCTCCATACCAATTCGTTTTGTTTCTTCAGAAGCAAAATCTTCAAGCCATTCTTGGAAAGTTAAAACTGCATTTAATTTACAGAAACAACCTTCTTGTCCGCTTTTTAATAAGCCCATGATTTTCTTTCCTGTTCTTCCACAGCGATATCCTGCTGTACAGAAAGAAACAATGTGACCAGTTTCTGCCAATTCTCTGATGATAGCGTCAAGACTTCTTGTGTCACCTAATTCAAATTGGGCTCTGTCGATTAGTTGTTCATCTTGACCATTTTTTCCATCTTTGAAGGCTTCTGAATAAGCTCCAATTCCTAATCGAGAATCAGCATCTCGTTGAGTTATTATATCGATAAGAGATTTTATCATTTCTGGTTTTTCTCTGTTTGTTACAATAAGACCTGCGTATGGAATTGCAACTCGTAAAACAGCAACGATGTATCTAAAATCTTCGTCGTTAACCCAATTCTTTATAAAAGAAAAATCTGTTCCAATTGCAGGTTCTAGGCGTGGAACTGAAATTGTGTGAGGCCCAAGACCAAATCGTTTTTCTAAATCTCGTGCGTGGGCAACCATTCCCATCACATCAAATCTCCAATCTGCAAGACCAAAAAGAGTTCCGATTGCCACATCATCAATTCCTGCTTCCATTGCACGATGTAGAGAATATAATCGCCAACCGTAATTTCCTTTCAAGGTATTTGCTGGATGCATTTGTCGATAAATTTCATGGTCGTAGGTTTCTTGGAAAACCTGAAAAGTTCCAATTCCTGAGTTGTACAATTTTTTCATATCTGAAATTGACATTGGGGCTGCGTTTACATTTACACGACGAATTTCCCCAACTCCGTTTCGTACTTTGTCATGAACAGAGTAAACAGTTTTCATTGTGTCAGCAATGTAATCAACTGCTGAATCAGGATGTTCCCCAAAAACAATTACAAGTCGTTTATGACCAATTTTTGAAGCTAAAACATGAGTTTCTGCTTCAACTTCTGCTTGAGAAAGAACTCTGCGTACTTGCATTCCGTTATCTTCTCGGAAACCGCAATATCTACAACCGTTTACACATTTGCTACTTAGATAAAGAGGTGCAAAAGTAACAATTCTGTTGTCGTAAACTTGTTTTTTTATTTCTTCAGCAGCCTGAAAAACTTCTTGGCGTAAATCAGGATCTTTTACATTTACAAGAGCTGCTACATCTGCATCGTCCATAAGATTGATTTCGTGGGCTTTTTCTAAGATTCCCCTAATTCTTTCTTTTGAAACCTTTTGATTATCCTGTAAAGTTTGTTTTATTTTTGCATCATCTATAAAATCGTGACCATTTTCAAGGTATTTATCGATTTCTTCTTGTTTTATTTGATTTTTAACCCAATCTGAAACTGATGATATTTTTTCACCTGAGCATGTTTTTATTGTGTCCATAAATTAATTATATACGATAAATTCATTAAAGAAAATAGCAAATTTTATAAGATTTATTTGATTTATTATTTTTATGAATTATATTTAAAATATACAACAGTTTTGGAGGTTATATGAAACACGTTTGTACTTTATGTGGGTATGTTTATGACGATACGGTGGAAGAAATTCCTTTTGATAAGTTACCAGAAGATTGGATTTGTCCTCTTTGTGGGGCTGCTAAATCTGAATTTGTGTTACAAGAATAAAATTTTGTAACCATTTGAATAAATAACGGTTTTATTTATATAAAGCGAAAAAACTACTACAACTCCTCGTAGAGTGCTATCTAGCAAGTTTTGTTAGATAGCACTTTTTTTTTATAGGAATTATTTTATCGATA
The DNA here is from genome assembly GCA_017936665.1 of Spirochaetaceae bacterium. Lineage (GTDB taxonomy): Bacteria > Spirochaetota > Spirochaetia > Treponematales > Treponemataceae > RGIG9060. The sequence continues at coordinate 14,916 of JAGBFB010000025.1, read as the reverse complement.
AATCTATCAAATATGATTTTCCTGCAGGAATTTTGACTTTCAAAAAGCCAGAATCCACAGAAGTTTCTAATTTGTTGCCAAAAACATCAGTTTTTGGAATGTTTTTAGAAAAATCTTTTCCAAAAATGTAAATTGGAAGTTTTATTTCTCTATCTTCTGTATCTGATGATGCAACTGTGATAAATAAATCTTTAGGGGTAAATCTTGCAAATGCAACAACATAATCTTCGTCCCACAAAAATTTAAATCCACCATCTGCAAAAGCAGGAGATGTGGTTTTTATCTTTGTTAGAGTAGAGTACATCTTGTAGGCATCTGTGCTTTCGATATCTTTATCCCATGGCATTGGATATCGGCAACCTTCCATTGCAGGAGCTGTTCCGTCGATTTCTGCTTCATCACCATAATAAATATTAGCACTTCCAGGAAGAGTAAACATCATTATTACAGCACCCTTGTATGCGTCTTTTGATATTTTAGGATTATTGTGCATTCTTGGAAGATCGTGACTTCCTAAAAGATTAAATTGTACTTGTCTAATAGCAAATGGAAGTCTGTTTAAGATGCTAGAAATTCTACCAGAAAAATCTTTTGCAGTCATTTTGTATTTTACACTGTTAAGTTCTGGTAATCTTGTATTTAAAATGTCTGTTTCACCAAAAAATTGTCGAATAGGGCGAGAAGAGCCGATGTAATTCATAGGTGAATCCCACTCGTCTCCATTTAAGAAGTCGGTACAATCACTCCAATCTTCTGCTAAGATATATGCTTGTGAATTTTCTTCTTTAATGCTTTTTCTAATTTCTGGCCAAACTTCGTGATGTAACTGAAGTTCATCATTTCGAGCCATGGTGTCTGCAACATCAAATCGCCAACCATCTGTAGAATAAGGTGGTTTTAACCATTTTTTTACAAGGGAATCAGAATCTCTGTATAAACGATTTCGTAATTTTTCGGAAGTATAATTTAATGTTGGCAAGGTTGTTACATTGAACCAAGATTTGTATGAATTATCTTTTCCAAAAAAATAAAACTCTCTTTCTTCTGAGTCGGGATTGTTAAATGCACCTTGGCTTTTTGGAAAAAATGTTCCATCTCTATTAAACCATTTACAAGCAATTCCTGTGTGATTTATAGAAACATCAAGGATTATTTTTATATCGTTTTTATGAAGTTCTTTACAAAGTTCTTCAAAGGCTTCATCACCACCAAAATGCGGGTCTACATGAAAATAATCAAGACAATCGTATTTATGAACAGTTGCTCCGTAAAAAATTGGATTTAAGTAAATTGCAGTAATTCCAAGTTTTTTTAGATAAGGAATTTTTTGTGTGATTCCTTCTAAGTCTCCACCATAAAAATCTAGACAGTGGGCTTTTTCATATTCTTCTGGAACAGAATTCCAATCTTTTACTTTTTTTACAGGATAGCCGTCAAAAACATATTCATTATCTTTTACATCGTTATCAGGATTTCCGTTACAAAATCTTTCTGGAAAAATTTGATAGAAAACTGCATTTTTTACCCAAGTTGGTTGCTGATAGTCAGTTAAAATTCTAAAATCGTAGGCTTCATTTGGAATATAAGTTGTAATTCCATTTTCAGTATAATAATAAATACAATCTTCTGTTGTTAGATAAAACTGATAACGCAATTCTTTTTCAAAAACTTGAATAGAAGTTTCGTAACGAGACAAACCATTTGCAGTATTTGTTGCTAAAATGTTTTTGTCTGTAATTTTTTTCATTTTGAACAATCGTTCAACACCGTTTAATTTTGTTCTTAATACAACTGCTTTTACAGGAGAATCTTCTGAAACTTGTAAGGCAATTGTAATTTTTTCGCCTTTTTTTGGTAAAGGATTGCTAACAAACCATTTTGAACCGTCGCTGTAGACGCTTTTTAACCAATCGTTATTATTTGTCATCATTTTTTTAGAATATCACTATATTTTACTTCTGTCAAAATAAAGATTGCAGATAAAAAATACTGTGGTATAATATAATAAATATATTTTTTAAGGATTTCTTATGAATATTTTATCACAAAAAACTCGATTACTTACTTTTATTTCCTTGTGTATAGCAATTTTAAGTGTTTTTTTAACAGTTTTTGCTATTATTTCAATGAAAAATATTTCAACAGAAATTTTTAATCAACAAGGATTTTCTATCGTTCAAAAAGCTCAAAAATATATTGACGGAAAAGGATTTGCTGAATTTTCAAAAGATTATTCACAATTAAATGAATTTTATTATGATACATATAATTCCTTATTCACTTTGAAAAATAATACAGATTGTACATATCTTTACACCTTTGTAGTTTCTCCAAAAAATGAATTTACTTACATCATTGATGCCAGTGATGTACTAACAAGTGAAGATGTAGAAAGTCCTGGAACAATTTTTGATGCTTCTGAAGATTTAGAAATAATTCAAAAATGTATTACTGACAAAAAAATTGTTGCTACAGAAATGTACTATACAGAAGAGTGGGGCTGGATTATCACTTTCTATGGACCAATTTTATCAAACAATTCTGTTGTAGGTGTAGTTGCCTGTGATTTTTTAGTATTTGATTTTCTTTCACAAGTAAAATTTGTTCAAACAATAATGATAATAATTGGAATAGTTTTTTTAATAATTTTTTCAGTTATTTCTGGAATTTATTTATCTTTATTCTTCAAAAAATTGAAAGATGTTACAGATGCCATGATTGGAATTTCAAATGGCAAAACTGATTTAACAGCAAGATTAGAAGTTACATCAAAGGACGAGTTAGGTCAGTTAGCTTTGGCTTGTAATACTGTTATTGAAAAACTACAAAGTATGATTTTGCTTGTAAAAAAATCTGTTTCTGGTTTAACAAATAAAAGTGAAAATCTTTATAACGATAGTGAAGCAACTTTATCACAAATTGAAAATATAAAAACAAATGTTGATGGAATTGATAATAAGGCAGAAAGTCAACACTCATTAACTATAAAAACTTATGAAAATATTGATTCTTTAAGAGAAAATATTTCATCGTTATCATCTAGTATAAACGAACAAACTTCTGCGATAAGACAATCTTCTACAGCCATTGAAGAAATTACAGCAAATATTGAATCAATTTCAAAAAATGTAAATGTTATTGCTGAAGATTATGAAACCATTGTAGGTGAAACAAAAGAAGGAATTAAATTACAACGGGAAGTAAGTGAAAAAATCGAAGAAATTGAAATTGAAGCACATAAATTACAAGAAGCAAATGTTATTATAAATGATATTGCAGAGCAAACAAATTTACTTGCTATGAATGCTTCTATTGAGGCAGCCCATGCAGGAAAAGCTGGAGCTGGATTTAATGTTGTTGCCGGTGAAATAAAAGTATTAGCAGAAACATCAAATAAACAAACTGCCATAATAAATGAGTTGCTTCATAAAGTTAATAAATCAATAGAAAGTATTGGACTTGCTTGTAAGACTTCTGAATCTTCTTTTATTTCTTTAGGTGAAAGAATTATCGATATGGAAAAAAACTTACAACAAATTCAAGAAGGAATAAACGAACAGAATATTGGAGCTCGTCATATTTTAGAAATGGTTGATGTAATTAATTCTTCTGCAAATTCCATTATGGAAGATTCAGTTAAAATGAATAGTGATAGTAATTCTGTTCATTCTAGCGTAGAATTTTTAGGAAAATCTTCAGATGAAATTTTGCAAAATACTCATTTAGTTGTAAATTCTTTGAATAAGATAAAAGATTCAGCAATGGTAGCTTTAGAATCTACAAATCAAAATTTAAAACTTACTGAAGAATTAAATAATTTAGTTGCAGGTTATAAAACAGAATAAAAAGAGTTGTTACTTCAAAATTGAAAATAACAACTCTTCTGTACTAAAAATTATTTCTCCATCAAATAATCAGCGATTGCTTCGTATGCAGGAATTGAAACTGGATCAATGTATTTGTTTGAAGAAAGTGGATTTGAAGCAAATCTTACAATTACCATTTCTGCAACAGGGTCAATGTAGATTGCTTGTCCGTGAACACCACGAGCCATAAAAGCTTTGTGTTCATTATTTGTTATCCACCAAAAGTTATGATAACTCCAACCTTTTAGTAATGGATATTCACCACCTTTGGCAAAAAGTTCAGGATCTCCACCACTAGAAAATTCTTCAACTGCTTCTTTTGAAATAACTTCGTATCTTCCAAGTTTCCCGTGATTACGAATCATTTCCCCAAAGATTGCCATATCATTTAAGTTCAAACTAAAACCGCCACCAGCGTAAGCAATTCCTGCTGGATCTACTAAGTAATATCCATCATATTTTGCACCCATAGGAACCCAAATCTTTTCTGAAATTAATTCAGTAATACTTTTATTTGTAACTTTTGATATAACCCATCCAATTACTTCAGTGTTTACAGTTTTGTATTCAAATTTTTCACCGTGTTCTTGCCCTGGAATTTTTTTCAAAGTTGCAAGATATTCATAGTAATCATAAGGACCTGTGTAATTATCTGGTCTAAAAGGATTTCCGGATTCTGCATATTGCCAAACACCAGCATTAGGATTTGTGTAATCTTCTGTGTAATCAACAGAAGTTGTCATATCCAAAACTTGCTGAACTGTTGCATCACCAAAAGCTGAATCGGTTAATTCTGGAATATAATAAGAAATAAATTTGTTTGGATCAATTTGACCTTCTGCTATTAAGATTGACGCAATTGTTCCTGCAAAAGATTTACTTACAGACATTGCAGTATGAATTCCATCTGGAGTTAAACCTGCAGGATATGTTTCATAAACGATTTTTCCTTTATGAAGAATAATAATTCCGTCTGTGTAGTTTGCATCCAAAAATTCTTGCCAGTTCATTGGTGTTTCTGAATTCCAAGGTGTAAACACGATGCTTTCAATTTCTTTATCATGTTTAGTTCTTAAAGTATAGTAATCATCTTTTGCAGAAAGAACTCTTCTTGAAGGGAAAAATTCTCTCATGTGATTTACACTATATCTTAAAGCTGGAAAATTAAAAAAAGAACCATCTTTTGCAGATAGAATTTTATCTTTTGGAGGTGGAAAGCCTTGCATCCACTCCATTTTATTTGGATTTGATTCTTCTGCATTTAATACAGTTTGTGTAGCAGTATTTTGAGATTCCTTTGTTGTAGTGTTATCTGTTTGTGCAAATATACTAATCATACATACTACCATAAATATTGTTGTTGAAAGTTTTTTCATTTCAACCTCCTGTAAAAATAAAAGTTCACAATGTAAACTTTAAAATCTATAAATTTTATGTGAATTATAGATTTCATTTAAAATGATAATTCATTGAAAACTATAATTCAAATTTACTTGTTGACAAAATGCTATAAAATAAGTATTGTGTATATTAGATATTCACAATGTAACAGGAGTGAAGAATGAACTTATTAGAAGTAGAAAATCTGTGTAAAACATTTCCATCTTTTTCATTAAAAGATGTTAGCTTTAAAATTGAAGAAGGTTATATCATGGGATTTATCGGACGCAACGGAGCTGGAAAAACAACAACTCTAAAATCAATGTTAAATTTTATTTCAGCTGATAAAGGTAAATGTATTATAAACGGTTTTGATATTTCACAAGATGAAATGAATGTAAAAAAATCTATTGGATTTGTTTCTGGTACAGATGCTTTTTATTCAACTGTAAAAATAAAAAAAATTACTTCCATCACCAAAAAATTTTTTGATAATTGGAATGATGAACTTTACAAAAAATTATTAGTTACATTTAAACTTGATGAAAATAAAAGAATAAAAGAACTTTCTGCTGGCATGAAAATAAAATATCAAATTGCTTTGGCAATGTGTCATGATGCAAAATTGTTAATTCTTGATGAACCAACAAGTGGGCTTGATCCAGTTTCAAGAGATGAACTTATAATGCTTTTTAGAGAATACATTAGTGATGGTAAACATTCTATTTTATTTTCAACACATATAACTTCTGATTTAGAAAAATGTGCAGATTACATAACATACATAAAAGATGGAAAAATTATTAAGTCTACAGATATTTGTTCTTTCAAAGAAGAATATATTTTAGTTGCTGGAAAAAAAGAACAATTAACAGATGAATTAAAAAACAATATGATTGGATTATATCAACATAATTTTGGTTTTGAAGGAATGATTGAAAAATCTAAAATGGATTTAACAAAAGATTTGCAAATTACAAATCCTAGCTTAGAAGAAATTATGGTTTGTATGGAAAGAGAAAATTTTAATTTGAAAGGAGATGAAAATTAAAAATGAAAAATTTATTGTTAAAAGAATTTAAATTATGTTTTAGCGTTGTGAATTATATATTTTTACTTTTTGCAGTAATGGTTTTAATTCCAAATTATCCATGTTACGTTTCATTTCTATATCTTGTACTAAACTGCTTTTTACTTTTCAAAAATACTGATTTAAACAAAGATTTGCAATATTCATTAATTTTACCAATTAAAAAATCAGATATTGTAAAAGCAAGATGTTTTAGCATTGGACTTTATGAAATAATTTTTATATTGTTATCAATACCATTTGCAATATTGAATATAAAACTTTTCCCTTGGGGAAATAATGCTGGAATAATTCCAAACTTTGCGTTTTATGGTTTTGTTTTAATAATGATTTCTGTATGCCATTACATATTTTTTACAATTTATTATAAAAAAGCAGAAAAACATGACAAAGCTTTTTTTATTACATTATTATTTTATATTATTTTATTCTTTATTTTTGAATTTCCTGTTTGGATGGTATATTCTGGAAATTTACAAGAATTAAATTTTTTAGTAAAAAGTGATTTTATATCTCTACTTAAGCAACTTCCAATTTTAATTTTTGGAATTATATTTTATATTTTAGGTTGGATTTTGACTTATAAAGTTTCTGCAAAAAGATTTGACAAGGTAAATCTTTAATGGATATAGTTTTAAATTTTAGTACAACTATTCCAATTTACACTCAGATTTATCAACAAATTAGTTCGCAAATTTTATCTGGAAAATTAGTTGGAGGTACACAACTTCCAACTATAAGACAGATTGCACAAGAATTAAAAATTTCTGTTATTCCTGTAAAACGCGCTTGGGAAGAACTTGACAGAAAAGGTTTGATAAAAACCATTACAGGAAAAGGAACTTTTGTTACCGAATTAAACAAATCAGAATTAAAAGAAATAAAAACTTCTAATTCTGAAAATTTTGTTAAAGAGTTTTGTTTGCAAGCAAAAGAAAATGAAATTACTTTAGAAGAACTAATTAAACTTGTAAAGAAAATTTATTAACAAAATTATTCTAAAATTGTAATTTCAACTCGGCGGTTTTTTGCCATTCCTTCTGGAGTTTCATTTGTTGCAATAGGTTTTGAACTTCCACTTCCTTTGTAAATAAATTTTTCAGCACTTATTCCACGCTTGATTAATTCTTCTGCAATTGTGTAAGCACGTTCTACAGAAAGTTGTTTTTCACCAGAAATGTTTCCTGTGCTTGCTGTATGACCTTCCACTAAAAACATTGAGTTCTTTGCTTGTTTTAATACTTTAGCAATTTGATTCAATCTGTTTTCTTCTCCAGGCAAAAGTTCAGAACTGTTTGGTTTGAATTGCAAATTTTGAATTGTTAAACGAATTCCTCTACTTGTATTTTCATAACTGATGTCTGGAACATCTTTGTCTTTGAAAAAATCTTTTTGACTGTCATCATCATTTTTATCATCATTGTTTTTTGCAATTCTATTTAGAGTAGGGATTATAATTTCTCTGTCAATTGCAGGAGGATATTCAGTGAATAAAGTTATGAAACCTTGAAAGTTGATTTTATTTCCATCTTGATAAACAAAAGTTTCGTCAACTATATCTCGAACAAGAAGAGCGCAACCTGTTTTTTTGCTTACATAAATATCTGCTTTGTGGGAACCCATTGCAGATTTTAATTCTCTATCTCCTTGGGAATCGAAATATGAAATTCCATAGCGAGTTGCCCACTGGGCTTTTAAAATGAAAATATCTTCATCATGATATTTTCCATCTCCTGTATATTGATATTGAATGTAAATTGGAAGTCGTGTGATTATTCCTTTGTTCAAAGGATCTACGGCTCGTTCTGCGGTGGCATTCCATTTATCACCAATTTTAATTTTATCTTTTGGGAAAGTTGGAAAACTTCTGAAGGAAGGAAATCCATTGTCTTCTATCATTGTTAAATTTCCATCTTCAGAGATTGTAAAAGAAGAGGGGATAGCTTCATTTATTCCTAAAGTAACTTCGAAGGAATTTCGTTTTGTTTTTTCTAAAACATAAAAATCCCCTTGATAAAAATTTTTGTATTTTGGATGTTCATCTTGATTTATAAAAGACCGAACTTCCCTGCTTAATAATCCGATATATCTGCCGTTATCGTATCGGCGTAAATCTGTTCGTTCAACTAAGGTATAAGTTCTATCTTGATTATATTGAATTAAAACTTGAGAAAAACAATTTAAATTTACAAAAACACAAAACAATACAAAAAATAATTTCTTCATATCGATATTATAACATAGGAATTATTTATTTGTTACTGAAATTTTTTATAATTATTTTTTTTAATTTTATAACAACGGTGCAAAAATTCTTAACTATTATGCTATAATAACTTAACTGAAGAAAAAAGGAAATTGATAACATGGAAAATATTGAGGTAACGATTTTTGAAAGTGAAATCTCTAACAAAGTAGAAAGATAAATCTAGATGTAAACATTGACTTTATGAGTGTTTCAAGTTATGGAAATTCAACAGAAACATAGAGATCAGTTATGATTTTTATTTTGACTTTTCTTCTATTGTGATTTTTCCCTTTTTATCAACAGTGATATTGTAAACTTTCTTTTCAAGAGGTTCTTTTTCTTCCCAAGGACGCTTATATTCCAAAGTCAAAATCGTGCTTCCTGAAGCAAGAGAACTCACTGTAAAATAAAACATAGAAGGAGCACCCACCATTCCCTCAGCACCAAGATATTTTACATCCTTTGAAATTTCCACAATATTTTCAGAAGCCAAAACCGCTTCCCAAGTATAGCCCGTAGAAGGATTTCCTTTTAACTCGATTGTTTCAGAGTCTGATTTAAAAGATTTTTGGCTTGTGCAAGAAGACATAAAAACTGCTCCAAAAATTAAGGTGATTAGAAAAAGTGATTTTAGTTTGTTCATACAGGATAATATAACGAAGGATTTAGGATGGGGCAAGGGATTGGCACAAAAAATGCCCATCTTCAGTAACTAGTACTAAATTTTAACCTTTGCACAAACACTAACCATATATCATTTGGGCATCGGATGTCTTTCCATTTTTATCTATGCTTTGATTTTAGCATAAAAAGGAGAGATTATTGAATCTCGTTTTCACTCTTCTCCGCTTATCTCATCAGGAAATCGATTTTTTACTAAATCCATAATATCTTTTTCAAAAAATTCTCTAACGTCTTTGCGTGATTGGCTTGCGTTTCGTAAAAATAAATCAGCGGGATGTACCTCTAAAGCGTAAGCAATTTTTAATAATAATTCAAAAGATGGGAAATTTTTTCTTGATTCAATTCCGCTAATTGTACTTTTTGCACAATCACAAATACCAGAAAGCTCTAATTGAGATAATCCTTTTTTAGTTCTGTAAAAAATTAAGTTTTCTACGAATATTGTTTTAAAATCGTCCATACAGCCAAAATAATTGACTTTTAATCTAAAATATCCAGTTTAACTATCCGATATAAAATATAATACAGTTAAACCGACTTTTTGTGTAAAAAGTACGATGAAATTATTTTTTTAGGATAGATTTATGTCAGAAAATACACCACAAACAAACTCACTTTATGCTAAAATAGAAGATTTACTAAAAACAATTCCTGATTTGCTAACAGAAGAAAATGAACTTCGGTATAACAAAATTAAAGAAATGGCAGAAAGTGGATATTCAATTTTACTCATTCCTTTGATGCAAAATGCTGAAATTAAAAATGCTTTTTTCTCTCCGATTTTAGATTCCTTTGTTTTTAAAACTAAAGAGTTTAAGGAATTTCTTGATTATTCAAGTTCAAATAATTCTTATTCACAATATCTTGGTAAAAAAATTGGTTTGTACTGTGGAGATTCTGCTCTTACAGACAGAAACGAAGTTGTGTTAAATTTTCCGTTTAAAGATTGTGTTCTTGAAGGTGGTCAAAAAAAGGAAGATGGACTTGATACTTATTTTGAATATGATGAAAAAACTGGCGAATATGTAAAAAAACAATCAAAGCGTCGTGAAGTTTTCTTTAATGAAACCTTGGCAAAAGATGAAATTGATAATTTATTTTCTCCAAAGGCATTTTGTAATGTAAAGAAATATGCTACAGATGGAGAATCTTCTTGCGTAGATTTTACTCGTGATGCGGAAGTAAATAAAAAACGCGGACTTTCTGATGATACAATTACAGATAATTTGATTATAAAAGGAAATAATTTACTTGCCCTTCATTCTTTGAAAAAAGAGTTTGAAGGAAAGATTAAGTTGATTTACATCGACCCGCCTTACAATACAGGAAGCGACGGATTTTCTTATAATGATAATTTTAATCATTCATCTTGGCTTACTTTTATGAAAAATCGCTTAGAAGTTGCAAAAGATTTGTTGCGGGATGATGGATGTATTTTTGTACAATGTGATGATAACGAACAAGCGTATCTAAAAGTTTTAATGGATGAAATTTTTGGAAGAGAGAATTTTGTTGCAAATTGTCCAAGGAAGACAAGAGGGTCTGCAACTACAAAGTCTAATGCCGAACTGCAAAAATTAAATGACTATTTATTGATATATTGGAAGAATAAAAGTGAATCAGCCTTTAATTTAAGAAAGAAAGGTGAAAAGAAATATCCAAATATTGATGAACGAGGTAAATTTTATATTGTACCATTACAAGATAATGGACCTCATGGAACAAGAACTGCAAGACCTAATTTGTATTATCCAATATATAAAACAAAAAATGGAAAATTTAATCTAGAAAGAGAAAATCCTGATGATGTGGAAATATTACCTAAACAACACAAAAATGATGATGGAAGATGGATGTGGAGTAAAAAGAAATTTTCTTCAGATAATTTAGATTTATATGAAGAAGACGGTGTAATGTATATAAAACATTATTTTAATGAAAATGAAGATCAAAATATTTATGAACAAGAAAGAACTTGGTTAGACAATTTTCAAAATTCAAAAGGAACAATTGCTCTTAATGAAGTGTTTGGTGAAAAAGGAATTTTTAATAATCCGAAACCAGAGGAATTAATGTCATTTGTTTTAGGAATAGGTTCTGATGAACATGACATCATCCTCGACTATCACCTCGGTTCAGGAACTACCGCAGCAGTTGCTCACAAAATGAATCGCCAATATATCGGCGTAGAACAAATGGATTATATAAAAACAATTTCTTGTGAACGACTCAAAAAAGTAATTGAAGGTGAACAGGGCGGTATTTCAAAATCTGTAGAATGGCAAGGTGGAGGATCCTTTGTTTATATGGAACTTGCAGAAAAAAACGAAAAGGCTATGCAGCTAATTTCTGCTTGTAAAAATTACGATGAACTTGTTTCAATTTTTAATACATTATCCACAAAATATTTTCTTCATTACAATGTTCGCATAAATGATTTTATCAATAAAACTTGCAAAGAAGAACAATTTAAAAATCTTTCACTTGAAAAACAAAAAGAAATTTTTTGTAGAATGTTAGACTTAAATCAACTTTATGTAAATAGTGATGACAGAAACGATAAAGATTCCGGCCTTTCAGAAAACGATATAAAAGCTACAGAAAAGTTTTATCAAATTCAAAAGGACGGTGAATAATGCTTTTTGAAGAAATTGAAAATTCAAAAGAATATATTGATATTCCGAAAGTTCCTGAATATATAACAGACAATTTAAAATATTCTCTTTACGAATGGCAAAAACTTGCCTTGGAAAATTTTTTAATAAATGAAACAAAACGAGATAGAAAAATCAAAAAAGGAGAAAAACTTTCTCCCAACCACTTAATGTTTAATATGGCAACAGGAAGCGGAAAAACTTTAGTAATGGCTGCAATGATTTTGTATTATTACAAAACTTATCACATTACAAATTTCATTTTCTTTGTTAATCAAAATGCAATTCTTGGAAAAACACAAGATAATTTTATTCATAAAAGCCATACAAAATATTTGTTCAAAGAAAATATTATTATCGATGAAAAGCGAGTAAATATTCGTGAAGTTGAACAATTTTCAAATTCTACAGATGATATCCAAATAAAATTTACTACAATTCAAAAACTTCATAATGATATTTATAAAGAAAGCGAAAATTCACTTTTATTATCTGATTTACAAAAAAGAAACCTTGTTTTAATTGGAGATGAAGCTCATCATTTAAATGCAACAACAAGTAAAAATAAAGATCTTTTTCAAGACGATATTGCCGCAATTGGAGAGGTAAAAGATTCTGCAAATGGTGAAGTAATAGAGCGTTCTTGGGAAACAACAATTTTGCATCATATTTTAAACAAAGGATTTAACTCTGAAAACAAAAATGTTTTGTTGGAATTTACAGCCACAGTTCCAGAAACAGAAGAAGTTCAAAAAAAATATGAAGATAAAATCATTATCAAGTTTGGATTAAAAGAATTTGTAAATGCTGGATGCACAAAACATATTCGTCTTGTTCGTTCAAACTTAAATAAAAAGCAAAGAATATTACAAGCGTTGGTTTTGAATTGGCATAGATTTCAAATTGCATTAAAACATGATATTCCAAATTTTAAACCAGTTATTTTGTTTAGAAGTAAAACTATAGAAGAATCAAAAAATGATTATTTAGAATTTGTTGAATTGTGTAAGAATATAAAGGCAAATGATTTAGATTTTATAAAAACATATTCAAAATATTTATCTCAAGAAGATGATGTTCCAAAAGCCTATTCTGGAAATAAAGAAATCTTTGAAAATCTTGCAAATTTTATTAATCAAAACAAAATTACAAATTCTCAAATTGCAGAATACATTCACGAGAATTTTCAAGAAAGAAATTGTATCATCACAAACTCAAGTACAAATAAAACAAAAAAAGAAAAAACAGATTCTGAAATTGATAAATTGTTAAATAGTTTAGAAGATGTTCATAATCATATTCGTGCTGTTTTTACAGTTCAGCGACTTACAGAAGGTTGGGATGTTTTAAATTTGTTCGATATTGTTCGTCTTTACGAAGGTCGTGATATGAATTATAAAACAAACAAAGTTGGAACAAGTACAACTAGCGAAGTTCAGTTAATTGGGCGTGGTGTCAGGTATTTTCCATTTTCTGTTGAAGGCAAAAATAAAAATCGTAGAAAATTTGATAATGATTTAACAAATGAACTTCGTGTTTTAGAAGAGTTTTATTTTCATAGCGATAATGATTTAAAATACATCAGTGAACTTTATAACGCACTTAAACGAAGTAATTTGCTTGAAGATACTCGAGAAGAAAAGAAATTTGCTGTAAAAAAAGAGTTTATTTCAGACTTTAAGAAAATGTATTTGCTTTGCAATAAACGAATTGAAAATGAAAATCGTAAATTAAAAACATTGCCTGATGATTTTGTGAAATTATATTTTTCATATAATTTTGAAAATAAAACATCGCAAATTATAAAAGTAAACTTAGACGGTGATGATGAAGAATTAAATAAAATAGGGCAAATTAATCCTAATACTGAAAATATTAATATTTTGGATGTGCCTAGAAATATAATTTACAAAGCATTGCACATCTTAAACTCTGATGAAAATTCCTACTATAGTTTTGAAAAAATACGCAAAAGATTTGCCATTTCAGGAATGCAAGAATTTCTTGATTTCATAAATCCAATTCCTATAGAATTGATTTTTAAAGATGGAATGTCAATAAAAAATGAAGAACCTTCCGAACTTCTAGAAATGGCAAAGCAGTTTTTTCTTTACTCACAAAAAGAATTAGAAAAATTTGATAATCCATATAAAGCAACAGATTTTGAGCTTGTACCTTTTGAAGAATGTTTTCCTTTTGAAACAACTCGTATGATTGATACAAAAAAAAGCGATTATGAAGAAAATAGAAAAGTTGAACAAGACTGTAAAAATTATTCATGGTATGCCTTAGATTCATTTTGGGGAACAAGTGAAGAAAGAAGTGTTATTAATTTTATTTATAATCATTATTCTAAATTGCTTAAAAAATATGAAAACATTTGTCTTTTAAGAAATGAAGAAGTTTACAAAATATTTGATTTTGAAACAGGGCAAGGATTTCAGCCAGATTTTCTTTTGTTGCTAAAAAGCAAAAGTGGGGAAGCTGCTTATTTTCAAGTTTTTATTGAGCCTAAAGGTGAACATTTAAAAGGTGATGATAATGATGCCTGGAAAGAAAAGTTTTTATTAGAAATTTCAAAACGGTATGGAATTGAAAAACCCTTTAGAAATGAATCTGAAAAATTTGTTTTATATGGATTACCATTTTTTAATAAAAATGATTCTGAAATGTATAATAAGTTTAAAAGAAGTTTTGACGATTTTATTAAAATCGATGTGAAAGAGACTTCCTATGAATATGATGAAACAGAATTGTATGTAGCAGAAAATATGAAATAAGAATTTTCGACCCCAAAAAAAATGCCTTCCCCATTTTGGAGAAGGCGCTTGGTTCGACTACGCTCACCAACCGCTGAACTGCACCCAAAAAATTGGACACAATTGGAGGTGTAGTATGAATAAAAAATATTCAGTTGAGTTTAAGCTAAAAGTTGTCCGAGACTACGAGCGCGGAGAAAAAGGTTCACATTTGATAGCTCAAGAAAATGGGATT
>JAGBFB010000024.1 GCA_017936665.1 Spirochaetaceae bacterium | reverse complement strand
ATCTTATATTCATTATTTTAATTATGAAAGAGATTCAAGTGTTCTTTGTTATCGAACTCCAATTGAAGTTCGATATACAAATATGATAGCATAAAATGTCCAAAAAATTGGGTGCAGTTCAATTGCCCCACCTTGCTAGTGCTACGCTTCGCTTGCAAGACTTTTAGTAAGCCTTCGGCTTACAATCAAGTTTTGTTTCACAAAACTTGCAAGCGTGTCAATTTTGACTTACGTGTTTTCTTCACGAGATTTGCTAATTCACAAGTATTTGCGATTTTTGGCCAGAATTTTGCTTTGACGCATTGTTTCTTGCTTTGTTTTGCTCAAGTGAGTAGAAGGTGGCTGTATGAGAAATGTGCGAAATGTAAAAGGCATTTGTGGACAGGTTGCACTTATTCTTGTCATCCTGAACTTGATTCAGGATCTATAAACGCAAAAAAATTTCAAAATTTTTTCATAGTTTTTGCTAAAAAATGCAATTTTTTCTCAATAATAAATATGTACAAAAAAAATTTATTTTTTAGGAGAAAACCCATGTACTTTAAGAAATTTGAAGATTTAACCTTTGCAGATCACTACATATTTGAAAAAGTATTACAAAATGCGGAAATTTGCCAAGAATTGTTAGAACGATTACTGAAAATCAAAATTGACCATATTGAGTATCCAGAAATTGAAAAAACGATTTCGCCATACTACGAAACAAAGGGCGTTCGATTAGATGTCTACATTAAAGATAGTGATAAAGTTTTCGACATTGAACTTCAAAACGCTATTGACGAAGATTTACCCTTGAGAACTCGTTTTTATCAATCAATGTTAGATTGCGACAACTTGCTAAAAGGGCAAGATTATTCTGAACTTCCCACAAGTTTTGTAATTTTTATCTGCAAATACGACTCTTTTAATTTAGGCTTACCGATTTATACTTTTCAAAATCGCTGTGAAGAAAATTTAACTTTACTATTGAACGATAAAGCAATAAAGAAAATTTTCAATGCAACTGCTTATAAAAACGAAAAAGATGTAGAAATTTCAGCTTTTTTGCAGTATATTTGTAATCAGAAACCTGTTGACGATTTTACAGAAAAACTTTCTTCTATCGTTGAAAAAATCAAAAAACACGAAGTCAACAGAAAGGAGTATTATCAAAAACTTCTCCTAAAATTGCGTCGGAGTTTTATAAAAGTTCGACGCTCGAACTTTCACTTACATCGTAGTTTCTCATTACATTTCGAAACTACTTAAAAAATTATTTCGGAATTTGAAAATTCCTCAACAATTTTTTATCAAGGAAAAAGTATGAATTTACATGACAGAGACAACTTTCGCCGTGGACTTAAAGAAGGAATTGAACAAGGTATTTCTCAAGGCATATCACAAGGTTCTCAACAGAAAGCTATCGAGACAGCTAAAAATATGCTCAAATATAATCTAGATATTCAAACTATACTTAAATACACAGGTCTGTCCATAGAAGAGATAAATTCTTTAACAAAATAAATATCCCCTTCTCCCAGAACACAAGAAGTATGCAAAATCACAATTAATACAGAAAAAAAACTTGCATACACAATTTCGCCCTCTTTACCAAAACGAAAGAAGTTCGCAAAAATAAATTAAATCAAAAAACTCAGTAAACTAAAAAAACAAACTGTAGTGCGACCGTCTAGCGAAGCGTCAAGGGAGCAATGCAGTTTGTTTTTTTAGAATAACATATTTTTCTGGTACTAATTATTTTTGCAAACTTCTGTAGAGATTTTCTCCCCAGTACTCAATCAAGATAGTTTTGCATTCTTGGTAGTTTTCGTTGCTAACTGAATTTTCTAGCATTTCAATGTTATTTTTGGCAAAAGTTTTACATTTTTCTTGCAAAACTTTTTTGTACATCAAAATAGTTTGTTCTTCATCTTTTGACTGGCAAGTTTGCAATAAATCATTTACATAAGAAAACAAAACTGTAAAAACAGTAGAAACTGAACAACTGTGTTCAAATTGTTTTATGCTAATATTTTTATGATAAGATGTAATTCCTGTTGCGTAATTATATTTGTAAACTTTTGTTTGTGAAAGTCCAATATATTTTTTTGCAAAAAGATTAAAGAAAAAACTTAAACACAAATCTTCCCCTAAAGTGCAATACATCATTGGAACTTCGTTAAAAACCTGATTTACAAGTTCTCTAGAATATAACTTTGCCCAAACAAATCCATTGTGAGATTTTTCAGATTTGAACATAAAACTAGACATAATATCTGAATTTTCTAAAATTCCGTCCTTTACTAGCTGAACTTTGTCTGTAATTTCTTGACGAATAAAATCTTTTTCATCATCAGTAAAAGTGATTTGAGAATTACAATGAACAATATCTGCTTGATTTTTTATTGCATTTTCGTACATAAAAGAAAGTGCATTAGGAAGAAGTTCATCATCGCTATCAACAAAGGTGATAAAATCACCACAAGAATTTAAAAAACCAGTACGACGTGCTTCTAACAAAGAACGATTTTTTTTGTGTTGAACAGTTTTTATGCAAACTGAAGGAAAGTCCTTTTGAACTTCTTTTACAATGGAATTTACACTAAGTTTTGAATTTTGCACACCAGGAGAACAGTCATCTACAATGATAATTTCAAAAGAATCAAAGTTTTGTCCAGCAATGCTACAAAGGCAATTTTTTAAAACATTCTCTGTAGCATAAACTGGCACACAAACTGAAATTTTCGTACTAATATTGCTGTGCATCAAAGAGAAGTTCTGAAGTACAAAACTTATTAGATGAAACACTTGCTTGAGTTGTAAAACTTGTACCAACATCAATTGTTTCTGAAATTTCACCAGCTAAATCAAATAAAACAAATCTGTCAACATTGCAATCATTTGAATCAGGTACCATCCCGTCATCAACAATAACAAGCTTTTTATTAAGAATACCTACAATTTTACGAGGCAAGATAAAATATTGTTTTGCAGTTGCTAAATCAGCTGTAGTTAGCGGGAAAGAATTTCTTAATCTGGAATGAGTTGCATTCATAATTGGGTCAGAAGAATCATTTTGTCGAGAAGTATTTTGTTCTAACTTAAACACGCTACCACGCATAAAAGACTTATTTTTCTCATCATTTGATACAGAATCAAAATTGACTTTTTCAATATAGTTTGCCAACAAGCCATAAATAGAGCCATCTTCACTAGAATACAAATCTGTAATACGGAAAGTAGAACCATCTGTAGTTCCATCAAAAACATAAGATGAGGTTTGATAATATGGCACAGGATTTATTGCTCCTGTAGCCTCTTTGTAAGTTTGAACCGGATTTAAATCATATCCATTATCAGTTTGTTCTAATTTTAATTGCCAAATTGCAGAATGAGTGATACCGCTGTTATCTGAATTAGAATTCTTAGTTGCCATATACACATTATCCCCATCAACTAACAAGGCTGTTAAATTAGATACATCAGCATTCACAAATGATGAAATAAAATTATTGATTGAATTATTTATATCAATACAATAAAAATCAACAGTACTATTACCCCCCCCTCCCCCATATACAACTTGCCATCATCATAGTCCATTGCTGTAATACTAGATAATAAAACAGGACTATTACCTATTCCAATCGAAGTAGTTTCTACTACTCCTTCATAATTTTTTGGATTAGTTACACTATAAAGAGCATAAGAAACTTCACTATTGTTTATAAAATACCAAGTTTGATTTTCTTCGTCGTAAGTTGAAATTCCGTTAAAACCATTTAGATCTTTACCGGTACTACTATCAATAATACTTGTATAAGTTTTGTTTTTTGCTTGAGTTTGTGTTATTAAATAAGGCCATTTGCCGTCCCAAGCAAAATTTACCCACTGGGTACTTGCATCATATTGAGCAAGTTTTCCGTTATCATCGATGTAAAATTTTGAAGCTAAACTATTACCCTGACTATCATAACTTTCACTAATATAAAAATTTGCATTGTCTGGTTTGCCGTTTTCAAAGGTTATAACAGTATCGCCAAGTTGCCAATTTTCAGGAAATAAGCAAATTCCTAATTCCCCAGAAAAATTTTGTCCTATTACAAGATTTGAAGATTTATCTAAATTAACAACAGAATCCATTGAAGATTTTACAATAGGAGTATCCAAAATTACTGTACCATCAATAGTAGAATCAGAAAGAATAAAACCAGTACCAGTTGTATTAGTAAGTTTGATATTTTTTAGAGTAGTTGAATATAAAGATACAAATCTATCATAAATATTATTGGTAATACTAAAAATATTAGAACCAAAAGAAGTTATCGTTCTTCCTGAATAATCAATTCCAGAAAAGCTATTTACAACATCACTTTCTTTATAAGTTTCAACATCTGTAATTAAATAAAATGTTCCAGAAATATTGTTTTTTATATTTCTAAACCCAAGTGGATTTGCCAAAGATAATCCTGCGTAAGTAGTAATAATTGTAGTATCGTTCGTATCATACACATGGTCTTTATTAGAATTATCTATATAAAAAACTGTTGGCATACCTTGAGAATCGCTATTCCATTGCACTAATTCGTAGTCATTTTGTGTTAATACGATATTTGTAGTTAATCCATCACCAATTTCTACAAGATTATCTTTTAACTTGATTGTGTAATTTAACCTCTCTAAGCCAGAAAAAGTTAAATAGTAATAACCTGTAGGGATTTCATAAAATATTGTAGGCGAGGTATTATTTACAAACTTAACTTCTTGATCATGGTAAATATTAATAGAACTATCTTGTTCACCACTTTGAATTTCTACAAGAGAGGCTTTATATTCAGTATCATTACCATCAACACTATAAAGCTGTGCCGCAAAAGAAACATTTGGACCAATAGAATTAAGCAAACTTAGCAATTCGTCAGACATATCCATTTTAATTGTTGCATAACCTGTTATTACATCAGTATCACCATTTTCTTTGTCTGTTTTTTTTGCAACAATTGGAACATTTACGCTAACAGAATTTCCGTTTGTTATTGTTACTTGGGCAGAACCTGTAAATTTTTCTACATCACCAGTTTTTCCAGAAACTGTAATATTGTAAGTTCCGTCTGATAAACCACTAAATAAATAATAGCCATTTTCGTTTTTACCAGAAATTGTATTATTTTCGCCAGATTTTCGTAACTCAACATTCCAAGTAACTTCTGAAACATCAGGACCAAAAAGACGGCTTTGTTTTACAAAAACTTTAACTTGTCCCACACCAGAATTTTGGCTAGAGGATAAATCATCAGAAATTAAATTATCTTTACAAGAAAAAACAAAAATACTTAAAATTACAAATAAAACTAAATAAATCTTTTTCATAAACTTACCTCCCTACAATTAATTTAATTCCACATCAAAAATAAAAGAAGCATTGAATTTACCAACATCTGTTATATCTATATAAGCTTGTAAAACATTGTTTTGTGGTAAAACACCTTCAATTTCACCAATTGTTATAGAAATTGGGGAAGTTGTTATAGGGATTGGGTATCCTGTTTCGGCTTCTATTTCAGAAGAACAAATTTGCTTATCATTCAAGTACCAACTAATTGAATAAAGTTCAGCAGGATCATCAATTTCAGCAAAAATATCTAAATTAGAAATTTGTACTGTCAATTCATCATTTGATTTTACAATATAATTTCCAGAATCAGATTTTTTAGTAATTTTATTTCCATCTACATCTGTTACGATTAATTCAAATGGATTTTGTGTAAGATAAAATGCTAAATCGTAATATTCAAGTTCTACAGAAATATCAGTTTCTTTTTCTTCTAGCACGCAAGGTTCAGATTTTCCGTAAGCCCAAATTAAATCTCGCTTGTTAATATCAGAAAAAATAACTTCAACACAAACATTGTCACCTTTTTCAGCCTCTAATTGAACAGAAACTAATTGTTCTGGAACACATGAACAATCAAAAGTATCAATTACAGAATTATCATCAGCATTTAAAAGATTTACAGTTAAAAACAAAGAATCTTCTGTGGAATTTCTAGAAATCAACTTCATATCAGAAGTTTGGCTTGGAGACGGGATAATAAAACCAAGTTCTTTTTGCCCAAAATTAGTTTTTTCAGAACAAGAAAAACAGAAAAAAGCCAAACACAATAAAACAAATTTTTCAAAAATTTTCATATCTACTTACGCGCTCCTTTTACTTTTTATATGTCACTTCTACATTCACATAGCAAGTTGTATCTTCTGAACCTTCATCAACCGGAGGGTTATCACTAGGAGGTTCATCAGTTGGTGGAGTTACAGCTGGAGGAGTTACTTCAGGAGACTCTTTTATAGTTATTCTTTCTACTGGAATTTCAGAGCCATTACGATTGCCTGAATCGGACACAAAAGAAATTCCTTTAAATTCATTCTCAATTTCAGAAACATTTTGCAAAAGTGGTGAAACTCCTGTATCAGAAGCCAAAGTTAAAGTAACTGGAGAGTTAGAGCCTACATTTGCAGAAAGACTTAAATGCATACCTTGAGAAACAGGAATTTGCTTTGTAGATTCAGTTCCGTCAGGATTGATAACTGTAGTTGCCCAAACATTTTCGTAACTTACAACATCACCTAAAGCACTAACTGAACCTGCAGTTCCTTTTACAGAAGCAGTTGCAATTGGAGTTCTAACTGTAAAACTAACTCGTTTATTATCTGAAGTTTTTATATCTGCTTTAATTTTTCCTGCATCCAAAAAAACAGAAGTATCTCTTGAATTTTCGTTTTCAAGCAACTCTGCAATTGTCAATCGTGATAAAGCACTAACTGAAATAACAGAACCTTCAAACTTCAATGTAGCAGAAGATCTAAAACCTGTAGAAATTAATGTTCCTTTAGAAAGAACTTCGCCTACTTGAACAGGCACCCAAAGTCCGTCTTGTTGTTTTTCTACTTTTCCTACAGCAGAAACAACTTGAATGTTACGACTTTGAGCAAAACAAAGAGTTGTAAAAAGAATTAGGGTTAAACACAAAAATAATTTTTTTATTGTAGTTTTCATTTTCTTCCCCCTTAAAATGAAATTCTAACATGAGCTTTCAAATTTAAATATGGCTCTTTATCTTGATAAACAGAATTTTCTTTGTTATAGAAAAATTGGCCAACAGAAAGATTTACAAGACAATCATCAAAAATTTCGTAGCGAACTTGGGCAGAATATTGAAATCCCTTGTAATCTTGAACAGCATTATTTTCTGCTACATCAAATGCAAAATCACTTCCGATAGCTAAAAACAAAGGTTCAATAGGTTTTATAGATGCATAAATTCCTGTTTTTAGTACAGAATCCAAGTTACTTCCATCTGTTAAAATATCAACTGTTGAAATTGGAGTAAAACTATCAGAAACATAAAATACTTTTGCAGAAAAAATCAATGATTTAATTCCTGTAAACCAAGAAATTTCGGCCTTTGTAAAATTACCCCAATTATGAACTTCAGGATATGTTCCTAAATTAAATTGATATGTACTTGTTAAAGCATAATACAAAGATTTGTAAATTGGACCGTCAAAAGCCAATGTTGTATAAAGTCTATTGTATTCAAAATTTTTCGCATCTATAGCAGATAAGAATTCAAACCAAATATTTTGACTTGCAAAAAGTACAGGAAATTTTGCAGAAACATTTGCTACAATGTAAGGTGAAGTAAAAGTATAAAAAGGTTTATCTTCTGGTACAAAAGAAGGAGAATACATAGGTGTTGTATGATGATTTAATAAACCTGTATATCCTACATAAAAGTAAAATGTAGCATTTTGATTTACAAAATTTAATGCAAGGGCATCTAATTTTTGAGCCAAAATAAAACCAGAAAGATCGTTTATAAAGTTACGCCCTAAAGCAAGATTTAAGGAATTATTGTTTTTTAGATTGAATTTTGTAGTAAGTTTTAAACTAGATAAATCTAACTTATTTATGAAAGTTGATGTTTTTCCTGCTTGAAGTTCTGAGTCATTTGCAAAGTCACCATTGAAAGAATAGAAAACATCTGAAGTTAAAGTTGTATTTTCTCCAAAGTTTGCACGCATCCAAAGTGAAGTTTCTACATATTGATTAAATGAAAGATTTTTTACTGAATCTTGAACATAACTTGTTGTAGATAAAATCCCACCAAAATCGAAAGCAAATCCAGAAAAACATACCAGTAATAGAAGAAATGTTACAATTATTCGTTTCATTTTGATTCTCCTTCATTCTCTCCAAAATCAGCAATAATGGATAGGGCTTTTACACCAGAAAGTTTTACATTAGGTTGCATTGTCATAGGAAAATATCCAGATGCAATAAGTTGTCTAAAAGCATAGCGTGGTGTTCTAAATAGGATGTACATCAAACTTGTTTTTACATCGTAACAGGTACAAACAATTTGAGCAAAATCTTTAACCAAAATAGGATTTTCTACACTAGTTGCATATTTATCTACAACTTTTTTTAGTTTTGGATAAACCGATACAAGAGCTTGAGTATAATCAGCACTATTTGCACTTTCAGAATTTAATGATAAATCTTGGCTTACTAAAGTAACAACTTGTAAAAAAGAAACTTCTTTTGAATTTATAACTTCTCCCATAAAATCAAAAGACTGAGTAAAACAAAAAGTAGAAATAAAGAAAAACAGAAAAGCAAAGACAAGAGTTTTTTTTATTTTATACATGGGGATAAACCTCCCAAAAAATAGTATCAAGGAAATTATACCATAGGTAAAAAACATAAATCAATAAAAAAGATATTTTTTTTCAAAATAAAGCAAGAAGAAATTTTGTAAATGCAAAAATTGATACAAAAATCGCATAGAAATTGTGTTTTTAGCAGATTCGTACAAAAAATGCTCTCAGCCAAAATTGCTCCGCCTCGCTAGTGCTGCGTTTCACTTGCAATGCTTCGGCGTATCAATT
>JAGBFB010000023.1 GCA_017936665.1 Spirochaetaceae bacterium | reverse complement strand
GTTACGCACTCTAAATCTCTCTGTCAATGTTTTTCTTGTCGTTTTCATTATATCATAGAAATATCCAACTAACAAGTATTTTTTAAGTTTTGCAAGATTTTTGTAAATTTTTTTTGTCAAAATTTATTTAAAACTCATTTTTATCTTGATAATAAAGGTATACGAAAAATTTGTCATGCTGAACTTAATTCAGCATCTATATTGCAAAAGTGTCACAACATCTACCTAAATAAAAGAACTGTGCAAAACCACAACCAGTGCAGAAAAAAACTGGTGTACACAATTTCGCTCGCTTTACCAGAACGAAAGAACTTTGCAAAAATTCTAAAGATTATATTCTTCTAATTTCCTATGCAAAGTTTTTCTACCAATTTGCAAAATGTCGGCAGTTTTACTTTTGTTACCGTTGTTTGCTGCTAGATTTTCGGTAATGATGATTTTTTCAGCTTCTTCCATTGTAATACCAAGAGGAATTTTTATACTATCAGACTCACTTCCGGTTGCAATTCCTGGTGGCAAATCATCAACAGTAATAATATTTCCTTGGCACATAACAACAGCACTTTCTATACAATTTTTTAGCTGACGAATATTTCCTGGCCAATCGTAGTTATACAAAATTGAACGAGTTTTATTATCAATTCCATCGATATTTTTTCCATTTTCTTTGGCACAAGTTTTAATAAAGTCAGCTACAAGTAAAGGAATATCTTCTTTTCGTTCCCGTAAAGGTGGAACTTCAATATGCACAACATTCAAGCGATAATACAAATCTTCTCTAAAATTGCCTTTTTTGATTTCTTCCAAAAGATTTTTATTAGTAGCAGCCACAACTCTCACATCAACTTCGATGGTTTCTTCACCACCTACTCGTTCAAATTTTTTATCCTGCAAAACTCTAAGAAGTTTTATCTGAACATTCTGATTGATTTCACCAATTTCATCTAAAAAAATTGTTCCGCCGTTAGCAAGTTCAAATCTACCACGTTTACGAGCAACTGCACCAGAAAAAGAGCCTTTTTCGTGACCAAAAAGTTCACTTTCTAGCAAAGTTTCAGTTAGTGCGGCACAATGTACTCTAATCATAGGTTTATCTTTTCTTGAGGAAAGATTATGAATTGCATTAGCGATAAGTTCTTTACCTACACCACTCTCTCCTGTTATCAATACAGAAGCTTTTGTATCAGCCACACGACGAATCATATCAAATACTTTTTGCATCTGATTACTTTTTCCAATAATTGATTCAAATACTTTTTTTCCGTTTAATTCTTCTTGCAAATGTCTATGTTGTAAAGAAAGTTCTCTTCCTTGCAAAGCTCTTTTTACGATTAAAGTAAGTCTGTCAAGATTAAGAGGTTTTGTTAAAAAATCATAAGCACCAAGACGCATAGCATCAACTGCACTATCAATACTTCCATGACCAGTTAAAACTATTACAGGCACTCCTGGATTTTCTGAAAGGATTTTTTGCATTACTTGTTCCCCAGTTACTTCTGGCATACGCAAATCAGTAATTACAAGATCAATATCACCTTTCGCAAAAAGTTCTAAGCCCTGTTTTCCGTTTTCAGCAAGAACAGTATTATATCCTTCCATTTCAAGAGCAGCAGAAAGACCTTCTCGGATATTTTTTTCGTCATCTATAATTAAAATATTGAACTTCATATAAAACCTCGTATTAAATTATATCTGGTAAAAGTCTTTTTTCGCTTTGTGGAATTGGTAAAGTTATTTTAAAAGTAGTTCCTTCACCTACGATTGAATCCACTTCAATTTCGCCACCAAATTCTTTAATAACTTTATAAACCATTGTTAATCCAAGCCCAGTTCCTGTAACTTTTGTTGTAAAATAAGGTTCAAAAACTCTAGAAACTGTATTTTCATCCATACCAATTCCGTTATCTGTTACAGAAATTATGTATTTATCATCTTTTATTTTTGCAGAAATAGTTAAAGTTCCACCTTCTGGCATCGCTACAATAGCATTTTGAACTAAATTTATCATTACTTGTTTAAATAACTTTTCATCAAGTAAGATTTTTGGTGATTTTTCTATAAAATCAGTTTTTAGAATAATATTTTTTTCATTTAGTTCTGGTTTAAAAAAATCAATATAAGATTCTAAAATTTTTACAGGATTTTCAGGTAATAATTCTGCCGAAATTGGTCTTACTGCAAACAAAAAATCTACAATAATATTATTCAATCTATCAATTTCTTGATTAATTATATCAAGATATTTTTCCAAAAATTTTTCATCTGGAATTTTTTCATCAGTTGCTCTTGCTTTTGAAATTGATTTTTGCAATAACTGAATATAAATACTAATACTACCAAGAGGATTTTTAATTTCATGAGCCACACTTGCAGCTAAATTTGTTAAACTTGCTAAATTTTCCATTCGATGTAACAAGGTTTCTTGATTTCGTTTTTCAGTTATATCATCAATTTTTATGATAGTTCCACAAAGTTTTTTATTTTGAACTAACGGTAACAAACTGATATTTAAATATCTTGCAGCGCCAGCAGGAGTTTTTAAAATAAATTCTTCGCTAATATTGATTTTTTTTTCGTTACTTGCTTTTTGTAAAAAAGAAGCAATATCTTCATCATCAACAAGATTCCAAATTTCTTCATCACACTGTAAATCAGCTTGTTTTGATTCATAATATCTTGCTTTAAGAGGTAAAAGCCTATCTCCAACTTTGTTTGATTGAGTAATTTTCCATTTTTCGTCACAAATGATAAGACCTGTACTAATACTTTCCAAAACTGAAAACAAAGATTCATTTTCTTCCACAAGTTGATTAAACAACTGCTGTATTTGGTCAGGAGATAATTTTGAGATTTTTTTACTAATTCTTTTTACAAAAGCGTTCAACCGATTAATTCTCCAGCAAGATTTTCTAAAGCTGCTACAGGATTTTGATTAAAAATTGTTACATTTTCATAACACTTCTTAATAGAATTTAATAAAAATTGTTGCTTTTCTGCAAATAAAATATGTTTATCTGTAAAATTTTCTGTACGAATTCTTTCTTTACCTTGCGTAAAAAAACTATTTAAGAAAATTGATAAAATTATTCTTGGTTCAAATTGATTTAATTCTTTAGAAATAACATCAATTTTAGGAAAATAACCTTGATTTATCGAATTTATAAATTCTACAGCATGATTACTGATAGTTTCTTTAGAAACTGGTAAAAAACTACACAAGTAATCATTTATGTTAGTACCTTCATCATGAAAAACTCTAGAAATTACATCTTTGTTTTGTTCCTGAGTCCGTTCAATAAAAGGATAAGTTCTTACTCGAGATAGAATTGTTGGCATAACAGCACCTCGTTTAGATGTTGTTAATATGAACAAAGTGTTTTCTGGTGGTTCTTCCAAAATTTTTAGTAAAGCATTTCTAACAGAATCTAACATTCTGTCTGCATTCTCAATGATTAAAACTTTTTTTTCGCTTGTTGTTGTATATCTTGCCCAACTTGAAACATTTCTTATATGTGAAACAGGAATAGAATCATACATAAAACTACTTTCAAGTTTTTCACATTGGGTTAATAAAGTTTGTGCGTTTTTTTTGATTTTCTCGATATCTCCAAGATTTTCTTGAGGTCGCATTGGGTCAAATTCTTCTAAAAGTTCATCAATAGTTTGAATATATGGTGAAATTTTTGAAGCCTTATCATCACCTTCATAAAAAACAGGATTAAAACGAGAAGTTAATTTTCTAACACTTCTTACAAAAAGATAATTTGTAGGAATTTTAAACTGAGAATTTGATTCAACGGCCCTGATATAAGTATCTTTTGCAGCTGCAATTTCTAAAGTACAATCTCTTGGTCCAGTAATCAATACATCAGTACTTGTAAGCGCCTTGTGTTTTAAACAGGAACTACAAGTACAAGCCCACTCTCCTTTTTTTCTTTCTTCAGATTTACAAGAAAGCACACGAGCTAACTCTAATGCAGCTGTCAACTTTCCAGTTCCAACTGGACCAGAAAATAAAATTGAGTTAGGAAGCATATTTTTTTTAATATCTTCAATTAGAAGTTTAGATGTACTTTGATAAAGTAAATTCTCAAACATTAAATTTTCCCAAAGTGTTTATAAAATTATAAGTTACATTTACAGCATTCTTAATTGATTCTGTATCTACAAAAATCGGTAAAATTTTACTTGCAAAAAAACTTTTTGATAAAAATTCTGTTAAATCAAAAAAAGGTTGAACAATTAAAATCACACAGAACACACCTACAATTAACAAACCTTCTGCTAATCCCCAGAAAAATCCTAAGGCTCTATCTAAGCCACCCATAATTTCACCAGAAAAAATTGTTTTTATTAAAAGTTGTAATAATCGTAAAATTATGTATGAAAAAATAAAAATTATTAAAAATGAAATTATTGTAGTTAAATATGGAACATTAATATATTTTGCAACAAAAACATCAAATCTTGGTGCAAAAAATAGACCTAATAAAATTCCTACTATGAATGATGCTTTTCCGAAAAAACTTGCAACAAAACCTTTAATAACAGAAACTAAAACACAGCATAATATAACTAAAATAAAAATCAAATCTAAGAATGAAATTGTCATACAAAATGTTCCTTTTCTAAAATTTTATTAAAAACTAAAGAAGCTATTTTTTCAGCAGGTTTATAACTTCCACAAAGTGATTTGCAAGATTCACTCATTATTTTTCGTTTTTCTTCAGACAAAAGTTCATTTAAAGCTTGCATAAATTCTTCATCAGATAAAGAATTTGAACTTAAATTTATTGCACAACCTTTTTCTTCAAAAAATTTTGCATTTTCAACTTGGTCACCTCTAGAACCTGCAACAGATAGTGGAATTAAAACCATGGGTTTATATTGTACAACAGATTCCCAAAGTGAATTCGCACCAGAACGAGAAAGTATCACATCTGCACAAGCCATAACATCAGCCATTTGTGAATAAATAAATTCAAAGGGATAATAATCTTTATTTGAAACTTCCATAAAGTAATCTTGTTTTTTTCCCGTCTGATGTATAACTATATAGTTTTTACATAAATTTTCAAGATTATTCCAAACTAAAAGATTTATTTGCTTTGCACCTAAACTTCCTCCTAAAACTAATAAAATCGGTTTAGTAATTTGTTTTGAAGTTTCATTTTTTGAAGATAAAACAAATTCAATTCCCTTATTTTTATCAGCGGTGTAAAAAATAGGTCGCACAGGATTTCCTGTTACAATTGTTTTTTCTTGGATAGCAACAGGTAATTTTGTTTTAGTTTCTTCGTAAGAAACCAAAAGTTTTTCAGCGACTTTAAGATTAAGTCGAGTTGCTAAACCAGTTGAAAAATCACATTCATGAGTAAAAACTGGAATTTTTAACAACTTTGCAGCATAACAGGATGGCACACTTACAAATCCACCTTTAGAAAATACAACTAAAGGTTTTAATTTTGCAAGGTGAAAAAAAGCACAAATAAATCCAGCAGCTATTTTGAATAAATCTATAAAATTCTGAAAAGAAAAATAGCGTCGTAATTTACCACAAGGAATACCAATAAATTTATCCACGCTACCACTTTTTTCAACAAGATTTTTATCCATCCCTTTTGATGAACCAATCCAAACAATATTGACATCAAGAGAAGTTCCATCAATTTTTGTTGAATTTATCTTTTCTTTTAGTTCGTCTACAACAGCCAGCCCTGGATAAATATGCCCTCCAGTTCCACCACCTGTAAAAACTATACAACTCATAAATTCTCCTATTGGAAGACGCAATTTCGCAACGCTAGTGAGAAATTGCAGTAAATAAACAAGTTTGATTTAGCAAACTTTTCATAAATTTTCTTTATATAAATTTAAAATTTCTTCTTTTTTGAAAAGCGTTGCATAATCGATACTAGACATTCCCATTCTATCTTTTATAGTTGGATCTGCACCATTTTCTGCAAGGATTCTACAAATCTGAAAATTTTCACTTCCAGTTGCTAAAATTAAAGCAGTTTGTCCATCCCTAGAAACGAAATTCAAATTTGCACCTTTATTTACAAGTAATTCAACAATTTGAACATTTGATTTCCAAACAGCATCCATTACAGCAGAATAGCCTCTATCGTTTGACACAGCATCAATATCAGCTCCATTTTCCAAAAGCCATTGTACCATATCAATTTTTCCATTTCTAGCTGCATAACACAAAAAAGGTGTTCCTGATGAATCTCGTTCGTTAATATCCATTCCTGCTTTTAAAAACAATTCACAAAGTTCCAAATCATTTTTTGCAATTTGAAATGAAAAACAATCAGGTGTGAATGGAATTCCTTTTTCAAAAAGAACTTTGAGAGCATTTTTCTTTTCTTCAAGTTCAACATATTTTGGTAGATTTTTTTCTAATAAATTATACAAGTTTTGTAAATCAGAAAAATCGGTAACAAAATCATCATTCAATAAATCAAGAACAAATTCTGATTTAATAATACTTTTAGAAATGAAAACAGGAATTTCTTTACCGATGATAAATCCTAAAGCAAATAAGAAACTTTTATGATTCATAAATTCCAAAGGAATATTAAAAATAGCATAACTTGTATGGGTCAATGAATAGAAAAAAGAAGAATCTACAGTGTCACTTGCGACATCTTCTATATTAATGATTGTACATCGACCATCATTACTTAACAGCAATTCCTCAATTTTATCCATTTTCTCAAATTTCTGTGATGAAAAAAGTAACCAATTCATGAAATAGATTTTACAACATCTTTTTAAACAGCACAAGTAAAAAAGATAAAGTAAATTCTCAATTTAATTTTTTAATAAATTTGATAAAAAAAAAGACCCAACCTAAAAGAAGATTGGGCTTTTACTTGCCGCCGGACAGAATCGAACTGTCGACACATGGATTTTCAGTCCATTGCTCTACCGACTGAGCTACAGCAGCAACTTATGTTTTGAATATATCTATTTTATCAAAAAATGTCAATAGTTTTTAAAAAGTTTTATAAAAATTATCAAAGTAACATTTTTAGAACTTGAAAGTGTTAAACTATAAGTATATAGTTAATATATCATGGAGGTTTATATGAACTCAAAGAAACTTTTAGCATTTATGCTTTTAGTTAGCGTATTTAGTTTTTCTACATTTGCATTAGATTTAGGAGATATCACAGATTTACTTTCTGATACAAATGCAAAAAATCCAGCAACTTTTAACACAGAAAATATCAGTACAGGTCTTGATGACTTCACTTTTTCACTGATAAAAACTGCACCTAGTACGGTTTCTCACCAAAATATGTGGGCATCTAGTTACATCGGACAGTTACTTGATTTACCACCACATTTAGGAGGTGGTGTTTCTTTTGGAATGGCTCAATTAAAAACTGAGGGTCTTGCAACTGTTTTTAAAGAAATGGGATTAACTTACGATGTTAAAAATCTTTTCTTGCCAACGCTCACTTTTGATGTACGTATTGGAGGATTATTAATTCCATTTGATTTAGGTGTTCATGGAATGATGATAAAAAATCCACTTGAGTTTAATATTCAAGAAACAGTTTTTTCAATCGACTACGGAACTGTAGGTGCTGATATTCGTATTCCTTTAATAAAGGAAGAAGGTGCATTACCTAACCTTTCAATCGGTGCAGGTTACGCTTACAGCAAAGGTAATGCAGGAATAAATGTAAAAGAAGGAACAGCTTGTGTTTCAGCAGGTTATGAATCTCAGATTTTACAAGCAACTGTTCAACTTTCTAAAAAAATTCTTATTGTAGAACCTTTTGTTGGACTACGCGGAACTCTTTCTAGCAATAAACGAAATTGGTCTTGGAACTACGACGGTACAAAAGTTCTTGATGCAAAAGCACTTGAATCCTTAGGCGAAGAAGGACAAGCCTTACTAAAAGAAACAAAAACTTTTGATTCAGGTGATTGGTCAGGATTTGCATTTAATAAAGAAGATCCAAATTACACAGCACAAATTTTTGCAGGAATTGGAATTGACTTTTTATTCATTGCTCAAGGAACATTAAATGTTTCTTATGATTTAGTAAATCAAATTTGGGCAGGTGGATTAAGTTTAAGAGTAAAATTCTAAAATAAATATAAGACAAAAAAAGGACTGACATTTTAGAAGAATTCTATCAAAACTTCGATATGTCAGTCCATTTTTTTTGTCTTAAAAATTGTTCTACTTACTTAATTTTTTGAAAAGTTTTATTAACAATCCTTTTTTTCCAATTAACAACCAATATAAGAAAGCTAAAATTGCAATTATTGGAACCCCAAACACAATTGCGTAAATCATAATTCCAAATAAAACTACAAAGAAATCTACACAATTTGATAAAAATTCTCTAAAACCTTGCAAGAAATCTGGCCAAACAAAACCTTCATCAGTTGTTCTATGAGGCAATTCTAATGAGATATTTACAGAAGAAAATTCAATTTGTCCAGAAAGCCGTTTCATTCTTCCTTCCATAGATTCAATTTCAGAAATTGTGTTATTTAGTTCTTTTTCAATTTGAAGCATATCTTTAACATCTTTTGCTTGCGTAAGATATTTTTGCAATCGTTCTTTCATTATTTTTTTTGTAGATAAACGAGTTTGCAAATCATAAAATTGTTCAGAAACATCTTGAGTTGAAATATTTTTTGATTTTATTACACCTAAATCACCAACAGAATTTAAAGCTTCATCAAACTTTATTGCAGGGATTCTTAAACTATAGTGAGAAAAAGTTGGACTATCAGAAAATGATTCAACATATCCACCAAAATCTTGGCACCATTTTTCAACAGATTCTTGCGCTTTTTTAAGATTTTGAACTTCGATATTAACATTTCCACGTTTTATAAGTTTTCTCTCTACTTCTTGATTTATCTGACCATTTCCAGATTCAGCAGAAATACCTTCTGGTGCATAACCATAACTTGTATCCATAGCAGATTCTTCAACGACAGTATCAGAAAAAACAGCAGATGAATTTGTTACTGCCATTTTAGGTGCAGATTTCATCATCAATCGTTGACCTGAAGTTGCAACTGAATTTTCTGTAACATTTTTACCACATGAAAAAAACATTAAGATAAAACAAGAAAAAATTAAGATAAAATTAAGATTTTTTTTCATAAAATTTTATTCCTCCATAAAAATAAAGTTTTAAAGTAACTTTAACTTGTGTTATATTTGAAACAGTTAAAATTAATTTTAGTTTCAAGAATTATACTATAAAAAACTAGAAAATACAAAAAAAAAGGAAACCTTCAACAAAAGAAGATTTCCTTTAATAGCGGCTGTGGGGCTTGAACCTACGACCTAACGGATATGAGCCGTTTGCTCTACCTGCTGAGCTAAGCCGCCGTGATGTTTAGAACATATCATATTGAAAAAAAAATGTCAATAAGGCTATGAAATAAAGCAAGAAGAAATTTTGTAAATGAATAATTTTCAGCCAACGCTTTCGACGAAAAATGTCCCTGTTCGTTAGTGCTGTACTTCTTGTTGTCATGCTGAATTTGGTTAAGCATCTATTTACAAAGATTGTCATACCTCCTACCCGAATGAAAGAACTTTGCAAAATGCACAATCAGTGCAAAAGAAAACTGTCGTAGACGAAAAAGAACCAAACGAAGCCTTGCAAGCGTAGCACAGCACTAGCGAGTTTGGAGATTTTTCGGCGAGAGCCATTTTTTTTTCTTGTACAAATTATTCATTTTGCAAAATACTGAAGAGTCAATTGACACACCTACCCCCTCTATATTATCATTTAGTTTCAATATTTATTTCTTTATTTTAAGGATAAAAAAATGGAACTAGAAAAATTTAACGCACCATTTAAAGGTCGCTCATTACTTACTTGGATAGATTACACTCCAGAAGAAATTCTTAAATTTTTAGAAATTGCAGAAAATGTAAAAGCACAAGCAAAAAATAATGAAACTCACCTTAGATTTTTAGGTAAAACTATCGCTTTAATTTTTGAAAAACGTTCTACTCGAACAAGATGTTCTTTTGAAACAGCCTTTGGCGAAGAAGGCGGACATCCTGTTTTTCTTTCAACACAAGATATTCAACTTGGTGGAAAAGAAACTATCGAAGACACAGCTCGTGTTTTAGGTAGAATGTTTTCTGCTATCGAATTTAGAGGTTTTTCTCAAAAACATGTAGAAATTTTATCAAAATATTCAGGAATTCCAGTTATCAACGGTTTAACAGATGAATTTCATCCAACTCAAGCTCTTGCAGATATTTTAACTTTAAAAGAAACATTTGGAACTCTAAAAGGCTTAAAATTAGTTTATTGTGGTGATGGAAGAAACAATGTTGCTCGTTCAACAATGATAATCTGTTCAAAACTTGGAATCGATTTTGGAATTTTCAGTCCAAAAGAACTTTTCCCTGACCAAGAAATTATTGACATTTGTAAACCATTTGCAGAAAAATCTGGTGCAAAAATTGAAATTTCTGATGATATTTCTATTGTAAAAGGAGCAAATGCAGTTTATACTGATGTATGGATATCTATGGGAGAAGAAGCTTTAAAAGATGAAAGAACTAAACTTCTTGCACCTTATCAAGTAAATCAAAATCTTATGGATAAAACCGAAAATCCTAACGCAATATTTTTACATTGTTTACCAGCAGTAAAAGGCGAAGAAGTAACAGCTGATGTTATCGAAGGTAAACAAAGTAAAGTTTGGGATCAAGCTGAAAATAGAAAACACACAATCAAAGCTATAATGTTAGCATTGATTTAATAACTTTTTTAGGAGATATTTTATGAAAAAACTTTTTCTTGTTCTTTTTGTACTAACACTTTTTACAGGTGTTTATGCACAAGAGATGGAAAATGAAGCAGAGTTATTCTACATAAACGTACCAATAGTTCGAGTTTATGACCACATCGACGCTTATGTTGTACACTATCAAAAAGGTAATATGGCAGTTGGTCAAGTTTTTGTTCCGAAGGAATGGTTTAACACAAGAGAAGTTAATAAAAGCCGTGTTCGTCCTTTAGCAAAAGGATTAAATCCATACATGACTGTTATTTATGCAAATGGTGAATTTCAAAAGGTATTTTTAAATATGCCTACAAATAGAAGTCACTCAGCATGGAAAATTCTATCTCATAACATAGATGTAGCTTCAAGAATGAATACAGAAACATTAGAAATTGAATATTAAAAATTTTAGGTTTCTATGTCTATAATTGCAGAAGAAAAAATTTCTAACTTAAAAAATTTTATTGATTCTCATGACAACTTTTATATTATAGGTCATAAGGAACCAGATGGAGATTGTATTTCTAGTTCTTTAGGAATTGCAGAAATACTAAAAAAATTTAACAAAAAATATCAACTTTTATCTGCTGGTCCTTTTAAGCGCCCAGAAATAAAACAATTTGAAAAACAATTTACTAAATTTCCTAAAAAAAATTTTAACAAAGAAAACTCAGCAGTAATTATTGTAGATTGTTCTGAAATAGAACGAATCGGAGAAGAGATTGCACCAATAATAAAAGATTATGATAAATTCATTATCGACCATCATAAAACATCTGATATTGATAATGAATTTTCAATTATTTATCCTTATGCTCCTGCAACTGCTTACTTAGTTCAGTTAATTTATGAATCTTTTTTTGAGAAAATAGATTCTGAAATAGGCAAAATTTTATTTTTTGGAATATGTACTGATACCGGATTTTTTAGATTTTTAGATGCTGATTCTAGTGATGTGTTTTATGCAATTTCAAGATTAGTTTCTAAAGGTGCCAATCCACGGGAAACATATTCAGAAATAAATAGTGGAAAGCCTTTTTCAACACGAAAATTACTTGGCTTAATGCTTACTCACTCAGAACAATATTTTGATGGAAAACTTATTGTTACTTACGAAACTCTTGATGATACAAAAAAATTTGGTAAAGATGGTAGAGATTCAGATAGTTTATATCAACTCTTATTATCTGTTGATGGAGTTCAAGCAGTACTTTTTGTAAGACAGGATACAGACAAAACTTGTACCGCAGGTTTCCGTTCAAAAGATGCTATTGATGTAAGTACCATTGCTGCAAAATTTGGTGGTGGTGGACACAAAAATGCTGCTGGACTAAGTACAGAAGGTACTATCGACACTTTATTACCTCAAATAATTAAAGAATTTGAAAAAGTTTTAAATTAATAAAATTCTTAACTTTTCTTAATTTTTCTAAATGTCACAATTTGGTAACATTCACTAAAACATTAATTTTAATTATGTTTTTTCACTTTATTTTTAATATTTCACTCTAAAATATGAAAAAACTACAAAAAAAAGTTGGCACAAAACTTGCATATATACCTTTAGAAAATAAAACGATGTTTAACATCAAAAAAGGGGTTTATATGATTGACTCAAGTTCAATTACAAAAGTTTATGTTTCTTTATTAAACAAAGAAATCACAAAGGAAAATGCAATTAACAAATTGATTGTATTAGTATTAGAAAATCCACAATTTTTTGGATTAGAAAATTTAAACAAAGAAGATATGCAAGATTTTTTGTTTTATTTTATACAAAAGGTTGATAAAGTATTTAATAATTTTAATCCAGAAAAATCAAAATTTAGTTCTTATTTTCAAAGCCACATTAGATTCGCTTTAGAAAGTTGGAGAAAATATCTTGGACAATATTACACAAAAAGTTTACTTTTTACAAATGATCCTGACTGTGATTTTTTTGAATCTAATAATGAATATGTATATTCTCCTGAGCATAATTTAGAATCATCAATTTCTGAAACAGAACCAATTTATTATCCTCAATATAGAAAAAATCAAAAGCAAACAGAATTAACTGAATTAGAAATTTTGATTATTACTTTAAAATCTTCATACTACATTTCTAATGAACATATTGAAAGAATATTAAATAACGTTTCTATAAGTAAATTTCAATTATTAAATTACATAAAAAATTTAAATGAAAAAATGATTGATAAAATTTGTAGAAAAAATAAATTAGTTCAATTAGTAAATCAAGATTATGTAAAATTAAGAGTACTAAAGAATAAAATAAATGATGCATATTACAATTCTACAAAACAACAAATCTTAAAAAATCAATATAAAGTATTAAAAAAAAGGCGAAATCAAAGAATTGAAAGATTAAAAAAAATTAAAATAATTCCAAGCGATACAGAAATTTCAAAATTATTAAATATAAGTACAGCAAAAATCAGATACTTACTTAAAAAAAATTACAGAGTATATAATATAAAAGTTTTGCAAGAAAAAATTAGTTAATAGACATTTAGTCTGTAAAAAGGTAAAATAAAACTATGGAAATATTTTTAGCAACTGGAAATTTACATAAAAAACATGAAATGGAAATGTTGTGTACACCCCACACTATCACAATTCCTAAAGATATTGGAATTAAATTTGATCCAGATGAAACTGGTTCAACTTTTTTTGAAAATTCTTTAATTAAAGCAGAAGGTCTTTGGAGAATCGTAAAAAAGCCAGTTATTGCAGACGATTCAGGAATTTGTGTTGATGCTCTAGATGGAAAACCAGGAATTTATTCTGCAAGATACTGTGGAAGAAAATTTTTAAATTCATCAAAGAATGAAAATGCAGATGGACACAACTTATCACAACTTGAGCAAAACTCACTTCTTATAGAAGATGTAAATCTAACTTTGCAGGAAAAAGGATTAGATGTTAACAACCCAGAAAACAGAAAATGTAGATATGTTTGTACAATCGTTCTTTATCTTGAAAAAGATAGATTTTTATGTGCCCAAGAAACTTTTGAAGGTATTTTATTAAAAAATATCGAAGAATCAAAAGGAATAAACGGCTTTGGATATGATCCAATAGTTTTTTTACCTGAATACAATAAAACCATTGCAGAACTTTCTGAAGAAGAAAAAAATAAAATTTCCCACAGAGGAAAAGCAGTAAAAGAAGTTATGGCTGCTTTTGAAAAAATTTCTAATCAATTTTTGTAAAAATCACTAAATTTTTATCTAATTGAGTTAAAAATTTTAAGCCAAAACTTTTACAACAACTGATTAAGCCTTCTTTAGAATAAAATGTTACATGTGTGGTATCTTCTTTGTACCACCATGTAGCAAATTTTTTTTCAGTATTTGTAATATCTTCTTCACATTCAAAAAACTGAGTTTGAATTGCCAAAAAACCATCTTTTTTCAGTAAAGAACTAATATGTCTAAAACTTTCTTGTGGATTTTCAAAATGTTCAGCAACTTCTAAACATGTAATTAAGGAATAAGAATTTTCTTTAGGAAAAAAATCTCTTGTAAAAAATAAATCCCAACCATCAATTTTATTAAAATTAAAAAATTTTTCTTTTATTAGTTCTACTAAACAAGGATTTGGACCAGATCCATAATCTAAAAAATCAATTTTTTCGAGATTTACAAATTCTAATACCCTATTTATAAATTTTTCTAAGTAACTTTTATAATTTATATCTTCTAAAGTATTATTATGTAATAAGTATCGATTAACTTGATTTTCAGGTGATAAAAAAAAATCATCACATAAAAATATTGAATTACAATTTTTGCAAAAAAAATATATTTTATTTTTAACGATAAAATTAGTTTCCAAGGAAAATTTACAGCATTTACAGGATTTTTTTTCAAAATTCATAAAAAAATTATATAAAATTTTAAAAAAAAAGTTAAGTTTTTTAGACAACTTACCGATAAGAAATATAGAAAACTGTATTTTTCACGTATGTAGCCTTTAAACGTGCATTATACAATTTACTGGTTTGATACAAACGTTTTATACGCTTGTATCAAACATTAAACAAAAGGACGGAACGGATTCTGTCTTAAAATTAAATTTCCATGGAGGAAAAATTATGGTTATCAACCACAACATGTCAGCAATGTATTCCAATCGTACTTTGGGAGTTACAAACAACTCTATCCAAAAAGATATGGAAAAACTTTCATCAGGTATGCGTATTAATCGCGCAGGTGATGATGCTTCAGGACTCGCAGTTTCTGAAAAAATGCGAAGCCAAATTAGAGGTTTGAATCAAGCTTCACAAAATGCTTCAAACGCTATCAGTTTTATCCAAATAACAGAAGGATATTTACAATCAACAACTGATATCGTACAAAGAATTCGTGAATTAGCAATTCAAGCTTCAAACGGTATCTATACTGATGAAGACAGAATGCAGATTCAGGTTGAAGTTTCACAATTAGTAGCAGAAGTTGATAGAATTGCTTCTCAAGCACAATTCAATGGTATGAATATGCTTACAGGTCGTTTCGCACAATCAACAGGTGAAAACGTAGTTACAGCTTCTATGTGGTTCCATATCGGTTCTAACATGGATCAAAGAACACAAGTTTTCATCGGAACAATGACATCAACTGCTCTTGGTCTTAAAGAATTAGGAACTGAAACAATTATGAGTCTTGCTGCTCCGGATGATGCCAACCGTGCCATCGGTACTCTTGATGAAGCATTGAAAAAGATTAACAAACAAAGAGCTGATCTTGGTGCTTACCAAAACCGTCTTGAACACACTGTAAACGGAATTGATATTGGAGCTGAAAACCTTCAAGCTGCTGAATCACGCATCCGTGATACAGATATGGCTGCTCAAATGGTTGAGTTTACTAAAAATCAAGTTCTTACACAATCTGGTACAGCTATGTTGGCTCAGGCTAACGCACAAAGCCAGAACGTGTTATCTTTGCTTAGATAGTGTGCTGGTTATGGAAAGATAAATTAAGTCTTTTCATTATCAAAGTTTGAACGGGGTATGAGTTTTACTCTACCCTGCTCAAGCGGATGGTTTTTCATTCAATATTCTACATCCCGCAAAAAAAATCATAAAAATTCTCCATTTTTTTTGTATTTTACTATGGACGATTTTAGACTTATAGTAGTATAATACTGTTTGACAATACTGGATAAAAATATAAAAGGCGCAGTTTTATATTTTTGGATAGCTAAAAGCACGGAATGGCTTTTAGGTCATAGTTTGAAAAAACTAAATCACATGGAGGCGATTTATGATTATCAATCATAATATGAGTTCTATGTATGCCAATCGCACATTGGGAGTTTCAAATTCTCAACTTGCAGGCAACATTGAAAAACTCAGTTCAGGTCAGCGCATTAATAGAGCTGGTGACGATGCTTCTGGATTAGCAGTATCAGAAAAAATGCGCTCACAAATCAGAGGTTTGAATCAAGCAGAAAGAAATATTCAAAATGGTGTTTCTTTTATTCAAACAACTGAAGGATATTTGTCTGAAACAACAGATATCTTACAAAGAATCCGAGAATTAGCTGTTCAATCTGCAAACGGTATTTATACTGATGAAGATAGAATGCAAATTCAAGTTGAAGTTTCACAACTTGTAGCAGAAGTTGATAGAATTGCTTCACAAGCACAATTTAACGGAATGAATATGTTAACAGGTGCTTTTGCAACAGATTCTGCTTCAGGTCGTATTATGCAGTTCCAAATTGGTGCAAATGTTGACCAAAATGAACAAGTTTTCATTGGAACTATGACAGCACAAGCTCTTGGATTAACAGGAACTCAAGGTTCTGATGAAAGAATTTCAATTGCTACACCAGATGCTGCAAATATGTCTATTGCAACATTAGACAATGCTATGAAGTCTGTAAACAGACAAAGAGCAGATTTAGGAGCATATCAAAATCGTTTTGAAATTGCTGCTAAAGGAATTGCAGTTGCTGCAGAAAACCTACAAGCTGCAGAATCACGTATTCGTGACTCTGATATGGCAAGCGAAATGGTAGAGTATACAAAAAACCAGATCCTCACACAATCTGGAACAGCTATGCTCGTACAAGCAAATTCTCAATCACAAAACGTTTTGAGATTGCTTAGCTAGTAAGAATTAAACATTAAAGAGATTTCTGGATGTCATCTTTTTAATGTAAAAGCATATTGACGAAGGAGGTGCGCCCCTCTTTCGTCTGAGGTGCTTTGAAAGGAAAATATTGGATGTTTTCCTAAAATGGAGGCCCATAATGAGTTTGACAGTAAACAGTTTAGGGCAAAATTTGGCAATGGATGGCCGCATAAATACAAATGCAGACGTGGTAAAACACGTTACAACTGGTTATACTCCACCAGAAAATGTAAATAAAGAAGCAGCCTCTGTTGCAGAAGATTTTGCTGACATTGATTATCAGGTTTCTCAATTACAAAGAATTTCTGACATGATTGGTAGAAAGTTGCAATTTAACGTAAACAAGGAATTAAACAAGGTTATCGTTAAAATTGTAGATCCTAATACCGAACAGGTTATTAAAGAAATTCCTTCTGCTGACATACAAAAGCTTCAGTTAAGACTAAAAGAAGCATTAGGACTTTTAGTCGACGAAAAAATTTAGCTTTGATGGAAATTTTATTATATAGATGTCTGGCATAAGTATACCTGGCGTTAGTGACAAATATAAAACAAATGATCTCGTAAACAGTCTTGTTGAAGTTGAAAAACTTCCCTTAAAAAGAGAACAAGAAAAGCTTGAGACTTATAAAGCAGAACAAGCTAATTGGCGGAGAGTGAACCAATACATGAGTTCTTTAAGGGAATCAACAAGGTCTTTGTACTCTTTTAATAATCCCTTTAACGAAAGAATTGCTGAATCCTCTGATGAAAGAGCAATTACAGCCACTGCCGAAAGAGAAGCTACGGTAGAAACTTTTAAAATTGATGTAGAACAAATTGCCACAGCTGATAGATTTTTATCTGGAAATATTGATAAAAACACAAAAATTCCAGAAGGAACATATCAATTTAAAGTTGGTGAAAAAACAATTACTTATCGGTTTAAAGGTGGAAAAATTTCTGATTTTTCTGAAGGTTTAAATAAAAGAGGAAACGGAATAATAAAATCATCCATCATTGGTGTTTCAAAAGATGAAAGTGCTTTACTATTAGAATCATTAAAAACTGGTGAAGAAAATAAATTAATTTTAGAAAACGACTCCCTTAACCTTGCAATAGATTTAGGTATGGTGCAAAAAATTCAAGGTGAAAAAACTCCATTTGCACAAAATATAAATAAAAATGTAGCTCCAGAAAATAAAATCGAAATTCCACTGC
Source organism: Spirochaetaceae bacterium (assembly GCA_017936665.1). Taxonomy (GTDB): domain Bacteria; phylum Spirochaetota; class Spirochaetia; order Treponematales; family Treponemataceae; genus RGIG9060. The sequence continues at coordinate 96,488 of JAGBFB010000023.1, read as the reverse complement.
CTGCTTCAATAAAAAATCAAACAGGATTTGCAGTAGAATTTACAGTTACCACAATTCCAGTGGAAGATATTACAATTGCGTGGAATAATAGACCAACAGGACCAGAATTACCTTTCCCTGGAAATATACAATTTCAAGATGTAGTAATTAACAATGAAGAATCAGAAACTACACTTCCGCCAGAACCCCCAAAGGAATTAAGATTTCCTGTAACTGACAGTAGTGCAATTTACATAAAAAAAACCGATGGAACAATAATTCCATTAGAAAGTATTCCTCAAGACAATGAAAGCAAGCTCTATACAATCAATTTAAATGAAATGCAAGATGTAGAATCAATACTTGTGAATAACAGAAATACTGGTAAACAAATCAATTTAGAAGGAATTGCAGCTTATAACATTGCAGCAAATTTAGGATATGAACCATTACATCCAGTCTCTGTGGCACAAAATGCAAAATTTCGTTATGAAGGCATTCCTATGAATCGTCCTACAAATGAAATTGACGACGTAGTTCCGCATGTTAAACTTGAACTACACTCTCCTACTGATAGAACTGCAAGTATTTCGATACAAAATGATACAGAAAGTGCAAAAGACGCCTTAATTACTTTTGTAGGAAACTACAATCAGTTGATGGCAGAGTTAAATATTGTTACTCAAAATAAACCAGAAATCGTAGATGAACTTGAATATTTTACAGAAGAAGAATCTGAAAAAGCAATGGAAAGGCTTGGAGTTTTTCAGTCAGAATTTACTCTAAAAAGTAGCAAAAGTTCTTTACAGCAAATTATGACAAATTCTTATCTTCCAGAAGACAACGTAGATATAAAAACTTTATCTCAAATTGGAATTGCCACAAAAACAGGAGTTTCATCAGGAACATCAGCAGCACAAATGCGTGGTTATATGGAAATTGACGAAAAAAAATTAGATGAAGTTCTTAAAAATAATATGAGCGAAATTAAAAATCTTTTTGGATATGACACAAACGATGACAAAATAATTGACGCTGGAATTGCTTACAAAATGGATCAAACTCTACTTGCTTATGTACAAACTGGTGGGATTTTAGCCTTAAAAAATTCAGCAATAGAAAAAAATATTTCAAATACAGAAACTAAAATAGAAAGATTAGAAGTACAAGTTGCAAATAAAGAAGCAGAACTCAAACGAAAATACGGAAATATGGAATCAACTTTGAACAATTTAGAATCTCAATCAAATTCAATAACTAATTTTGCAAATCAATATAACAAGCAATAGGAGTAAATTATGGAAATTTTTATCAATAATATAAAAGCAGATATCACTTTAGAAGATGAAAAAACAGTTGAAGATGTTTTAAAAGGAATTGAAACTGAATGTGAAAAAATTGATGCAACGATAATTGGAGTAAGCATTGATAATGAAGAAATTGATGCTGAACAGTTATCAAATCGTTTTTCTGATTTAATTGAAAATATAAAAACTTTATCAATTACAACAATTTGTAAAGAGGATATCGTTTTTTATTTTAAATCTATAAATGAAAATCTCGAATCTATTGAAAAAGAATTAACAGAAATTCCAGTTTACTTACAATCAGGAAAAGAAAAAGAATCAACAGATATTGTAAAAAATTTTGCAGAAACTTTTGATAATTTTTGTAAAGCAATTACTTTATCTTCACTCTTTGCTGATTATTTTGCAAATACAAAAGAAAAAGCTGAAAACATTTCAGAATTCTTATCCGATTTTGCACCTATTTTAACTGATTTTGAAAACGCTTTCAAAGAAAAAGATACTGTTTTAATTGGAGACTTATCAGAATACGAAATTGCACCAAGAATTGTAAAAATGAAAGAATTTTGTACAGAATACATAAAATAAGTACTATAATTGTAATAAAGATGGAGGAGAAATGTTTTTACAAATACGATTTTCGCCACAAATAGAAACATTACGTTACACCATCGTTTACATTGCATTATTCATTGTAATAATCGCAGCTCTGGTAATTTTTTTTACTAATTTCTTTGTAAAATTTCTTGAAAAAAGAAAAAAGCAAAATTTTGAAAACCCAAATAGAAAAACAACAAAGCAGGATATTTCTTTAATTTCCGATATTTTAAAATTAACTCCAAATGAAAAAAATTTGTTATGGAAAATCTGCGAAGAAAATTCTGTAAAAAACCTCTATGTAGAATTAAAAAACGAAGAATTTATTGACTCTATTTTTAGAAAAGAATATGAACAAATCAAAGATGATGAAAATAAAACAGATTTACTCTTTTCTATAAGAAATAAAATTGATTTTCATAAAAGTTCTACAATGAAATTAAATTCAAGTACAGTTATTCCAACAAATCAAAACATGACTTTACTTTTAAATGAAGATAGATACGAACTTACTCTAATTGAAAACACAAAAGAAGGTCTAATTCTTTCAACTCCAAAAGATATTTTAGGAAATGAAATAAATATTCCAGCATTAACAAAAATAAATTTAATTTTTTCTTTAACAAATAATGTTGCATACGAAATGACTTCAAGAATTATTAGATATCAAACAAGAGTTATAAAAGAAATGATTACGACACATTCAAAAGATATCTCTATATTACACAGAAGAAATTTTACTCGTTTACCTTTTAATACTGAATGTATTTTTAGTGCTGTACAAATTGTAACAGGTGGTGAAAAAAAAGAAGTTGAAGTTGAATATAGACCTTTAGAAAAAAAACATGCTGGAAAATTAACAGATATTTCTGCTGATGGATGTTGTATAGAAACAGAACTTCCAATTAGAGCAAATCAATATATTTATGCTGAAATACAAATTCAAGCCAATCTAGTTTCTAAAATAATCGGAAAAATTGTAGCTACAGAAATTAATAAAAAAAATAATATGCATATTTTACATATTAAATTTATTAAAATCGATAAAAAAACAAAAAATACAATTTTTTCAATTATTTATAACTATAAATAAATATTGACCAGAAGTAAATGTTAAGGTATTATCATATAATATGACAGTTTTGGATATAAAAGACATTTCAACTGAAGACGCTTATATTTATTATCGCAAAAGTTATTTTGGAACCGCAGTTTTAGAATTACAGTCAGAAGCGATTGAAATTCCTATAAAATTTTTAATTGAAACTGAACCAACAGGAAAGAAAAATATTGAAGTAAATTTAAAAAAAGATATTTTATATCCAGTTTTGCCAATTGTAAGAGAAATAAAAAAAACAATTTTATCAATATCTGATTCAGGAAAACTTCCATGCTAGAATTATTTTCTAATTCCGCTGAAACAACTATAAAAATCGGCGAAATTATTGGTGCAAATTTAAAAAAAGGTGATATTATTGCATTCAAAGGTACATTAGCCGCAGGAAAAACAACTTTAACAAAAGGTATAGCAACTTCATTATCTATTGACGAAGTTATTACAAGTCCAACTTTTACTTTAGTTTCGGAATACGAAGGGAAATTACCATTATATCATTTTGATGTTTATCGTTTAGACACTGTAGAAGATTTTTTAAATTTAGGTTCAGAAGAAATGATGTATGGTGAGGGAATTTGTGTTATTGAATGGAGTGAAAAAATTGAATCCGCACTCCCAAAGGATGCAATAATTATTGAAATTGAAATTCTTACACCAGAAACTAGAAAAATTATTATAAATAATTGGCCTTACAAAACTGATATTTTTAAGGAATATACAAAATGAAAGTTATAGCTATTGATTGTGCCTCACCTTGTATGACAATTTCGGCAGAAAATGATGGATTAAATTCTACAAGAATTTTAGATATAGGAATGCATCAATCTGAAAGAATTATCCCAGAAATTCAAAATGTTTTGCAAGATGTTAAATTAAATCCACAAGAACTACAGTTTGCATGTTTATGTAAAGGTCCTGGAACTTTTACAGGATTAAGGTTAGCCTATGCGGCATTAAAAGGAATTCAATTATCGTATAAATTTCCAATTTATTCTTTTGATTCATTAGAAGTATATGCTCTTCCGTTTTTAAATTTAAATAAATCAGTTTTAAGTTGCATTGATGCAAAAAAAAATCGCTTTTACACTTCAATTTACAGACAAGATACTTTATCAATTGGTCCAATCGATGAAGAAATTTCTAAAATAAAAAAATATATTGATGAAGAAGAAGAGTTATTAATAACAGGACCTGATGCAGAACTTTTTGCTGAGGAATTAAAACTTATAAATCCTACACAAAAAATTATTGTAAAAGAAAGCAAAAATATAAATACAGGATTTCAATTAATTAAACTTGGTAAAATTTCTTTTGAAAATAAACTTGAAGGAATAAAAGATTTTGAAGGTCCAGTTTACATAAGACCAAGCGAGGCTGAAGAAGCAAAATTAAATAATTCTACTTCTTCTTAACAATTATTTATTCTGAAATAAATTAGACAACGAACAAATGGTATCAGGAGAAACTGCGGCGGCGCGGTTTTCATTTTGAATAGCATTAAAAACTTCTTGTCTAAAAACTTTCACTTCTTTTGGTGCTTCAACGCCAATTTTAACCTGTTCGCCCTTTATTTCTATAATAGAAAGAGTTATTTCATTACCAATTTTTATTTTTTCGTTTATTTTTCGAGTCAATATTAACATTTATCACCGTCCTTGCTAGTTTCTGCAATAAGACAATGTTTTGTTGTCCATTTTGAATCTGATAAAATTACTTGCATTCCCATATTATTAGTTTTATTTATAACTAATGGTCCTTGCAAGTTTGCAGTTAAATTTTTTCCATTTCCTGGAATTGTAATAATTGTTAAAACCACAACATCAGAAGGTGAATCTACTTTTATTGCCTCTAAGGATGTATCATCAATATCCAACTCATAATCACTAAAGAAAATAAAAGGATCAACAACTAAAAAAGAAAGAGTTTTATCTTGTTCTGATTGTAACCAATAAAAAGGATTATATTCAGCTTCTGTAAGTGAAAATAATGTACAATTTTCAAATCCAAAAAGTCCTTGTGGAAAATTAATTTTAACTGTTTCTAAAGAATTATTCATCACTCACTCCAAAATTATCTCATATAATTTAATAAACTGCTTTCATAAAGGCGACCAGCTGTACTTAAAGTTGCTTGTTTTACATTTTCTAGCATCTTCATATCAGTAATTGCTTTAGTAAAATCTAAGTCCCCTTCTCTAGCAATCATATTTGTAACACCTAATTGATTTGTCTGTGCTTTTGCAATAGATTGCTGAGCTCTTTCATAATTTGAACCAATTTCAGCTTGTCTTGTTAATAAATTATCAATACCATTATCTATTGAACCTAAAACTCTTCCACCAATTGATTCTATATCACCAGAAAGCATTGAATCTCTTAATGCAATTACAGAATCAAATAAAGAGCCTCCAGAAACTGTCACAGAATCAGAAATATTATATGGTGGTCTCTGAGATGAATCTTTAATAATTGCTAAATCTGTTAATGTTGTTCCAGAAATATCTTCAAGCCAAAGTTGTCTAGAATCAGTTGTTTCTAAATTCAATCCTTTTGTAATTGGATCAAGACTTGCTTTTACTGATGTTCCCGAATCATTAATTTTAGAAATGATTGAATAAACATTATCACCTGGTTCAAGTTTTATTTCTTGTCCGTTGATAGCAATTTTACTTTCCTGCTGTACTGAATAACTTGTAGCATCAGCAGAACTTATCAACTGTTGTTTTTCTGCCCAGAAAATAGAATTTCCACTTTTGTCAATGCTAATACGAGCTTGTTCATCAACTTCTATTTCTTTTGTACCAATAGAACCTTGATATTTTACAGAAGTAATAAGTGGTTCAGAAGAACCTTTTACATAACCAGTTTCTGCTTCAAAAGGAATATTAGAAGTTCTAGTTCCAGCAAAAATTCTTGTTCCATCTGGTCCAATCGCATTTGAATTTTGAATAAGTTCTTTTAATAATTCATCAACTTCAACTGCCATATTGCGTAAATCTTCTTTTTCATAATATCCATTTGCACCATTTACAGCCAATTCTCTAACACGTTGCATAATCTGAACAGATTGATTTACATACCCTTCTGCAACTGTAAAATCATCTGAAATAATTTTTGCATTTTTTTCAAATTGTTCTACACGAGTAGCATAAGATTGATAACGCACTAAATGACCTGCAGCTAATGGGTCATCTCTTAATTGTTGTAATCTATTTTGACTTCCTAGTTGATTATTTAAATTATTTACTCTAGATTCTTGTAACCTTAAGTTGTATTGAATATCATTATTTGCTGTTGCAGAACTTACTCTTCTCATAAAAATCTCCTAAAAAATCCTAAATTAAACGCCAAGTCTATTTATTACTGTATCTAACAATTCATCAACTACAGTAATAAACTTAGCTGCTGCATTATATCCATGCTGAAACTTGATAATATCAGCAAGTTCTTCGTCAATATTTACACCTGAAATAGAATCTCTCATTGCTCGTAAATCACTCATTATTGCAATTTGACTTTCATAATTTAATTGAGCTTGTTCTCCTTTCAATGCAACATTAGTAACTGATTCTGCAAAATAATCATCAAATGTTTTATTTTCACCAATCATTACAGATGAATTACGTAATGAAGCAATATCGTTAGCAGCACGTCCATCTCCGCTTTCTGCAAAGCCTGCTACATCAGGATAACTTGCTGCAACAGACATAACATCAAGTTGTAATGCAGGATTAATTGCAAGATATCCAGATGGATTCAAAACTGGAGCCACTGAAAATTGTGTATTTCTTGTTAAGTTTTCAACTGCATTTGCAACATCAAATGTATATGCGTTTTCTTCACCACTTCCATTTAATATTCCAGCATATCCTGCTAAAAAATGTCCAGAATCTTCTACATAGCGAATAACAAAATCTGGATTTGAAGAATCTTCAGATGTAGTTGATTTTAATACTAATTCATTGTTTCTATCTAAATATGCTTTTACTTCAGAAGTTGAATCGTTAATTCTGTTAATTACAGTTTCTACTGTATCTGTTGGGAAATAAGGAATTTCAACATTACCATTTTTTCCTGATAATGTAATTACACCTTCAATTCCAACTTGATCTTGTGGATTTAATTCATTAGAACCTGTCATACTAAAAATCATTGAGGTATCTTCTACACCATCACCATTTCTGTCGTAATTTCCTAAAGCATTAGTAACGTAAGGTTGTTCAACAAAAAAATCTAAACCAGTTGTATTATTAGCTCCAACTGCATTTCTATGCACATCATTTACTAAATCAACAAAGTTCATTGTCATAGTGTTTAAAGATTGAAGTTCATTACGTAAATCTTCATCTCGTAAACCAATCAAAGCACCAAGAGAACCACCTGAAAAACTTGCATCTTCTTTTGTATCAGACCATACTACTTTACTATAACCAGTTCCATCTGTAACAGTTTCTAAATCAAATGAACGATATTTTCCACCTTGAACAAGAATTTTTCCGTCAACATGAATCATAAATTCATCACTATCACGATTATCAGTTGTTATATTTATAAGGTTTGAAAGTTTTTCTGTTAATAAATCTCTTCTATCAAGCAAATCATTAGGATTATCACCCATTGCTTTAGATTTTACAATTTCAATATTTAATTCTGAAATTTGTTTAGAGTAAGAATTTACTTGTTCAACAGTTGCTTCTATATCACCATTAAGAATATTTCCAATTCCAACTAAAGCATTATTTCTTTGATGAATTGAATTAACCAATGATTCTCCACGGCTGATAATTGCTTGTCTAGCAGCTTTAGATTCTGGATAAAGAGATAATTCTTGCCATGATTGCCAAAATTTATCCATGTTAGTTCTAATTGAAATATCTGCTGGTTCGTTATAAACACCTTCAATCATTACATAATAATTTTCTCTAGTCTTCCAATAACTTTCTTGATTAGATTGAGCAACAATTCTTTTTTCTAATAATTCATCTCTAACTCTTTCTATACTTTCAACTGAAACACCTTGACCAATTTGACCTGGAGTTTCTGCTCTTGATAAATCTGGTCTGTAAATAGGATTAAAAGTTGTAACATTTACTCTTTGTCGAGAATAACCTTCTGTATCTGCATTAGAAATATTATGTCCTGCTGTTGTAATAGATTGACTTTGAGCTAAAAGACTTCTTTTTCCAATTTCTATTCCTGAAAAACTATTAGACATATAACAACTCCTATAAAACAGTATTTAATATCATGCTTTTTGGTTGATTCTTAACCAAAGATCCAGTTCTTGAATAAACAGTAGTTTTTGGATTTGGAACTACTTTATCAAAAACACCTTGTAAAAATTCACTTGTAATTTTGATATAATCATTTAAGGCTTTATTTTCAATTTTTGAAGCAAGTAATTTTTGTTTAACAGATATATATAAATCTTGAATATCACCAACAGATTCTTTTGCAAATTTGTTATTTGTAGAACTTAATCCTGCACCATCTTTTATTCCAAAATAATCAAAACATTCTAAGCGATCAATTTCTAACAAATTAAATTTTTCTGACAAAGAATTAAAAGAATAAATTAAATTTTGTAATTCATTCCAATCTCTTTCATTTACATTTTCACGAATCTTTTTTTGAGTATCGTAAATTTCAGATAAAACACTATATTGTTCTTTTAGAACTGTTTTTAGTTTTTCTGAATAATCTACATCTGTTCTAAACATATTACACCTCATTTTAATATCGGAAAATAAAAAATTGACTTTAGAAAAAAAATTATAAATTAAATTAACAAATGTTTTTTTTAACCTTGACATTTTTAATAATAATTTGTAGTATCATATTGCTTTTATTAAGTTTTATGGTGCCTGTAGTTCAGGGGTAGAGCGCAAGATTGTGGATCTTGTTGTCGCGGGTTCAAATCCCGTCAGGCACCCTACGCGTAATTGATATGATTTGCGTGTATTTTGCGTTTGTAGCTCAGCTGGATAGAGCGTCGGACTTCGAATCCGCAGGTCGCACGTTCGAATCGTGTCAGACGCAAGAACGGGCCATTAGCTCAGTTGGTAGAGCAACAGACTCTTAATCTGTGGGTCGAAGGTTCGAACCCTTCATGGCTCAAAATTTGATAAAAGTTTAATTCAAAATTATATTAGATACTTGACAAAATTTTGTGTTTAATATAGTTTATATTTATTCGCATAGTTAAGTCATAAAACTACTTCTTGACTGTAACAAGCGAGAGTGGTGAAATTGGCAGACACGCTAGACTTAGGATCTAGTGCCCTAGGCGTGAGGGTTCAAGTCCCTCCTCTCGCAAACATCTTTGTGATGTTTAACAAAATGTGTATAAAGCATGCGGATTGGTATTCGTAGCTAAATATGCGGAAATAGCTCAGGGGTAGAGCGCCACCTTGCCAAGGTGGATGTCGCGGGTTCAATTCCCGTTTTCCGCTCTAAGCGAAAGCGATTCGGTAAAATCTGAATCGCTTTTTTTTTTGCAAAGTTTATTAAATAAACTTCAAAACATTATCACACTCCAATAAAGGAAAGGAATTTTGTATGAAAGTTACAAAAGAAATTGAAAAATTAGAAAATTCAGCAGTAAAATTAACAATCACAATTGATAAAAAAGATGTATCTGCTGGTTATGATGAGACTTTGACAAAATACTCAAAAAATTTACAGTTACCTGGTTTTAGAAAAGGAAAAGTTCCTGTTTCAGTTCTAGAAAGAAAATATGGAGATGCTCTAAAAAACGATGTTGCTGGTGAATTAATTGAAAAAGCCCTTGAAGAAGTTTTTGGAGAATTTGACAAAGAAAAATCAGAAAACAGACCACTTGCATATTCTCAACCACAACTTGATTCTTTACCACAATTAGATGTTTCTAAAGATTTAGTTTTCTCAGTAATTTACGATGTTATGCCAACTGTAAAAATTGATGATTTCTCAGGAATCAAAATTGAAGAACCACAAGTTGAAATTACTGATGATGATATGAGCGAAGAATTGAAAGCAATTCAAGAAAGAAATGCAATGGTTCTTGATAAAAAAGATTCAGAACCAGCTGCAAATGGAGATATTGTAACAATTAATTACTTAGAATTGGACGAAAATGGCGAAGAAATTGCTGGTTCTAAACGAGAAGGATTTGTATTTACAATTGGAACAGGTGAAAATATCTACAAAATCGACGACGAAATCATTGGTATGAAAAAAGATGAAACAAAAGAAATCACAAAAACTTATGCTGAAGATTTTGCAGATAAAGACCTTGCTGGAACAACTAAAAAAATTAAAGTAACTGTTACAGCTCTTAAAATTAGAGATTTGCCAGCACTTGATGACGAACTTGCACAAGATGTTAATGAAAAATACAAAACTCTTGATGATTTAAAAGCCGACATCAAAAAGAATTTAACAACTGCAAAAGACAATCGTGTTAAAGAAATTAAATCAAACTCATTGATTGAACAACTTGTAGAAAAATATCCAGTTGAAATTCCACAATCAATGTTAAATGCTGAACTTGAATCACGCTGGAGAATGATGGCTCAAAGATTCCAATGTTCAGTAGAACAACTTGATAAATTAATGGCTTCTTCAGGTCAAAAAAAAGAAGACTTGCTTAAAGAATGGGAAGATGATGCAGCCAAAATGCTAAAAGGAAGAATCATCGTTGAATCTTTGTTAAAAGAATCAAAAATCGAAGTAACTCCAGAAGAAGTTGAAGAAGAATACACAAAGATTGCTGAAGGTGCAGGAATTTCTGTAGAAGAAGTAAAAAAACACTATGCGGATGCAGTAAGAAAAGAGTATCTTATAGATGATATAAAAGAACAAAAACTTTATACAGAAATTTTTGCTAAGGTAAAAATTACCAAAGGCGAAAAAAAGAAGTTTGCAGATCTTTTTAAAAACGCTTAAACTTAAATAGTAAGTATTATTAAAAGGAATTATTTTTATGAATGAACAAATGAGTACTTATGTACCTGTTGTTATTGAACAAACTGGTCATGGTGAAAGAAGTTATGATATCTACTCCAGATTATTAAAAGATAGAATTATCTTTGTTGATGGAGAAATTAACGATTATTCAGCTGACTTAATTGTTGCTCAAATTCTTTTTTTAGAATCTCAAAATGCTGATAAAGATATTAGCATGTACATAAATAGTCCTGGAGGCTCTGTAACTGCTGGGTTAGCAATTTATGACACAATGCAGTATGTAAAAAGCGATATTCAGACTATTTGTATGGGACAAGCCGCTAGTATGGGAGCTATTTTATTGGCTGGAGGTACTAAAGGAAAAAGATTTGCACTTCCCTCTTCTAGAGTTATGATTCATCAACCTTGGGGAGGAGTTCAAGGACAAACAACAGATGTTTCAATTCATACAAAAGAGTTCCTAAGATTAAAAAAACTTTCTATAAAATTTTTAGCAGAACATACTGGAAAATCAGAAGAACAAGTTGCTAAAGATATAGAAAGAGACTTTTTTATGTCTGCTGAAGAAGCTTTGGAATATGGAATTGTTGATCAAATTATGCCAAAGAGAAACAAGTAGTTTGGAGAAATGATGCATCATAATAAAAAAACTAATAATTGTTCATTTTGTAATAAACCAGAAATGCACAACAGAAGACTTATAGAGGGACCAAATTCTGTTTATATTTGTAAACAATGTACAACTCTTTGTAAGTCATTGTTCGATGAACAAGAAAGTGAATTACCAGCATTAGATATGCAAACAATTCCATCCCCAAAAGAATTTAAAGAATTCTTGGATCAGTATGTTATAGGTCAAGATCATGCAAAAAAAGTTTTATCTGTAGCAGTTTACAATCACTACAAAAGACTTTCAAACATGAAAAATGATTTTCAGCAAGATGTACAAATTGAAAAATCAAACATTTTGTTGATTGGTCCAACAGGTTCTGGTAAAACATTATTAGCAAAAACTTTGGCACAAAAATTACGAGTTCCTTTTGCAATTGCAGATGCAACAACGTTAACTGAAGCAGGTTATGTTGGAGAAGATGTAGAAAACGTTCTTTTAAAACTAATTCAAGCTGCAAATGGAAATATTGCTGCTGCTGAAAGAGGAATTATCTTTATTGATGAAATTGACAAGATTTCAAGAAAGTCTGAAAATGTTTCGATAACAAGAGATGTTTCTGGAGAAGGTGTACAACAAGCCTTATTAAAGATAATTGAAGGAACTCAAGCAAGTGTTCCTCCTCAAGGTGGAAGAAAACATCCAAATCAAGAAATGCTTTCCATAGATACAACAAACATATTGTTTATATGTGGTGGAGCCTTTGTAGGTTTAGACAATATCGTTGAATCAAGACTACATCAACAAACAATGGGTTTTGGAGCAACAGTAAATTCTCTTACAGATGAAGAAAAAACTGAATTATTAAACAAAACAAATCCAGATGATTTGGTTAAATTTGGACTTATACCTGAATTAATTGGTCGATTACCTATTTCTTGTGCCTTAAAAGAATTGAACAAAGATGATTTAGTTGTAATTTTGACAGAACCAAAAAATTCTATCATAAAACAATTTCAAGCATCCTTTGCAATGGATAATGTTGATTTACAATTTACAGAAGATGCAATAGAAGCAATCGCAGACATTGCAATAAAACATAAAACTGGTGCTCGTGGATTACGTAGTATAGTCGAAAAACTTTTACTAGATATTATGTTTGAAGTTCCATCAATTAAGGAACGAAAAAAATTATTGATAACAAAAGATATTGTTGAAAATAAAATAGAACTTACTGTAGATTTGTTAGAAGATGATAACAAACAGGCATGTTAAAGTGAAAAAAGGTCTTTACCAAAAGTAAAGACCTTTTTTTTTATGATTTTACAACTGATTCTAATACTTCAATAGTTTTAGTAGCAGTTTTTTCCCAAGAGAATCTTTTTACCCAATCTAAACCAGAAGAAATAATTTTTTTTCTTAGTTTTGTATCTTCAGTTATTTGAATCATTAAATTAGATAATTCATCAATATTATCTGGGTCAAAATATACAGCACATTCTCCTGCAATTTCTGGTAAAGATCCTGCTTTTGCACACAAAACAGGTATCCCAGTTGCCATGGCTTCAATTACTGGAAGCCCTACACCTTCAGCAACGGAAGGAAATATGCATGCTTCAGCACAAGAATATAATTTAGGTAAATTTACATGAGGAAAGTGTCCAACTAAAAGAATATCTGAACTATATTCAGAATGTGCTATAACCTTATGAATTTCTTTTGAAGAAGAACCTTCACTTCCTGCTAAAACTAATCTATGAGGTAATCCTGTCTTTTTTTTAAACATAGAAAATGCTTTTATTAACTCAATATGTTTTTTTTCAGGACCAGAAAGCCTTGAAGCATAAATAAAAAAAGGACGTTTTATTGAAAAAGGACTGATATTTACAGTTTCTCCTTCAAGTTCAGTATGAGGATAAAAATAACTATGATTTAATCCATTATGAATAACTGAAATTTTTTCGTTATCAATTCCAAGAGAAACTAAATCTTTACGAATAAACTGACTTGCTGCAATGATTTTAGTAGCTTTATTCAAGCTAGATATCAAAGATTTTTTTATGAAAATATTATCAACTTTTTTTATTGATTTAGAAATAACTTCTTGTACAACAGCAACACCTTTTGCATTTCCAACGAAGGGAGAAATATTTGAACCAACATTATACAAAACAACATCATATTCTCTTTTTCTTACAAAAGATGGTAAGGTAAAAATATGCCAAAGTTTTTCAGCAAGAGAGCCATCTTCCATAGAAAATCCATAAAAAGAAAAATTATTATTTTTGTTAAAATCGTACCTATCTATTTCAGAGCCAAAAATTTCAACTTGATGAGAAATATCTTCTGGAATGTTACTTACAATTGAATTAAGATAAGAACCAATTCCAGATCGTCCATGATTTCCACCAAAAACATCAATACCAATTTTCATATTCAACAAGATTATAGCATAGGATTTCAAAATATGCTATAGTATTTAATTATGACAGAACAAACAAACTTTAATAACCTAGGAATCGCTGAATTATTAATCGAAAAACTAAATTTAAACGATATAACAATGCCCACAGCAGTGCAAAAAAAAGTTATACCAGAAATTTTACAAAACAAATCTTTACTTTTTCAATCTGAAACAGGAACAGGAAAAACATTGGCTTTTTTACTTCCTATTTTGCAAAAAATTGATGAATCAGATAAAAACCCACAAGTTATAATTCTTTCTCCAACCCATGAATTATCATCACAAATTAAAAGTGAAATAAAAAAAATTTCTGACATAAAAACAATTTTATGTATTGGTGGCACTCCCCTAAAACGCCAAATGGAAACTCTAAAAGAAAAACCAAGAGTTATTATAGGAAGTCCTGTTAGAATAAAAGAATTAATTTACTTAAAAAAAATAAAAACACAAAGTATAAAAACAATTATTTATGATGAAATTGATCGTCTAGTTGAACCAGAAATAAGAGATGAAAGCATTGAATTACTTAAATTACTACCTCAAAATGTTCAACTTATTGGATGTTCCGCAACAATAAAACCAAACTTGATTAAAATTTTTGAAAAGACACTTTCTTCAATGAGAGATGATTTTTCAGTAGAATTTATTGAACTACCACTTGAAGATATTTTACAGAAAAAAATTACACACTGGGCCATATTTGCTGAGCAACGAGATAAAATTGACACATTAAGAAGTCTAATTTCTGCATTAAAACCTGATAAATTACTAATTTTTACATCTAAAACAGATCAAGTTGCAAATATCACACAGAAATTGCAATACAAAAAAATAAATTGTGAAGGTTTACACTCTAAAACAGATAAAATCCAACGTAAATCAATTATAGATAAATTTAAATCAGGAAAAAATAAAATTCTTATAACTAGTGATTTAGCTGCAAGAGGATTGGATATTCAAGGAATTACTCATATTATTCAAATGGATTTACCTTCTAATGATGACTTTTTTATTCATCGAGCAGGAAGAACAGGCCGTGCAGGTAAAAATGGAATAAACATTGTAATCGGTGATGGATACGAAATGAAAAAATATTCAAATTTAGAAAAAAAATTAAAAATTATTGTTTATCCAAAATCTTTACACAGTGGAAAAGTAATAAATCCTATGGATTTAATTACGAATGTTTAATTAAAGAAAATTAATTGGATAAATTTTACTATATTATTGCTTTTTTTATTGATTTTTTTTCATATAGTTAGTACCTTATAATAACAAGTTATAATAAACTATGTTTAATTTTACATGTACTTTTGGAGGATTTAATATTTTATGGACGAAAACGTTGAAAACGTAACACCAAAAAAGAAAAAAAACAATATAACAGGAACAACAATAGCTATTATTGTAATATTATTAATATCTGCTGTAATATTATTTTCTAGTTTTTTTAAAGTAGATGCGACAGAACAATCTGTAATAACACGATTTGGAAAATATCAAACAACAGTTGGACCAGGTTTACATTTAAAACTTCCTTTTGGAATTGAAAAAAATTACAATGTACCAGTAAAAGTTGTTCAAACAGAACAATTTGGTTTTACTACAGAAAAAAATGTTTCAAAATCACAAATAAGTAATTTATCAAAAGAATCTACAATGTTAACAGGAGATTTAAATATTGTTGATGTTGAATGGATTATCCAATACAGAATTGTAAATCCTTCAGATTGGCTTTTCAATGTAAAAGAAAAAAGACAGACTATTAGAGATATTTCACAATCCGTTGTTAATACTTTAGTTGGAGATAGAGCAATTTTAGATGTAATGGGACTTGAACGTTCTGCTATTCAAACTGAAGCCCAACGTCTTATGAATCAAAATTATGAACAACTTGGTTTAGGAATAAATGTAATTGCTGTTCAACTTCAAAATGTTGTTCCTCCAAAAGGTGTTCAAGATGCATTTGAAGATGTAAACAAAGCAAGTCAAGACATGGAAAGATACATCAACGAAGGAAAAGAAGCTTACAATGCTCAAATTCCACTTTCAAGAGGTATTGCAGACCAACAAGTGCAAATTGCTGAAGGATACGCAATAGATAGAGTAAACAGAGCAAAGGGTGATGTTGCAAGATTTTCTGCAATTTATAAAGAATATGTAAAATCACCATCTATCACAAGAGAACGATTATACTTAGAAATGATGGAAGAAATTTTTAAAGCAAAACAAGGTTCAGTTCTTATTGATAAAGAATTAGAAAGTATATTACCTATTAAAAATTTAGATAATACAAAAACTGTTACAGGAGGAAATCAATAATGAAAAAATCTAACAAAGGATATGTTATTTTAGCTGTAATTATTGTTGCTCTTGTAATTTTTATGATGATGGGTCCTTTTTATGTAATAAATGAGGGTTCTCAAGTTGTTGTAACTAGATTCGGAAAAATTGTAAACACCCACACAAATGCAGGACTATATTTTAAAGTTCCATTTATTGATGTTGTTGTTACATATCCAAAATTAGTTTTATCTTTAGATGGAGATTCACAACGAATTCCTACAAAAGAAAATCAGTTTATTATCGTTGATACAACAAGTAGATGGCGAATTTCTGATCCAGAACAATTTTATCAATCTTTTAAAACACTTGAAGCAGCAAATATCAGATTAAGTGATATTATAGACTCAGCTACAAGAACAATTATAACCCAAAATAAGTTAAGTGAAGTTGTTCGTTCATCAAATTTGATAAATGAAAAAATCTTAACAACTTCTGTTGTAGACGAAAATTCTACAGATGATACAGCAGCACAAATTGACTCAATCATAAATGTTTCTACAAATTCAGAATCAATAACAAAAGGGCGTCGTCAATTAACACTAGAAATGGCTGAAGAAGCACGTAAAATGATTCCAGAATACGGGATTGAATTGATTGATGTGGTTCCTCGTCAAATTAAATATTCTGATGAAATGACAGAAAGTGTTTACAACAGAATGATTAAAGATAGAAATCAAGTTGCAAAAGGTTATCGTTCAATCGGTGAAGGAAAAAAGAAAGACTGGCTTGGTAAACTTGAAAAAGACAAATTAGAAATTGAATCAGAAGCTTATAAAAAAGCACAAGAAATAAAAGGACAAGCAGATGCAGAAGCTTCAAAAATTTATGCACAAGCCTACTCTGTTGATCCTGAATTTTATGCTTTTTGGCAAAGCTTAGAATCATACAAAAAAACAATTCCAGACTTTGATGTTACATACAGCACTGATATGGATTACTTCAAATATTTATATTCATCAAAAGTACAAAGATAATAAGTTAGAGGAAATATGAATTTAGGATTACAAAGTTCCATATATAATGGGCTTCAATTAAAAGATGAAATTTACACAACATTAAATCAAAGAGTTAACACATTTGATATATTTTTTGATAATTGGTCTCCATCAGACATTCCAGAAGAAACGTATAATTTATTGTCCACTATCAAAAATAATAATGATTTAATTTTTACAATACATCTTCCAATTAATTTTTTTGAATTATCACATGGAGAACAGCAAGAATTTTATGCTTTTATAAATTATTTAAAGCCGAAAACCATTACAGTCCATTTCAATACCCTATCCTATGATTTATTAAAGGAGCTTGTAAATGTTGCTCACGAAAATGAATCAATATTAAGTGTTGAAAATACAATTCCAAACACACATAAAATTTACGGAATTGATTATTTAGGATTTATGATTGAAGCAAAAAAAGTTTTAGAATATTCTGAAACAAAAAATGCTTTTTCAGCAACTATTGATACAGGTCATTCTTTTGTTAATGGAATTTCACCAGATTTTTATGTAAAAGAATTAACAAAACATGAAATTGAAATTGCAACAGTTCACTTACATGATAATGACGGAACCGCAGATTCTCATAATCCATTGGGTACAGGAAAAATTGATTTTATCTCTTTTATAAATGAATTAAAAAATTGCAACCATAATCCTTATTTGATTATAGAACATTGGAGCGATTTTAATAAAAGTATTGAATATTTAGAAAATAATTCTTTGATATAAATTAATCTGCAATATATACTGTAATTGCACCTACAGTATTTATTCCTGCATTTTTTAGTGTAATTGCACAATTTTCTAAGGTAACGCCTGTTGTAAGAATATCATCGATAATGACAATTTTACTTGGTAGTTTTGTATTTAAATATTTTTTCTTTAGTATATAAGAATCTTTATTTGCGAGACGTTGTTCTCTGTTTAGTTTTTTTTGTTGTACTGATTCTGTTCTTTCAAGTAAATTCACAATTTTAATATTTGAAATTTTTCTTAAAAAATTCATTAAATCATTTATTTGATCCCAACCTTGATTTTTTATTTTCCCAGGACGAGGTGGAACAGGAACAATTACATAATCCTTAAAGTATTCATTGTATATTTCCAATATTTTTTTTGCAAAAATATACGCAAAATTTCTATAACCTTGAATTTTCCATTTAAATAATAATTCTTTATTCCATAATCTATATGAAAACATTGGAATTATTTTGTAAATATTATTTATTACAGGATTTTCTCTACAATCTGTACAGATATTTTCTTCACTCACTAGAATTTTACCACAATTTGAACAACGTTTGGCTGAATAATTAAAATTCAAATAAGTATTATTACAATGTGAGCAAAGTGGAAGCATATGTGTTTTTTTAGAACAAATGACACATTTATCATTTCGAATAAATTTTGAAATTTTTTCCAATAATGAAAAATTTAAATACATAATTCTGTCTAAAAACTTCATAAATATATTATAGAGAAAAAATTGAAATTTAAATGTAAAAAATAAAAAAATTATCGAATATTAAAATAAAATCTTTGAATATATTTTATTCTTTCATCACATTTATCCCATAAATCACTTTGAGGATAAGTTGATATCACTAGTTTGTAACATTCTAGAGCATTTCTAATATTACGTTGCTCAAAAGGCTTTTCTAAAATTTGACCTTTTAAATATAAAGCTTCATCTACAGAACAACTACTTGTCTCTAAAAATTTATTCACAAGTGATAAAGACTTTGAATAATCTTTTTCTGAATAAGCTGTTTTTGCTTGCTCTAATAAATCTGTATCGTCGTAAACAGCCAAATCAGAATTTACATTATCTGAATTTTCAGTTTCTTGTAAAGAGTCAGCAATAACACTTTCATCTTCGTCAAATATATCTGACATAAATAAAAGTTCAGGCTCTTCTTCAACTACTTCAACCTCTGCTAGTTCTTTTACAATTGAGGATTCTTTCTGTTCAATAAATTTTTTATCTTGCAAATCATCTTGTTTTTCAGTATCATCAGAAGATTTTGAAGTAGTAGTGCCATCAAAATTATCCTGTACTACTTCATCTTCTTTTTTGTTATCAGTTCCATTAGCAAAATTTTTATTAAATTCATTCATTAAATAAAAATCATAATTAAATTCAGGTGCAGCAACTGTAGTCGATACTGAATAATCTGAAGTTGGTGTAACAACAACTTCAAGATAATCATCAATATAATTACCATTAATTGCGTCAAGTTTATAAAAATGTAAAATTGTATTCCCCTCTTTTTGAGGTTGTAGTTTAAAATTTGTTTTATTTGATGAAAAAGTTTTCCCTTTAAAACCAACTAAAGCCTTTGATTCAATTTCACCAAGATATACCCAACCATTTCCAGGATAAGATGCAATAATCGTTTGATTTTTCGAGGCATAAACTGTTCTTGAAGGACTAATGTCTTTTTCTAAATCTTCTAAAATTACCTCTTCATTTGAATTTATTTCAATTAATTCTTGCTCAACTGAAGTATTTTTTTCTAAATTATTATTTACAACATTATTATTTTCTGTATATTTTTTTTCTGAATTTTTTACAGGAGCAACTTTTTCAGAATTTTCATCTGTTCTGTTGTGTAAAATATCATCAATAATTACAGATTTTTCATTTTCTAAAGGATTTATAGATTCAATAACATTATCAACAGTTTCATTGTTTTTTGCAATTTGATTTTGAAAATTTGAATTTTCTGAAACAGAATTATTTTTAGAATCTACTTCATCAGCAAAATTTAACGATTTATTACTATCAGAAACTTCATCAAAATCTTGTGAAAAAAATTCATCATTGTTATTTATTGATTTATTTTCTTCAAAAGTTTGTGCAACAGAATTTTGTTCATTAACTAAAATATCATCAGAATCTAAATTTTCTTTATCAAAAGAATTTATAACTGAATTTTCATTTTGTTGTACTTCTTGTACGATATCTTGAGGAACAAATTCATCTCCATAAAAAAATTCATCAGTATTATCAATTTCGTCTAAATTTTCAGTTATAGGAACAAATTCATCATAAAGAGGTAATGGCAAATCACCTTGTTCTGCAATAATTTTTTCTATATCTTCTTGACCTAAAATTTCAGCACTATCAGAAGAATCTTGAGTTTGTAAATCTGCTTCCTCCTCAATAGGTAAAACCTCATCAACTTGAACAGTATCTTGTTTTTCATCATTTTCTGAAGTTTCTACATTGTCTGTAGATTTACATCCAAAAAGGATTAAACTAAACAAAAGGATATATAAAAAAATATTTTTCATGGGGCTGCCTCCAAAATATCAGAAACTTTTTTTGTATTTACTTTTTCAAGTTCATCTAAAAGAACTCCATCTGGTTCAGAAAACCATTGTAAAGCATCTTCATTCGTCCAAGATTCATCTGTTTCTCTTGAAAAATAATAAGAATCAACTTCTTTATCTATGGGTAATTCATAGGAATTAATTAATTTATAAGGATAAACTTCTTCGTTTAGCAAATCATCATCTTTTTTTGTAAAACTCATTATTACACATAAAAGCAATAACAAACAAAGCAAACACAAAATTATTAATGAATGAACTTTATGCTCAAGAATAATTTCTTTTATTTTTGAGAAAATTTCTTTACTCTGTTGTTGTATTGCTTTGAGATTCAGCATTTTCTTCCTTGTTACGATTTCTTCTTATCGGATGAGGTGGAATATAAACATCTTTTTCTGGTTCAACATCTTCTTCTTCAAAAGGTTCTGCCTCAGGAACTGAAACAATACTTCCTTTATCGTTATCAAGTTTAATTGTAATTACTTTACTAACACCAGATTCTTCCATTGTAACACCTAACATTGTACTTGCGCCAGTAACTGTTTTTTTGTTGTGAGTAATAATAATGTATTGACTAACATTTGCAAAATCACGCAAAGTTTGAACAAAGCGAGTAACATTGTGTTCATCCAAAGCAGCATCAATCTCGTCAAGCAAACAGAAAGGAGATGGTCTAACCATGTAAGTTGCAAACATCAAGGCAACAGCAGTCATTGTTTTTTCACCACCAGAAAGCAATGCGATGTTTTCAAGTTTTTTTCCAGGTGGCTGAGCAAAAATATCAACCCCAGATTCCAAAACATTTTGAGGGTCAATAAGACGAAGCTCGGCTCTACCACCACCAAACAATCGACGGAACATGTTATGGAAATTTTTCTTAATTTTATTATATGTTGCTAAGAAAAGTTCTGTAGATTCTGCTCTAATTTCTTCAGTAATGCGTTTTAAGTCATCACGAGCTTTCACAAGGTCAGCAATTTGTGTGGATAAGAAATCATAGCGTTCTTTAGTTTCAGCAAATTCTTCAGGAGCCATGAAGTTTACACTTCCTAAATCCTTAATTTTTTGGCGAGAAGAAGCTAATTTTTCTCTGAGTTCAGCAGGTTGCACTGTAATTGTGTACATTCTTTCTTCAAATTCCATCAAATCTCTTGAATGTGAATCTCTAAAATTTTCTTTTAAGTTACGGATTTCAATATCAGAAGTATTTAAATCCATATTGTATTTTTCTAATTGTGCCTGATATTTTGCTAACTCATCAGATTTTTTCTTAACAGATTCTTGTTTACCTGAAACATCTTTACTTTTACTGTTAATATCTCTTTCTAAATCTTCAATTTGCTTTGTTAAAGCACGACCTTTATGTTCAAGACTTGCAATTTCACCTTCAATTTCTAGAACTTGATCTGTAATATCTTCTAATTTTTTAGACTCTGTATAAATTTCATTATCTAATTCTCGCAAAGAATTTTCTTTTCCTGCAAGTTCGCGTTTTAAAGCACGAATTTCAGATTCAGTTGTTTCAACTTGGCCTTCCATTTTTACTTTGTTAAGTTCCAAGTCTTTCAAAGTATTACGATATTCATTTATTTTTGTAGAAAGTTCAAAATTCTTTTCGTTAAGTGAAGAAATATTTTCTTGTTTTTCGTTTATATTATTTTTGTTATCCTGAATTTGTTGGTCAATTACACGTTTTTTTGTAATAATACCTTCTGGAGACAAAAATTCATCAATAAACGCAGGTGTAATTTTTGTATATTCAGCAAAAGCATTTTTTATTTCCTGCAACTGATTTTCAATTTCTGTAAAAGAAGAAAGTGCGTTTTCAGAAATCTTTTTAACTTCACCTTCAGAATAATTTCCAACATTGATAAAATCAGAAAATAAATTTTTTCGTCCAGAAGCAAGAATGGAAATTTGAGCTAACAAATGATTTATATTTTCTTCAGCTTTTTCTCTTGCCTGAGAAGAATATCCAGCATCTTTTAATTTAGAATCAAGTTCTTTTACAATGTCTTCTGTAATAGCTTCAAGGGAAACTTGCAATTCTGCAATTTTTTGATTTATTTGCTGAATTTGGTCATTAATTTGAGAAGTTGTATTTTTATTTTCAGTAATTTGATTTTCTGCAAGTAAAATATTATCGTTAAAGTCAGAAATATTTTTTGCAATTTCAGCAAGGCGTTTATTTAATTCATGAAGAGAACTTTCTTGTTCACTAATATCTTCGTTTAGTTGCTCAATTTGTTCTTCAATATTGGATTTTCTACCTTCAAGTTGTTGAACTTTTAATTTTGCTTCTTTTTGGCGTTCAACAAGTTCTTTTGCACTATCAGATTTTGCTTTTTGTTCAATTGCTAATCCGTAAATTTCAGTTTGAATGCTATTAACCTGTTTTTGCATAGCATCAACTTCATCTGTATGTTCTACGATTGTAGCATTTATTTCATCAATTTCCTTGCGAATTATATCTCGTTTTTGAGAAATTTCTTTTATATCATTTTCTTTACGAGTTTTATCTTGGGTAAAACCTTTTAATCGTAAAAGTTGAATATCGAGTTCGAAATTGAAAATTTGCTCTTTTAATTCACGATATTGAATTGTTTTTTCAGCTTGAACTTTCAAAGAATCATAGGATTTTTTTACTTCTCCTAAAATTCCTTCAACTTGACGCATATTTTCTTCAGTGCGTTCAAGTTTTCGTTCTGCTTCTGCCCTTTTTACCTTGAAACGAGTAATTCCAGCAGCTTCTTCAAAAAGGTATCGTCTATCTTCAGGTTTACTAGAAAGAATTTGGTCGATTTTTCCCTGTTCCATTACAGAATAGGCTGCTTTTCCAACACCTGTATCCCAGAAAAGTTCACGAACATCTTTTAGTTTTGCAAGATTATTATTTATAAAATATTCACTTTCGCCAGAACGATATAAACGACGTTTAATTGTGATTTCACTATAATCGATTGGAAGCAAACCTTGTTCATTTGCGATAGTAAGCGAAACTTCGGCAACATTTAAAGGTTTTCGGCTTTCTGTACCGTTAAAGATAACATCTTCCATCTTTTCGGCACGCATATTTTTAGCAGCTTGTTCACCCAAAACCCATTTTACAGCATCAACTACATTACTTTTTCCACAACCATTAGGTCCAAGTAAAGCTGTAACTCCGTCGGCAAATTCTATATGAGTACGGTCTGCAAATGATTTAAAACCAAAAACTTCTAGACTTTTAAGAAACACAATAACCTCTAAATATTTCTATATTATAATGTTATATTTTATACGGAAATACAGTGTAAAGTCAATTATTTAGAAGCGTTTGTCAATTATTTGATTAAATTTTAACACTAAAAATTACCACTTGAAAATCATTCTACATAATAGTAAAATAGATTTATTATGTTAGATTTTAGATTTATTAAAGACAATCTTGAAGCTGTAAAAAAGAATATTGTAGATCGCAATATGAATTGTGATGCAGATTTAGTTGTACAACTTTTTGATAAAAGAACAGAATTAGTTACTTCATTGCAAGCATTACAAACAAAGCGTAATGACAATGCAAAAGCAATGAAAGGAAAACTTCCTGATGATGAAAGAAAACGCCTTATTGAAGAAGGAAAATCTATCAAGGAAGAAATTTCTAAGGCAGAAGCATTATTAAACGAAACAGAAGCAAAACTTGATGAAGCTGCTCGTCAAATTCCTAACATGGCTCATCCAGAAGCTCCTGTAGGAAGTTTAGATACTGAAAACCTTGAAGTTAAACGAGTTGGAACTCCTAGAGAATTTAGTTTTCAACCAAAAGATCATGTTCAACTTGGTCAAGATTTGGATATTATCGATTTTGATGCAGGAACAAAAGTTTCTGGTCCAAAATTTTATTTCTTGAAAAATGAAGCAGTTTTCTTAGAGCAAGCACTTATTATGTATGCAATGAATATTTTAAGAAAACACGGATTTACACCTTTTATCACACCTGACATTGCTCGTGAAGAAATTTTGCAAGGAATTGGTTTTAATCCAAGAGGAAACGAATCAAATGTTTATTCGCTAGAAGGAGAAAATTCTTGCTTGGTTGCAACAGCAGAAATCACTCTTGGTGGATATCACTCAAACGAAATTCTTGCAAAAGAAAAATTACCACTTTTCTACTGTGGACTTTCACATTGTTTCCGTCGAGAAGCAGGAGCTGCTGGTCAATTCTCAAAAGGATTGTATCGTGTACATCAATTCTCCAAAGTTGAAATGTTTGTTTATTCTTTGCCAGAAGATTCAGACAAAATCCACGCAAAATTACGAGAAATTGAAGAAGAAATTTTTGTTGGATTAGGAATTCCTTTCAGAGTTGTAGATACTTGTACAGGAGATTTAGGAGCTCCAGCTTACAGAAAATGGGACTTGGAAGCCTGGATGCCAGGAAGAAACGGCGGTGAATGGGGAGAAGTTACATCAACTTCAAACTGTACAGATTTCCAAGCTCGTCGTTTAAATGTAAAATACAAGGATGATGATGGAAAAAACAAATTTGTTCACATGTTAAACGGAACAGCTATTGCACTTTCTCGTGCTATGGTGGCAATTTTAGAAAATTACCAAAATGAAGATGGCACAGTTTCTATTCCAGAAGTTCTAGTTCCACTTTGTGGATTTGATAAAATCGTAAAAAAATAAAAAATTTGATTACTAAAGGCTGATGTCAAAATTTTTATTTATGACATCACCTTTAGTTTAATGATTTATCATTCATTTTTTCATATAAAAAACGATAATCTTCTTGTTTTAAATTTGATAATTCAAATTTATAACATGTTTTTTCTTTTGAAGATTCACTTTGAAATCTTTCTTTTAAAATCACTGTACAAAAAATTGTTCTAGAAATAAAAGCAAATGGAATAATAAGTTCTAAAGCATACTCATCATCAATCTCAAATTTAGTTTTAGAAGTAAGGCAACCTATGTACAACTCAGATTCTGAAATATACAATACATAAGGTGGTAAAATTCTTCCCTCCACAGGAGGTGTTTCTGGTGTTAAATTTTCAGAAAAAAATTCTATTGGAATTTGATTTTCATCTATTTTAGAAAAAAGTTTAAATTTATCAGTTGTTACGCAAGATATTTTTCCTTCAGTAGCATCAGTTGAATTATATAGATTGCATTGAAGATTTTGAAGAACACCGTTTCCTACATCATCTTGTTTGTATATGAATTCAGGAATTACTATTGCAAATCCATTTTTTACTTGCCTAATTACACTTTCAAAAAAAAGTCCTCTTCCATTGTAGTAAAAAAATAAACAAATTTTTGCTTTATCAGTAATTACTCTAGAAACTTGTTCTCTGGAAAAAAAAATTATTCCTTGTTCCAAAATTGAATAATTATTTTTTTCAATTTCTAATGGTAAAAATTTTGGTGTATTTTTTTCTGATGGAATGTATTCTGTGGAAATAGCCTTAATGAGTAATTTAGGTAAGTTGTCTTGTAAATATTTTATTACTATCAATCTTTCTATTCTAGAAAGTACATCACTCACTTATAAAACTCCCATAATTTACTTGTTCAATAAAAAAAGAATCTTGCAAATTTACTAAAAAAAACAAACTGTCGTAATATCCATTTTCACACTTCATTCTAACTGGAACTTGATATTCGTTTAGATATTCATTTTGAATAATAATTGGTTTCCCTATAATGTAAGAATCTATATTCTGAATACTAGAAAAATCTTCAAGAAAAATTGGTTCTAAAAATCGTGTTTCTGGTGAAATACAGTCTATTTCAAGTTTTTCTTCATTCATTCCTTGTATAAATTTATCAATTACAACTTTAACTTCTGGAGCCAAGAGAGATAAATCTAAACTACCAAAATCAATAATTTCTGGATATAAAGGTTCCATTGGGGGGTGATTTTTGGGATAAAACAATCTTTCATGAAAAGCTACTTCTTGTAATCCTTCAGGAATTTTTCGTTTATTTTTTTCTTTTTCTTCTTCTTTTTTTCTTATGTATTCTCGTTGCTCATGTGGTAAAAGTCTTTTAAATTCTTCTGAATCTTCGTAATTTTCTTCAGCGTTTTCTTCTTCTTTTAAAATATTATCAAGATTTTGTGTCCATAAAATATTGTTATCCAAATGTGCCATTTGATTACGCAAAGAATTATCTGCTTGTGTTACGATAATTGCAGTTTTAGAATCTGAGCAGGAAAAAACTATAAAAAATATAAAAATACTAAAAATTTCAAAAATAAACTTCTTCATCAAAAATTATTATATCACAAAAAAAATCTTTATTATAGACATAAAAGCCTGTAATGATTAAAATAAAACCATAAAATTCAATAATTTAATTTAGGAGTGATTTATACAAATGGCATTAACTTTAGCTGAAAAAATCCTTCAAGCTCACATCGTTCCAGAAGCTTGCAAAAACACAGAATTTATAAAAGGCTCACCTATAAAAAGAGGAAGCGATATTGCAATAAAAATTGATCAAACTTTAACTCAAGATGCTACAGGAACTATGGCATATCTTCAGTTTGAAACAATTGGAATTCCACGAGTAAAAACAGAAGTTTCTGTTTCATATATCGATCATAACACACTTCAAACTGACTTTAGAAATATGGATGACCACAGATACTTACAAAGTATTGCTGCAAAATACGGAATTTATTTTTCTCGTCCAGGAAACGGAATTTGTCACCAAGTTCACTTAGAAAGATTTGGAGTACCAGGAAAAACTCTTTTAGGTTCAGACTCACACACTCCAACAGGCGGTGGAATTGGTATGATTGCTATCGGAGCTGGTGGTCTTGATGTTGCAGTTGCTATGGGTGGAGGTGCTTTTCACTTGGCAATGCCAAAAGTTTTTGGTGTAAAACTTACAGGAAAATTAAATAAAGGAATCAGTGCAAAAGACATCATTTTAGCAGTTCTTGAAAAAGAAACTGTAAAAGGTGGAGTTGGTGCTGTTTACGAATATTTTGGCGAAGGTGTACAATCTCTAACAGTTCCACAAAGAGCAACTATTACAAACATGGGAGCTGAACTTGGAGCAACATGTAGTATCTTCCCTTCAGACCTCACTACAAAAGCTTTCTTAGACTCAATGGGTCGTGGGGAACTTTGGACAGAACTTTGTGCCGACGAAGGTGCTGAATACGACAAAATTATCGAAATTGATTTGTCAACTCTAAAAGCAAAAGCAGCACAACCACACTCCCCTGACGCAGTTACAGATATTGAAAAAATTGCTGGTAAAAAAATTACACAAGTTGCAATTGGTTCTTGTACAAACAGTTCTTTAGACGACTTAGCCGCAGTAGCAGCAATCGTAAAAGGAAAACATATTGCACCAGGAGTTGAAGCAGGAATTGCACCTGGAAGCCGAACAACTCTTATGATGGCTGAAAAAGCTGGAATTTTAGGAGAACTCATTAGAGCTGGATTCAGAATTCTAGAAAGTGCTTGTGGACCATGTATCGGAATGGGATTTGCACCAAACTCAGAAGGAATTACTTTAAGAACATTTAATCGTAACTTCAAAGGGCGAAGTGGAACAGCAGATGCAAGTGTTTATCTTGTTTCACCAGAAACTGCAGCAGCTTCAGCAATCACAGGTTACATTACAGATGCATCAACTTTATCAGATATCGAAACTTATGTACCTCAAGGAACAAGTATGCTTTCTGGAAAAGCAAAAAATCTTGATTCAGAAAATATTAAAAACTTTGCAAAAGACGACGGAATGTTAATTGCTCCACTTTCACCAGAAGAAAGTGCAAAAGTAGAAATTATCCGTGGGCCTAACATCAAAGAATGTCCTGCAAGTCCTGCAATGCAAGATAACTTAAAATTACCAGTATTGTTAAAGGCAAATGACAATGTTTCTACAGATGATATTATGCCAGCAGGAGCAAAAGTATTGCCACTTCGTTCAAATATTCCAGAAATTTCTAAGTTCACATTTGAACGCTTAGATACTGAATTTTACAACAGAGCCACATCTTTAAGCCAAAAAGGTTGTTTTGTAGTTGGTGGTGAAAATTACGGTCAAGGTTCATCAAGAGAACACGCTGCCCTTGCTCCAATGTATTTAGGAGTTCGTGCAGTCATCGTAAAATCTTTTGCAAGAATCCACAAAGCAAACCTAATCAATTACGGAATTATTCCTATTACTTTTGCAAATCCAAGTGATTACGATTTAATTTCACAAGATGATGTAATGGAAATTTCAAATATCAATTCTTCACTTGAAAATGGCACAGATTTTGAAATTACAGTTACTGGCAAAAATGGAACAAAATCAATTGTTGGAACAAACTCGCTTGATGAAAGAAGCCGTGCAATTTTAAAAGCTGGTGGACTTGCTTCTTACACAAGAATGGGCGGACAGTAAGATTAATAAAACAGGTGAAACTTTTGCAAATTGTTCGTGATTCACTTTGGAAAAATATAGAAATCTCACAAGAATTGCTTGATATTACAAACACAAGAGAATTTACTAGAATAGCGAATATTAAGCAACTTGGTCCTACACATTTTGTGTATCCTGGTGCAACTCATACTCGATTTGCACATTCTCTGGGAGTTTATCATATTGCTTCAAAATTAATACAACATTTGCAAAAAAAGGGAGCTTCTGAATGGACAACAAAAGAAGGAATTTTGGCTTTTCAGATTGCTTCCCTTTGCCACGATTTAGGACATTTTCCTTACACTCACGCATTAAAAGAACTTCCTTTAAAAGATCACGAAGAATTAACTGGCGAAATTGTGCTTAATTCTTCAATTACGCCTTTAATTGAAAAAGCTGGAACGAAACCTTTTTTTGTTGCAGCGATTGTTGATAAAAATATTCAAACAGATAATAAAGAAATTTTATTTTATCGTCAGTTACTTTCTGGAGTTTTAGATCCAGATAAATTAGATTACTTAAATAGAGATGCATTTTACTGCGGAGTTCCATACGGCATTCAAGATACTGAATTTACTTTGGCAGCCCTTGAACCAGATTTTCAAAAAGGAATTACAATAAATTCAAAATCAATTGTAGCAGTAGAAAATTTGCTTTTTTCAAAATATTTGATGTATAGAACGGTTTATTGGCACAAAACGGTTAGAATCGTTACAGCAATGATGAAAAAAAATCTTTTTTCGGCCCTAAAAAATAATGAAATTTTACCAGAACAACTCTACTCCCTTTTTGATGAATCTCTTTTTCAAATAATCGAAAAATCATATAAAAACAATCCAGAAATTTGGCATTGTGGAAAACAAATTTTAGATAAAAATTTTTATACTGTCATTTTAGAAATTCCATTTAATGAAAAAAATCCTAATCATGTAAAACTTGAAAATTTAGAAGAACGAACCAAATTAGAAACTAACATCGCAATTGAATGTGGTTGTAAAGAATATGAAATATTAATTGATATTCCAGAAAAAATTTCTTTTGAAAGTAATCTTTGGATAAAAGATGAAAACACAGAATTTAGTAATAGTTCAACAGTTTTTACTCCAGAAACAGTAAAATCCTTTACCGAAAAATTGAGATTTATTCGATTTGCTTTTGATACAGAAATCCTTAAAAATAAAACTAACAATGAAATTGAAAAAATAAAAAATCACATTGAAGATTTGCTTTAATGAGTGTATAATTTATATATTGAAAACTTTAAAATATCTAAAGGTAGGAAATTATGACAGTTCACAATATTCTTGAAGAAGAAGTTATCGAAAGAGTAAGTAATATTTATAATCAAGCAAAAGAACAAGGAGTTGCGTGGCTAACTTGCGATTGCGAACAATGCAAACTTGATACAGCAACCTATGTTTTAAATAGAATTCCACCAAAATACATCGTTTCTGGTCGTGGAATGAATCACAATGTATCTTCAACAGATGCTCAACAGAAAGCAGACATGGATTCATTAATTTTTGAAGCTATGAGAATTGTTAGTTCTGTACAACGTCCATTTCACGCACAAAATAACGCTGATGAACTACAAAACGAAATTGGTGATTTTTATAACTTTCCTACTTTTATCGGGTTTGTATATGATGGAGATACATTTGAACCTCTTGCAAATGCATCAGTTTCACTAAAAATGAATAATGAATTAGTACCGATGATAGATCATACCTGGTCAAATCCTTGCGTGACCACAAAAGCAACTAAGGCAACATACAGTTTTTGGATAAAATCACAACCAGCAGATGACCAATCAAAAATATTTAATTTTACATTTGAAATTTCTGCAGAAGGATATGAAACTATAAATTATGCTCTTAATTTACCAATAATGAAAGAAAATAGAATACGAAAATCGTTAAATTCAACATATTCATTAAAAATTCAAGATTTATTTTTATTTAAGAAACAATAAAAGAAAAGTCAAAAAGTATTGACACTTTTTTGTAAAAATTATATAGTATAAAAGTAATCGGGATGTAGCGCAGCTGGTAGCGCGTCTGGTTTGGGACCAGAATGTCGCAGGTTCAAATCCTGTCATCCCGACTAAGTAAGCCACCTTTTTAGGTGGCTTTTTTTTATGGAATTTTGAAAATTTTGAGAAATTCTACTTTAACATTTAAAACTTAGAACGATAAAGATAATTTATTTTATCTATAACATTACACATAATCCCGTGGAACACGCTTGTCCACAGAACATGTAATTTCATAGGGAATTGTTTTTGCAAGATTTGCTAGAGTTTGAGCAGTATTTCCAAGTTCATCAGAATTAACAGGACCAAAAATTGTTACCTTATCCCAGATTTTTACATCTGTAGATTCCCCTAAATCAATCATACATTGATCCATACAAATTCTACCTACAATTGGATACATTTTATCGTTTATTTTTACTTTTAATTTTGAAGAAAATTGACGCAAAAGACCGTCAGCATAACCAATCGGAATTGTTGCAAGGTAAGTATCTTTTTTTGCTTTCCATGTGCGACCATAAGAAACACTCTGCCCTTTTGAAATTTTTTTAATAGTTTCAATTCGTGTTTCTAATTCCATAACAGGTTTTAATAATGGAACATCTTTTTTATTTTTATTAAGATATTTTTTCACGATTTCATCAGGAAAATATCCGTAGAATAAAATTCCAGGACGAATCATATCAAAAATTGCATTAGGATACATCAAAACTCCACCAGAAGCAGCACAATGTACAATTTCTAAGTAAATATCATTTTCATTAAGAATTTTTACAGATTTGTCGATTTTTGATATTTGTGAAAGAGTAAATTTAACATCATCTTTTTTAATTGAATCAGAAACACATAGATGAGTTCCTAATCCTTGTAAATTTAAATTAGACAAACTTTTTATTTTTTGTGCAAGGGGAAGAACTTCTGTATAATCACAACCGATTCTAGCCATACCAGTATCAATTTTTATATGAACATTAATTATTTTGTTATTTTTCTTTGCAACCTTATTTAATTCTTCTACAAAATATTCTTCAAAAACAAAGGGTGTTAAATCGTTTTTAACAAGTAAATCAAGTTCTTCTAAACATGGCAAACTAAAAAGCATTATAGGGCATTCTAAACCTGCATTTCTAAGAAAAATACCTTCATCAACTGTTGCAACTGCTAAACAATAAATACCTTGTTCAAGAGCAACTTTTGCTAAATCTACTGCTCCATGTCCATATCCATCTGCTTTTACAGGAAAACAAATTTTTGTACCTTGTGGAATTAATTTTTTTATCTCGTTTATATTAAATCGTAAATTATCTAAATGAATTATAGCTCTAGTTGCTCTCATAATAAATATATAATACTGCAAGCAAAGTTTTTTATCAATAATATGTAGTTGTAAAAAGATATAATCTATATTAAAATGTTAATAAATTATTTTAATAGGAAAATTAATGGATAAGAAAAAAATTTTAGGAATACCATCGATAAAAAGATTACCAACATATTTGAACTTAATTAGACAGGCACAAGAAGAAGGCTACGAATTTATATCAGGAACAGTCATTGCACAAGAATTACAAGTTGAACCAATTCAAGTTAGAAAAGATTTAGCAATCACAGGAATCATAGGAAAACCTAAAAAAGGATATCCTATAGTACCTTTAATTGCAGCAATAGAACACTATTTAAGTTGGGACAATACTAAAAATGCAATAATCGTAGGTGCAGGAAATTTAGCAACAGCCTTAATCGGTTACCCAGGATTTCAAAGTCATGGATTAAATTTTGTTGCTGCATTCGACAATGATGAATCAAAAATTGGCACATACATTCACGGTGTTCCTGTTTTTTCAATGAACACTTTAAATGAGCAAGTTAAAAATTTAGATGTAACAATTGCAGTTTTAACAGTTCCATCACAATATGCTCAAGTAACAGCAAATAGAGTTATCAGAGCTGGAATAAAAGCTATTTGGAATTTTACAAATGAAAAATTGAATCTTCCACAAGAAATAGTTTCTCAACAAGAAGATTTAACTTCAGGATATGCTCTTTTGTGTGTAAAAATGGATGCACAAAAACCTAAACTTGTAAAAGAATAAGAGTATTTTTATGGAAAAAATTGATTATCAAGCTGAAATTTTATGTAATAGAATCTCTAAACGTTTTAAGCATCTAAAAAAATGGGCAAAAAGATGCAATATTTCATCTTTCAGAATTTATGATAAAGATATTCCAGAAATTCCTTTGGCAATAGATTTTTATGAAGGTTTTAGAGCTGACGAAAACACAAATTTTAGCGAAAAATTTCTTGTATTTTACTTATACGAACGTCCTTACGAAAAAGATGAATCAGAAGAAAATTCTTGGTTACAATTTTTATCCTGCAAGGTTGCAACTCTTTTAGAAGTAAGTACAAATAATATTTTCTTAAAAATTCGTAAAAAACAAAAAGGCGAAAACCAATACGAAAAAGAAAACAAAAATTCTGTTATTATCCGAGTTATTGAGCAAGGACATTTATTTTTAGTAAATTTATCAAATTATTTAGATACTGGATTATTTTTTGACCATCGTCCACTTAGAAAAATTGTACAAGAACAAGCAAATAATAAATCTGTTTTAAATCTTTTTTGTTATACGGCTTCTTTTTCAGTTTACGCTGCAAAATCAGGAGCAAAAAAAGTTACATCAGTAGATTTATCAAATACTTATTTATCTTGGGCTAAAAAGAATTTTGAACTAAACGGATTATCTTCTTCAAATGAAAAATACACTTTTATAAATAGCGATGTAAAATCATTTTTAGAAAAAAATAATGAAAAATACGACATAATAATTTTAGATCCCCCAACTTTTTCAAATTCTAAAAAAACACAAAATGATTTGGACATAAACCGAGATTGGTCAAAATTTATTGAACTTTGTTTAAAATGCTTAACACCAGATGGAGTTTTATACTTTTCTACAAACAGTAAAAAACTTAAATTTGATACAACCTTATTGCCACCCGACATTATTGTAAAAGATATTACAAATGCAACAATTCCAGAAGATTTTAAAAATAAAAAAATTCATAAATGTTGGGAAATAAAAAAACTCAATTAACTAAAACAAATTTTTGAAAATTCTTTATTATTTTACTTTTAGACAAAAAAAAAGCCTTCTATTCTAAAGAACAGAAAGCTTTTCATTTTTACAAACTTAATACAATAATTAGCCTTTAATATTGTAGCGTTTGTTAAATCTTTCAATACGACCAGCTGTGTCTACCAATTTTTGTTTTCCTGTAAAGAATGGGTGACAAGCTGAGCAAATTTCAACATTGATGTTAGGAACTGTAGAACGAGTTTCAATTACATTTCCACACACACATGTGATTTTTGTTAATTCGTACTTTGGGTGTATACCTTCTTTCATGTTTTCCTCCAAATATTTGAAAAGTCTTGCCCGAAAATAGAGCTTTTGCAAACTAAGTTCACAAGACTTCAAATTTATATATAACTGTTATATTATACAAAATAATTAAAATTTAATCTACCCCATATCAGAAGTATTCATAGAACGCAAGAAAGCTTCA
Source organism: Spirochaetaceae bacterium (assembly GCA_017936665.1). Taxonomy (GTDB): domain Bacteria; phylum Spirochaetota; class Spirochaetia; order Treponematales; family Treponemataceae; genus RGIG9060. Next base: position 61,764 of record JAGBFB010000023.1, on the reverse strand, counting down.
TTATCTTTACTTTTTGACATTCTATCAAGCAACAACTCGATAATTTCAACATCATCCATTGGGCTAATAACTTTTCTAAGCACCCAAATTTTTTGAAGTTGTTCTTCTGTAAGAAGTAAATCTTCTTTTCTTGTACCAGATTTTTTTATGCTGATTGCAGGAAAAAGTCTGCGTTCTGCAAGTTTTCTTTCTAGGTCAATTTCCATATTTCCAGTACCTTTGAATTCCTCAAAGATAACTTCGTCCATACGGCTACCTGTTTCAATAAGAGCAGTAGAAATAATTGTAAGACTTCCCCCCTCTTCTACATTACGAGCAGCACCAAAAAATCGTTTTGGTTTATGTAAAGCATTGGAATCAACACCACCTGATAAAACCTTTCCAGAAGTAGGTGCAGTTTGGTTATATGCTCTTGCAAGACGTGTAATTGAATCTAGAAAAATTACAACATCTCTTTTATGTTCTACTAATCGTTTTGCTTTTTCAAGTACCATTTCGGCAACTTGAACATGCCTTGTAGCCTGTTCATCAAAAGTAGAAGAAATAACTTCTGCATTGATAGAACGTTCCATTTCAGTAACTTCTTCAGGACGTTCATCAATTAAAAGCACGATAAGATACACTTCAGGATGATTTGTAATAATTGCATTTGCAATTTTTTGCATCAAAATTGTTTTACCTGCTTTTGGTGGTGCAACAATTAAAGCACGCTGCCCTTTTCCTATTGGACAAAATAAATCCATAATTCTTGTAGAATATTCTGTTGTAATTGTTTCCAAATTCAATTTTTCATTAGGATAAAGAGGTGTTAAATTTTCAAAAGGAATTCTTGTTTGAGCAGATCTTGTATCTTCATCATTAACAGATTCAATTCTTAAAAGTGCAAAATATCTCTCCCCATCTTTTGGACTACGAATTTGTCCATAAACAGTATCACCAGTTTTTAAATTAAAGAGTCTAATTTGACTTGGTGAAATGTATACATCATAAGTACCTGGCAAATAACTATTTTGAGGAGAACGTAAAAATCCATAACCATCAGGCAAAAGTTCTAAAGCACCAGAAGCAAAAATAATACCGCCATGTTCTGTATGGGCCTTTAATATAATAAAAATCAATTCTTGCTTTTTCATTGGAGCAAGATAATCACTTGTAAAACCATAATTTTCAGCTAAGGTACGCAAATCATGCATTCCCATTTTTGTTAATTCATTTATTAGAAGTCTTGGTTTTGAATCTCTAGCTGTGTCATCCTCAGTAAGTTGATTATCTTGTTGAACTTCAGGATTTTGATTAAAAGAACGAGAATTATCCCGTCTTGCTGGTATACGTTTTTTTAATTTAGGTCTAACAACTGTTCTTTCTCTTGGATTAGGTTGAACTTCAGAAGCTGAAGTTTCAGATACATTAATTTCAGATTGATTATTATCTGTTGTAATTTCAGAATTTTCCACTGCTTCAGAAGTCTCTTTGTGATTTTCTTCCCCTATTGAATCACTGCTCCCTTCTTGATTTTCTGACACTAAGTCAAGTTGAAGTTGTTCATCAGAATTTACATTTTGTTCTTCCGAAACTTCAACACTTCGCTTACGTCGGATTGGTGCCATTAATTTCTCCTATAAAATCTTATATGAATTTTATTTTTTATTGTTTCCTTGATACAAGGTTAGAGAATCTTTATATTCAGACGAACTCATAGAAAATAAATCTGTTTTTTCTGCACTTTCTACCATAGAAACTCTTCCCTGAAAATCAACTCCATCCTCAATTCTAAGTTTTGAAGTTGTTACATCACCCTGTATAGTACTTCCATTCTTCATTTCAATGAAATTTTGTGAGACTATATTTCCTCTAACTTTTCCAGAAACTACAACAGAATTTACAGAAATTGTATCAACATTACAAACAGCTTCTTTAGAAATTTCCAAATTACCAGTTGCATTAATTGAACCATTAAATTTACCAGTAATAACTAAATTATCTTTAAATGTTAATTCACCAGAAAATTCTGTTTCAGTACCAAGAACAGTAATATTTTTATCTTTACTTTGATAAATTTGTGCCATAAATTTTCCCATTAAAATCTATAGTAAGTATAAATTTTTATTGATTATTATCTACAGGTAATTCCCATAACGATTTTTTCAACTCTTGACCAGATCTAAAAGCAGCAACATAATGAGGAGCTACTGAAACTTTATCACCTGTTTTTGGATTCCTTGCGGTTTCTTTTCCTTTTCTAAGTCTTAACTCAAAGGTTCCAAAACCACGTAATTCAATTGTAGAAGAATTTTTTAAGGAATTTTTCACCTGTTCTAAAAATGAATCAATTACTGTCTGCACTACTTTCTTATCATAGCTTGTATCTTCGTACACAGCATCAACAAGATCAAACTTTGTAACTTTTTTCATGGATAAATAGCTCCTAAAATATCCCACCACAAATAAATCTTGTTATAATCTTAACAAAAGGATTTTTTATAAAATTGTTTCATAATAAACAAAAAAGTTGCAGATTGTCTAAAAGAGACAAGACCTACAACCTTTTCATTCTAGTTAGCAGCATTAAATGAAGCATTGTATAACTTCATCATGCGTGATTTTTTTCGAGACACAGAATTTTTTGTCAAAATACCTTTTCCTGCAGCTGTATCAAGCTCTTTTACAAGTACTTTGAGTTTTTCTGAAGCTAAAGCTTCATCTTTAGCGTGAACAGCTTCTACAAATTTTCTAACAGCTGTATGTACAGCACTTTTTGTAGATTTATTACGCAAACGACGAACTTCGCTCTGCTTGTGTCTTTTTTCAGCAGATGATTTCTTTCCTACCAAAGGAGAACCCCCCAAACAAAAACTGAATATATTTTACTAAACATAAGAGCATTAGTCAAGTAGTATAACAAGATGCTTTATGTGTAATTTCTTTTTATATAAGAAATAATGATGTAAAAATAAAGCCTGCACATTATGTACAGGCCTATTTAAACAACCAAAAGAAGATTATTTGAAATCCTTCGGTCTACGTTCAAGTCTCTTACATTGTGTACATTCAGCAACATTCTTTAATCTGCCACTTTCGAACAAAGTTTTCATTACTACTTCACCACCACATGAGCAGAGAAATTTATGAGTAGTAACCGAAGTACGAGAGTTTTTACTTGCTCCTGCCATAAGTTATCCTCCGAAATAAATGATTAATATAAATTATATTGACAAGTTTAATTAGTGTCAAGCAAGTTTTGAATTTTACTGCAAATTAAAGAAATACTTTCATAGCAAACTTTTGTGTGGGGAATACTATTTATAAAAATAGAACCATATCTTTTTGTTACCAATCTTTTATCTAAAATAGTTACTATACCTTTATCTGTTGATTTTCTCATTAACCTTCCAAAACCTTGTCTAAATTTAATAACAGCTTCTGGAACACTTAATTCCATAAAGGAACTTCCTCCCCGTTTTGTTATAGCTTCACTACGAGCAGCAAAAACTGGATCTGATGGAACACCAAAAGGTAATTTTACAATAATTACATGAGAAAGAGCATCTCCTGGAACATCTACTCCTTCCCAAAAAGAATACGTTCCAAATAATACACTATGGGTATCCTTTTTGAACTTTTCTAATAAACGGAATCTATCATCATCACCTTGTTTATATAAATTTATTCCACTTCGTAATAAACCTGAAAAACAAGCATCATAAGAACTTTTTAAGGATTCATAAGAAGTAAATAAAACCAATGCTCTTCCTTCACTTGCTCTTATCAATCTAGGCAAAACATCTTCAACATAGGATTGAAAATTAAATTCATCTGCACCTTTTCCATCAGCAGGGATTGCCAACATAACATTTTTATTATATGGGAAAGGTGACTCAAAAAAATCTTGTAAAATCCGTTTAGAATCTTCAAATAAAACACCATTTTTACGCATCCAAAAACTAAAATTAGAGGCAATTCCTAAAGTTGCTGATGTACAGACAACAGTTGAAAAAGGCTCAAAAACTCCCTTATGTAACAAAGATGACATATCTAGTGGAGTTTGATAGTAATTTATGTATTTGCCTTTATCTATCCAAAAAACTTTATCAGGATTTTCGTCCCAATGGATAAAATTAACACAAAAGGCAGCAAAAGATTCTAATCGATGTAAAACAGTTGTAGCTTCCCAAACAGAATCAACTTTTTTATCTTCATCAGAAATACCATTTAAAAGATTGCCTATAAGTCTGTTAATTACTAATAAATCAGCAGAAATAAGGTTAAATGAATCAAATACTTCAGAATAATCATATTTTGGATTATCATGTATTCTTATAGAAAGATTTTTATTCATTAATTTTTCTGTACCATCTTCTAATTCAGTTAAATGACTTTCTAACAAAGCAATTTGATTAACTAAATCACCTAAACAACTTTCTTCTGTAGATAATGTTTCTAAAGCAAAAATTAATCCAGCCTTATTTCCCTTTCTGGAACGATAAATTAATCTAAGTTGTTTTTGCAAACTAAAACGATTAAAACAATCAGAAAAAAAACTTGTTGCAGAGTTTTCAATTCCGTGAGCTTCGTCAAAAATTAATTTTTTATAAGGAGGAAGAACTGCTTGATTTTCATAACCATTCGCAAGTCTCATTTCAATATCAGCAAAAAGTAAATGATGATTTACAACTAAAAGTTGTGCACTGGCAGCCTCTTTTTTTACCTTCATTACAAAACATTTATCTTTATATGGACAATGTTGACCTCTACATCCATCAGTTTCTGAATTTATTTTTTGCCACAAAGATTCAATTGGTAAAAATGATAAATCTGACTTATCACCTGATTTTGTAACTTTTAACCATTCTTGAAGACTATCTAATTCTTCTTGTTCTTCTGTAAATAAATCAATTTCATTTAGAGTTTCATTAAATCTACGTAGACAAACATAATTTTGGCGACCTTTAACAAGTAATGATTTTATTTTTGTTCCAGTAATTTTTTGTGCAAAAGGAATATCTTTTTCAAAAATTTGTTGTTGTAAATTTATAGTTCCTGTAGAAATTACAATTCTTTCTTTATTTTGTTTAGCCCAGATTATTGCTGGTATCAAATATGCAAACGATTTTCCAACTCCAGTTCCTGCCTCAAAAACACCAATTTTATCTTCATTAAAGGATTGGCAAATTTTTTTTAATAATTCAATTTGAGCATCCCTTTGTTCAAAATTTGTAGTGAGACAATCCATCGCCCCACCAGTGGAAATCAAATTTACTAAATTATCAGTATCTAAAGGAATTTCAATGTGATTTTCATCATATTCGTTTTCAAAAGAATCATTTAATTCTATCATTTATTTCATACCAATCTATTTTTCTTGTTAAAATCATTAATAAAACAACAATTACAAATAATCCAACACTACCAATCAATAAAGCATAATCTTCTGCTTGTAAAGTTCCAAAAAGTAAGATATAAGAAACAATTTGAACACATCCTATCATAAAACCCCATTTTATTTTTTTGAATATTGATGAAGCATAGAAAAAAGTAGCTAAGGTAACAGCAAATGATGCCAAGAAATAACTTAATCCAAAAGAAATATGCTCTGAAAATGAAAGTAATAGTAAATAAAATAAAACATCAGCAAGTCCTAAAAGACAATACTGAACTGGATGAATTTTTAATTTAGTAAAAATTTCGCAAATAAAAATTGCCAAAAAAGGTACTAAAAGAAATAATAAAGCATATTTTATACTTCTAAAAGCTTTTTGATAAGAATCAACTGGGGTAATAAATGAAATTTGAACAAATTCAGACATGCGCATTGAATCAGAAATCCATGTTTTTGGAAAGTTAGTTGTCATACCAGGAATATTCCACTCGGCAGAAAATCCATTTTCTGAAATATTTCTTTGAATAGGTAACCATCCTCCTGAAAAACTTGGACTTTTCCAAGGTGAAAAAATTTTAAAAGTATTATTTGTTGCTATAGGCTGAAGTTTTACTAATTCACCACCTTGTACGTTCATTGTACCTTTTATAGAAAATTCTTTTGTAAAAAACTCTTTTGGTAATTTATAGTAAATTGATTTTTTAAATGGGGAGGCATTTTCAAGTTCTACAGATAATTGATTTAAGGATAAATTTTCACAATGAAGTTCTGGCAATTTTGTTAAATTTTTTTTATTAGAAATACCTAAAATAACAACACCTTGTTCTAAGATATAATTTTTGTCAAAATACATATCAGTATAAAAATTATTAGGATCAAAACTACATTCAAAAGAAAAACTACCATTAAAAACTGGAACTTTATAAATTCCCCTTGTTAAATAATTAGTTTCAACATTTCCAGAAATATCAAAATTTTCTGGAGTTAGCAATACATAATTTTTTACTTCTTGCTTTATCACTTTATCCCCTTCTAATTTTTCAACAATTTCATTAAAAGGAAGTGCAATAACAATACCTTGTATTTCAAGATTTCCACCTAAGGGTTGTAAAATAGAATTAACAGCTTGTTTTTGATAATTTAATCTATCATGCATCAAAGAATCTATAAAATTAATTGGAATTAAAAACAAAAGTAACAATAATACAATTAAAAAAGGCTTTGCCCCTGTGGTTGAAAAAAAACTTTTGATTTTATCATTCATAATTTGCCCCCCAAAAAAAAAGGCTTAATCCAAAACTGAATTAAGCCTAAAATTAGCATCTCCTAGGGGAATTGAACCCCTGTTGTCGGGATGAAAACCCGATGTCCTAACCACTAGACGAAGGAGACATCAACCTTACATTTGAAACTATATCAAATTAGGAATTTTATGTCAATAAGTTTTGAAAAAAATAATACAAATATTTTACATATTCATTTCTAATTTAGACATAATTTTTTTATGCAGTCTTTGCGAATCTTCATCATCTAATCCCAAAGAAAGTCCTTTTCGTAAATCATTTAACGCCAAAGTATAATTTGAATCATTATAATTTGCTAAGGCTTTTCTGTAGTAGACATGTGCCTGAAATTCATTTAATTCTAAAGATTTATCAAAAAATTCTAAGGCTTTATCATTTTGTCCTAAAACGCTGTATACAATTCCAACATAGTAAAATGATCTAAAACTTGTAGGATCATAATCACAACTAGTAATAAAATCTTGCAAAGCCTGTTCAAAAGAATTCATTGCAAATTTTGCCATTCCTCGATGCTTATAAATTACAGAAAGAACAATGTTATTTGGAGATGGTTTTGCTTCAATAATTCTAGTATAAATTTCAATAGCTTTTTCAAGATTTCCAGTATTATGTGCATGTATTGCTTCCAAAATTAAATCATCAATTGTACCACGAATATAAGGAGATGCTTGATCTGTTGGACTCCTTTCTATTTCATCAACTGTTGAATTTTTTTCTAAAATTGTTCCTCGTGAAATACTATCTGCTTGGTCATAAAAACTCTCTCTACGACAATCTAATTCTTTGTTCAATTTATTTTGATAATCTCTAATTTCTTGAAAGACAATATCAGATAAACTTAAACTAGCATTTAATGATGCCAATTTCCTTCTTAATGGTAAATCAAAAGGCGAAAATTCTGATTTGTATACAAGTTCATGTTCTACTTCTGCCCAAGCGTCTTGTAAAATTGTTCTAACTTGAATTTCACAAACTAAGCCGTCAGGTATAGTATCTTCATTTGCTTTAAACTCTTCTGGAATTTCTACTAAAAAATGTATTGATTCATAACCAAATTCACTAAAAGTTCTATCTGCACCTTTTCGCTCAATTTCAATTACATTAAATATTTTTGAAATTTGTTCTTCTACAGTTTTTAAATCCTCCAAAAACGCACAAATAACACGAATACCAAGCAAATCTGTAAGAGGCGGTAAATTTTGAATACCTAAAGATTTTGGTCTAACCCGCAATAATTTTTTATAATAACTATTAAAATCCTTTATTCGTGTTTTAAAAGTTGGCATTGAGGCAAGTAAAAGATTTTTTTTAAGTTTTTGTTCTACACTAAAAAGGATTGCCGTTAGAACTGGTTTATAAGAATCATAGGCAATTTGTAATTGTTCCTTATTAGGTATAATTAATTCAGAATTCATCATTAATATTCTAACATTAAAAGTTAAATTTAGCAAATAAAAAAGGCCATTCTCTATGAATCCATAAAGAACAGCCTTTTCAAACTATACTAACTAGTTAAATTATTCTACTGTTTCAACATCGTCAGTAAGAGAAGATGTAAATGCTTCTTCAGTTGCCATCTTCTGTTTTTCTAGGAATCTTTCAACTTGGTGTGCACCAAAACGTGACATTTCTGCATTTTGTTTTGCTGCTTCTTTTGCACCGATAATTCCCCACAAATCTTCATCAGCAATATCTCTTTCTGATGTAAGAACTGCTTTGTCATAAATAACTTTTACATCTTTAAAGTATCCGATGAAATCATTTCCGTCATGCATTGCATCACGTGTGATTTGGAATCCTGTAAATTTAACAAAAGGAATTCCACGTGGATAAATAGGAATCAATCTCAATTCTCTATTTCTAACTTCTGTTACGTATTGTGGGTTATTCCACTGTAATTCTTTCCATCCATCAAATCCAAGATATCCCATGAAGTAACGTCTTTCGATGTTGTCATTATCTTTAAGAAGAACATAAAGTCCGTGAGGATAGTTCATTCCCATTGTTGTTACAGAAACAGATTTTACTGTTCCAACATTTTTTACAACACCATAACCATCTTCAAAGCGTGTTTTTCCACTTGCTTTTTCTTCATCAGTTTGTGGTTGAATATTACCATTTTCATCAGCTGTAGCCATTGGTTCATATGCAGGAATTTCAAAAGCTGGTTTAATACGAGCATTTGAGTTTACAGCATAGGAAGGGAATAAAATTCTAACTCCCATAACATTTTTTCCAGCAAACGGAACTTTTGCTGTATCACGAACTGGAGCAGGAATAACAGTTGATGTTGTCAAACTATTAATATTTCTTGCTGAAGAATTAAGAACAACTTCCCAGTTTGGCATTGCAAGTGAAGTTTTCATTAATCCTTTTTGTTCGTCAGTGAATGTTGCACCAGCAGTTACACTGAAATCCATTACTGTTCTTCCGTTTTGTGTAGGATTACCATTTTCATCAGCAACAATATCTGGCTCCATTAAAGTGAAGTCGATAAGTACTGCTTCATCTGCAAATGCTAATGATCCAACAAGGAGGAACGCCATTACTACTAAAATGAAAGTTCTTTTCATTCAAAGCTCCTTTTATACACGTTATGTAGCCCTGTATATACAAGTATATCAATGTTACGAAATTTGTCAACGCTTTTTTTTAACTGTTTAACAAATTTTCAACATTATCAAATATTTTTCTACCCTCGATGTATATGTTTATTTTATCTATTTTTCTGAAATTTCTAAAAATATTTTTCTTAAAAATTTCAGCTCCTTCCCTAACTTCAGATACTTTTTCGTTTGGAAAAAGTGCCTCAGAAGAAAAATCAATGTAAAGCACATTATCTTGTAAAAAACAAGATTTTAATTTAGTTCCAGGTGCAAAAACATGTTTATATCGCTCCCCTATTGGACCTAACAAAAGCTCAGAAACAAAAAGTTCAATATCATCTAAATAAGGAATATTTGGATAATACCTATTTTCTGCATATAAACCAGGCTTATCTAAACTTTCAAAAAGATAAACTCTTCTATGAGAATATCCTTGAACAAAAAACATAACAATTGAAAAAATAAACACTATCAACAAGCTTAAAAATAATATTTTTGTCGATAAATTTACTTTTGTAATTTTTTTTAAAGTATCTGAAATATTTAAATTTATCATTGTGAAATTGTAAATCCTCTAGAATGTTCAAAATGAGTAACAAAAGAACTCACTCCATTATATATCCCTAAAGCAATTTTACGCAAGTAGTTTCTATCAGATAATAATAATGCTTCTTCTGGATTAGAAACAAAACCTACTTCAACTAAAACACTTGGCATATTTGCATTCCTTACAACAAACCATTCTTCTTCTTTTAGGCCTCTGCTTTTTGTTAAATCACCAACCTGTTTTTTTAAGCCATCGTCAATAAATTTTGCAATTAAAATACTTTCTGTTGTAAATTCTTCTTCCAACATAGAATTCAAAATTGGTAAAATTTCTGCATCAACATCACTTTCTTTTAAAATATTTCTTCTGTATCCTGGACTTAAATACCAAGTTTCAAATCCTTTTGCTTTTTTATCAAAAGCTGAATTTGCATGAATTGAAACATACACAATTGCTTCATTTTCAGCAAGTTTTACGGAATTTGCAATATCAACACGTTGTTCCAAAGTTAAAAATACATCAGTTGAACGAGTCATCATAATTTTTTTGTCAGGATATTTTGATTTTAAAAGATTATTTAGTTCCAAAGCCACATTTAAAACAATATCTTTTTCATTTAGTGATGTTTTTTTGCCGTTTTTAGTTATTGTTCCGATAGTTCCTGGATCTTTTCCACCATGACCAGGATCAATAAGAATTGCACCAATTTTAAAATTTGTATCTAACAATGGTTTTGAAAATAATTCTTTTGCTTTTTCAAGTAAATCTTTGTGAATATATACAATATCATCTTTCATATAAGGAGCATTTGTAACAGAAAAATCTTTGAAATTTGAAATTGCAATTTCTTGATTAAGTGCAAAGGCAAGAGAATTTCCATCTTTTTCTAAAATGCCAGATTTAGTCATTGGGTCCCAAAATAAATTTGCACCAAGTTGAGAAGAGGCTTCTTGAACAGAAATATATTCATCATTTGCAAAGAGAAAAAAATTAAAAAATAATAAAATTGTTGAAAATAAAATAATCTTGCGCTTCATTTTGCCTACTCTACTCTATCATCATGAAAACTGTCAAAATAATACAAAGCACCTTGTATTCCACCTCTTAACAGATAATGCCAAAATTTTTCATTTGAAATAAAAAAATCACAGTTTGAAATTTCAGTAAAAAGTTTTATCGTTTCTTTTATCGTACGATAATTCCAATCTCTTAAGGATGAGGTTTCTATTTCCATTGCAATCTGTTCAAAATTTTCTAAATCTAACTTAGTTTTAAAAGCCGAAGGAGGAAACTTTGTATCTAAATCTTGTTCCAAAAATTTAGTTGTTTCTTCATTGTTTGGTTCAAGGCGCAAAACGATAGAACTAATGATTTTTTCAGCTTCTAAAATTGATTTTTCGCGATTTTCTGATAAAGTAATTACATTTCCGCACTTTTCTACATTGTTTGTAGGAAATTTTACTTCATCGCCTTCTTTACTTCTGATAAAAATATCTTTTAAATACGAATTCTTGTTTTTTATATCAGAATTAATTCCATAAATCTTTGAAATTTTTCCAGGAATTGAAATCCATGCTCTTTCTGCACAAACCTTAGGAGTTTTACACATTTTTACAAGTATTTTTTCTGAATTTATTGATAATTCTGTTAATATTTCAAGTTCCTCATCAGAAAAATTTGGATTTTCACCTAATGCAAGCAAAATACCTTTTTTTGTTAAATTTATATCAGAAGAATATGGGAAAGTCCAACCTGACATGTATCCACCAGAAAGTCTAGCAGCGATTTCTCCAATCATTACGCCTTTGGTAGTAAGTTTTATATCACCTTTTGCAGCACCACAAGTTAATCCTAATGATTTTACACCTTTACAAAATTCAGTTACAACAGAAAGAATTTGTTCTTTTGACAATTTTGTAGGCATTGTGTGCCCCATTTCAATAAAATACGGAGGATAAAAAATATGTCTATCAGCAAAACCTGTAATAATAATTTGATTTTCAAATACTAAAGCGTCAATAGAAAATTCATCTCCGTCCATAAATTCTTCTAAAATTGCACGTTTTGTTCTTGAATTTTTAATGCTATCTTTTACAGCTTCAACAAAATTATTTATTTCTTCAAAATTATCAATTTTTTTACAACCTCTAGCACCCATATTATCACAGGGTTTTACAACTAAGGGATTTTTTAAATCAAATTCTAATGATGATAAAAATTCTTTTGGATTAGATTGAATTTTTGATAAATCTTTTTCAGTTAAAACTGTAAATTTAGGAGAACTAACTTTAAAATTCTTAAAACATTGTCTCATTAGAGCTTTGTCACTTGCATTTTTTGCAGCTTGATAAGAATGTCCATTTAAATTAAGGTTTTCAGTAACAAAAGCCACTGATTTTGAAAAATCTGTACCAGCGGTAAAAACTCCATGCAAACCTTCAGAATTATGAATTTTTTTTGCATAAGATAAAAGACCTTGTTCATCTTTTAAATCTATACATTCAAAAACATCAGCAAGAGAAACACATAAAGCATTAGGATTTCCATCAACTACAAAAACTTTACAACCAAGTTCTTTTGCACTTTGAATTGCAGGTTTTTGTAAAAGAGAAGCTCCTAAAATTAAAATATTTTTATTTTTTAGTTGTATAGATTTCAAATGTATCACCTAAAGAAAATAATTTTGCGTAAAATTCAAAAAATTTATATAAAAATTGTTCTTTTTTTATACCATGTTTTTTTATAAATGGAAAGCGTTCAGGATGAATCCCTGTAGAAACAATTTTTACAGTTTTAAATCCATATTTTTTTAAGATTTTTTTTGCAGTTTTAGGATTCCAAATTGAAAAATGATCAGATGGACTATTTTTGTAAAAATCAACTTGGTTATATTTTCCAGAAATTCCCCTGTTTGATGGAGTTGAAAAAGCAAAAATTCCTTTTGAATTTAACATCATGTATACAGATTTTAATACTTCATCTAAGTTTTCAAAATGTTCGATTACATACCACATTGTAATGGCATCAAAATTGCTATAATCAATTGGTAAATTTTCTACAGGAAATTTTGAACAAATTGCGTTATAATTCAATTTATTTTTTACATAATCCACAGCATCAGATGAAGGTTCAATTCCATAAGGAATCCAATTAAATTCTTTTGCGGCACTTAAATATGGTCCATAAGCACAACCGATATCTAAAACTTTTCCATTACGAGATTCTTTATTTGCTATTTTTTTTGTAAAAATTAAATCAATAATTTTATGCCTACGTAAACAAGAATTTTTAATTGAATTAAAATCTTCTAGATAAGTTTTTCCATATTGATTTTTATATTCTTGTCCAAAATAATCTGCATTATATTGTGTTTTTGGCGCATTTTCAAAACTGATATAATCTAAATTACATATTTTACATCTGCGAATTGTCTTTATCTTATCCCTACTGATAATTTTGTCTAAATAAATACTTTTTGAATTACATACAGGACAAAGTTTTATTTCTTTTTCTGATAAAGTTCTAGCTAGAGAAGAAAATTCTTTTTGAGAATCAATTTTGTTAAGATTATTTTTTTTCAAATTTACTATAAAATCAGAATCTTCTTTTTCAAAAAGGTTTTTAAGTTCTTTTTTCAATTTATCTTCACTTACACCTTTATGAATATTTGTAAAACCCATTTTTTTAGAAAGTTTTTTATGTAATTTTGTTGGTGATAAAGTTAAAACTAAACAATTTGACGAAATTGCTTCAAAAGCGGTAAATCCATAATGAGTTATTACTAAATCGTATTCGTAAATTTTTTCACGTAGATTTTCAATGGAATTTTTAGGAACAATTCTTGGTGAATATTCATCTTCTAAAATTTGCTTGTTATTTGTTACGATTGTAATTTCAAAATCTTCATTTTTTTCTGATAAAAAAATGTTTTCTAATTTTGAAGCAATATTTATTGAAACAAAGGATTTATCAGTTCCTCCAAAGGCAATAATAACTTTTTTTATATCTTTAATTAATTTTGCAGGATAATCCTTTTGATTTTTTGGCAAAGGAATTAAATCAAAATTTTTAAGATTAATATTTTCATCTTTTATCAAAGATGGTATAACGTTCACAGAATAAGAAATTTTTTCAAGAATTTTGGAATTACTACCCTCATCGATGCTAAGAACTTTTGCATATTGTGAAAAATAATCAATTTCTTTTTGAGATGTACAAAAGTTGTCAAGAATAATTGAAGAGTAAAAATCCTTAGGAATTTCTTCTGATAAAATTTGGTCTTTATAGATTAATCCTTGTAAAATATATTTTTCGATAATCTTATCTAACACAGTTGTTTTTGAGTTTTTCTTTGGAGGAATATATATGTCAGCACAAAGTACAGAAGCTAAATCTAAAACTCTTTTTAAGTGACCAGAACCATGTTTGCCATCAACATTTGGAACAAAAAGCAAAGGAGTTTTTACAGCATCAGAATTACAAGCATCTATTACTGTTTGAGAATCTATAGGATTTTCAAGTATTTGTTTGCATTCTTTATTTTTGATGTAATTTACTATTGTTTTTGCTCTATAAAAATCATTTATCGTATCAACGGTTGTTCTTAATTTAGGATGATTCCATTTTTCTGGAGCAGGTTCAAAAACGCAGTTATATCTATCTTTATGATTATACAAAGCAGGACCTACATGTTCATGGTCGTATGGATCAGAAGTATAATTTATAGATTCTAATAGTGATAAAGTGCTTAAAATTTCTACTCCACTTCCATGAGGTAATCCTGTCCAAGTAAAATAATCAATTTTAAAGTTTGGATTTGTTGATAATCCAGTTTTTAATTTTTGTTCATAACTTTCAATCATTTTTTCAGCTGCATCATAAAACAAAAAAGGATTATCTGCTGTTGCCCTAATAATAATTTGTGGAAAATTATGAATATCTGTATTTTCTATAAATCGTAAAAATGAACAAAATCTGTCAAGAACATCAAATTCGCTACCTGCAAAAATATTCCAACCACACTTATCTACGATTGGTTTTAGTTTTTCTAGGGAATAAAAATCAGTTACAACATAATAAATAGAAGCATCAACTTTTTTCATTGAGTTTAAAACATATTCTAAAATTGTTTTATTATCGATTAATTTTAATGCTTTATTTTTTAACCTTGTAGAACCTAGTCTACATTGAACAACAACGGCTTTTTTCATTTTTCATCCCATTTTTGTGTAAGAGTTTTTATGTCTAATTTAAAGTGAAATGCATTTTTGGCAACCCATTTTCTAACTATTTTAAACTCCTTTAAAGCATTTGAAAATGACAAAGCTGACCTTCTATGAAATTGAAAAAAATAACTTATTGGAATATATCCATAATTTACTTTGTAAACAGGAGCAATGTTTTTTAGGTAAAATCTAAAATAGCTATTATCAACTGTTGAATCCAAAATCGGTTCAGAAATTTCGTATGCAAATCTAAAAATTGGAGAAGTTATTATTTTTTCACCCCAAAGCCAAGTTCTAATTGAAAAATCCAAATTTTGCCAGTAAGTAGATTTTATGCTAATATCAAATCCACCTAGATTTACAAATTTTTGCTTATTATACACACCAACAAAATCGTAAGGAAATAAAGTGGGAGTATTGTCATACAAAACTTGAGAAGGTTCAATTTCAAAAATTCCTTTTTCAATTTTTGGTTTCATTTGGACAGGTATATTTTGTAAAATTGAATTTGTAAATACAGGACAAAAACAAGCACAATTAGTTGCTAAAATTTTATTAAAAAGCAAATCATTAAAAATTTGATTTTTTATTATTAAATCGTCCCAAATGACTAAAAGAAATTCACTTCTACATTCGGACATTCCCAAATTTATCATGCCACCGATAGAAAGTTTTTCGCTAGGAACAACAAATTTTACTTGAGGAAATTTTTTTACAATGCTTTCTAGCCTAAAATTATCTTTTGGATTTTCGATAGTAATTATATTTTCAAAACCCGAATTTACTAAAACATTCAAACTCTGTTCTTTGAAATTTCCTGAATTTCTTCCCAATAACAAAACAGAAATTGGATATTTTATATTCTTTGGTTGTTCAGTTCCACCGAGAATTGTACAATTTGTTAATTGTTCATCAAAAGTTAAAGGTATAGAATTCATCACATTTCTCACAAAGTTGATTATAGTTTCCTTTTACAAAATCTTCTAAAAAGGTTTTTCTTTTTTGCCAAATATTTTCTAAACTTTCAAAAAAAACATTTCCTTGACTTGAATTTAACAATTCTTCTCGACAGATGGTAACATCGCCATTTAACAAAATTACAAAATCACGTCTTAAATGCCAGCAAGGATTTCTTGTAATTGGAGTTAAATCTGCTGTTTTTTTATCTTCTAAGAAACCAGCAAACCAATCGTATTTTTGAATAATTAGTTTTTCATCATTTTCTTCTTTCCAAAAACGATAAAAAGTTTCAAGAGATTCTTCATTTTCTTTTAATCGCATAAATTGAGGATAAACGCAATTTTCAAACAAAGAAGATAATTTTAGAACAGCCGAACAAGATTGTTCAAAACTAGAATTTTTTCCATGAATTTTTTCATAAACTTCTTGATTTGCAGCATCCACTGAAACAATCCAATAGATTTTTTCTTTTCCATTTGTTCTTGCTTCTGAATTTTTTACAATTTGTGAAATTTTATTAAGTTTTTCATCAGACATATTTAATTCTGATAATTCAATTAAAACTGAAAGTCCAGAATAAGACAAAATTTTTTCAATAAATAAATCTAACTGAGGATGTAAAGTTGATTCACCCCACAAAGATAAACTGATTACTGCTTCCCCAGAAAATTCTGCAATTTTATCTATCAAAGTTGAAAAATTTTCATAACTCATAAAATCAGAAGATTCGCAAGGTAAAACTGAATATTTTTGACTATAACATTTTGGATAAGGACAATAACTACAAGTTGATTTACATTTACTTGCAATTTGAATGTTATAGAAAGTAGGTAAAACTTGTAATAATTCCACATTATTTTGAGATTCTGAACAAATTGTTTCGATATCGTAATCGTAAAAGTAAGTTTTATCTTCAAAAAACAATTTTGCAAAATTCTTACACAATGTAAAATTATTTTTTGAATTACAATAAAATTCAAAACGATTTTCTCTAAAATCTTCATCAGATAAAATTGTTTCAATTTCAAAAGAATTTATATCGGTTTTAATTAATTCAAAAATTGAATCTTTTTTTACAGGTTGTTTTCCTACAATTACAGATTTTAAAACTGAATTATCAGAAGAATTTTCTAAATTGCAAAGAGAATCTAAAATATTAACTGTTCCAGGATGTAAAATTTCAGGGCCAAGACCAGCAGGATATCCATCTGCAAAACAATATTCAGCCATGCTTTCTGAATGTAAATCTAAAAGTTTATTTGTAAGTTCAGTGTTGTAAAATGGAGAATCTGCCCAACCAAAAACTATATTATCAAAATTAGCTGAATCGATTTTTATTTGATTCATTAAATCTGCAACTTTCCATTCATCTTTAACAATGATATTTACAGAATTTTTTTTATGACAATCAATTTTTTCTATCAAATCTAAAAATGTTTTTTTATCTTCTTCCGAAGAAACATAAATTGATAAAAAAGCAAAATCTTTTACAGAAAAAGCCCACTGTAACACAAATTCTTTACAAGAAGTGTTTCTAAATAATTCTTTATCAGAATATTCTAGTTTTGAATCTGAAAATAAAACGACTAAATTCTTCATAATCTAATTATCGGAAAAAAAATTTAACACTAAACAACAATGATACTACATTTTAAATTCTTAATGTGATATAATTCTAAACATGACAGTTTCTCAGTTAACTG
This sequence comes from Spirochaetaceae bacterium, assembly GCA_017936665.1. Classification (GTDB taxonomy): domain Bacteria; phylum Spirochaetota; class Spirochaetia; order Treponematales; family Treponemataceae; genus RGIG9060. The sequence continues at coordinate 44,042 of JAGBFB010000023.1, read as the reverse complement.
ATTTGATAAAAGAATTTTTAGAATCCTCCTTTCCTGATTTAACAATCGAAGGGGAAATTTCTAACTACAGACCTTCAAGTACTGGTCATATATACTTTACGCTAAAAGATGATAAAGCTGCAATTTCCGCTGTAATGTTTAAAACTCGCTCAAAAAGTTTAACTTTTACACCACAAGATGGAATGAAAGTAAAAGTTACAGGAAGTTTGTCAGTTTATGCTCAAAGAGGTTCTTATCAAATAATCGTAAATTCCATGGAAGAACTTGGAACAGGAAATATTTTACAACTTCTTGAAGAACGAAAAAAACGGCTTGCAATGGAAGGACTTTTTGATAGTGAAAACAAAAAATCTTTGCCTTTTTTCCCTCTTAAAATTGGAGTTGTAACAAGTCCAACCGGAGCTGCTTTAAGAGATATTTTACAAATAGTCAAAAGAAGAAATAAATTAGTTTCTGTAATTGTTTTACCTTGTCCTGTACAAGGAAATGACGCAGCACCTTTTATTGCACAACAAATTAAAACTGCAAATGAATTTAACCTAGCAGATGTGTTAATAGTTGGTCGCGGTGGTGGTTCTTTAGAAGATTTACTTCCCTTTTCGGAGGAAGAAGTTGTTAGAGCAGTTGCTGCCTCAGAAATACCTGTAATTTCGGCAGTTGGACACGAAATAGACTGGGCCTTGTCAGATTTTGCAGCAGATGTAAGAGCTCCTACTCCTTCAGCCGCCGCAGAATTAGCAGTTCCATTACTTTCTGAAGTAAAAGAAACAATTGAAAGAAGTTCCAATGAGTTAATTAGAGGAATTTCTACAAAAATTGATAATTACAAAATTCTAGTAAAAAGTTTTTCACCAGAAAACTTAGAACTTAGATTTAGAAGCATCGAACAACCATTACTTCAACGCTTTGAAGATGCAAAAGATAGTTTAATTTTGTCAATGAATGACTTATTAACACAAAGAAAACAACAACTAAAAATTGCAACAAATACTTTGGAACAAATAAGCCCAAAAACTATTTTAGAAAGAGGTTATTCCCTTGTTTTTGATGAAAAAGGAAATATCGTAAAAAATGCAAATCAAGTAAAACCTGATAGTAAAATAATAATAAATCCAGCAAAAGGTAAAATTTTTGCAAATGTAGAATCTTTGGAGGAACAAAATGGATAATTTTGAAAAAAAACTTGAAACACTAGAAAATTTAAGTGAACAAATTAAAAATAATAATTTACCTTTAGAAGAAGCTTTAAATATTTTTGAGCAAGGAATAAAACTTGCCAAAGGAATGGAAAAAGAACTTTCAAAAATTGAAAGCAAAATACAAATTTTAATGAATCAACCAAGTACAGAAACAAAAACTAAACCTGAACTAGATTTATTTTCAGATTTAGAAGATTAATTTAAATAATTAAACTTTATTTTTAGGTAGCAAATCTCAGTTATGGAAGAAAAAAAAACATATCGGCCAGTAAAACAATTAAGTGCTGAAGTTGCAAGAAAAATTGCAGCAGGAGAAGTTATCGATAGACCTAACGCTATCGTAAGAGAACTTTTAGATAACGCAATCGACTCTGGAGCAAAATCAATTACAGTAGAAATTTCAGGTGGTGGAATTGATAAAATCAGAATTACTGATGACGGCTTTGGAATGACAAAAGAGGACTTAATTGCCTGTGCAAAACCACATGCCACAAGTAAAATTACTTCTGAAAGTGATTTACTTTCACTTAACACACTTGGTTTTAGAGGTGAAGCCTTAGCTTCTATCGCTGCTGTTAGCCGTCTTGAAATAACAACTCGCAGAGAAAATAATCCTGCCTACCATTTAGAAGCACAATTAACAGACGAGCATATTATAAATCCTGCTGTTTTAGAAAAAGGTACGATTGTTCAAACTCAATCTTTATTTGAAAACATTCCAGCAAGAAGAATATTTTTAAAACGCCCTAGTTCCGAAGGGAATTTATGTAAGCAAACATTTATTGAAAAATCACTTCCAAATCCGCAGATAAGTTTTAAATTTATAAGTGATGGAAATTTAAAATTAGATTTAAGTGCAACTTCAAGTTATATTCAGCGATGTATTCAAGCCTTAGAATTAAAAGTAAGTGAAAAATTATTTTTTGAAATTGAAGGCAAAGATAATGTAAATAACGAATGGAACTACAAACTTATTGTGGGAGATTCTTCAATCTACCGAAGCGACAAAAAAAATATTCACATTTTTGTAAATGGCAGAAAAATTACAGAATATTCACTTGTACAAGCCATAGAATACGGTGTTGAAGGAAGTTTTCCAAACGGAACTCATCCTATAGCATGTTTATTTTTAAATATTGATTCAAAACTTGTGGATTTTAACATCCATCCTGCAAAAAAAGAAGCAAAATTCAAAGATTTATCTCAGATTCATCATTCTGTAAGTAGTTCATTAAAAAACATTTTTTTACAAAGCAACAAAAAAGCAATGTTTGAAACAAATGAATTTCAACCATCTTTTGAATACGACAATTTTGAATCAAAATCACATTTTACAAAAATCACCCAAGAACCTTCTTCTTCACAAACAAAAAATTATAGTTCACAAAAAAACTATCCTGACTTTTCTGGATATTCTTCGTTTACAACCAAAAATTCAACTTCAAAAGAAAATCTAGAATTTGCAAATAAAATTTATCAAGAAGCAAAAAATTCAATTTATTCGGAAGAAGAATCTTTTACAGAAAATGAAATTTCTTCATTTATAAATGAAAATAAAACTTCTTCATACGAAAAACAAAATTCTCCCGAATTTAAATATTTAGGAAGTGCATTTAATGTTTTTCTTTTTGTTGAAAAAGATGAAAAAATTTATGTAATTGACCAACACGCCGCCCACGAAAGAATCTTATTTGAAGAATTTTTAAAAACTTCTGGCGAAAAACAACAACTTCTTTTTCCATACGAATTTGAAGTTGAATCAGAAAGTCAAAGTAAATATTTACAAGGAATTCAAGATGAATTGATAAAAGCAGGATTTACATTAGAAAAAACTGAAAATTCAAATAAATGGAAAATAACAACAATTCCTATAAAGTGGCAAGGGACAAAAGAAACTCTTTGGGAATCAATTTTTGAAAAGCAACAATCTCCAAAGGATTTTATGCGAAATTTCTTAGCAACTTGTGCTTGTAAGGCTGCCATCAAGGAAGGAACTTACATAGATGAATTTACAGCAAAAGATATAATACAAAAAACTTTTGCACTAGAAGATCCACACTGCCCTCACGGACGACCAATTTGGTTTATTCTTACACAAGAAGAACTTTACCAAAGAGTCCGTAGAACTTAAAAAAAAAGCGTTGACTTAGAATTTTCTACGCCAACGCTTTTTTTTATTTTATACTTTGAAGTAAACTAGCAACTTCACTTGCTCTATAGGTTGGATTTTTTTCTTGTAAAGTTACAAGATAACCTTCGGCTTTTTCAGTTTCTTTAAGAGCAATGCAAACTTTTGCAAGTTCAAGATAGGATTCCCAATTTTCTTTATCTTTTTGCAAAATTTCTATAAAAGAAGTTTTAGCAGAATCATATTGCCCCGCACTTGCATAAGCTTTTGCAAGATTCAATTTTGCAGTTAAATTTTTTGGTTCGATAGTTACAGCTTTTGTAAAATATACAACTGCATTATCAAAATCATTTTTTGCAAGATATGCTCCAGCAAGATTGTTTACAGCTTCAAAACTAGTTGGGTCTTTTTCGGCAGCTCGTTTTAAACAAGCAAGGGCAGAATCTGAATCTCCCATATCTAAGAAAATTTTTCCAAGATTGATATTTGTTTTTACGTGAGTTGGGTCTTGATTCAAAATTTCAGAATAAAGTTGAATAGCAGAATCTAAATTTCCTGAACTTTCTAAAATCAAAGCATAATTGTATTTGAAAGTTACATTTGAAGTATCTAAATCCCAAGCTTTTTTTCCGTAGGTTAAAGCGTCATCATATTTTTCTTGACTGTAAAGAACAGTAGAAAGATTGTAGTTTGTAATTGGATCTTCTGGTCTAAAAGAAAGTGCTTTTTTGAAAGTGCTTTCTGCTATAGAATAACTTCCCTGTAAAGCATAAAGATTAGCAACTTCTCGCAATGCCATGATATTTGCACCATCGATTTTTAAAACATTCTCATAAGCATTGATAGCACCTGTTACATCATTTTTTCTTGATAAAAGACGAGCAATTTCAAGATAAGCTCTGTCATAAGATGAATTTACATTGGTTGCTTTTTTGAAAGCGTTTAAAGCTTCATCTTGGCGACCAAGAGTTTTTAATGTTAAACCTAAATTAAAAAATCCTTGAGAAAATTGTGGATTTAATTTACAAGCAGTTTCAAAAGAAGAACGAGCCTCGCTGAATTTTTTCAAAGAATATTGAACTTTTCCTAGTTCGTAAAAATACAAATAGTTTAATCCATCAATTTGAGCAGCTTTTGTAAGTTCATTTATTGCTTTTTCGTAATTTCTGTCTTCAGAGAAAGTTTTTCCGAGAATGTAATGTGATGGTGCCTGCTCTGAATCTCGAGAAATTGCTCTATCAGCGTAAGAAATTGCTTGTGTGCGTAAATCTTTTTTCACGTCAGGTGAAGTTTGATTTACAGAGGCATCGTATAAAGCAGATGCAACTTCGGATAATTTATCTGCACTAAGTTTTTTTTCTTCGGAAGGCAACATTGAACTAGCTTTTTCAAAATGTGCTAAGGCATCATCAATTTGCCCCATTCCAAGTTTTGCTTTTCCGATAGAAATTTCATCATTTATTTTAGAAAGAAGTTCTTGTAGTTCCTTATTTTTTCTAGCAAGTTCTTCTTCTCGAGCTTTTCGTTTTGCTTCTTCTTGTGCTTGTAGTTCTTTTTGGCGTTTAGCTTCTTCTTGAGCTTCGGCATCTCGTTTTGCTTTTTCTGCTTGTTGTCGGGCAATTTCAGCCTGTTGACGAGCAGCCTCTTCTTGTTGCCGAGCAGCGTTTGCAATTTGCTGAGCTTGTGCATTTTGATTTTTTAACGCTTGTTCTACAGCAGCAGAATTTTTAGCAAGTTCTTCGTTCATTCTACCTAAGGCACGTTCTAATTCTTCTGTATCAACCGAAATAGATTGAGAATATCGTGGAAAATCAGAAAGTTTTGCACCAGCTTTTAAAGCAATAATTTCGTCCATCATAGCAAGAGCAACTGGATCATCTGCATTTTTTATCAATAATCCATCTAACAAATCCATTGCTCTGTCATACTCACCTTTTTCAATGTAGCGTTGAACAAGTTTTAAAGTATTATCTCTTTCTGTAGAAGAGGAACCTCCACAACTTTTTGGAAGCAAAATAATTAACAAAATAACTATAACTGCAAGAATCACACCTCCTGCAATTAATAAATTTCTTCGGTTAATCCAATTCAGACTCATATTCGTACTCCATAACTCCGTCTGTTCCAGCAGACATATTTGTAGAATCAGCACTCTGTAGAGAGGCTGCAATATCTTCCAGTAATTTTTTTCGGCGTTCAGCTTCAATAGCAGCTTGTTTTTCTTGTTCGATTCGTAATTTTTCCATTTCAGCAGCAATTCTTGCTTGTTCTTCTTTTAAACGAAGTTCTTCTTGCTCTCTTGCAATTTTTTCTTCTTCTCTAAGTTTTAATTCACCTGCAATTAAAGCAATCATTTTTTCGATTGATGGACGTTGTTCAGAATTTGGCTCAATAACAAGATACTGAGTGTAATCATCACTTGCTTCTTGAAGTTTATCCAATTTCATCTTTGTATTGGCTCGATTTAACAAAGCTGAAGAAAAATTATTATCCGCAGCATAAGCTATTGAAAAATATTGATCTGCTAATGAATAATTACCCATTGCAAATGCAGTGTTACCTGCGTTATAATAGAGAATACGTTTATTAGTTCCGTCCTTAGAAGTTCCTTTTATAAAAGAATCTAAAGATTGCTGATACTTACCTACTTGATAATAGGATAGACCTAAAAAATTGTATACACTAGGAGAAACAGTTTCAGAAAGAATAGCTTGTTCAAAAAAAGGTATAGCTTGTTCTGGTTTATTTGCCTTAAAAAGTTTTTCACCTTCTGAAAATGCGTCTGGAAATGCATAGAATATGACAAAAAGAAATAAAATCAGAATAAAATATTGTTTCTTATGTCTGTTTAGTTTTTTCACCCTTTGATTCTCCCTAAAAAATATGTCATAATATAAACAAATAAAATACCAATTGGTTAAAAATATTATCGGAGGATTTTCCTAGATGGTTCAAGTATTTTTTATACTAGTTTTAGTTGTTCTCATAGGTTTTTTATTATTCTTTATAGTAAAAAATTTTGCTGCTCCAAGAAAGATTGAAGGAATACAAAAACTCATAAAACAAGGAAAATATTCCTCTGCCATAAAACAGGCAAAAGCAATGATAACAAAAGATCCTAGAGACTTCAAGGCTCATTATTATTTAGGGAAAGCATATCTTGCTGACAATAAACCCGAACTTGCCCTTATGGAATTTAAAACCGTAAACCAAACTGCAATCTTTGACCAATTTTTTAGCGAAATTGAATTTAGAAAACAAATCGCTCAGTTATACTTTAAGTTTAATCAACCTGAAGAAGCTTTGAAAGAATATTTGCTACTTACTAAGCTAGAACCAAATAATGCAGAAAATTTTTACAATGCAGGAAAAATTTTTGAACAAAGAAACAAATCAGATCAGGCATTATCTGCATATCAAAAAACAATTCAATTAAATAAAAGACACGTAAAAGCTCATGCCGCACTAGGACTTCTACTTTTCAAAGGAAAACAATATGGAGAAGCAAAAAAGGAAATTGATTATGCCATAAGACTTAGTCCAGAAACTTTTTCGTCTTACTACTACTTAGGTAAAATTCTTAAAGAAAGCAAAGATTTTGCAGGTGCTGTAAATGCTTTTGAAAAATCTTTAAGAGACCCAGAATTTAAACAGCGATCTCTTATTGAAAGAGGTTCTTGTTATTTAGAAGCAAATAATTTAGAAAAAGCAATTAATGAATATGACAGAGCCGTTAGAGCATCAAAAAATGAATCATCACAAGAAACATTATACGCTAGATATTTTTTAGCTTCATGTTACGAAAAATCACGAAAAATTGACCAGGCCATTGAGCAATGGGAAAAAATTTATTCTGTAAATCGTTCATTTAAGGATGTTGGAGCAAAACTTGCAGAATATAAAGATATCCAAACAAACGACCACATGAAAGAATACCTAACTTCAAGCAACGAACAATTTATGGAAATTTGTAAAAAAGTTGCATTAACTGCTTATAATCTAGGAGCAAGAAATATAACTCCAACAAAATTTGGTTGTAAAATGGTTGCTACAATAGCAAAACAAGACAGTTGGATGAATGTAAGACAACAAGTTTTTTTAATGCTATTTTTTAGAGAATCAGATTTAATTGAAGATACAATTCTAAGAAAATCTTTAGAAGAAATGAAATCTCAAAACTATTTCAAGTGTATAGTTTGTACAAGTTCTGGATTCACAAGAACAGCTTATTCTTTTGCAGAAAACAGACCTTTTGAGTTAATCCCAAAAGAAAAACTTGAAAAACTATTAGAAAACGCAAATATTTAGATAAATATATGAAAATATTATGTATCTGTGATCAAATAGACCCAGTTGTTTACAACAGCGAAATAAAAGAACGCTTTGGAGATGTTGACTATATATTATCAGCAGGGGACTTACCCATGGAATATATAGACTTTGTTGTTTCAAGTCTAAATAAGCCAGCCTACTTTGTTTTTGGTAATCACAACCTTAAAGAATATGATTTATTTCATCATAATCCAAATCCTGAATACGGAAAGCCTACAACACCATTAAGTACACATTCCCATGGAGCAGCATACGTAGGGTTCAAAGTTTTTTCTAGTAAAAAATTTATTATTGCAGGAGCTTCAGGCTCTATGCTTTATAATTACGGAAAAAGTCAATTTTCCAACTCACAAATGTTTTTTATGTTGCTAAAACTTGTACCAAAACTATTATTTAATAAAATTTTTTATGGCAGATACTTAGATATTTTTTTAACACATGCTCCACCTTTAGGAATAAATGATAAACCTGATCCCTGCCATAAAGGATTCAAATGTTATCTTTGGTTTTTACGTTGGTTCAAACCTAAATATATGATTCATGGTCATATTCATCTTTATGACTTACAAGAAAAAAGAATTGCAAATTATCACAAAACAACAATTATCAATGCTTTTGAACACTATATTGTTCACTTAGATGATAAACAGGAGAATTAATGCAAGATTATATACAAAAAATATCAGAAGAAGATTTTAATAAAGCAAGAAATAAAGCCTTAGTTAATGAAATTCAACATTTTCTAAATCCTGATGAATCAAAATTACTGTCTTTTTCTGAAATCAAAAAAATGTTAAAGCCTCAAAATGAAATTTACAAAGGAATGCAAGTTGTTCCCATCGATTTAATTGCAGGAAGTGAAGGCAGATACAAAGACTTTGATAATCACTTTTTTCCCAAAAGTACTCACTTACGACATCGCTGGGAAAAAATTGACCAAGCTCATCTAACAGACGTAATACTTCCACCTATCAGAGTATACGAAATTGGAGGATTATATTTTGTACGAGATGGAAATCATAGAGTTTCAGTTGCAAAATCTCGTGGTTGCGAAATGATTGACGCAGAAGTAATTTCTTTACAAAGTGAAATTAAATTAAAAGCGGGAATGTCAAAAGAAAAAATTATAAAAACTGTAATTGAATATGAAAAACGAGAATTTTATTCAGAAACAAGTTTTGGTGACATAACAGATGACTGGAATTTAAATTTTACATCTTTGGGACAATATGACGTAATTTATCAGCATATTTTGATTCACAAATATTATATAAACCAAGATCAAACTGAAGAAATTTCAATGCCAGATGCAATTATATCTTGGTATGAACAAGTTTATCTTCCCGTTATAAATACAATCAAAAAACAAAAGATAATGAAAAAATTTAAAGGTCGCACAACAAGTGATATGTATGTTTGGATTATTAAATATTGGGATGATTTAAAAACAAAATTTGGAAATGAGTATTCTTTAGACATTGCGGCATCAGATTTTAGTGAAAAATTTGGCTCTGGAACCATAAAAAAACTACTTAATAAAATAAAAATACTTTTAAAACTTGACGGCTAGAATTTTCAGTGATAAAATGAAACTGATACGTGATTGAAGGAGTTCGCAAGTTGACACTTAATACATTTTCCTTTGTATCACTAATTTTTACCGTTTTGGTGATTTTAGTGATTTTTATTCTCAAAATCTTAATTTCTAAACGAACTGGGGTAAATTGTGCATCTGCTCTAGTAGGGTTGGTTATCTATGTGTTAGGTGTCGCTCTAAGTATCGTTTTTAAGAAATTAGATTTATTGCTGATATTTACACCAATTTCTCTTGTAATGGTTTTGTTTCAGCATTTTATCACATTATCAGCCTATGGTTCTTCAAAAGAAGAAGATGATAATTTTTCATTTGCAAATGATGAAAATTCAACTGAAACAGAAATATCAGCTGATTTATCAGAGGCTACAAACGAAGAACTTCTTGAAACAGATGATTCTTTATTGGATGTCAGCCGTGATTTCTTGATTCATGCTGCAAAAGCTTTCTCTGAAGATTCAGGCTTGGATAAACTACTTGAATATATCAATGCCTCTATCATTGAAGAAACAAAAGCAGACGGAGGTGCTATCCTTCTCTTAGATGATTTTGATGATATTATTGCAGTAAAATCCTTTAAGGGTGAATTTCCACCACCATACTGTATTCCAGCCGATATTCCACACAAAATTGTGCGTGTAGAAACAAACTTTAGATTTGCACAATTTGGTTTATCAGACAATATTTTTGGTATAGTAGCAAAATCTGGAAAAGCAGAGCTTATTACAGATCCATTAAATGATAGTAGAATGTATCAAAACGAACCAGAAGAATTCTTAAGGTTAGGAACTTACATTTTTGTACCATTAAAATTAAAAGATACAGTTATTGGTGTAGTTTCTTTAGCAAGAAAATTTGGCTCTGAACCATTTACAGAAGCAGAATTTAAAGCAGCTAAAGTACTTACATCTTTTGCAAGTTCGGCTGTTAACAGTGTTTATGCTTTCCATGAAATTGTAGAACATTCAGAACTTACAAGAGAAGCAGAACTTGCATGTAAACTACAAAAGAATTTACATCCAAAATTATTACCTGCAATTCCTTCAGTTACTATTGGAAATTACTTCAATACAGCAGAAGGTGTTTGTGGTGACTATTACGATGTTATTCCTTCAAGAAAAGATAGAATTTCATTCGTTTTAGCTGACGTTGCTGGAAAGGGAATGAATTCTTTGATGATTATGATTATGTTACGAGCTATTTTACGTCTCGTTGTTAATACAACTCAATCAGCTGCAACAATTTTAAGTTGGGCAAATAGAGGTATTTCAAATGAAAGTACAATAGATCACTTTGCAAGTCTTGCACTTATCAATTATGATAGTACAACTGGCAAAATTCAGTTTGCAACTGCTGGAACAACACCTGTTTACATTTACAGTGCAGAAACAAAAGAAATAAAGAAAGTTTCTTCACCAAGTGAGCCAATAGGTGTTGAGAAAACGACTCAATATGTCGATAATGAAGCAGATGTTAAATCTGGTGACATAATAGTTATGTATACAGACGGTCTCGTTGAGACTGTAAACGAAAGCGGTGTTCCATATACCGCCGGAAAATTAACTCAACTTATTGCACAGAATAGCAATTTATCTGGTAAAGAAATTGCAAATCTTGTAAAATCTGATATCAAGAAATTCAGTGGATCAGCACATCAACATGATGATCAAACACTTCTTGTTATTAAAATTCAATAGTAAGGGAGCAAACTATGGAACTAAAAATACGTAAAAATGGTGAAATCTACATCATCGACGTTAACGGGGAAATGGACTTGTACAATTCTTACAAGTTAAAAGAACTTGTTATGAAAATGCTTGAAAAAAGCGTAAAAAGTTTCATTATCAACCTAGAACAAGTTGATTACATTGACTCATCTGGAATTGGTGCGTTAATTTACATTTGTTCTACAATCAAAAAAATGAACTTGAAATTGGCAATTTCAAACATTCACGGATCTGTTAAGAAGGTTATCGAATTAACAAAGCTTATGGGCTACTTCCCTATCGCAAATAGTGTAGAAGAAGCATTATTAATGATTGCAGAATAATTTTTATTAAGGAATTTTACATGGAACAATTAAAAGAATTACGCTCAGATGAAAATGACCCATTATTTGATAAAACTAATATGTTATATAAGGAATTTCCTTCAGATTTCAGACAGATTAGATACTTTACACTTTTGATTGTACAATCTGCACCGCTAGAAATCAAAGAAATTAACCTTCTAGAACAACAGATTTCTGAAGTTATCAAAAATGCTGTTAAACATGGAAATGAATGTGATATCAACAAAAAAGTAAAAGTTTGGTATTCATTCAGTCCTACACATGCACACATCATCGTACAAGACGAAGGTGAAGGATTCAAAGATTTGGAAAAATGGAATGAATTCAACAGAAAACGTCTTGATTGTTTGCATAATCAAAACTTTGAAGAACTTTCAGGCTATGTATCATTCAAAACACACAAGAGTGATGACCAAGATGGAGGAAACGCATTATTTGCTGCTCTTGAGTACTGGAATGGAGGATTTGTCTACAACGGAAAGAGAAACGGTGTAGCAATGCTTAAAAAATTCCAACAAAAAAGAAAGGGTGTTACAGTAGACGGTGAATAAGCCAACTACTTAGATACAAACAAAGGGAATGTTTACCAAATTATTATTGGAACATTCCCTTTTATTTTTTAAAATACTAATTTAGAAAACTAAATTAATTACTTCTTCCATAGAAGAAACTGGATAAAATTTTATACCCTTTTTTATAATTTCAGGTATTTTTTCTAAATCTCTTTCATTGGCTTTTGGGATAATGATATTTGTTACTTTGTTTCGTTTTGCTGCAACAACTTTTTCCCTTAAACCACCAATTGGTAGTACATTACCTGTCAAAGACAATTCGCCAGTCATAGCAAAGGATTTTTTCATTGGTTTATTTTTTATCAATGATAAAAGTGCAGTTGTAATTGTAATACCAGCAGAAGGACCGTCTTTTGGGGTTGCACCCTCTGGAAAATGTAAATGAATTGTATTTTTTTTGAACCAAGATAAAGGTGCAATATTATTTTCTAGAACATAATGTTTTACCCAACTCAAAGCAATATTGGCTGATTCTTTCATAACATCCCCAAGTTTACCAGTAAGTTGCAGCCCTTCTCTGCCCAAAATTGCCACAGATTCAATTAACAAAACATCTCCTCCCATACTTGTCCAGGCTAAACCCAATGCAGTACCAACTTTATCTGCTTTAAGAATTTCATCCTCATTAAATATTGGCTTTGAAAGATACTTTAATACTAATTCTGGAGTAATTAAAATGTTATTGTTTAGAATTTCTTTGTTATTTTTAGTTTCAGATTCTACAAGTAATTCTGTAACATATTTTCTATGTATTTTATCAAAACATTTTTCTAAATTTCTTACACCAGAATCTCTAGCATAACTTGTAACAAGAAAATTCAAAGCACTTTTATCATATTTTACTTGATTTTTCTTTAAACCGTTTTTTTCGAGATTTTTTGGAATAATATATTTTTTAGCAATTTCAATTTTTTCTTGATCAATATAACCTGAAAGTCGAATTACCTCTGCCCTATCTAATAAAGGTTCAGGAACAGTATCTAATGAATTTGCTGTTAAAATAAACAAAATGTTAGAAATATCAAAAGGTAAATCTAAGTATTGATCTCTAAAATTTATGTTTTGTTCAGGATCTAAAACTTCTAATAAAGCACTAGTAGGATCACCACGATAAGAAGATTCCATTTTATCTACTTCGTCAATTAAAAAAACAGGATCATTAGTTTTTACAATTTTTAATCCTTGAATAATTTTTCCAGGCATTGCTCCAATATAGGTTCTTCTATGACCTTTTATTTCTGCTTCATCACGCAAGCCACCTACTGAAAACCTAAAAAAAGCCTTATTCATTGCAGTAGCAATAGATTTTCCGATACTGGTTTTTCCTACCCCCGGAGGTCCAACTAAAAGAATTACAGAACCCTTATTATCGCCTTTTAGTTTTCGCACAGATAAATATTCTATAATGCGTTTTTTTACATCATCAAGCCCATAGTGTTCTGAATCTAAACTTTTTTTTGCAGTATCAATAGTAAAAGTACTTTTAGTTTCAGTATTCCAAGGAAGCATAGTTATTGTTTCTAAATAATTTCTTGAAACAATAAATTCACTTGAATTAGGATCCATCAATGAAAATTTTTCTAACTCACTTTCTACAGTTTCTTTAATTTCACCTGTAAAATTAAAAGAAGCAATTTTATCTGCAAATTTTTGATAATCTGATGTTTTTGCATCAGTTATCATACCGAGTTCTTCTTTTATTGATTTTAATTCTTCTTTCAAGAAATATTCTCTTTGATTTTTTTCTATTTTATCGTTTAATTCTGTTTGGATTCTTTTTTGAATACGTAATAATTCTTGTTCTTTCTTAATGAAAACCAAAACAGTTTCCATACGTTGACGAACATTTAACATTTCAAGAATTCTTTGTTGATCTTTTTTTTCAACATTAAGAATTGATGCAATAAAATCTGCAATTTTTCCAGGATGATCAATATTGACCATATTTAAACGCATTTCTTCAGAGAAAAGTGGATTATTTTCTGATACTTCCTTCATTTCACTGATAATTGCTCTAGTAAGGGCTCTAATTTCAGTTCTAGAACCAGATTCGTCATCATCTAAATATTCAACAATGGCAACCATAGGTTCTTTTTGATTTAAAACTTTTTTTATTTTAAAACGCTTTATTGTTGAAACAAAAACATTTACCCCACCATCTGGCAAATTAATTTTTTTGATAATTCTAGCAACGGTTCCAACAGAATACACATCTTTTAAACTTGGAGACTCCACTTCATTTTTAAGCATTACAACACCAATTAATCCATCTCCAGCATATGCTTCTTCGATGGCTTTTGTGTCTTCTGGATCATTTATCATCAACGGAGTAAAAACTCCAGGATAAACAGGATGTCCGAGCAATGGAATAAGAATCAATTTATTTGATAAAGTTTGTTCAACTGGTACAATTTCAGGTTTAGCCATAAATTCTCCCATCTAATTTACTAATTAAAATATCATAAAAAATTTTGAATAAGTCAAGTTAAATAAACAGTTTCAGAAACTAAAAATTATTTTGGATCTAAGCTTGTACTAATAAACAATTCATCTTGATACCATTCAATTCTAAGTTCAAATTCTTCCGTTTGATATCCTTTTGCACTGGCTTTAATGCTCCAAACTCTTCCGTTTGTAAATTCAACAGGTGATAATTCATAGGCAGAAACCCATTTACCGTTATTATTCAAAAATTTAAAATCTGTTATATCTGTAATATCTGCATGTGTACGAGAATCAATTGCTGTAGTATGAACAGTAATACTTCTACGAGCATATTTTAAGAAATCTAAATTGATATTTTTTTCTGCTGAATCTACATCAAAGGTTTGCCACCATACATAAGAACCAGTTACAACTTTTAATCTATAACTTCCATGAGTTAGATATACAGGCTTTGTATGATATTTACTACGAGATTTTGAGGTATCTTGATTTTTGTCTATAATAAAAGTTCTTCGTGTGTTGTTTACCTCAGGAATATCATTTTCATTTTCAAAAAAGAAGGCACGAATTGGTAAATCTGCATCTCCTCTAGCACTTGCAGGTAAAATTACAGAAATTGTAACAGGTGAAAACCAATGTCGCAAAATTGTTTTATGAATAAAACCTGAAGTCCATAAAAAAATTGATAATCCACAAATAGCTAAAATTCCTGCAACTGATAAAAATATCCAAGTAAAACCTTTTTTAACTTTTATTTCTGGTTCTTCAAAAGATTTTTCTTTTATAAGTTCTTGAGTTAAAATATTTCTTAATTGATCACAGTCATATTTATCTAAATATCTATTACAAATTTTTATGATTTTATCCACATTTTGAAATCTTCTTTTAGGATTTGGCTGAATCATCTTTTTAATTAATTTATGAATTGTAGGATCGATATTTTTATCAATTTTTTTAGGATTTTCGTATTTTCCTTTATGAATTTGAGCCAAAGTTTCAGCTGAAAAATTCCCAGGAAAAGGCTTTTTACCGATTATCATTTCATAAATCATGATACCTAAAGAATAAATATCTGCTCTTTGGTCAACAGTTTTACTGTCAGAAAATTGTTCAGGACTCATATAAGCAGGAGTTCCTAAAGCAGAACCTTGTTGAGTTAAATTAGATTCATTATCACTTTCTTTTTCTGAAGATGCAATCCCAAAATCAGCAAGTTTTACTTCACCATGGCGAGAAATTAAAATGTTTCCAGGTTTTATATCTCTATGAATAATGCCTTTTTCATGTGCATATTTTAGAGCATTACAAGTATCACGAAGAATAAGCATTGTTATTGGACTAGATAATTTTTCCCGTTTTTTTAGAAGTTTATCCAATGCCATTCCATCTACATATTCTAAAACTATATAATAAAAAGAACCTTCTTTAAAAAAATCAAACATATGAACTACATTTGGATGATGTAATTCCAATAAAATTTGAGCTTCCCTTTTAAATCTTTCACGCAAAGAAGCATTACCACGAATAGAAAGTTTTTTTATAACAACATATCTTTTTAAGGAAGGATGAATTGCTTTATAAACAGTTCCCATTCCACCTTTAGCAATAATTGCAGTTACTTTGTATTTACCTATCATTTCTGGAAAATCTGCCATAGTCATTACACTCCTTTTTGTTAATCCAAACTAATAATATCTGTTTCAAAATTGAAATCTCTGTTATTGTCAATATATACAAAATTCATTTTATTGGGATTATGAAATTGTACAAACCGACCATTTTCACGCAATTCATAATTTTGATAAACTGGTCGATGCCCTGCAAAATATAATGCCTTTGGAAAATTTGGTAACATACTTTCTAACATCTCAACAGCAGGAAGACCTTCTACATCACCGTTTTTAGTCCAAGTTAAAGATTGAATTATGTTTCCATCTTTCATTGAATTAATTAATTGATTTTCTGTCATAAAAAAAGCAGGTTCAGCGTGACTTGAAAGAAAGTTTTTTCCTTTTACAAACAATGGTAAAGATGATTCAAACTCTGAATATAATTCTATAGTTTTTATATCATAATAATTAACCATAAAATCAAAAACCATTTCACCTTCGCTAGCAAATTTAAAAAAAGAAAAATTACCATTTGAAGTTTCATTTAAAATATTCTCATGATTTCCTTTTAAAAAATGAAAATTCTTTGGTAATTGACATTTAGTTTTCATTACAAGGCTCATTAAACTTAAACCTTCTGCCATTTCTTTTTTAATATATTTATTTAAAATATTTCCATTTAAATATTCTTCATAAGCTTTTAACCATCTATCTTTACCACGTTTTTCGGAATGTAAACCATCACCTACACAAATTACACGAATTTTGTTTTCTTGCATTAATTCATAAACTGATTTTTTTTTGTCAAATAAATTTTTGTAACTAAAAAGTTTTTGTAAAAAATTATATCTAGCGTGTAAATCTGGAACTAGAATGGTTGGAAGTTCATCATTAAAAATCAACATTCCTCCGAGGTTTCCATCTTTTGTTTTAGGTCGATAGACTTCATTCTCGGATGAAAGCACCGTTAAAACTTCTTCTAAAAGAGAAATTAATATATTTTTTTCTGGTAATTTAATTGATGTAAATGATTTAAAAAAATTCATATTTTATGAAATAACTAAATTTGCAGTTCCTATAGTTATTTTATCATTTGCATTTAATTTTACATACTTATCTTTGGGAATAGGATTTCCATTTAATAAAGTACCATTTGTACTTCCTTCATCTTTAAGATAATATGCATTTTTTATCTTCTGAATTGAAGCATGATGGCGACTTGCCAATTTATTGTCGATAACAATGTCATTATCACTAGAACGTCCAATAGTAATTTTTGCTACCAACTTTACCTTGCTATTATTGAACATCAAATAAGCAACATTATCAGGATTTGAAAGAATATCTAATCTTTGTCCTACTTTACTAGAAGTAATAATTGTATCATCTTGCATAAATAAATTATACCTTTAAATGAATGTATTTGCAATTAAAAAATGTACAAATTCAAAATCATGGGTTATAATGAAATAATGAAAACTATAACTTATTGTAATGAAAATAAAATTACTGTTGATAATGAAATTTCTGCAAAAGAAATTCTTGAAAAATTTAATTTAGATGTAAATACTCTTGCAGGAATAAAGATAAATAATGAAGTTTGTTCACTTTCTCAAAAAATCGAATTTGATGCAAACATAGAACCTGTATTTTTTAATAGCACTGAAGGTGCTGCAATTTATCGACGCTCCTTGTGTTTATTATTGGCAACTGCTGCTCATAAATTATTTCCAGGAAAAAGACTTTTAGTAGGTCATAGTCTTGGATATGGATATTACTACACAATTGATTCAGAAATCAAAATTACAAACGATGACATAGAAAATTTAAAAGCACAAATGTTTGCTTTAGTTGAAAAAAATATTGAAATCACACAAAAATATGTTTCTTATTCACAAGCTACCGAACTTTTAGAAAATCTTGGTTTAATTGAAACTCGTAAACAATTAAATTATTTATGTAAATCTAAAATTTTATTAAATAATTTAGATGATTTTTCTGATATATATTTTGGACCATTGGTTTTAACAACAGGAGTTTTAAAAACTTTTGATTTAATTAAATACCAAGATGGATTTTTATTAAGATTTCCTTCTTCAAAAAATCCAGATAAATTAACTGAATTTGAAGATGTACCTCAACTTTTTAATGTTTACAAAAAATATAAAGAATGGGGAAAAAGATTAGGAGTTACATCAACTGCTTCATTAAATGAAATTGTAAGCAAACGCAAAACAAAAGAATTTATTGATATAACAGAAACTTTGCAAGCAAAACAAATTGCAGATATTGCAGATAAAATTCATGAAAGAAAGTCTGTAAAAGTTGTTTTAATTGCAGGACCTTCTAGTTCCGGAAAAACTACTACATCAAAAAAACTTTCTATGCAATTAAAAGTTCTAGGTTATCAGCCAAAAGTGATAGAACTTGATACTTATTATCTGAACCGAGGTGAAACTCCAAAAGATGAAAATGGCGACTACGATTACGAATGTTTAGAAGCATTAGATGTTAAGCAACTTAACGAAGATTTAGTAAATCTATTTGCAGGAAAAGAAGTAAAATTACCTTCGTATAATTTTGCAGAAGGAAAAAGATTTTATTCTGGTAAAGTAACAAAACTAGAAGAAAACGATATTTTAATTATGGAAGGAATCCACGGATTAAACGATAAATTAACTCCACTTATTCCAAAAGAACAAAAATTTAAAATCTATCTTTCTGCCCTAACACAGCTTAACTTAGACGACCATAACCGTATTCCAACAAGTGATAATAGATTGATTCGTAGAATTGTTAGAGATTCTCAATTTAGAGGAAAAACAGCTGCCGAAACAATAAGTATGTGGCCAAGCGTACAACGTGGCGAAAAATTACATATTTTTCCATTTCAATGTAAAGCAGACGTGATGTTAAACACAGCCCTTGATTATGAACTTGCCGTATTAAAAGTATACGCATTGCCTTTACTACAATGTGTTACACCTTTACAAAAAGAATACGCAGAAGCTTCAAGATTAATTAGTTTCTTAGAAAATTTTTCTCCTATTCCAGTTACAAATGTTCCAGGTCAATCAATTATTCGTGAATTTGTTGGTGGAAGTGAGTTTAAGTATTAAAAGAAAATTTTCACCACATCGAAGCACTTATTGATTCATATTTGTGATTTAAAACAAAACAGCCCCAGAATATTTCTAGGGCTATTTTATTATTTGCTTTTAAGCAATCAGATTTATTCAGCTGTATAAACAATACGGAATCCATAATTTCTAGTACCAGTACCATTGGGAGCAGTAAAATTATTAGACTTTACAGTACAATATGATTCATTATTCGTAATACTTCCACCTCGAATACAGTAATTATTAGGAATATCTGGATATATACTAAAACAAAATTCATATAAATTTCCTGACATATCATATATTCCGAGTTCATTTGGCTTTTTAAGTTTCACTTCATGAGTTGTATTTTTAGAATTTGATGAATAGAATGCAACTTCATCAATTGTATCACTTCCTGAATATTTATATTGATAAGAAGAAAGATTGTTACCTCCTCGAGCTGCATATTCCCATTCTTCTTCGGTAGGTAATCTATAACCATTAACAGTAAAATCACATACAACATTTAACCAATCTGTTTCATTTTCTACAGGGTCTCCCCATTTTTCTGGATCAGTACTATTTTTTATTGTATAACATGGCATACGCCCCTCTGCAATACTTCTTTTATTACAATACACAAATGCATCAAACATATTTACATAATAAGCTGGATAATTATCACCTAAACCATAAGAAGAAGTTGGAGATGAATTTTTATAACTACAATAAGTTTTATATTCTCCTTGCGTTACTTCATGATCACTTATGTAAAAAGAAGGTATAATAACTTCAGTACCTGAAACAAATATATCACTATCAAAAAATCCAGTAGCTGTTATATTATCTTTAATAGTTGTTCCTTCTACGAAAATAAATTTTTCTATAACTTTATATTTAGCATATAAAACTAAATTTTCAACAATAGGTGTATTAAAATTAAAAGAGATTTCACTGATAGTTTTACCATCGTCATCACTAGCATACCAGCCTAAAAACTCATACTCTTCGCGATTAGGTGATGTATTAGGAATTTTTACACATCCTTCATATTTCACAGTTTGACTTTCTATAGAATTACTACCCATTGAATCAAAACTAACAGTATACATATTTCTATCATAATAAATCTTAACTACAGTTGATTCATCAGGTGAAATAATTAATTGTTCAAAAGTTTTTTCTGTAAACCCTACATATTTTTTTGCTTCAGCTAGTGTTTGTTCACCTGTTATTCCTGTTTTATTTTCAGTTTCAAAAATAGAATAATTATTATCTAAAATATTTTGCTGATAATGCTCAACTGTGTATGATGTATTTTCATTTTCAATCCACAATGCATACAATGTTATATCATTAGTTATTAATGTATCAAAATTAAACAGAATATCTAATGTTTTTCCATCATCTTTTGATGTATACCAACCTGAAAACACATAACCTTGTTTTGTTGGAGATGAAGGTTCTGTAACATTAGTTCCATATTTAACACTTTGTTTTTCTATATCATTACCACCTTTTGAATCAAAAGTAACAGTGAAATATTGTGTTTCTTCAATATTTATATCAATATCTATATCAGTATGCGTTTTTATCAAATTTAGATGTATTTTATTTCCCATAGGTTTAATTTTTAATATTTCACTACTTCCAGAATAAAGAGGTTTGTCATCTATAAAATTATCAACAAATAAAAATATTTTAGCCATAAAGATAACATTATATCCAATTGGAACATCCAAAGTAGATTTTACTATACCATTTACATTAACATTGCTTTGACTTTGTGACAATACAGGAAGATTTTCTATTACATCATTTTTTTTATAGTTTGATGCATCATATGCATAAATTTTTAATATATATTCATTTGTTTCTAGACTTGTTGGATTTCTTGAAGTTTTTAATATTTTTGATAAATCTAAATTAATATTTATTGATGTTAAAGAAGAACTATTACTACAACTTTCAATAAAAAATATAATCCCCATAAAAAGTAAAAATATCATTAGAATAAAATATTTTGAATTTATCAAATAAGATTTCATAAAAACTCCTACATCATCATATAACATAAACCCAAAGCCTAGACATGAAAATTTCTATCTAGGCTTCGGGTATAAATATTAATTTTCTATTTTTTCTACTATTACCCTAGCATAATCCTCTGTAACATCAAGAGTAATACAGTAAGTTCCTTCTGGTAAATTACAAACGATATTACCACTTCCTCCTAAAGTGTAGATTCCTTCTTGTTCCACAGGACCATCTAAAATTCCATAAGAACAATTCCATGTACCATCATTAAATTTAAATTGTATTTCTTCTTCATTACTCTCTAGTAAAAAAGAATTATCCACTAAAGGAATACCAGCAACTTCCCATACAGGATCAGTCATAGTTCCTGCAACATAAGATAATGTAAACATATCAGAAGGAACCCCTTGTTGTTGTAAATTTGTTGGAAATACTGCCTCTGGATACATAATCATTGTATCCCCCCAATGTGTATAAGAATAATCTTCTGGAGCATGATTTTCTCTTACAAGAGCAACTACATAAGGTTTTTTACCTTCTGTTCCATTTTCGCAATAAAATTTTGACATATCAACAAATACTGTTACATCAGTCTGTGTTACTGTTGCTGCTATACCATCGATTATAGAGAAGTTTCCAGGTCTAGTTGTATTAAGATTTAAATTTTTACTATAAAAGTCATGATCAAGATCATAATTATATCTATAAATATTATCATGGGTCAAAGATTTTACTTCATTATCTGTCATAACCATTACAGCAAAATCAGCTTTAAGAGAATTTCCTTCCCATTGTTCAGAAATTTTAGAAATCGGAACTGTATAACTGTAAACATTTGTAGAAGATTCTGGTGTAACTCTAATCCATCTAGCATAAACAGTTACATCTTCTGCTGTTTCATATATAAAATCATTACCATCTGGTGTTAAAGTCCAACCTGCAAAGATATATGAATCTCTTACAACATCATTAATATCAACTTCAAAATCAGAAGCATCTATAACGAGAATATCACCAACATAATCTTCCAAATAACCACCATTAAAGTTGTAAGTTACTCTTGGAACAAGTTTAAATACAGGATAAAGCATTACATCATTCTCTAAAATTGTATCTAAAAGATACTCATTGTCATATTCATCTACATAATGAGATAAAACATAACCTCTATCATCTAAAGAATTATAAATAGGATTTATGTCATTGTAAGATAGAACTTCATACAAACGCATACCTGCTTGAAAGTTAAACATTAAATCTGTATCAAATGTAATTCCATCTTTATTTACAAATTCAGAGTTTTCTATAGCTTGTAATGTTAAAGTACATTCTTTTTCTTCTATCCACTTAGCATAAAGAGTATAATTTCCATAAGGTAAATAATTATATTTTGAACTTACATAATCGGTACCGTCCTTAGTAAAAGTCCATCCTGCAAAAATATGATTTTCTTTTGTAGGATTTTGTACTCCTAATTCCCAAAGACAATGATTAAATTCTATAAAATGGAAATGTTTTTCATCATATTCTGCCCAAGAAATTTCAAAAGACATTAGAGAAGTTTCCCCATCAAAACTTGTTCCACCATTTAAATCAATTGATAATGACATAGGGAAAAGATCAAGTTTAAAACTTCCATCATCACCTTGTTCTTTCATTGTCATACTGTCAGGTATAAAAGGTTTAAACTCTGGCAAACCATACCACTTACCACTTTCTACAACAGCAAACTGGAAACCAGACCAATAAAAAAGCCCATCAGCTATTTCATTATAATTAAAGGTAACAGAATAAGTTCCATCGGGATTCTTTAAAAGAACAAAGTCTTTTTTATCGCTATAAATATTCCAATCCGTAATTTCACATAATAATTTTACAGTATAATTTTCATTGACTGACCAATCTAAACCAAAATCATTAGGTCTAAAAATAAATGTTACTTTGGAATTATCATCACTGTATTGATAAGGAAGAATCTGTGATAGATAATCTTTAGAATACCATTTTGCATAGATAGTTGAAGTTGTTCCCCATGGAAGAGAATCAACAAAATCTTCACCATCTTTAGTATATGTCCATCCACCAAAAACATATTCCATATTTTCATCTTTTATATATTCAGAAATTATCTCTCCAAATTCAATTAAGAATTCTTTGTAGGAATGTTCATACTCATAGAAACAAAATTCATCATATCCTTCAATATTTACTCCATTAAAGTTCAAATTTATACATAATTCTTCTGGATATAAATCTCGAGTAAAGGCCTCAAGTTCTACAGAATCGGTTAACATAGAACTCATATAATATATATTATCTTGAGAATCTATAAAACCACCAAAACGCTTGCCTAAAAATTCATTTTCATTAACAGGAATATATGAATAAAAATCATTTTCGTACAAAACATCAGATAAAGACTTTCCTGATTCAAATTGTAAAATAATTTCATCACCTAAAAATGTATCGTAATTATAAAATCCTGAGTATTCTCCAGATTTTAGTATTAATGAACAAGTTTTAGGTTCTTCCCATTTAGCATAAACTGTAGTTGGATAATTAGGACATATTGTAAGATAATCATCTCCATTACGAAGAGTTGTCCAACCTCGTAAGTAAAATCCTTCTTTGTATATATCAGAAATTTCTGGAGTTAAATTTTCATTTAATTCAAGACCTTCTAATTGATATTCTATAATATCATCAGAAGAACCATTAATTCTTGATACTCCTCCATTTAAGTTATAAGTTATAGGTATTAATTTACGATAAAAAAGCGTTAATGTTGTATCTTCATTAAGTTTTTTATATATCCAGTCCTCTTCTAATAATATATTTCCTTCTGCGTCGATAAATTCATAGTTCCAATCATAATATGTATCATTTTCTTTATATGCATACCATATGTTTTTTTCTTCGTTTAATTCACCATATACATCAAAATCGAATTTTTCAAGTATTTTATAAATATATTCCCCTTCTTCAAAATCAAAAGTAATAGATTTAACTTTTTCCTCTGATTCAGTTTCTATCCAACCTTCACCTGCATTTATATTCAATTTTAAGGTATCATTAGCAACTAAATATATAGTTTTTATAGAACTAGTATTTCCAAAATCATCAATACTACATATGGTTATTGAATAACCACTCTCATCAGAATTTATATTCTCTATTATAAAAGATGATGTATTTTTATCTAATTCTATACGCGTCTCTTTTGAACCGATTTTTTTGTATGTAAGTATTGTTCCAACAAAATCATCATCTGTAGGATTTACCCAATTTACATAAATAAGTTTTTTAGATCTATTATATTCAGCCTTAAAATTTGAAATTTGTGCAGGAGGAACAATATCAATATTATCAACTGTAATCCATTGAATTTCACGGCGACCAGCAGTATCAGTTGCAACAATAGTATAGGTAGTATTTTTTGTTGCAATAATTTTTTGTGTTACAGTTATATCTATTCCTCTAAGAACTTCATCTATTTTTGTAAAAACTCCTTCCTTATATAGGATTTTTTTTACACTACTATTTACATCCGTGGTTACTTGTACAGTAATTTCTACATTTTCTTTTGTTTTTTCGACAGTATTAGGTGTTAATACAATTTGTAAAGGAGTTTTTTCTATTATCGTTGGAGTAATTTTTACTTTTAAACCTGAACTTTTATTACCAGAAAAATCAACTGTTTTTACTGTAAACTCATATTCAATTCCATTTATTAAATTACTTATGTAACATCCTTGAGATTTGATAGCAACCATCATAGAATTTTCTGGTAACGAAATTGCTCTATTTATAGGAGCTTCTTTATCCCAACTTACTTCATATCCTAAAATGTCATTATCAGTAGCATCTGTCCATGTTAACAATACACTTGAATCTTTATTTATGGCTCGTAAATTACTAACATCACTAGGAGCTATAGTATCTTCTACTGCATTGCCTGTTTGAGGTAAATCATCATCAGGATTTACATCAACATTAGGATTATCAAGAACTGGAGGCTCTATTTGAACAGGTGGTTCCTTACATCCAACAATTCCAAAAATCATACTTACAATTAACAAAATTGTAACAAACCACATACTAAAGTTCTTCATAAAATTCCCCTTTATAACAAAACTATAAATCTACTAATTTTTATAAAAACATGTAAATTTACACACATTATCATACTATCAGTATATTTACTTACAGTCAAGTTTTTAATTGTAAATATACATATACTTGAAAAATGAGTTTTAAAGATAATTTACGGGAAGAATTAAATTTTCAAGGTTTTATG
This sequence comes from Spirochaetaceae bacterium, assembly GCA_017936665.1. Lineage (GTDB taxonomy): Bacteria > Spirochaetota > Spirochaetia > Treponematales > Treponemataceae > RGIG9060. The sequence goes on along the minus strand of JAGBFB010000023.1, from coordinate 18,653 downwards.
ATTAAAGATTTAGCAGAAAAAACTGGAATAAATCAGGCTTCATTAAGTAACTATCTACGTGAAAACAGTTCTATACCTTCAGCTGATGTTGCAGTAAAAATAGCCCAAGCCTTAAACGTTACTGTTGAATATCTTGTTACAGGAAAAAACTCAAAAATTATTAAAAATGAAGAACTTTCATGTGAAGTTGTTCGTATTGTAAAAAAACTCAATAAAGTATCAAAAGAAAATTTACACCACATCGAAGCACTTATTAATTCATATTTGTGATTTAAAAAAAACAGCCCTAGAATATTTCTAGGGCTATTTTATTATTTGCTTTTAAGCTATCAGATTATTCTGGTTTAACTTCTTCACAAATGTTAAGTTCTGTTTCTTTGTCAAAGAACTTAGCTTTTTCCATAACTGGTACGAAGTTAGCTGTATCTCCAATTTGGAATTTGTTTTCTGGTTCTGTAACAGCAACAACAGATTGTGTTTTAGTCATCAAGTGAAGATGTGTATCTGCTCCTAATGGTTCAATTACAGAAACTTTCATCTGTAAGTTGTTTGATGGAGCTGCATTCTTTTGATAAATAAGATCTTCTGGACGAATACCAAAATAAACTTCTTTACCAATGTAATCTTTAAGTTTTTTAGCTTGTTCATCTGTAGGTGTGATATCGAAAGAACCTTCATCAACAACAAGTTTTCCACCCTTTTCGATTACTTTTACTGACAAGAAGTTCATTGGAGGTGTTCCAATAAATCCTGCTACGAATTTGTTGTATGGGTGGTTGTACAAATACAATGGTGAACCAATTTGTTGTACAAGACCGTCTTTCATTACAACGATTTTATCAGACATAGTCATAGCTTCAATCTGGTCGTGTGTAACGTAAATCATTGTTGCGTCTAAGCGATGGTGAAGGTTTGAAATTTCAGCACGCATTTGAACACGAAGTTTAGCATCAAGGTTTGACAAAGGTTCGTCAAACAAGAATACTTTTGGATTACGAACAATAGCACGTCCTACAGCAACACGTTGTCTTTGTCCACCAGAAAGTGCTTTTGGTTTACGATCAAGAAGTTTTTCAATATCAAGGATATTTGCAGCTTCTTTAACACGTCTATCAATTTCAGCTTTATCCTTCTTACGAATTTTAAGACCGAAAGCCATGTTATCATAAACAGTCATGTGTGGGTACAATGCGTAGTTCTGGAAAACCATTGCAATGTCTCTGTCTTTTGGTGGTACATCGTTCATCAATTTACCATCAATATAAAGTTCACCTTCAGAAATATCTTCCAATCCGGCAACCATACGAAGTGTTGTTGATTTTCCACATCCTGATGGACCTACGAAAACAACAAATTCTTTGTCTTCTACGATAATGTTAGCGTTTGTAACAGCGCGTACTCCACCATCGTAAACTTTTCCAATGCCTTTTAGCTCAACCTTAGCCATTTGTTAAGGCCTCCTTAAATTTATCTTATAAATAATATTGTAAATCATAAAATGTTATCTGTCAAACCTTTTTATTGTAAAAACACTATTAATATGATAAAATAAATCATGTTTAATAGAAAAATTTTATCATTTTTGCTGATATTTTTAGGTATTTTATCATCAATTTATGCTCAAGAATATACAAATCAAATTTTTCATACTGTGGCAAAAAACGGTCTTGAAATCATCATTTTAGAAAATTACGACACTCCCCTAGTCTACATTGAACTTGCTTTCAAAGCAGGTGGAAATTATCAAACTACAGAAAATGAAGGGCTTTTTCACCTTTACGAACATATGCTTTTTAAGGGCAATTCATTATATAAAAATTCTGCCCAGATAAATGACGCAATGAGTAAACTTGGAGTTTCAGGGTATAATGGAACAACAGCATCTGATTATGTAAATTATTTTTTTCAAATACCAGCAACTTCATTTGAAAAAGGGATTGAATTTTGGGCAAGTGCAGTAACATCGCCCTTGTTTGATAAAGAAGAACTTGAAAGAGAAAAAAAAGTTGTAATTTCAGAAATTTTAGATGATGTAACAAATACAAATTTATTGATTTTTAAATCGATACAAAAAAGTTTTTATCCCAATGCAGAACAAAAAATTGTTAGTGGCAATCCAGAAAAAATAAATTCAGCAACTGTTGAAGATTTAATCAAAATGCAAAAAGAATATTATGTTCCAAACAATTGTGCAATTTTTATTAGTGGAGCAGTTGATAAAAATTTTGCTTTAGAAACTGTTGAAAAATATTTTGGTCAATGGGAACCTTCAAAAAATAAAAAATCAATTTTGCAAAAACAAGAAAATGTTAGACCAACAATAAAAGATAATTATTTTCTTGTAAAAGATTCACAATATTCTGCTAATTTATTAATTTCTTATCAAGGACCAAATTCAATAAATTCAATTGAGGATACTTATTACGCTGATTTTTTGGCAAAACTACTAGAAACTCCAAATAATAAATTTCTTAGAAGTATAAAAAGTTTAAAAGCTGATAATAATGAAAATGCAGTTAATCAATTTCAATTTGAATATTTGACAACAACTCAAAATGGTACAATCAATTTATATTTTAATTTGAATCCACAAAATAAAAAATTAGATGAAACAATTTTGAAAATTATCAATTATGTTACTTTAAAAGAATTTCCTGAAATTTCTAAAAATGAAAAATATTTTTCTGAATATCAATACAAAACAACAAAAGAAAAATTGATTGACATGAAAATTATCGAAGACGAAAATCCTAATTCATATATTTCTTTTTTACGATTTTATTGGGCAGTAGCTTCTATGGATGTAGGTTTAACTTATTATGAAAAGGTAAACGAAATTTCAAATGATGATATAAAAGAATTTTGTAATAAATATTTTTTGAATAAAAATTTTACAGTAACAGTTTGTCTTAATGATTCAGCTTTTTCAGAAGAAGCTAAAAATTTTCAAAACCAAGGTTTTATTTTATTAAAATAACAAAGGTGATATAGATGAAAACAAAATTATTTTTTTCAATGCAAATTTTATTTTTCATAATGATATTAAATTTACTTTCTAGTTGTGTAACAACATCAAATTCCAAAAGTAAAAACAATGAAATAAATGAAAGTGTTTTTTATCAGAACTACAAAAAAAATACGATAAATACAAAACTTTCAAATGGAATAAAAGTTGTAATAAATAATAATCCCAATTCTAAAATGAACACAATCAGTATTTATTTTGAAACAGGTGCCTCAACTTTAGAAAATGATAAAAGCGGACTTTCAAATTTAACTCTAGATATGATGACAAGTGAATCTAAACATTTTTCCTTTGAAAATAAAACAAAATTACTTGATTCAAAATTAGCAACTTTAGATTACACAGCAAGTTCAGTTTTTTCTTCTATTACAATGACTTCTTTAACAAAATATTTTTCTGTAGTTTTTCCTGTTTTTAAAGATGCAATCTTAAATCCTGAATTTTCTAATTTTGAAAATGAAATTTCAGGCAAAAAATTTTCATTAGAAAATATTTCAAAAAAAGATTTAAATCTTTTAACAGAACTTGCAAATAATGATTTACGAAACAAAACAAATTTTTTAGGAAAGAATAATTTAACATTAGAAAGCATAAACAAAATTACAAAAAAAGATTTAGAAAATTTTTATCAAAGTTTATTTACCAAAAATTCAATATACATTTTGTGTTCAGGAAAATTTGAAACAAAAATTTTCTTAAAAGAATTAGAAAAATCTTTTGGAAAAATAAAACTTACAGAAAATAAAAATCATCAAAAATTTATTTATCAATTTGATTCATCACTTGTTGAATTTAATAAAAACGAAAATAAACTAATTGATTATGCAATAAGTTATTCCAATTTACCAGAAGCAACTGACAATTCATTTGTAAGTTCATATTTAGCAATTTTAATGTATTCAGATTTATTACACAACATTGTTCGCGAACAAAATGGTTCTTGTTATTCTGTAGGTACAAATATCAATCTTTGCAACAAACCTTTTTTTACAACTCTTGGATATAGAATTAGCAATAAAGAAAAATTTTTTGAAGGAATAAAACAAGCCAAAGAAATTTTAAAAAGCAAAAATACAATTTCTAGCAAATTAGAAGCTCCAGAAAATAATAATGAATTTATTTTAATTCCAGTTGAAGAAAAATTAGAAAACTATAAAAACAAACTTATAAATTCCCTTTATGCAAATACTTCAACTTCTAAAGAAAAAGTTTTTTTAATGATACAAGGATTAACTTTAAGCAACTCAACTGATTTTATGTTTCAACTTGAAAATAAAATTCAGCAAGTTACAAAAGAATCCTTGTATGAGGCAATTGATATTTTGATGTCAAATAATGAACAATGGTATTATTTAACAGGTGTAAAATATCCAGAATCTTCACTAGAAAGAATTATATCGTTCAAGTAATTTTTTTTAGTAACAGATTTTGGTTTTTTACTAAATAATCCTAATTTTTTTGCTTGACTAAATTTAAATTTATCTTCTTTATGAGGAACACCCGCAATAAATGATAAAGTGCCATCATTAAATGTAAAATCCTTTGATATTAATTGATCACTAAAAAAAGCAAAAACTTCTATTGATAATTCCAAAGGATTTTCTAGTTGAAAGTTAAAATTATAGTAACTAACGCCTTTTTTTTGATAAGAATTATTTTCTGTCCATTTTAGATTACAGAAAGTATTCCCTATAGCAAATTTTACTTCACCATTCTTCCAATCAAAAGGAAAAGCAGGTGTAAAATATATTTTTTTATTTAATAAATCTGGTCTAAGTCCACAATAGGATTGAAAAACATTTCTTGAAAACTCTGAAACACTCCATGCCTGAGACCAAGTTCCAGAAGGATAAATTTTATTTTTCACTTTGTAAGCATTGATATTTTCACTTAAAGAACCAACACATCTACTTGCAAAAGTTTCTGTATCATCTGTATCCAACATCTGTTTTATATGAAAACAAGTTAATTTATATGCGTCATCTTGATGATAAATTGAACACAATGAATCGATTACAGGTCCTGAATTCCAAAGCCAGATTGTTCCATTGTGATAAGCTGAATCTTTGTGATGTTTTTCGCACTTATCATGATATGGATGAAAATATTCGTGTTCTTGATTCAAAGATAAAACACCATACTCAAAAACTAATTTTGAAAAGGCGTTTTCAATTACTGCATATTTTTGTTCGTCAGTTAAAAACTGCGTATCAGTTTTTTGTAATAGAGAAGGAACTGAAAAAGTAAAAAATAAATTTGGCCTTAAAGAAAAATCTTTTTTATTTTCTGATTTTAAGCAATCTGCAATTAAATTGTTATCAGCATCAAAAAACTGTTCAATAAAATTTTCTTTTAACTTAATAGCCTTATCTTTCCAAACTTCTCCAATTTCTTTTTTATTTACATAAGTTGCAATTTTTGAAGCAATTTGCAAGGCTGTATACCATAAAATTTGAATGTCGTTTGCTCTAGAACCACGAGGAGACAAAGGCTGCTTTCCTTCAATTCTTGCATCCATCCAAGTATCAGCATCCCCATGAAGCAAAAACCCATATTCATCTGTTCTATTTTGTATATCTGATTCTACAGCCAATTTTACTACAGGCCACATAGAATTTAAAAACTCTACATCACCTGTGTATTGAATATATTCCCAAACTTCTCGGATAAACCACAAATTTCCGTCAGCTGTGTTGTAAATCACATCATCTTTGTTCACGTATCTATTCGGAATTCTTCCATAAGTTGGACTATCTGGATTACAATCTTGAAATTCTGCAAAAGAAGAAATTACGGCTTTTGCTTCAGCAAATTGACCAGAAACAAGCAAAATCCCACTTAATGATATAAAAGTGTCCCTGCCCCAATTATCTCTAAACCAAGGAAGTCCTGCCCAAATTCCACGATGAGTTTTTCCAGTAACTAACATCCATCCAGAAAACAAAGCCCAATAAGTAGCTTGTGTAATTTTATCATCTAACGATAAAGAAAATTTAGAAAAAAATTCATTTATCTGTTTTACATGTTCATTATTAAAATTTTGTACTTTTTCTGCTGATAAATCTTTTTCAAATGCACAATAAAATTTGTTTACATTTGTATCTTCTATAAAAAATAAATCTTGAATAGTTTCAGCAGATTCTACTGAATTTATTTGATTTCCTAATTCATCATAAAAATAAGGATTTGAAACATCTTTAACAATTAAAATTGCAGGATATAAATTTTTTACATTTTCGGAATTTATAAAAGCAACACTTAAAACAGGAAGTTCTGTCTTTGTATTTAACAACAAAGAAATTTTTAATTTTACATTTTCATAACATAAATCTGTACAATAAGGTGTATAAATTATTTTATCACAATCTTTTGCAGTAAGAATCTTATGTTTACTTTTATCATAGATACAAATATTTTTTAAAAGTTGTTTGTTATCATAGTGCAAACCATCAGTTAAATCATCATCTAAACAATGAATATGCAAATAAGAATTAATCCTATCAGTATAGGAAAAACATAGATTTGATTTTTTATTTATATCAATAGAAAGATTAGTAAACATAAAGATTCCTAAAAATTATAATTCTGCAACAGATTTACTTCTAACTCGTTTCATGTAAATAATCATGGTTCTAACACCAACAATTAAACAGAAAATAACCCATCCAAATGACATACCAAAGGATGAATTGAAATATGAAACTAAAGCAACAATGATTGCAGGTAAAAGTCCAATTGAAGTAACAATTTTAAGTGATGGTAAGAATTTTGAAATTCTTTCCAGATTAGTACCTTTCATCGCTTTCAATCTTGACATACTTAAAAGCAGAGCAGCAACAACAATATAAAATAAATACTGAATTGCCATTAATCCAACCATTTGAACTATTGCAATAGGTGTTTCTGCAACAGAAGCTGAAAAAAGAAAAGCCTTTGTAAAGTTTACCATTTCAGCTTTATTACCAATAACCTTTTTTAATTCATTTGAAGTAAAAAATCCTAATGAATTATACTTACTAGACAATCGTATTTGATGATGAGGTTGACTAATAAATAAAGTATCTTCGGAAAAAATAATTATCGGTTGATATGAAGCAGTTTGTTCATTTTCAATAATTTCTTCTGGATTGTCTTTTGTAAAATAAACAATCCACCCATTTGATTCAAATCGTTCTGGCATATTAAATGAATACATTAATTTTTCATCATTAATTGAAAAAGAAGCATCCAACTTACCAATATCTTGTAAAACTCCACCTAAACCAGGATACAAACGAGCATCTGCCATGGTAACACTTTGTTTTACACGCTGATTGATAAATGAGTAAGAAATTATAAAAATTGAAGAAATAATAATAAAGATAAGTAGCAATATAGAAATATCGGCACAAGCCTCCGCCGATTTGTTGGAAACTTGTGCCTTAAAAACTTCTAAAAGCTTAGTGCTTTTTTTGTTCATGAATTTTTTTTAACCTTTTTCTGCACCAGCAGCCATACCATAAACAATGTACTTCTGCATTGCCATCTGTACGATTGTAATAGGAATAGCAAGAATAAGAGCTCCAGCCATGAAGTTCAATGGGTTATAATATACAGGTGTTAAAGGGTCATTCAATCTAAACAAGTACAAAGCTACTGTTTGATTTTTCATGTTCAATAACTGTTGAGGCAACATATAGTCCATCCAAGGAGACATGAAAGCACTTACAGCAACGAATCCAATCATTGGTTTTGACAAAGGCAAAATCAATTTAATAAAGATTTGTGTTTGTGTAGCACCGTCAATTGTAGCAGCTTCGTCGATAGACATTGGAATACCACGTAAATAACCACGTAACAAATAAGTGTTAGTTGGGATACTTCCTGCAATATAAATCAAAGACAAATATAAAGGATTATTTAACCAACCAAAACTTCTAAACATCATGAACAATGCAAGCATACCCATGAACGATGGGAACATTTGCAAAAGCATCATGATAAGAAGGAACTGTTTCTTTCCTGCAAAACGGAAACGTGAGAAAACGTAACCTGTCATAGCAGAAATAATTACAATACCAACTGTTGTTATTACAGCAACAGACAATGTTCTCAAGAAAGAAAGAATAAAGTCTGATGCAATAGCATCTGTTGATGACTTATAAGTAAACAAATACTTAAAATGCTCTAATGAAAACTTTTCTGGATCTGGCAACAATGGAACATTTTGAAGCAATCTACCTTCAGTAAATGATGCAGAAACCATCCACAAAATTGGCACTAAAACAATAATACATGCTAATGACAACCAAACATATAAGAAAATTTGTTGAAGTCGTTCTTTAACAACGTAAGAACTAATTGCAGTTTTATTCTTAGCCATCTTATTCACCATCCTCAGAGAAAGATTTAGATCTAAGCAAACTGTAAACAGCAAATCCACCAACAATTAAGAAGATGAAGATAGAATATACAGCAGCTACGTTGAACATTTCAGAGTTCTTAGTAAATGAAAGTTTATAAATCCATGAAATAAGAATATCTGTTTGTCCTGGCAAACTTGAACCAAGAACACGCATTGTATCTGGAACTTGAGATGGATTCCATGCAGGTCCACCACCAGTCAAGAAGTAAATAGCACCGAAGTTGTTAAAGTTGAATGAGAATGTCATAATCAAAGAAGGTATAGTAGCTGACAATACTGACGGTAATGTAATAGCTTTAAATCTTTGCCATCCTGTAGCACCATCGATATTTGCTGCTTCGTATAAGTCCTTTGGAATAGTTGCAAGACAACCAATAATCATCATCATGTGGTATGGAGCACCAAGCCACAAGTTAACAAAAATTACACAGAATTTAGAAAGATTTCCGTTGTACCATGGGTCAAACCAGAAAATAGGTACGTCGGCTTTTCCTTGCAATCCGATGTTGTATAAGAAATTAGATACACTTTCCATAGAACCAGTTGCCCACAAAATCTGGTTAATAAGACCATCTTTGTTGAAAGCGTTCTTGAAAAGCATCAATGTAATCAAGCCTGGAATAGCCCAAGGTAAGATAAGAATTGTACGCCAAATCTTTTTACCTTTAACCATTGGTGATTCGATAACAAGTGCGTTTACAAAACCAAGACTGTATACAGTAAATGATGACATAAATGCCCAGAATACTGTCCACAAGAATACCTTAGCAAAAATTGATAACCACTCAGGGTCAGTAACTGCTTGACCAAAAGCAGAGAAACCAGCCCATTCAACAAGAGCAGCACCAAGTTTGATTCGGTATGTATAGTTTGTAAATGCGATAATAAATGTGTACAAGAAAGGAATCAATGTGAAGAACAAGATTAAGATAAATGCAGGCATCAACATAATATAAACATATGCGTTACTCCACAATCTCTTAACAAAGTCTTTGAATGATTCTGCAACACCAGTTTCATTGATTGATTTTCTTTCTTTTACTGCATCAACAATACAAAGAACCCAAGCCATTATATATAAAATAACGAAAACAAGAGTAATAAGACCGTTACCCAACAACACTGTAGAGTTATCAGCAGTCAACCATCTTGTTGTGTAGTTATTTAAAGTCATGATTTTACCGGCATATTCTTGATCAATAACAACACGACCAAGAGTTACTAAGCCCCATAGACCTTTAGTAAAGAAACCACCAAAGTCACGAACTACGTATTTTTCGCCGTTTGGAGATAAATCATATCGAGGATATTCATATTGAGGAACTTCCTCTTCGTAGTATTCATCCTCGTAATATTCTTCATCACTAGTTTCAAAGAAATCACTCCAATCTTCTTCTGCGTATTCTTCATCAGAAGATTCTTCATCTCCAAAAAAAGCTGACCAATCATCTTCGCCTTCAATTCCGAGATAATCAGCTTCTTCATCGATTGTAGCATATTCACCATAATCTACAACTTGTTGAGAAATATATTCGTCCATAGAACCAGACTGCATTTTAATATATTTTCCCCAGTTTGATGATGAAAATTCTACTACTAAAACAAGAACAGGTATAAGAAAAAAACATAATGCTTTAATCCAGTTTTTGTTTATAGCCTGTCCAACACCCATTAACAAAAAAGAACCAATACCAGGAATCGCAGGATGCAACTTTCCAGATGCCTTGGCTGAACTCTTTATGGGTTTTGTATTTTCTGACATTACAGCACTCCTCGTATTAGTACAGCAATTTAATTACTTAAATTTTAACCCAAAAAAAAGATATGACGGCAGACTGTAAAACAATCTGCCGTATTATATTTTTAGATATTATCTATTGTTTGTATTGAACCAGTTAGCTGCGTTCTTTACAATTTCAGCTTGTGCTTTTTCTGAACTTGTTGTTCCATCCCATACAGGATAGTATGATTGTTCAATAGCGATGTTGTAATAACATTGCATACAAGCCATTTGTTTGTTGATAGGAAGTGGATCAGATGGTTCTGCATAACATGCTGCAAATCCAACTTGCATTTCACGTTTGTTTTCTTCTTTGCTGTAGTCAGGAATTGTAGGAGCATTAGATGTAAGAGCAGGAATGTAAGATGAGTGATCTACCATTGTCTGCATACCATCTTTTGAAACAAGAAGTTTAACAAGTTCTTTAGCAGCGTTTGGATATTTTGTAAATCCATTGATTACGAAACCTTTTGTTTTTACAAGAGGTGTAAGTTGGTTACCTTTCCAAGTAGGCATACGACAGAATTTGAAATCGCTTCCTGATGCAGCTTCAGCACCTTTAACGTCCATCCATGATCCTACCAATGCGAATGGTGAGATTTCAGCATCAAGATATTCTTGCCATCTTTCAGCCATTGATGAACCTGGTGTTAATTGTCCATTAGCTTCTACAGAAATTTTTGCTTTAGCAGCTTCACGGAGGAAGTCTAATCCAGCTTTGAATTCTGGTTTATCGAAACCTGGTTTTGATGTATCACCTTCTGCATAAATTTGCCATCCACCAGCTGTGAGTGTTGAGTAACATCCCCATTGGTTAGCAAGTGACATTGGGTATACAACGTTAACTTTCTTTCCTTTGTAAACTGGTCTTTCTGTTAATGATGCTGACCATGCGAAGATTTCTTCCCATGTGTCAAATGCTTCTGGAAGTCCATCACCATCTGCATCTGTAATATCTAGACCAATTGCTTCACACATTGTTTTGTTCCATGAGAAAACAAGTCCATCATAAGCAACAGGAACGTAAACATTTTTTGTTTCGTTTGTGTTTGAATAGAATGGTTCAATAGCAAATGTTTTTGCAAATTTTGCAATTGTTTTGTCCATTTCTAACAATGATTGAGCTTGTCTTGAAACTTCTCCGTCAATACAGAGAACAACGTCTGCAGCATCACCTTGTAGTTGTCCTACATAGTCTGTTGCACCAGCAGCACCTACATATTCATATTCGAGAGCACCCTTGTTTCTTGGATATTTTTTGTTCCAAAGATCAACGATTGCTGCTCCCCATTCGTCGTTATCAACACCAATGCGGATTTTTGCATCTGCTTCTACACGACCTTTTGGAGCACTTGCACCTTTTTGTGCAAATACTGATACCACCATCAATAATGATAGTAATACAACTAAAACCTTTTTCATGTTTCCTCCTAAACTAATTTATGAAAATAACGGTTTTTTAGCAAATAATTGCAATTACTATAATATCACACATTATAGAATTGTCAAATTATTTCTTCACTCATTTTCAATTTTATTTTACATTTCGTAAAAATAAAACTGAACTCCCCCTTACTACTACGTCTTGTAAACAACACTCAGTACCAAAAGGATACACTTTTTCTTTATCTGCATACAATTTTGTATGATTTTCGATAGGAAAATCAATTTTTTTGTCTTCTTTATTGCTATTGAAGAACAAATACCAATCCCCTTCACTATCAGCAATTTTATATGCCATAAAAAAATCATCACAATATTCACCTAAAAGAGAAATTCTTGACATAACTTCATCTTGGGTTGAAATTGTAAATGCAGAGTTATTTTTTCTTAAAGAAATTAGATTTTTTGTATATTCAAGTAAATTTTTGTTTAAATCAGAAATATTCCATACAAAATTGTTAATGTTATCAGATGAATCATAACTATTTTTAACAAAATTGCCGATTGTTTCGCAATCATCAGTTCCAGCTGTAGTAAAAGCAGTCTTTGTGCGTCCTCTTTCCTGTCCTGCGTGTAAAAATGCAATTCCTTGACTTGTAAGCAAAAGTGCATTTGCTAATTTTAAGCGATTAACAGCCTCAATTTTGCCATCTTCAGTTGATTCATCAAGAGGAATGTTATTCACGATACTATCATGTAAAGTAAGACCATCGTGACAAGCAAAATACTGAACATTACTAGAAGGTTTTGTAACAGAGTAATTGTGAACAGGCTTACCAGAGCAGTTACAGAATAAATCTGGAATAGAAACTTTCTTTCCTGTTAAGAAACCTTGACCAGCTTCACTCATTCCACCTGCTTTTGCTAAATCTCTAAATTCATCGTTAAAAACAGCAACTTTTTCGGTTTTTGTCATGTAATTTTGGTCCATTCCAACAGTGCCTTTTTCACCATTGTACATTTTCCATCCCTCACCGATAAAAAGCACATCTTTTTTAATTTCAGCACATTTTTCGTAGCCAGACATCACAGTTTGAGCATCCAAAAGTCCCATTAAGTCAAAACGGAAACCGTCAACATGATATTCTTTTGTCCAATAAACTAGAGAATCTACAATAAGTTTTCTTGTCATGGCATGTTCTGTTGCAACATCGTTTCCACAACCTGAATTTGATGTAAAACTTCCATCTTTGTTGTGTCTAAAATAATATCCAGGAACAATATCATCAAGAAAATCAGTTTTTGCCATGTGATTATAAACTACATCCAAAATAACACGAAGTCCAAGTTTGTGAGCTTCGTTTATCAAAGTTTTTAATTCTGAAATTCTTGAATAAGGATTTTCTGGTTCAGTAGAATACCAACCTTCTGGAGAAAAATAACTGTGCGGGTCATATCCCCAGTTATAGTTATTTCCGTGGGTTGTACCTGAATTTTCATAAGTTTTTATAGTTTCATTATTATTATAAAAATTCATTACAGGCAAAAGTTGAATATGTGTAATTCCCAACTCTTTGATATAAGGAAGTGCAGAAATAAAACCTGCGTAAGTTCCTTTTTTAATTTCATCTTTTTCTGGTGAATCAGGAGAAATTGTTGCATCACGAACAGAAATTTCGTAAACAATAGCTTGTGAATAATCAGAAAATTCTGGCAAAGTTGAACAAACTTCACTTTTATCAGTTGAAGACCAACCACTCTGAGGTAAATATTTAGGATTTTCAGGATTTATAATTGCAGCTCGTCCTGAAGTTCCATCGTTTAAGAAAGCTGCCATTGATTTTGCATAAGGATCAAGACAACGACGCTTGCCTTTTTCTGTTGTAACTTCAAATTCGTAAAACCAACCATCTAAAGACTCGTCTAAAGCACAAGTAAGTCCCCAAACTCCAGATTCAGAATTTTTACTTAATTGAAATTGAAATGAAGGTTCTGCAATTTTTCCATCAGAGAAAATTAATACAGAAACAGATGTTGCACTTGGTGCCCATAACGAAAAAGATACTTCTTGTGTAGAAGGATTAAAATTTGCACCTAAAAAATAATCTTCTTTTGGAAGATTTTGTTCAAGATTTTTCCAAATATTGTGTTTTGCCATATATCTCCATTATATCAAATTTTACTAAAAATACAATACAATTTTCTGGGATTTTGCTAGATTGAACAAAAAACATAAAAGACTGTATAATCAAAATATGAGTGAAATTTATTGCGACTGGGCTGCAACTGCCCTTTTTGATACAGAAATTTTAGAAAAAGCATATAAAACTTCGATAGAATTTGCAGGAAATCCATCTAGTGTTCATCAAAAAGGAATTGATGCAAAATATACTCTTCAAAACGCTAGAAAAAGATGCGCAACTTCCCTTGGAGTAAAAGAAGAAAACATAGTTTTTACTTCTGGAGGAACAGAAAGTAATCACATTGCTATTTTATCATTGTTAAATCGTCCAGTTAAGGGAAGTATTTTAGTAAGTTCACTTGAACATCCAGCTATCAGAGAACAAGCAGAAATGATGAAAAAATGTGGATGGCAAGTTTACAAAATTCCAAGTGATGAAAATGGAATAATTACAGCAGAATCAGTTATCAAAGCAATGAAAGATGATACAGCTTTGGTTTCCATTATGGCAGTGAATAATGAAACAGGAAGCATTATGCCAATTTACGAAATTTCTGATGCTTTAACAAATCATTGTGCAGGAAAAAGACGTCCAAAATTTCATGTAGACGCAGTTCAAGCAGTGGGGAAAATTCCATTAGATTTATCTTATAAAGGGATAGATTTTGCTTCAATTAGCGCTCACAAAATCGGTGGTCCTAGAGGAATAGGAATTTTGTACGCAAAAGATAAATTTGAGCCTTTTTTGCGTGGTGGCGGCCAAGAAAACGGTTTACGTAGCGGAACTGAAAACCTTTTTGGAGCTGAAGCGATTTCACTTTGCTTAGAAAAATATTTTATCAAAAAAGATGATGTTGAAACTGCTTCTTACAAGCGTTATTTAGAGCAAATTGAATATACAAGTGAATTTATTTCTAAATTACAAGAAAATCCTAAAACCTTAATTTTACCCAAAACAAGAAAGCCTCAAGACGAGAGATTTTCGCCTTGGGTTGTACAAGTTGCCTTCAAAGATTTACCTGGGGAAGTTTTAGTTAGAGAATTAAGTTCTCGAAAAATTTATATTTCTACAGGTTCTGCTTGTTCTTCAAGAAAGTTATCAAGACCAATTTTAGATGCAATGAAAATTTCAAAAGATATTGCCACTTGGGGAGTTAGATTTTCCTTTGGTCACAGCACCACAAGAGATGAAATGATGAAAATTGTGGATGAAGTGGAAGAAATTTTGAAAACATTTGGGTAAAAATAAAGCAAGAATAAATTTTGTAAATGCAGAATTATTAGCCAACGCTCTCGATGAAAAATGCCCCAATACCAACTCGAGACTTGCAGAGTGCAATGTCGCTTAAGTAGGTGTGAGGCATTTTAAGTAGAAAGCCCATTTTTTTATGGGACTAATTTTCTTTTTGCAAAAATTATTTTACTCTTATGAAACGAGCTGATAAACCATCACAAGTAACTGAACCTGAAACTGTTTGACCAGTTAGCATATCGGTACCAGAACAATTATAGGATACAGAATTAGTACCATTGTTAATGATAAAAATCACTTCTTCAGAACCAAGAGTTTTCTTTCCAACATAGTAACTAGTTTGACTTACTAAAGTTGAAGAATCTCCATTCCAAAGAACTTCATTTTCAGAGCGCATATTCATCAAAGATTTTGCATAATTCAAACAGTCTTGTTCTGCATTAGTAAATCCTGAAATTTTACCTGTTGAACGAGCACAGTTATCATTGTAAGCCCCAAGAGCACCAGGACCTGTATAACCATCAACATAAGCACCCCATTCATCACCGTAATAAATTGTAATTGGACCACTGTATGCAGCTAAAACAGCCATAGCAACTTTATGACGTTTGAAATAATTTGCATCAGAAGGAGTTTCGCTGAATCTCCAATTAATAAGATTTCCTAAACGCACTAAATCATGGTTAGTAAAGAATAGGTTTGGCCAATAACCATCTGGGTGATAATAGCCTTTATCTGTTGAAGTTCCGTAAGTGTAAGACAATGCACCACCAAAATCATTACCCGTATTGTTTCCTTCTTCTCGAGCAATATTTTGAACTAATTTATATCGAGAAGGAAAGTCAAAACAAGATTTTAAGCCATAACCAATTCCGTTTGGACCTGGAATAACACTACCATTTTGAATAGTTGTAGCATCGCCTCTCCAGTGTTCTCCAACCATGTAACCTAAGGTTCCCCACTCTTCTCCATTGTTCGCGTTTTCCTGAGCTGCTTGTTCAACAGCAGTTCGTATTTCATACCAATAGTTATGACCATTAGTTCCAGAATTATCTGCCATAGTACCTAAAGCATTTTCACCTAGACCTACTTGATAACATTGGTCTAAACGCCATCCATCAATTTTGTATTCTTTAATCCAATAAGTAGCAACTTCTTTGAAGAACTCTAAACTTGCAGGATAATCACATGCTTTATTTTGTCCATTAGAACGAGTTGGAGTTTTTCCAGTTGGAGAAGGAGCAACATTTGCACCCCAGTGTCCAAAAACACCATCAAGAATTACATACATTCCTTTTTCATGATAAGTTTCTACAAGCTCACGGAATTTTTCATTTGTTCCAAATTTAGGGTCAATATTAAAGTAATCATAAGTAAAATATCCAGTTGAATCTAAGTGTCCTTCCCCATTTGAATTGAAAATAGGTGTCATCCAGATTGCATTACATCCTAATTCTTTAATGTAATCAGCTGCATTTATAATACCTTGTAAATCTCCACCTTTTATTGCAGAACTTGGTCCGTATGCATTCTGATATCCTCTTGAAGGATCACCATCTTGGAAACTTGATACCATAACTTGATAAATTGTAAGTTCATTCCAGTTTCCTGAAAGTTCTACATTTGCACTTCCCTTTGTTGTGTAAGTTACAGAATCTGTATCAGTACCAATTGCATTTGTTACAGAAGCACTAACATAAATTGATTTATCTGCTTCAGATGTAAGATTTTTTACACTAATTGTTAGGGAATTATTAGTAAAATCATCATAATCATAAATTGCAGAACTCACACCAGAAACTTCTACGCTTGCATCTGTAATTGCAGAATTTCCTGTATTAATTGTAACTCTTATACTTCCACTTGTACTGATATATCCATCATCTGGAGAAATTGAAATTGAAGGAGCAGTTGGTTTGTGTGGATTTGTTGTATGTCAAGTTTTTGAAGAAAAATCAAACCAGGCTTCATTAGTTCCAGAAGGAATTTCATCATCATTTCCATTTGCTGGATATTGATCACTTCCATTATTGAAAACATAACTAGTACTACCTGCAGAAACCCATGTTTCAGTCATATCATAGTACCATCCGTTATTTTCAGAAATCATTGAAACACCTGGCCATGCTGCATTTGTTTTTCCTGAACCATAATAATAGATATTAGCATTTGCCCAAGAACAATTGTATAAGTGAACACGATAAGTTCCACTTGGAATTACTGGGTCATCTGGAATTACAGGATCATCGTTATTGTCATCGTTGTTATCATCTGAAAATTCTGGCATTGTAACTGTTACATTAAATGTTCCATCGGATGAACCATAATTTCCTGTTAATGTTGATAACCATTGACCAGGTCCTTTATCCCATTGTCCTTCATCATATTTATATGTATCTTTATCAGAAGGTATTGTTAAGTCTGATGTTTGATTCCATTTGTTATTCCAGTTATTGTCTAAAGCACTTGGACTCATTCTACAGAAAATTACTGATGGGAACCCTTCTTGTTTATCACATACATAAACACCAGAAGAATATTCTGTCATATCTACCCATTTTTCACCATTTCCAAAGAAATAAGCTGCATATCTTGGAGAAGCATCAGACCATTGAGATGTTGTTATAAAATATAGTTTATCAATTTCTCCACTACTTGTAGGAATTTCTTCTACTACAATTGTAGCCTCTCCACTTGTTTGTTCGGCTCCATTATATGTATATTTTGCTGAAATTTTTGTACTTCCAGCTCCTACTATTTCTACATTTCCTGCATTTACTGTAGCTACACTTGTATTTGTTGATGTCCATTCTGCTTCGTTTGTTACATCTTCTGTTGTATTGTCATCATATTTTGCTGTTGCTGTAAATGTTGTGTCATCAGTCTTTCCTAAAATTACATCTACTAGAACTTTTGGCTTTGGTACTACTGTTACATTTACAGTTGCAGTTTTTCCATTTCCTGATGTTACTGTAATTACAGCATTCCCTGCTGTGATTGCTTTTACTAATCCATTAGCATCTACTGTGGCTACATTTGTTGCATCTGATACATATGTTACTGAATTGCCCACATTTGCATCCACTGGATTATAGCTTACTGTTAATTGTTGTGTACTGCCTACTTGTAAATTTGATACTGTAGAAGGACTTACACTTATTGATACAACTTCTATTGCTGATGAATTTTCTATATAAACTGCATAGAGTTTTATAATTCCTTCTTTTGCATCTGTTGCTTTTACTGTGTATTTTCCGCCACTTAAACTTGAGGATACTGCATTCCCTGTGGCTGTTTTTGTTAAATACCAACCTGAAAAGGTTTTATTTGCTTTTTCACTTATTGTTGGTAGAGTTACTACTTCGCCTGCTTTTTTGCCTGTTACATCTTCACCTGCACTACTTTCATCTGAGTAATAAAACTTAACTGTGTAAGTTACTTCACTTTCATTTCCACCTGTTGTACCTTCATCTGTATTTGTATCATCATTATTAGGTGTGTTTACTGCAGGTGGTGTTGGCTCTGGTTCTGGATCCTTACAGCCTACAAACATAAAACTTGTTACCATCAACAAGCTTAGCATAATTGATAATATTTTTCTCATTTTACACAAACAAGAAAGGGTTG
>JAGBFB010000022.1 GCA_017936665.1 Spirochaetaceae bacterium | reverse complement strand
TTTGGCAACTGTTTCAGTTCCACCTTCTCCTGATATGTAAGCTTTTACAACTCTTAACTTATACTCTTCTGAGTATTTAGACATAAAAAATGCACCTCCTAAAATTGAACTTTATTTGTCCAACTTTAGGGGTGCACTTCATTTATTGTAATCAAGGTACACTCTTGTTTAGAATTAATCTTCTTGTTGAACTGTCATAAATTCTTTTGCAGCTTTGATAACTTCTTCTGCAATCTTTCCAGAAATTGGGTCGTAATGGTCAAATGAAGTTTCAAAACTACCAGTTCCACTTGTGATTGAACGCAAGTCGATTGCATATTTTAGAATTTCAGATTGTGGTGCTTGACAACGAATTTCTTCAATTCCGCCACCTAGTGGATTTTGTCCTAAAATTCTACCACGCTTTCCTGCCATGTCTGACATAATATCACCAAGATATTTTGATTCAACCCAAACTGTGATATTCATAATTGGTTCAAGAAGGATAGGTCCTGCATTTCGCATGGCTTCTTTAAATGCATTTCGGGAAGCAATTTTAAATGCCATTTCTGAAGAGTCTACAGGATGTTCTTTTCCATCAAGAACTGTAATTCCAACATCAACAACAGGATATCCTGCCAAAACTCCATGTTCCATGGCTTCTTGCACACCTTTTTCTACGCCTGGAATGTATCCTTTAGAAATTGCACCACCAAAAACAGCGTTTGTAAATGAATATGAATCTCCACGAGCTAAAGGTTCGATAGCAAGAACAACTCGACCATACTGTCCGTGTCCACCAGATTGTTTTTTGTGTGTGTATTCCGCTTGTGTTTTTCGTTGGATTGTTTCACGGTAAGCCACACGAGGAACAGTTGTTTCAATATTGATTTTATTTTGAGATTTGATTTTGTCTAACAAAATTGAAATGTGCAATTCACCCATTCCAGAAAGAACATTTTGCTTTGTTTCGATATTGTAATTGAAAGAAAGCGTTCTGTCTTCATCAGCAAATTTTGCAAGCATTTCACTCATTTTATCTTCTTCTTTTTTATCTTTTGCAGAAACTGCCATGGAATAAACTGGTTCTGGATGTCGTAATTTGATAAACGGAAGTGTATTATTATTTGTAGCAAGGGTATCGCTTGTTTTTGCAAGAGGAAGTTTTACTGCAACACCAATATCACCTGCATAGAGAGTTTTAACTTCTTCAAGTTTTTTTCCAATTGAGCGATAAATTTTTCCGATTTTTTCTTTTTTATCGCTTTGAATATTGAAAACTTCTGTATCGCTATTGAGTTTTCCTGTAACGACTTTGATATAAGAAAGTTTTCCTGAGAATTGGTCGCTACTAGTTTTTACAACAAGAGCTTTCATGTCTTCATCTGGATTGAATTTTACAGTAACTCGTTCATCTGTATCGCTAACTGCATTTTCCAAACTGAAAGTAGGGTCAGGGGCAATGTCAACGATAAAGTCTAAAACAGATTTTAATCCACTGTTTTTAATTGGATTTCCTGCAAATATTGGAACGATTCGATTGTTTCTAAATGCAATTTTAAGTCCACGAATAATTTCTTCGGTAGTAAGTTCACCTTCATCAATGAATTTTATAAGTAATTCATCATCACCTTCAGCAGCAGCACCTGCTAAAACACCAAGAGCATCTTTGTAATCATCTTGATATTCGGCAGGTATTTCTGTAGCTTCTTCGATTTTTCCTTCTGCTGGAATGAAGTATGCTTTTCCTTCAAGAACATTGATAATACCTTTGTAATCGGCACCTATTCCCATTGGAATTGTAACAGGACAAACTTCTACAGAAAATTTATCGTGAATATCTTTTTTTACAGCGTTAAAATCTGCTCTTTCATCATCACATCGATTGATAAAAACTACACGAGGCTTATTGCGACGGTCTAACTCTCGCCAAAGTTTGATTGTTTCAATTTGTGCACCGGAGCGACCATCTACAAGCATAAGTCCAATTTCGCTAGAACGGAAAGCTGAAATAACTTCACCAACAAAGTCTGATGAACCTGGAGTATCCCAGATGTTTATGTTATTCTCTTTCCAATTTATATGAGAAAGAGATGCATGAATAGAAATTTTGTGTTCGATTTCTTCTGGAGTATAATCACTTACAGTTTTACCAGATTCTGTTGTTTCTGCTTTTTGAAGGATTCCTCCTACAAAAAGTAAATGTTCTAACAAAGTCGTTTTACCTGTTTGACCATGTCCTGCTATAGAAATGTTGCGAATCTTATTAGTTGCAAAATCCATAAAAATTAAACTCCTTTGGAAATAAGTTTATTTCCTATATTAAGTATAAGTACATGATACTTGCACATTTTAAGAGTTGTCAAGAAAAAAATACTCTTCAGAATTTTGTAAAAATATTTAGTACCAGAAAAATATGTTATTCAAAAAAAAACAAACTGCATTGCTCCCTTGACGCTTCGCTAGACGGTCGCACTACAGTTTGTTTTTTTTAGTCTAATAAGTTTTTTGATTTAATTTATTTTTGCAAAGTTCTTTCGTTCTAGTAGAGAGCTACGCTATGCTTGCAAGGTTAATAAGTCTTCGACTTACAATCAAGTTTTGTGAAACAAAACTTGCAATTGTGTGTTGGGGATTTTTCGTTGCGAGGCTTTTTCAGAGAGTAATTTCATCTGAAAGCATTTTTATACGAATTTTATATAACAAACTTGCATACTTTTACTTATTATATTTTATCTTATTTATTCTTTATTTTTTCTCAAAATTACTGTATAATGTAAAAAAATATTACTATATAACAAGGATAATTTATGAAAATTGCACTAATTGGTTACGGAAAAATGGGACACATGATTGAAAATATTGCAACTAAACGAGGAAATGAAGTTGTTGCAACTGTGGATTATGTTTCTCCGGATGCTAAATATATTGTAAAAAGTTCACAAGAAGGTGCTGATGTTATTGCTCAAGTAAAGCCTGATGTTGTAATTGATTTTACTCATCCAGATGAAGCTTTTAATAACATTAAAGCCTTTCTTCCTTTAGGAATGCCTATAGTAGTTGGTACAACAGGCTGGACTTCTCGATTAAAAGAAGTTGAAGAACTTGTAAAACAGAATGATAACGCACTTTTTTATGCAGGTAATTTTTCTATTGGTGTAAATATGTTTTACAGAATTATAGAAAACGCTTCTCGTTTAATGGCTCAATACGATGAATACGATAGTGCAATTTGGGAAGCTCATCACAATCAAAAAGCTGATAGTCCTTCTGGAACTGCTTTAGATATTGCAAAATATGTGATGAAAGCAAATCCTAAAAAAACTGAAATTGTAGTTGATGCTTTTCATACACAACCAAAACCAAATCAACTTCATGTTTCAAGTACTCGTGTTGGAAATGTTCCTGGAACTCATACAGTTTTCTTTGATTCAAATGCAGATTCAATTGAACTTACACACAGAGCAAGAAACAGAGAAGGCTTTGCTCTTGGTGCTGTTCGTGCTTCTGAATGGCTTTATAAAGGAATTTCTTCTGGAACTTTACCAAAGGGACGTCTTTACACAATGGACGATTTATTAAGTGAATAAAATTTAGGGTATTTAATGAAAAAGATATCAGTTATTTTTTTATTGATTTTATATTTACCAATTTTAGTTTTTTCTCAAAGTATAAAAAATCAAAATGTACTATCTGAATATGTTAGTAGAGTTTGGACTGCAACTGACGGACTTCCTGGAAATACAATAACTGATATCCTTCAAGATAAAAATGGATACATTTATTTAGGCACTTATGACGGTCTTGTTAGATTTGACGGAGTTGATTTTTATGTTATAAATAAATCTACTGTTCCAGAATTTAACGTTGTTTCTGCAAGATGTATTTTTGAAGATTCAAAAGGTTGTTTGTGGGTTGGTTCTAATGACGATGGTCTTGTAAAAGTAAGTGATGATGGAATTAAAGTTTTAACAATCAATGATGGGTTACCTAGTAATTCTGTTAGAGATATTGTTGAAGATAAACATGGTAATATTTGGATAGGAACTTCATCTGGGGTTGTTTTTATAAACAATCGTAATGAAATTGTTGCACCATTCGGAAGTACAGAAACTGAATTATTTGTTAGCGATTTATACTGTGATACAGCAAATCGAATTTGGATTGCATGTTCAAATTCAAAAGGAATATACATTTATTCTGCAGGAAGTTTTGAAAAATTACATGGATATCCTATACTAGCCAATAGTTTGGTTTCATACATAACACAAGATTCTACAGGAGCTTTTTGGATTGGACTTGTTTCTGGTGGAGTTGTTAGAATAAAAGATGGGGAAATTTTTTCTCTTGATGAAACTCAAAATATGATAACAGATACAATTAATAGCATTTTTGTAGATTCTACTGATGCAGTTTGGTTTGCAACTGAAAAAGGTGTTGTTCTATTAAAATATGGCGAATTATATTTTTATACAGAAGAAAACGGTCTTACTGACAATAATGTAGAAAAAATTATTGAAGATAGAGAAGGAAATATCTGGCTTGCAACTGATCGCGGTGGCGTTGAAAAAATGAGTTTAGGCAAATTTAGAACGGTAAATATTTCTTCTTCTGTAAATTGTATAGCGGAAGATTATGCTGGCTATGTTTGGCTTGGAACTGATAACGGACTTTTATGTTATTACAAAGGAAAGTATGTCGAAAACGAATTAACAAAAATGTGTAAGAATATTCGAATAAGACATATAGAAGAAATTTCTGATAAATCTTTACTTGTTTGTGCATATTCAAAATATGGTTTAATAAAAAAAGATGTAAATGGAAATATTAATTTTTGGAATAATGATAGAGGTTTAATTGGTGATAGAACAAGAGTTGCAATAGAAAGTTCTGATAAAAAAATTTATGTTGGTACAACAACAGGATTATCAATTTTGAATACTGATAATTCAATGATAAATTTAACTCGCTCTGAAGGTCTTTGCAATGAATATGTTATGTGTCTTTATGAAGATGCAGAAGGTGCAATTTGGATAGGAACTGACGGTGGCGGAATTTCTGTTTATAAAGATAATCAATTTGTAAAATCTTATAACACAAATAATGGTTTAGCAGGAAATGTAATTTTCAAAATAATTCAAGACAAAAAAGGACTTTATTGGATTTGTACAGGTTCTGGAATTTCAAGATTTGATGGAAATAATTTTACTACTTTTAATTCTCAAAGTGGTATTGGTACTGATTCAGTTTTTCAAATTTTAGTTGATTACACAGATACCGTATGGATGACAAGCAATCAAGGAATTTTTTCTGTTCCTTTATCATCTTTTGATGAATATGCAAATGATAATTCAAAAAAAATAAATCCAAAATTTTTTACAAAGAATGATGGATTGCTTTCTGACGGAGTTACTTCCACAAGTTTGAGCATGTGCGATTCTTTAGGTAGATTGTGGTTTACTCTCATTGATGGATTTGCAATTTATGATCCATTAAAATCTAAATCAAATAAAATTCCACCTTTAGTACATATTGAAAATGTTATTGTCGATGGAATTACAGTTCCTCTAACTGAAAAAATTATTTTAGAACCAGGAACAAAACGAATTGAAATTAAATATACAGGATTAAGTTTTGTTTCTTCCGAAATGGTAAAGTTTAAATATCGCCTTTCTGATTTTGAAAAAAATTATTCTAATCTTACAACTTCAAGAATTGTATCTTATACAAACTTAAAACCAGGAAAATATGAATTTGAAATTTTTGCACAAAATGCAGATCAACTTTGGTGCGAAAATCCTGCAAAAATAATTATTGAACAAAAACCCTATTTTTATCAAATGACATTGTTCTGGATTTTATTCTCTATTGTTTTCTGTGGAATTGTTGCTTTACTTATTATAATAAAATACAAAAAATATAAAATAAATCAGTTGCAATTAGAAACAATGATTACAATGAAAACTGTGGATTTGGAAATTGAAAAAGACAGAGCCGATAGTCTTTTGTTAAATATTTTACCTGACCATATCGCCCAAGATTTAAAAGAAGATAGAAACAAACGCATTGCAGAAAAATTTGATTGTGTTTCTGTTTTGTTTGCTGATTTAGTTGGCTTTACAAAAATTGCATCTACAGTTGATCCTAATGATTTAGTAAATTCATTGAATGATTTATTTTCTCGTTTTGACGATAGAGTAGTTTTAATGGGCATTGAAAAAATCAAAACAATTGGAGATTGTTACATGGCAATTTCTGGTATTAGAGATAAATCAGAAAATCATGCTCATAAAATAATTGAATTTGCTCGAGGCCTTTTGCAAGATGTAAAAGAATTTAACAAAACTTCAAAATATAAATTTGATATTAGAATTGGAATAAATTCTGGCGAAGTTGTTGCAGGCGTTATAGGTAAAATAAAATTTATTTATGATGTTTGGGGCGATACTGTAAACATTGCAAGCCGAATGGAAACATTATCTAAACCAGGATATATTCATGTTTCTGAACATACTTATGAACTTACAAAAAATCTTGTTGCTTACACTGAAGTAGAAACTCAGAATGTAAAAGGTAAGGGCGAGATGAAAACTTATTTTGTTCAACTTTAAGGAATAAATTATTATGTCTACACGAAAAAAAATTTTCTTAAAACAAGATGAAGAAAAAGAAATTTTACAAGGATTTCCTTGGGTCTTTGATAATGAAATTTTATCAATAAAAAACAATGATGAAAATCATCCAATACAAGACGGAAGTGAAGTTGATGTATTTTCTAAATCTGGTAATTTTTTAGGAACAGGAATTTACAATAGTAAATCAAAAATTTCAGTTAGAATTTTATCAAGAAAAAAAGATGTAGAATTTAATTCTGAATTTTTTGAAAAACGAATTCAAGATGCATTAGATATTCGTTTTATGAATTATAAAAAATCAGATTCTTATAGATTAATTTTTGCAGAGGCTGATTTTTTACCAGGCTTAATTGTAGAACGTTATGTTGACATAAACGGTCGTGTTTTTTTAGTTGTTCAGTTTTTAGCTTTATGTACAGAAATTTTTAGAGACAAAATTATTAGCTCATTAAATTTGTTATGTCATCCTTTTGGAATTTATGAAAGAAGTGATGTAGATGTTCGCGAAAAAGAAGGATTGCCTCAAAAAAAAGGTTGGATAGGAACTGAACATAATCCTGTAATTACCATAAAAGAAAATGGAATTTTATTAACTGTTGATTTAGAAAATGGTCAAAAAACTGGATATTTCTTAGACCAAAAATTTAATCGAAAAAAAGTTGCCGAACTTTCTAAGAATAAAAAAGTTCTTGATACTTTTACACATACAGGTGCCTTTGGATTAAATGCTTTTTATGGTGGTGCAAGTTCTGTAGTTTCTGTTGATATTTCTGAAGAAGCAATAGAAACAGTTAGAACAAATATAATTCAAAATAAAGCATCAAAAGTAATGAAAGCAATCTGTGCAGATGTTTTTGATTTCTTGAAAGAAGAAGAAAAAAATGGAAACCTTTACGATTTAATAATTCTTGATCCACCAGCTTTTGCAAAAAGTGCAAAGTCTATAGATAAAGCATACGGTGGGTACAAAGAAATAAATTTACGAGCAATGAGAATTTTGAAAGAAGGCGGAATTTTAGTAACATGTTCTTGTTCACATTTTTTTGACGAAACAAAATTTTCTGATATGTTAATGCATGCTGCAAGAGATTCTCATCGCAGTGTACAAATTTTAGAAAAGACGGGAGCTGGTCCTGATCATCCTGTGCTTTTAGGATATCCAAAATCATCATACTTAAAATGTATAATTGCTAAGGTGAACTAATGAATGATAAATTTTTTCCAGATTCATATAACTGTGTCGTAATTCTAGGACCAACTGCTGTTGGAAAAACTGGTGTTGGAGTTGGTGTAGCTGATTATTACGACGGTCAAATAATTTCTGCGGATTCAAGACAAGTTTATAAAGGTTTAGACATTGGTTCTGGAAAAGATTTAGATGAATATATTTTAAATAAAGGAACAAGCAAAGAAAAAAAAATTCCATATCATTTAATTGATAATGCTGATGTTAAAAATGAATACAATGTATTTAATTATCAAAAAGATTTTTATAAAGTATTTACTGAATTGCAATCAAAAAATATTTTGCCAGTTATAGTTGGTGGAACAGGAATGTATTTAGATTCAATTGTTCGTGGTTATGATTTAATTGAAGTTCCTACTAATCATGAATTACGAAAAGAGTTAGCAGGAAAATCTGAAATTGAACTAACGCAAATTTTGTCTGAATTAAAAAATAAAGTTGGAAATAAACTTCACAATTCAACTGATATAACAGAACGTCATAGACTTTTACGAGCAATTGAAATTGAAATTTTTACACAAGAAAAAAAAACTAATCCAGAATTTAATAATTACAGAAATTCTTCTGATGAAAAAATGCCTGAACGTCCAGATATAAAACCAATTAT
This sequence comes from Spirochaetaceae bacterium, assembly GCA_017936665.1. GTDB lineage: Bacteria > Spirochaetota > Spirochaetia > Treponematales > Treponemataceae > RGIG9060. Next base: position 51,516 of record JAGBFB010000022.1, on the reverse strand, counting down.
CATTGGAACAACTTTTGAAAGAAGTGTTTTACGAGAAAATGTTACAAAGCGATTAAAACAAAGATTACAAGAAGGAATGATTGAAGAAGTGGAATCAATTCATAATTCTGGAATTTCTTGGGAGCGCTTAGAACGACTTGGACTTGAATATCGTTTTGTGTCAGAATTTTTACAAGGAAAAATTTTATCAGAAAATGAATTGTTTGAAAAACTAAATACAGCAATTCATCAATTTGTAAAAAGACAAGAAACTTGGTTTAGAGGTATGGAACGAAAAGGTGTAAAAATTTTTTGGCTTAATCGTGATGTTAAAACAAAAGAAACTCGTGTACAACAAGTTGTTGATTACATAAATTCGTTAAAATAATTTATTTAAAATCAGAAAGAAAAATGAAAGATACAATAAAAAAATATTTAGAAAAAAAATCAATATTTAAAACTAAAACTTTTGACTGTAGTGAAATTGCAGTTTGTATTCCCATTTGTAATGAATATCCAAATTTTATGAGTGTGCTAAAAACTCTTGCAATAAGTTGTGCAGTTGCAAATCAACAAGTACAAGTTGTATGTTGTGTTAATAATAAAAAAAATTGTAACAATGAAATTTTAGAAAATAATTTTAAAATGACTTATGAATTAAATCGAATTTCAAAAAAAGAAAATCAATCAGAAGAAAATAATTCTTTGTTAAAAATTTCTGTTTTAGATTTTACTAAAGAAAATTCTTTTTCCGAAAAACAAGGAGTAGGTTGTGCAAGAAAAATTACAATGGACTATGCTTTGGCAAACGGAGCAAAAGTTTTAGCTTGTTTAGATGCAGATACTTTTGTTGATGAAAATTATGTTGCACAATTACAAAGATTTAAAGATGAAAAAATGGAATGTGCTACAATGGATTTTTATCATAAAAGAATTGATGATGAAAATTTAAATCAAAATTCAATTCAGTTAAATTCTGCAATTCAAGATTATGAAGATTATATAAAAAATCATTCAATAAATTTACGCAATTGTGGAACTCCTTTTTTTTATCCAGCTTTAGGATGTGTCATTGTTTGTTCTGATAAAATGTATGCTGAATGTGGCGGAATGAAAAATAAATTAGCAGGAGAAGATTTTTATTTTATTCAAGAAATGATTAAAAATGTTATAAATAAAAATCCTGATAAAATTTCTTTTCCGATTGAATTTTTAGATACACAAGTAAAACCTGCAACTCGATTTTCAGATAGAGTTATTTTTGGTACAGGACAGGCGTTAAAAAAAATTGTTGAAGGTGAAACAGTAAAATACAATACATTTTGCCGAGAACATTATTTGCAAATAAAAAATTTTATTAACTTGTTTAATGATTTAAATAAAAAAAACTTCCCTTTGAATTTACAAAGGGAAGCCAAAAAAACATGTAAGGAGTTGTATTACTTTCTATATGAAGATGGCTTTTTTTCTGATTGGGATTCAATCGTTGCTAATAACAAAAAGTCATCAAAAAAATTAACAGTTGCATTTCATTGTAAATTTGACGGACTAAAAATAATCCGTGCATTACATTATTTACAAAAGACTATGCAGTAATTGCATTTAACGTTGCATTTTCAATTTTTGTAATATATCCAGTTCTTACACAACTATCAAAAAGCATTTTGCTGATAAAATCTGTAATTACTTCTTCATAACCATCTTTATCTCTTACAATTCTAACAATGTAACCGTCATTAACTTCTTCTAAAAGTGTCATATAATCATTGCTATTTGAATGGCTTTTTAACAAGTAATTTTCCATAAAAATTTCCTCCAAATATAAGGTAGAATAAGTACACTTTATTTTCGGCATTTATTTTGTTTGGTTTAGCAGTTTTTTTATGAAGTAAAGTGTGATATACTTTTACTATGATGATAGTGGATTCTCATTTACATTTGTGTGATATTCCTCAAGTTGAAAAAGAATTAGATATTTTCTTTTCTAAATATGACAAAATAAGACAATATTCTGCATGTACAAGTTCCCACAGTTTACAAGACTGGCAAAATAATTGTCATATTATAAATAAAATAAGACAAAAATATGACATTGAAAAAATTAAAATATGCCATTCTTTTGGAATTCATCCACAAAATCCTGACAAAAATATTTTATATGACTTAGAAAACTTATTAAAATATGACAAATTAAAGGATAAATATGACAAATCGGATTTAATATATGACAATAATATGACAAAATATGACAGAATTTCTGCTATTGGTGAAATTGGCTTTGACTTATTTACAAAGGAATTTAAATCAACTTTTAATGAACAATCAGAAATTTGGAACATTCAATTAGAACTTGCCATAAAATATGACAAACCAATAATTGTACATTGTAGAAAAGGGATGTGTCATATTTTTGAAAGTATCGAAAAGTTAAAAAAAATCAAAGCTGTGATTTTTCATTCTTTTTCTGGTTCTATTACAGAAGCAAATTCTATACGTAAAAAAGGAGTGAATGCATTTTTTTCTTTTGGAAAACCAATTTTAAACGGTAATAAAAACGCAATGGACTGTGTAAAAAATTTACCACTTGAATGGTTACTGCTAGAAACTGATTCTCCATATCAAACTTTGAAGGGAGAATCTTTTACCCCACCAACAGACATTTTAAAAGTGTATGAGCAAGTATTTAATTTTAGAAAAGAAAGTTTAGAAATTATTACAAGTAAAATTTATGATAATTTTGCGATGATGGAGTAAGTGTAACTCTCTGTAATCTAAATCCCTACAAATTAATTTCTTTTGCATTTATTACGCTTACTTCAAATTCAGTTTCTTTGGTTGAGATTTTTATTGGATAATTTGCAGGTGTATTGCTTACGATAAAAAATGATAAAGGATTTAGCTCTTGTGGAATTTTTCCTTGTTGTAAAAATTGTTCATAAAGTTTTTTCATTCCTAAAGCTGCGTCTGATTTTGGATTTATAGAGTTTTTTACTTCTATCATTTTACATCCATTACCTATAACAAAAAAATCAATTTCTGTTTGACTTACATCTCTATAGTAATAAATTTGTTTCTTTGATCCATTAAGTTTATTTATTTTTCTTAACTCTGCAAAAATAGCTGTTTCAAAAATACTTCCTATAAAAGGAGATGTTTTAAAGTTGTGTTTTTCTATTCCTAAAAGCCAACATAAAAGGCCTGTGTCGTTAAAATAAACTTTTGGTGTTTTTACAATTCTTTTACCAGAGTTTCCAAACCAAGGTTGTAGTAATGTTATTTGTCCTGAAGTTTCTAAAACACTTATCCAAGATGCCACCGTTTTAGAACTTATTCCAAGATTATTTGCAATATCTGTCATGTCAAGTTGATTAGCATTGCGAATAGCAAGTAATCGAATAAATTGTTCAAAAGTTCGTAAATTTGTTACATTTATAAGTTGTCGAACATCTCTTTCAAGATAAGTTGCAAGATAACTTGAAAAAAACATATCTAGTGGAAAGTCTTGTTTTCTAGTAAGTTCTGGAAATCCGCCTCTAAAAATAAATGTATCAAAATCTGCATTTTCTTCATTAATGTAATTTTTATATTCATTCCAAGATAATCCTTCAAGTTCTAAAATTGCGGTTCTTCCTGCAAGACTCTCTGAAAGATTTTTCATTAATTCAAACTTTTGGCTTCCTGTTAAAACCATTTGCCCCATCTGATGTCTATCATTGTCTAATTTTACCTTTAAGTATCGAAATAACTTTGGAGCATATTGTACTTCATCTATAATGAGTGGGGTTTTGTATTTTTCAAAAAAGGCTTCTGGATTTTCTTCCGCCATTTCTGCGATACTTGGTAAATCTAAAGATACATAATTATAATTTGGGAGCATTTTTTTGAGTAATGTAGTTTTTCCTGTTTGTCTTGCTCCCGTTAAAGTCACACATGGAAAAAATTCTAAGGCTAAATTTATTTGTTTTTCAAAATCTCTGTAAATCATACTTTAAATATTATGAAATTGAATTTCAAATTTGTCAAGTTTCTATCTTTGCTATTTTATACTAAAAAATTTCTAAGAAACCACACCGTCTCATCATAAATCCTACACAAAGTTTCTTTTTCTTGCTGTAAATTTCCGGTTTCTTTCCCTTTTAATATACTTTCCACTTTAACGCACTGGTCGTAGAGAAGTTCACAGCCTAAGGTGCCACAACTTCCTTTTAATTTATGAACATAACTTGCACTTAAAGATTTATCATCATTTTTCAGAAGATTTTCAAATTCGTCTTTAGAAAATTTGCTGTCATTTATAAACATTGTTGCTAATTCTTTCAAAAGTTCTTCATCGCCACCAAATCTAACTAAAGTTTCTTCTTTATTAAAAAGTTTTCTGTTATTTGCTTCCATATTTTGTGAGAATCCTTAAAAATTCTAAGTTTTACTAAATTATTGTAGTACAAAAGCCTAAATTTTGCTATAATTAAATTATGAATAGAAAATTTTGTATTTTAAATTTGATTACACTAAGTTTATGTGTTATCTTTACTTTTTTACAATTTACAACCTTTGTTGATTTGTCCTTTTTTGCCTTTTGGTTGTCATTGATTTTTACTGGATTTCTCATCTTTTTTGGTTTTTATAAACTTCAAATAAAGAAAGATTCTTCTATATATAAGATTCTTCGCAAAATGTATGAATATATACCTTTTGTATTTTTAGCAGTTTTTGTACTTCGTCGAGCAGGAACTTTTGGAACTTCTTTTGCTTATGATTTAATCAGTGTGATTCTTTGGATTGCAGTTTCTGTTGTTTCTTTTGTAACTGTGCAAATTTATCTTTCAGAAAAAAGATTTTTTAAGAAAAATCCAGAATTTAAAGAAGCAAAAAATAAAGAAGTTTCTACAGCAAAAAAAGTTGTAATCGAAGTTTTTGATTGGATTGATGCTTTTGTTCAGGCTGTTTTTACAATTATTTTATTGAATATCTTTATTTTTCAGTTATATGAAATTCCATCGGAATCTATGGTTAGTGAATTTTTAGTAGGGGATAGAGTTTTAGTTTTTAAAACACTTTCTGGACCAAAGTTTCCAATGACTCAAGTAGGCTTGTCCGAAATGAAAAATTACGAAAGAGGTGATGTGGTTGTGTTTAAAAATCCTCATTATCCTGCTAATCGTCAGCGTGAATTACAAAGTTTTACTTCACAACTTGTTTTTATGCTAACTTTAACTGGGGTAAATTTAAATGTGGATGAAAACGGAAATCCTATTGCAGATCCTTTAGTAAAGCGTATTTGTGGTGTTGAAGGAGAGCAACTTGTTATGCTTGATGGAATTTTGTATCATAGAACTCCAAATAATCCAGAATTTACTCCTGTTACCCAGGATGAAAAATGGGCAGAATGGAATCTAAACGAACTTCCAGCAGATTTGAAGGCAAAAATTCATGATATTCCAATTTCTCAAAATGTTTATAATAGTTTGTTAAAGGCAGAATAAAATCGTCGTGAGTTTGATGTTGCTTCTTTTGCAAAAGAATGTGGAGAACTTGTAGAAAAATATAAATCCTTGTATAAAAAATGGAACGGAGCATATTCATTATCAAATTTATCTATGTTTGATGATCCTGAATCATTGTTTTTACCAGAAGAACTTACTATTTATAATATGTTCCAAAACAACGAAGCTTTTGCAGAAAAAATATTAAATTCTCCAGCAGGATTTATGTGGTTTTCTGGTTTTATGACAAATTGGCTAGAATCAGTTTCTAATGAAGTGTTAAATGGTTCTTCTCTTTATGGTGGAGATATGTATACTGATTCACTTTTTAGAATAAATTTAATGACAAAGCAACTTTTTGCAAAATTGTTATTAGAAAATACTCAGTTGTTAATTGAAAAAACTCCTAAAATGCTTTGGGTAACAAACGAAAATCGCATAAATTATCTTAATGAAGCTCAACTTTTATATATTTACATCAATTATAACGATAGTAGAAATATGATGGTTTTCCCTCAAAATTCTGAGTCTGGTGAGCCTCAGTATATTCCAGAAAATTCTTATTTCCTTATGGGAGATAATCGTTTTAACAGTTTGGATATGCGTCATTCTTATGATAGAAATTTAGAAAAACTTATGGAAAGCGATAATTTTTCTGTAAATTATATGAGTAATCTAAAACCTCAATTAGTTGCAAAAAAATCTGTGTTAGGTTCACCTTCTTTAAGATTTTGGCCTATAAATCGTTTTGGATTTGCAAATACTAAAAAATAATTAGCAAAAATTAGTCGTTCATGGTATAATGTTTATCATGAACGATAAGATTTTGGAAGAAATAAAAGAAAATAGTTTATCTAAGGATTCTCAAGAAAGTTCTTTGCAAGAAAATCAAGCAAATAAGGTAAATTATTTAATTTTTTTAATGAACGACGAGCCTTATGCAATAGAATCTAATCTTTCTAGAGAAATTTTGAATGATTTTAAAGTGTACAAACTTCCTTTTGTTCCAAATTACATAAAAGGTGTTCTTAATCGTCTTGGGGATGCTTACACAGTTCTTGACCCAATGATTCTTTTTTCAAAATCAGAACAGACTTCAAACTTATTTTTAGTTTGTAAATTACCGCAAGAAAAATTTTGTTTCAAAATTACTGATGTTTTAGAATTTTTTGAAGTTGATGAAACAGAGATAAATTCTTTAGAAAAAATAAACGGGATTGATTATTTTTCTTCAAGTTTTTTATGGAATGGTAAAGAAGTTCCAATTTTGAACATTAGTTCTTTTTTACAAAAAATTAGACGAGATTTAAAAAATGAATAGCTTTGTAAAACTTTCCTATGATAATTATGATTTTCTCATTTTAGAAAAATATGTTACTTCTTGTATTTTATTAAATGAAAAATTAAATCATTCTGATACAAACGGATTTGTTGTAAATTTTGATAATCATATTGTGCCTTGTTTTGATTTTAATAAATTTTTAAATCAATTTGTTTTAGGAGTTGAAGAATGTTCTAATAAAGAAAACTTAATTGAAAATTTTTATAATGTTTTGATTTTAGATACAAAGTTTTTTAATTTTTTGCCTGAATTTTATAAATCAAAAAAATATTTTGGTTTAATAGTTTCTTCTTCCCCAATTGTTGAAGATTATGAATTGTCTTCTTTTTCTGTATTTAGTTCCTTAATTGAATCTTTTTTGTTTTCTAAAGGAATTTATGCTTTACGGTTTTTGTCTAATGATAAAGTTCAATATTTTATAAATTTAGATAAATTATTACAAAATCAGTGGAATATAAAATATGATTAAAATATTAATAGTTGATGATTCTGCCATTACAAGAGCTCTTTTATTACAAATCTTAAGAAAAAATCCTGAGTTTCAGGTTATAGGAATGGCTTTTAATGGAAATGATGCTGTTGCCTTGACTAAGTTGCATAATCCAGATGTTATTATCATGGATATTAATATGCCAGAAATGGATGGTTTTGAAGCAACTAAAATTATCATGAAAGAAAATCCAACTCCAATTTTAATTTTTACAACTGAAGATGTTGTTAGAATTGGATATGCTGCCATTGAAGCTGGTGCAATTGATATTTTAGCAAAACCTGATATGGAACAAATGGATGCAAGATTTATTTCATTATTTTTACAAAAAATAGAATCTGCAGCAAAGGCAAATATTAAAAATAAAATTCAAGAAGAAGAATCTTTTGTAAAAAATAAAAAACAGCAATTTGATATAATTTGTATTGGTGCTTCTACTGGAGGTCCTGTTGCAGTTCAAAAGGTTTTGCAAGACTTACCAAGTGATATTCCTGTACCAATTTTAGTTACACAACACATAGATAAAAATTTTGATAAACATTATGTACAATGGTTAAATGATAGTTGTAAGATTAAAGTGCAACTTGCTTCTGATGGAATTATTCCAATGCCAGGGAATGTTTATGTTGCTCCTGCAGAAAAACATTTAACAGTTTGTCATGTTTCTGGAGGAAAATCTGTTATTAGATTGACTGATGATCCACCTCTTCATTTTTTGCGTCCTGCAGTTGATAAACTTTTTTCTTCTGTTGCAAAAATTTTTAAATCAAGATGCCTAGGTGTTCTTCTTACTGGAATGGGGAAGGATGGTGCTCAAGGTTGTGTTGATATTTTAAAAAATGGTGGATATACAATTGCAGAATCAGAAAGAACTTGTGTAATTTATGGTATGCCAAAAGTTGCAGTTGAAATTGGTGGAATTTCTACTGTGTTGGATATAGATGAAATTGCAAATAAAATTAAAGAATTATTACAATATGATAAAAGTGAATAATTGGAGTACAAAATGTTAATTAATAAATTTGAACTTATAGATGATTATATTATTGAATCAAAAGAACATATCGATGGAATTTTTGAAGGTCTTACTTCTTTAAAACAAAATTTTTTTGATGAAAATATTATAAAAATTTTATTGCGAGAAGTTCATACTTTAAAAGGTTCTTCAAGAATGATGGGATTTAAAACTACAGAAAATCTTGCTCATTCAATAGAAGATGTTTTAAAAGCTTTTACAGAAAATAAAATTGAATTAAATAATAAATGTTTGCAGTTATTATTTTTATCTCTTGAAGTATTATCTTCATGTATAAATAAAATCGAATCTGAAAATTCTGATGAAATTGATATTTCATTAGTTTGTGATATTTTGAAAAAAGCTTCTTGTGGTTTAGATTTTTCTCTAGATAAATTATTGAATTTTATAAACAAGATTGAAATTGAAGATAATTATTCTGATTCAGAAGAAAATTATAATTCTTTAAAAGATGTTAAATCAATTAGAATTAAAATTGATAAAATAAATTCTATCATTCAATCTTTTGATAATTTAATTGTTCGTGAATTTAAAATTAAACATCAGTTGGATTTAATAAAAGATTACGAACAAAAAACTGGTTGTTTGGAAATTAGAAAAATAAGAAAACAGTTGGAAGAAGATTTTGAACAATTAGAGCAATCTGTTTTTGAAACACAAAATAATATTTTTGATTTACGCATGTTGCCTTTAGATTTGATTTTAAATCCATTAAAAAGAAATTTAGAATTAGAAATTATAAATTCTGGAAAAAATGTTTTGTTTGATGTTCCTCAAACAGATGTTTCAGTTGATAAAATTGTTTTAGAACCTTTGTCAGAAATTTTATTGCATTTAATTCGAAACGCTCTTGACCATGGAATAGAATTTTCATCTGAAAGAATTGAAAAATCAAAAAATGAGTTTGGTAAAATTTCCTTACATGTAAAAACTTTTTCTAATAAAATTCAAATTACAATTTCAGATGATGGAAGAGGAATTGATTACGAAAAAATTAGAGAAAAAGCAATTCAATTAATGGAACATCGTAAAGATGAAATTCTTGAAATGAATAATAAGCAGTTGTCTTCTTTTATTTTTATGTCAGGTTTTTCAACTTTATCACAAGCCTCTATTGTTTCTGGTCGTGGAGTTGGTTTAGATATTGTAAAAGAAAATGTAGAAAAAATAAAAGGTAAGATTCAAGTTGAATCTGAAAAAGATAAAGGAACTTCCTTTATAATAACTTTGCCTGTTTCTTTAGCAACAATGCAAGGGCTTTTTGTAAAATGTGATAATATGAAGTTATTGATTCCTACAACTTATATTGTTGAAATTGTACATGCTACTTATTCTGATTATATTAAAATGCAAGATGCAATCATGCTTAGAATTCGTGATCAAGTAATTCCAATATATAATTTATCTTCGATTATCGAAACTGATGAGAAAAATAATTCTTCTAATTCATTAAATTATGATTCGATAGTTGTTGTAGAATATTTAGAGCAGAAAGTTGGTATTATAGTTTCTGATGTATTTAATACTGTTTCTGTTGTTGTAAAACCGTTGCCAAAAGTTTTTGAAAATTACAATATTTTACAAGGAATTATTTTTGACGAAAATTATGATATAGTTCCAATAATAAATATTCCAGATGTGTTGTTAAAATTTAGCAATCTATTAAATTATGATGTTAAGAAATTTGAAGTTAAATCTCAAAAAAAGAAACATCAAATTTTAGTTGTGGATGATTCTATTACAACAAGACAAATTGAAAAAACAATTTTGCAAGCAGAAGGTTTTGTTGTTGATACTGCTACTGATGGAATTGATGCGTTAAATAAAATTAAAAATGAAGTTTTTGATGCAATTGTAACTGATATAAAAATGCCACGAATGGATGGAAATGTTTTAATAAATAATATTAGAAGAATGGATGAATATAAAAATATTCCAATTATAGTTGTTTCTTCGGTAAATGATTTAAATACAAAAGAAGAATATTATTCTCTGGGTGTAAATGCTTTTATTGTAAAGTCTGATTTTGAAAGAGGAATTTTAGTTTCTACAATTAAGGAGTTGCTAAATGAACAATAAAAGTGAAAAGAGAATTATTTATATTTGCGAAAAATCAAAAACTCTAAAAAATATATTTTTATCTTCATTTGATTTAAATGAATTTGAATTATTTTTTTATGATGATTCTTATGATTTGTTAAAAGAAATTTCTAATTCAAATCCTGATGGAATTTTATTTTCTTCTTTAAGTTTTCCAATTAATTCTTTTGAATTAATAAAATTTATAAAATCAAATGTAAATACAAAATTAATTTTTGTTGGTTTGTATTTTTTAAGTGATGAAAATTTTTCTGATTTTTTTATTGATGAATTAAATGTTGATTATTTTTTTACTTTAAATTCCGAAACTATAGAAAGTCATGTTAAAAATATTTCAACTAAAATTAATAAACTTGAAAAGAATTATAATAATTTTTCTGAAAAAGATTTAATAATAAATATTTCTAATGTAATTAGTAAAGATTCATATAAAAAAATAATATTAAAAAATTTGATAAATTTTTATTCAGATAGTTTAAATGTAAACTCATTTGTAAAAAATGTTTTTTCTTTTGTTGATTGTCTAATTAATACAGACGGAATTTGTTTGAATGTTTGTTTTCAAAACAAAATAATAAATTTTTCACAATTTGATTCTCGCTTTTCTAATAATGAAATTGAGGATTTTCTTTTGATTTGTAAAACAGATTTTGAATTAAATATTTCTAAATTAAAAAAATATGTTCAACAGAAAATTAAATTTGAAAGAAGTTATAATCTTAATAAAGATTTTAATAATAAAAAAATTAATTCATACAAATTCTTTGTAAAAAATATTGATGATTGTGTAATAAGTTTGCATATTGGAAGTAATGAAATAAATTATTTTACTGATTTACATGTTGAACAAATTGAATATTTATTTAATGAATTTTCAAAATTACTTTGCAAGTTAATAACATTTGAAAATTTATCTTACAGAGAGAATAAATTAAAATCTTTGTTTTCAAGATTTGTTCCACCAGAAGTTATTGAAGATTTAATAAAAACATCAGATAATAAAACTAACTTCGTTGGTCAAAAACAACAAATTGCAATTCTAATTTGTGATATTCGTGGATTTACTACAATTAGTGAATATAATGAACCAGAAAATGTTGTTAGTTTTTTAAATAAATATTTTACAGTTATGGTAGATATTATAAAACAAAATGGTGGTTCAATCGATAAATTTATGGGAGATGCAATTATGGCTTTGTTTGGTGCTCCTATAAGTTATGAAGATAACTGTGATAGAGCTGTTCAAGCTGCCATTGAAATGAAAAATGCTTTAAAAAATATTAGTTGCGAAAACCTTTTTATTCCTGAAAATAAAAAAATTGATATTGGAATTGGTATTCATTATGGTAATGTAATTTTTGGAAGTATAGGTTGTGCAGAAAAAACAGATTATACAGTTATTGGTGATTCTGTAAATTTAGCTTCAAGATTGGAAGGTTTAACAAAACAATATGGTGTAAAAATTGTTATCTCTCAAGATGTGGTTGATAATTTAAAAAAAGAATTTTTTATTAGAATGCTTGATAAAGTAAAAGTTAAAGGAAAATCTATTGCTGTTTCAATTTATTCAGTTGATTCTGATGATTCAGAATATAATAGTGAATATCTTGATTGCTATAGAAAAGCCTTAGATTTATATTTTCTTGGAGGATGGAATCTCTCTAGGGAATATTTTGAAAGATGTTTGCAATTAGCATCAAATGATGTTGCTGCAAATTGTATGTTAAAACGATGTATTGATTTTGCAAATAATCCTCCTAATGATTGGGATGGTGCAACTTCTTTAACAACAAAATAGAGGTGTAAAATGAAACAAAAAAAAGAAAAAACTTTTGAACAAGAAATTATGACTTCAGGAAAAATTCCAAATTTTTCTGCTGTTGCTGTTTTTATTTTGTATGTAATTTTCTTTGTAAACATTACTGGTCAAGAAGTTTTAGATGCAGGTATTGCAGGAATTGTACTTTATCTTTTAATGCAATTTGTTTTAGGTCCTTTTACTAATGCTAATTCCTCAAGAAAACTTTCTTTAAGAATTATTGACTGGAAAGAAAATGGTTTAGACGAAAAAAGTAGAACTAATCTTTTAGCAGATTTAATGCATTGTCCTGTACATGTTGGAAAATCTGTTATGGTTGTTTTTGGAGGTGGAACAATAATTTGGGCATTGTATTTTTATTTTGTTGTAAAAGTTTCTTTAATTACATTTGTTTTTATTTTATTCACTTGTGTTTATTCTGCTTATATTGCATCTGTTGCTGGAATTTTATGTGCAGAAAAAGTTTGCTCAAAATATGCCCTTGAATTAATTTTCGAAGGTGTTGATTCATCAATCGTTGATAAGAAAAACTTTTTTGGTTTTTCAATAAAAAATTATTTTTATACATTTATTTGTATTCCAACAATTTTAAGTAGTCTTTCTACATTTATGTTTGTATTTAAAGAATTAAGTATTAAAGAAAATATTTTAATGTTTGATATTGCAATTGTAATAATTATAAATGCAATAATTTGTATTTCATTGGCAATTGTTTTTGGAATTAGATTCTTAAGATATATTTATGAAATGCGTGATGCTTTAATAAAAAATACTACATCAAATAATTTACAAGATAGTTATTTTGTTCCAACAGATTTGGCAAATGAATTTTCTTACAATATTCATTTGATAAATAAAAATACTTCTCAATTTGCTGATGTTTTAAAAAAGGCTGCAACTATTGGAAACGAAATTGCAGATAGTGTAAAAAACCTTGTTGTAATTTCTACTCAAAATTCCTCTGTTTCGGTTGAACAATCAACTGGTGTAAGACAAATTGTAAGTTCAATGGAAGAGTCAGATAAGTTATCTAAAGATATTAGTAATAAAATTACTTATGTAAATGAAATTGCAAATAAAAACTTACAGGATGTACAAGATGGATTTAATACTGTTTCTGAAAGTATAAGTAAGATGAATGAAATTACAGATGCAAATATTACTATCATTGATGAAATAAAAAAATTAAATGAACAAATTGAAAATATTTGGTATATCGTAAATATAATTAGTGGTATTGCAGATCAAACAAAAATTATTGCTTTTAATGCAGAGCTTGAAGCTGCAAGTGCAGGGGAAGCAGGTAAAAACTTTCATATTGTTGCAAATGAAATAAGAAGATTAGCAGATAACACAATGGAATCTACAAAAGATATTAAGCAAAGAATTTCTGATATACAACATTCTTCTGATTCATTAATTTTAGCTTCAGAAGGTGGAACAAAAAAAATCAATGAAGGATTCCAACTTTCTGTAAAACTAGAAGATAAATTTAATAATATTAAAAATTCTTCTGAAGTTACAGTTTCTTCTGCAAATGATATTAAAGGTTTTATCGAACAGCAAACAATTTCTTTTGAACAAATTGTAATTACTCTTAAGCAGATTTCAGCTGGAATTGAATCTTCTGCAACTTCAATTCAATCTGTTAATGATTTGTCTTTACAACTGCAAAAGATTTCTGATTCATTAGCGGAATTAAAAGAAACAGTTGTTTAAGGAAAAATTATGAAAATTACTTTTGATAAATCTTTTGAAAAACAAATGATGAAGTTTGGTTTGTTACCAAATATAATTTCTGGAATAATTGTTATGCCATATATTTTTTGTTTTGCTGGTGTAAAGTTTAGTCAATTTCCAATTTCTTTTCTTTATGGAATGTTAATTATGTTTGTAATTCAAACGATTATTGCACCACAAACAAATCGTTTGATAACTAATTCTGTATCTAAAAGATTTGAAGATTGGAAATATGATAACAATTATTTTTCAGTTGCTGATAGAACAAATTTATTAAAAGATTTATTAAAAATTCCATTTTATATTTCACTTCAAGTTTTTCTTTTATTTTTTGTTGGTTGTATATTATGGATTTTCATTTTATATTTTCAAGGAAAGTTTGAATTCAAAAATTTAATTTATGGTTGTGTTGCTACAATTTTTACTTCAACAATTTCTGGTTTGTTCACTTTGGATATGGCAGAAAAAGTTTGTTCTAATTATGCAAAACCTTTAGTTGCTCAAGGTATAAAACCAAATGATGAATATGAAAAATTTGGTTATGGATTATCAATTAAAAAATTATTTGTGTTTTACATTCTTGTACCTTTAGTAATTTCTTTTGGTTTATTGTTTTTTCTTGTTTGGTCATCATTTACAAGTGAAATTAATTCATTTTTACAAACTGATTCTCAAAATTCATTAAATAATTCTTTAAGAATTTTGTTAATTTTTGCAATTCACTTATTTTTAATTTCTGTTTTATCAATATTATTTTTTAATAAAATTTCGTTACACGCAAAAGAAATGAGAATTGCAATTAAAAATATAAATACTCAAGGTGCAGATTCTGTTTCTTTATTGCCCTGTGATTTTACAAATGAATTATCTTATAATGTGTTTTGGGTAAATTCTACAATTTCATTATTTAAAAATATTTTTGAAAACACAAACAGTATTGCACAAAAAGTTTCATCCTCAAATGAAGATTTATTGTTATCTGTTAGAAATGTTGAAACGATTTCTATAGAACAATCAAATTCTGTAAAAAATATTGTTACAACCATGGAAGAATCTGATAAACTTTCACAAAGTATTTCTAAACGCATAAATGAAGTTGCTTTAGTTGCCAATAAAACTGCTTTAGATGTTCAAGAAGGTGTTGAAATTCTTGCAACTAATCTTGCAAAAATGGATGAGATTACTAATGCCAATGTTGATACAATTTCTGGTATAAAATTGCTAAGTGAAAAAATCGAAAATATTTGGGAGATTGTTACAATCATTAATGGAATTGCAGACCAAACAAAAGTAATTGCTTTAAATGCAGAACTTGAAGCGGTAAGTGCAGGGGAGGCTGGAAAAAACTTTCATATTGTAGCAAATGAAATTAGACGTTTAGCAGATGGAATTACAGAATCTATAAAAGAAATTCGTGAAAAAATAACTGAAATTCAACATTCATCGGATAACTTAATTATTGCTTCTGAAGGTGGAACCGAAAAAATACTTGAAGGATGTGACTTATCGACTAAATTGAAGAAAAATTTTGCAGATATAAAAAGTTCTGCTGAAGTTACAGCTGAATCTTCTGCGGATATAAGTTTAATTATTGGCCAACAAGCAACAGCCTTTGAACAGATTTTGGTAACTTTACGACAAATTTCAATTAGTATCGAAAATAATTCAGAATTAAATCAAACTATAACCAAAACTTGTGAAGAATTACACAATATTGTAAATAGACTTAAATTTGCGTAAAAGTAAAACATTTTTTTTGAATAAAATGTATTTTTTCTTTAAAATATTTGCATTCCCTAGTTGACCGGGGGGGGTACTCATTTATAATAAAATTTAGACAATTTTTTTAATTGATCAATAAGTTTTTAATGGAGTAAATACAAATGTTTTTAAAAAAGAAAGTTTTAGTTCTATTTATAATAAGTATTTTTTTTATTTGTAATTTGTCTTGTGAAGATTCATCTGAAGTTTTATATAAACCAATTTCTTTTGATAATATTTTTTTAGAAGGTTCTATTCAACGATATCTTGCTGTATATGGGCTAGAAGATTATACTCAACCCAAACCAGGATGGAATATAACTCTCGGTTTTGATTTTTTTAGAGGTTTTTCTCATTCTACACAATTAATGATTTCTACTGGACATAATGTAGTTGCAGGTTCTAATCCTTTAGTTAGAATGTTGGATATTTTGCCATTAACAGGAGCAATTTCTTACTCTTTTTCACCAAAACATAGAAATTTGCAATGGTTAGCTTTGGGATGTACAATTGGTGGTGGTATTTATTTTTCAGAAATTTCTCATTATCAAACTGTTCTTGATTTAGTTAATCAAAATTTGGTTACTACAACTGGAAATAGTTATATTTTGAATGCAAGACTTAATTTTGGAATAAATTTTCTTAACAATATTTTAAAATTGAAAATTAATGCAGGCATAGATTGTATTTGGGAAGTTGATGGTATTGTACCTCTACCAGTTGTTGATGTTGGATTAAGATTATATCCTGTTGCATCCTTTAGAAACATTGTAAGAAAACCAAAACCAGAATTAAAAGTTTGGTACATTGATGTGCCTGTTGAAGTTGAAAAAATTGTAGAAGTTGAAAAGGAATCAACAAAGTTAAACAATGAAAAACTAGACAATATTTATTCAGAAGTGGTTGCTTTACGTTCTGAATTTAATGAATTAAAGGAAAAATATTCTGATTCTGAAACAATTCAATCCTATAAAAAAGGTGAGTTATTAAATATCTATTTTGAAGTAAAATCTGATGAACTTTCAAAAGAATCAATTTTAATTTTAGACGAGATAGGAAATTACTTAGAAGATTTTCCTGAAGAATATATTTTGATACAAGGTCATTCTGCTCCTTTTGAAACAAAAGAACTTCAATATAACATGGGCTTAAATAGAGCAAATATTGTAAGAAATTATTTAATCGAAAATTATAATATTGCAAACCGTCGTGTAAAAGTGGAAAGTCTTGGAGCAACTAAATCAGGAAAAATCATACCAGGAAAAGATAATTCTGAATATCAACAATATAGAATGGCACAAATTAAAAGTATAAATTAAGGAGTTTTTATGAAAAGATTTAAAATTGCAAATTTATTTTTTTTAGTATTATTATTTTCTTCTTGTACTAATTTTTTTCATAACATCATTCCTCCACAAGAAGGTGAAATAATAAATTTTCAACTTGAATATACAAACGGAAGTCGTTCTGTTTTACAAACTCCTGATTCAAATAATAACATTACAATTATAGTTCCAGCAGAAACTGATGTTACAAGTTTAATTCCTATTGTAAAAATTTCAGAAAAGGCACAAATTGTTCCAGGTACTTTGAATTACTTAAATAAAATTTTTCCAGAAAAAGATTTACTTACCTTGGCATTAGATATGTATACAGCAAATAAAAATGGAACTTTTAAAACATGGTTTTTAAATTTGGTTTTAGAAAATGATGGAATTAAAATTCCAAAATTAGAAATGCCTATTGATTTTACAACTCCTGTACCTTTTATAGTAATTTCAGGTCAAGGTAATTATAAGTTTTATACAGTAACCGTAAAAAAAGAGAGTTCTAGTCAAGATAATAATAACAATAATGATGAAAATCAAAATGATAACAATAATGATGATTCTCAAGAGAAAGATTATGAAAATCTAATTTTAAGTTTTGAAGTTCCATCTCAAATTGCAGAACCAATAATTGAACATACTGTAACAGGTGGAAATAATGAAATTATACAAGATTCAAACAATTTAGGTGATAGTGTTCCATATTCTGGTATTGTTACTTTTGAAGTTGATGAAAATACAAATTTAAAAGAAATTTTACCAATTGTAACTGTTTCTGAAGGTGCAAATGTTCTACCTCTTACACAAAATTATTTATTAAGTTTAGGTTTGTCTTTTGAACAAATATTACAGTTTTACTCAGGATATAGTACAACTTCTGATGTTGAAAAATATATTTATAGTTTTATAAAAAAACTTGATAATATCACATATCCTAGTTTAGATATGCCAATAAATTTTTATGACACACAAGTTTATTTTGCAGTAATCTCTGCTAACAAAGATGTAAAAATATATTACATTAATTGTAAAATAAAAAATATCCAACCTAAACTTTTAAATATTGCATTTTCAAAAACAACAAATCCTTATTTAATTAAAGATTCAAAATCTTCAGTTGATACAGATCAAATTGATGTAACTTGTTTATATCCAATGGATATGGAAATAGATTATGAATTAATTCCTCATGTGGTTTTTGAAGGTGATAGAATTACTTTTACTATGCCATCAGGAAATGAAACAGAATTAATTTCTGGCGAAACAAAAATTCCTTTTTCTGAATCTGTAAGAACATGTACAATTACAGTTTATAATTCTAACGTTAGTAAAGAATATCAGTTACATTGCCCAATAGAACTAGATCCTGATTCAATAAGAAGTATTACTGATTTTAGATTTTATAAATCAAAAAATACTGATATAAAGAAAACTGTAATTGCTTCAATTTACAATGAAGGCGATACAGGATTTATTTCTGCAACCGTTATGTACGAAGGCGAAATTCCTCCGTATCAACTTATTTCAGATTTTATTACTCCGGGAATCGTTACAAAAAATGGTGAAGAAATTATTTCTAGTGTAACATCAGAAAATTTTGAATATAAAACTCAATACCTTTGTACTGCAAAAAATGGTTTGTATTGTCGCCTTTATGATATAAGTATTGAATTTGTACAAATTGTTACAGAAGAGCCTGTTATTACTTCTTTTGAATTTCCTGTTTATTTAAATAAAGATTTATCAAAAGATGCTGTAGCAACAATTGACGATTTAACTAATACTATAAGATGTGAGATTTTATATTTTACCGAAAAACCTCCCTACAATTTAACTCCTGTTTTTGCATCAAATGGAGAAGTAACTTGTAATAGTATAACTCAAACATCAGGTTTTTCAGAAGAAAGTTTTAAATATACAACTTATTATGTTGTAACAACAGGAACAGAAGAAAAAATTACAAAGCGATATAGGGTAGATGTTTCTTTTGTAAAAGATAGTTCAAGTAGTTGTGATATTTTAGATTTTGGTTTTAAAACTCAAAATAATTCTTCATTAAATGAAGATGTTCAAGCAACCGTTACAGAAAGAACAAAAAGTATTTTTGCTTTTATGCCTTATGGAACAGGATCAAATAAAGGAACTTTATTAACTCCAACTTTTACATCTAATGGAACTGTATCTGTAAATGGACAAATTCAAACTAGTGGAATTTCATCTCAAGATTTTTCTAGTCCTGTAACTTATACTGTAACAAGTGTAAACGGATTATATACAAAAGATTATATTGTTTCTTTACAAGAAAGTGGTGATATTATTTTTGTTGATATAAATGCAATTGGTAGAAACAACGGAACAAGTTGGCAAGACGCTTTTATAAATTTGGATTTAGCTTTAGAAAAAGCAAACTCTGTTGATGATTCTATTTTACAAGAAATTTGGATTACAGCTGATGAATATGAACCAATTTTGAATAAAATAAATGGTTTTAATGTAAGATCAAATTTAATTTTGCGTGGTGGATTTGAAGGAACTGAAAGTTCTATCGATGAGCGTGAAGTTGATACAGATAACAATTTAATAAATCATACAGTTTTAAAAAGAACACCATTTTCTTCAAATGAAGAATCTTTGTTTTATGCAAATGAAAATTTTACAGGAACTTTTACAATAGACGGATTTGATATTGATTTGGAACAAAGTGCAAATGAAACTTTTTTGGATATTACAAAAGTTTTAAATCCAAAAGAAGCAACTCAAAATCATTCTTTAGAAATTAATAATTGTTTGTTTAATATAAAAACGCAAAATTCATCTTGTAGATTTTATTATTCAGAAAAAGATAATCTTTTATCAGGGTCTATTAATACATCGAATAATGCAATAATAGAAAATACCAAAATAAATGTAACAAATTCTTATGGATTTTCAATGCTTTACCATAAAGGTGATGTTACTATAAAAAATACTAAAACCAATTGTGCATTAAACACTGTAAGTAATAATTATATAATTGAATCTTGTGTATTTAACAATGAAATGTATGACATTCATGATATTAACTATTCAACTGTAGAGGAAGAGGCTCCTCATCTATTTTGGGAAGCGTATGTTGAAATGGTGAATGTAATTGATAGAAGTGCTTCTGTACATATAAATAATTCATATTTTAATAATATTTCTGTTTCAGGTTATGGTGCAACAATAGAAAATACAACATTTGAAAACTCATGTATATATTCATTTGATGAAGATTTAAATTTAATAAATTCAAATTTAGATTTAATAGCTATAAATAACGTATACGGTGCTCTTTCTGCTGAAAATCTAATCATGAAAGATTCAACTTTAACAGCAGAAACAGTTGATACATCCTATATAATTCAAGTAGAAGATTCTGAAATTACTGTTGGAGAGTGGCAATGGGATAGAGAATCTTTGGCTGGTGTTAGTTATGATGGAAATTCGTTTATAAAAAACTCAACCATAAAATCGGATGGTGGAAATCTTTGTTTTTCGCAAATTTATGCACGTAATTTGGATATTAAACCAAAAGATTTTTATATTGAAAATTCAATTTTTATTGGCGGTGGTTATATAGGTTTTGGTTGTGAAAATTTAACTATAAAAAATTCAGATTTTTATATGTTAGAAGAAGATGACAGTTATTGCATTGTATTTTCTACAAAAAATTTAGTTTTAGAAGGAAATGATTTTGATACAACTTTAATAAGAACAACAGAAAACTTTATCGTAGGACATCCATTTGCTCTTATAGCGACTGATGACAATGTTGATTTTAATAATGCTGAGATAAAAAATAATACTTTTGGAAATCTTTGTGAATTTTCTATCCACGATGGTCAAGACATTGATATTGAAGAAAATTATTTTGGAACTGGATGTTTTTTATTTTTAGGTGATAATAGTTCTATAAAAAATAATACTTTTGAAGATCTTGAATATATTAGGGCAGGTAATATTTTAGAATATGAAAACAACAAAGTAATAAACAAAAATTCTAACAGAGGATATAAATATATTTCTGCAACTGAATTTCCTTATACAGAATTTAATTATGAAAATTTTTGTTATTTCTATTCTTCTGGTGAATTAGTTTTTAATAATTGTATTTTTGAACCTTGTACACAAACATACAGTTTACCACAAGGTAATTTTACTTTTGGTGCAAATTATACCTTACGCTTTGTATCTGGATATATAAATATAAATAATAGCACTGTAAATTTAGGTCTTTCAAATAGAGCAAATCTTACAATTAATAATTGTACAGCACCAAATATGAAATCAATTTCAAATTTGTCTAATGGTGTTTTGTCAATAAATAATTCAAACATAAATTTAACATCTACGGATGGAACCAATATTTTACTGTCTACAGGCAATTTATCCATAAACGGTGGAACATTTAATTTAAAATCCACACAAGGAGGAAATAGCTTTAACGCAGAAGGTAGTCTTTCTATAAATGGAGGAACATTTAATTTTGAACATGCAGGCAAATATTCCCCGATGTGTGTTGGCTGTGATGCTACAATTTCTAATGCAAAATTTAATTTTACAGGTGATGAATATACTAATTCGAGCTGTGTTGCTTTTGAAAATGGAACAAATGGTTCTACAATAAAAAATTGTGAATTTATAATAGATAAATGTGCCAGCGGTGGTTTTGATGCTAATCAAGCTGGATTAAAAATAGAAAATTCTAAATTTGATATAAATTTGTATTCATCTGACAAAGAAATTTGTGGCTTTTATGCATCAAAAAATTATAGTATAATAGAATCTACATTACATATTACGGTTTCGTCGCCTTATTCTCCACCGTCTATAATAAGCAATGCTATTTGTAGTTTTAAGACTTCTGCTGTAATAGAAAATTGTGTCATAGATATTAATTCTTCTGGGTTTGGAATAGATGTCACGGGTCCTGTTTTTTCTGTATCTGGTTCAAAAATTAATATAGATTCTAATTCTGACTCTTTCAATGGTTGGACTACTACAAATTTTATTGTAGATAATTCGTACTTAAGTGTTAGATCGCCGACTAGGGTTGGTTTTTTTAGAGTTTATGGACAATTTAATAATTCAACGATAAATATAGATTCGTCTGTAGGTTTTTACTTGGAAGCTGATCCCTATTCTGGAGAATTAATTTTAACAGACTGCGAAATTGATATAAAAGCAGGTATGAATGATGTGGAATGGCGTATTCCTCCATGCGGATTTAATGTCGGTTCTAATTGTAAGTTAAACATATCAGGAGGTTCCTTATATGTTTTATCACCAAATAATTCAAGAATTAGTTCTCAAGCTAATTGTATAATTACAAGAAATTGTGATTTATCAGGATCAGATACTGTATTAGGAAGATATCAACAATAAATGAAACCACAACACTTTTTTCTAGCTATATTTTCAATCTTTCTCATTTCTTGTAATTTGGATGTGCCAAGTTTTGTTGATGTTTTTAAGGGTGAACAAAAAACTAATCAAACTGAACCTAGTGATGAAGTTACTCTTTCTACTTTTCAAATTACTTCTTTACCAAATTGTCTTGAGTATTATTTAGAAAATGATATTTTGTATAGGGCAGATACAAAAAAAATAGTAAGTTCTATTTGTCTTGATGGTATGCAAGTAACTTCTAGTTATTCAGATTATTCTGTAGTTGATGAAAGTTCAAACAATTTTGCAGATTTAAATATTACAACTATAAAAAAAGAATCAGGATTACAAAACATCATAGTAAGTAAAGAAAATAAATCACAAGTTTTTACAATTCTTGTAAAAGAAAAAGAAAATAACTTTGATTTTTTTTGTCCATTAAATGAAAGTCTTACTCTAAATAGTTCTGTTAGTTCTGGTGGTCTTATTACTACTTCATTTATAGAACAAAATACTATTACCTTAGAACCTTATTTAATTTCCTGTTCAGAAGTTTCTTATAAAATATGGCAAGAGGTTTTATCTTGGGCAACAAGTGATGAACGTGGTACAAAAAAATATTTGTTTCAAAATCTAGGCACAGAAGGTTCTGAAAGAAACGTAGGGCAGGATTACCAAGGTACAAATGAACCTGTAACTAGTATTAGCTTGTGTGACGCAAGAGTTTGGTGTAATGCTTTAAGTGAAATGTGTAATTTTACTCCATGTTATGTAAATTCATCTACAAAAGAAGTTTTACGGGATTCTTCTCAAAGTTCAGTTATAATGAACTGTTCTATATTAAAAAATAATACAGGGTATCGTTTACCGTCTATTTATGAATGGGAATTTTCTGTACGTTGTGGCAATTTTGCAAGAAAAATATTTTTAGGTACAGAACCTTTATCTCTTAATTTTGAAAAAGAAATTTACACATATCAGTTTTCTGGTACTGATAAATTAAATGAATTATTATATTATTCTAATTATAATTCAGAAAAAACACTCGATTGTAATTCCTTAAAACCTAATTATGCTGGAATTTATGATTTATTTGGAAATGTTTTTGAATGGACAGATACTAATGTAGAAAATAAATTTTATGCTATGGGTGGAAGCTGGTTAAATTCCAGTTGTAGCATAAATGATTATTGTCTTTTATTAGGAAATTTGAAAAATAATACTTTAGGTTTTCGTATAGCAAAATCATATTAGGTAAAAAAAATGGGGCTGTCTAAAAAGAATTGTCATTCCGAACTTGATTCGGAATCTACACTATATACAGTGTTTAGATCCTGAACCAAGTTCAGGATGACACTATGGTTTAAACTTTTTAGTCATCCTCATCTTTTTTGCGGGAGACCAGACTTGAACTGGCACAGCTCGCGCCACTAGCACCTCAAGCTAGCGTGTCTACCATTCCACCACCCCCGCAAGGATATTTTCATTCTAGCAAAAATGTAAAATTAAGTCAATATATTAGACTCTATGATTTTATAAAACTGCTAAAATATCTTTTTCTTGTACAATTTCAATCAAAGTACTATTGATTTCTCTTTGCAAGACAAAAGTAATTCCATTTGAATCATTTTTTTTGTCTTGTTTCATTGCTTTTATAAGTTTTTCTTGTACATTTTCTTGTTCAGCAATTATTTTTGGTGTTTTTTCTGTAGAATATCCATATATGTTTAATAATTCAAAAACATCATCTTTGTAATCTTCTTCACATAAACCTAAATTTAAACTTAATTGAATTGCACGACCAAGCCCCCATGCAACAGCTTGTCCATGAGAAATTTTTCCAAAACCAGCAACTGATTCCAATGCATGACCAAAAGTGTGGCCAAGATTAAGTTGTTTTCTAAGACCAGTTTCAGAAATATCTTTTTCTACAATATTAGATTTTGCTAAGGCGCAGCGTTTTATTATCTGATAAAGTTCTTCTTTGTTTCGTGATTTTATTTTTTCGTTTTCTGTTTTCAAAATCTGAAATAATTTTGGTGCGTATAACATGGCTGTCTTTATTACTTCTGCCAAGCCTGATAAATATTCGTTTTCTGGCAAAGATAGTATAAAATCTGGACAAAAATGTAATTTACTAGCAGGATAAAATGTGCCAATCATATTTTTGTAATTGTCAAAATCACAGCCAGTTTTTCCACCAATACAAGCGTCTGCCATGGAAAGTAGAGTAGTTGGTACTATTTCAAGTTTTGCACCTCGTTTGTAAAGTGAAGATGCAAAGGCTGTCATATCGCTAATAACACCACCACCGATGGCAATAAATTTACAATTTCTTGTAAAAGATTTATCAAGGGCAGCCTTTATAATTGAAAGTACAGATTCAAGAGTTTTGTTTTCTTCACCTGCAGGAATTATAACTGTTTCTACATTTGCATTATTTATTTTATTTAAAAAAGTTTTTACTTCTGGAATGTTTACCACATTTGAATCTGTACAAATTACAGTTTGTTCATTATTTTGTACTAAATTTTCAAAAATTTCTGGGATTGTGTTATAAAATTGAATTTTTGTTTCTTCTGTTCCATGAGGAACTAATTGATATTTTATAGAAAAAGTGTCAGTAATCATACTTATATTTTAATAAGTATTTTCATCCATTTCAAGATATTGAGATATTACTTTTTCAATTCTTTCTAGTTCCCGATTTATTGTTTTTTCGTAGTCCAATTTACCTGTTTCAATTCGGTGTTTTTCATCTTCCCAATTTTGAATATCTGTGAGATACATAAAATTAAATTTTTTCATTCCTGCTTTTTCAGCCCAAAGTTTTGCTTCTTTCCAATAATGAAGACCTGTTGCGTAACAAGTTTTTGCTGTTTCTAAATCACGCAAATATTCTTCTTTCCAAGGAGCATCATAAAAATACGCAATTTTTTTATCCCAGGTTCGCCCTAAACGAAGATGTTGTTCAACTAATTTTAAGTTAATATGCATCATAAATAAATATCGATATTTTTCCCAATCGGTTTTATCTGTGATTTTTGCTAATGCATATTGAGGATTTGCAAAATCTGCTTTTGCTGCTTTTTCTAACCAATAAATATTTTCTATAACATCATCTGGATATTGTTGATAGTGAACATGATAAAGTTTGTAATATTGTTCTTTGTATGTTATCAAATATGAAAAAAGAGGCAAAGAACCTAAAAGAGAAATTAATATTACTAAAAAAATTATCTTTTTGTAAGATTTCACACTTCTAGTATCGGCAGTTTGCTTATGATACTCCATATTTTTTCGTGAATTTCTTGTATAGATTTACTTGCATCAATAACGATAATTTTCATATCAGAAAATTCTGGTTTTGAGTAAAATTCGATTATTTTTTTATATTCTTGATAGGTTTTTTTCTGAAAATCTAATTTTTCGTAGATTTCAGTTTGTTCTCCAGTTTTGTTAGCACGAGCAAATACTCTTTCTAAGGATTTTTCGGGTGCCATATCAAAGAAAAATAGATATTCAGGTAAAGGAAACTCTTTATTTAAATTATATGGTAAATCCCAAGTACAATCTTGATTTTGATAAGCTAAACTAGAGAACAAATATCTATCTGAAATTACAAGTTTTCCGGCATTTATTTGGTCTAAAATTCCGTTTTTTCCATTTATATGTTCACATCTATCGGTAGCAAACATATATGCTGATGTTTTTGGATGAATTTTAATTTCGCCTTTTAACATTTTTCGCAAAAAAAGACCTGTTTCATTATTTGTAGGTTCTGCTGTTATCCAAGTTTTATTTTCAGAAAGTTTTTCTTGTAAAAGTTTTATTTGTGTTGAAGTTCCAGAGCCATCAAGCCCTTCAAAAACGATAAAAGATTGTAATACCATGCTTTATAGTCTACCATATTTCTTAAAAAAATGCTATTATCTATAATGAAGGATTATGCGTGTTCGCTTAATAAAACTTGGTACAAGTTCGATAATTTTTATTTTTCTCTTAATTATAAGTCTTTTACTTGTCAGACCAATTTATTTGTCTGTAACCGAAAAATTGATAAGTATAAGAGATGATATTCTTTTAAATATCGAAAAAAACACTGCATTAACAATAAAATACGAAAAAGCCTCTCCTTCAATTTTATCTGGATTAAAATTACATAATATACAGGTGCTAGATTCACAATCTAATTTAGTTTTATTAAAAATAAATTCGGTAAAATTTGCTTATAATCTTTCTGCCTTATTAAAAGGAGATATTGAAAAAGGTTTAGGAAATTTAATTATTCAAGGAATTTCTGCAGAATATGATACTAATCAAAATAAAGAAGTTTTAAATAGAATTTCAAGTTTAATCTCTCAATTATCAAATCCCGAAAAAAAATCTTCTACTAATTTAACTCTTCCTTTTGGAGTAAAAATTATAAATACTACTTTGTCTTATTTTGATGATAATTTTAGGTTAAAATCCCAGTTAAAAAATATTCGCTTAAAGCCTCTTGATGATTCTAGTTTGATTATGGCTGAAATAAGAGGAAATTTAAGTTTATTTCCAAAAACAAATCAGTTTGCGATGTTAGGCAACATTGAAACAGATTTTTCTGCTTTGGGTACAATTTCTTCAAAATTTGATGAATTTGCCGCACAATTAAGAATTTTACGACTATCTAACGAAAATATTTCAACTAAGCCACTTCAAATTGTATGTGATTATTCAAACAATATTTTTAATGCTCAAATTTTGCAAAATACAGTTCCAATTCATTTAGCTGCAATTTACAATACAGAATTACAAAATGCTTCTGTTTCTTTACAAGCTGAAAATTTTGAGCCTTTTTCATTGGTTAAAATTAAAGATAAAAAAGATGTACTAAATAAATTTTCTGATACAAAACTTTCTGGAGTTTACAAACTTATATATGAAGGAAAACAAAATCTACTTTCTTATTCAGCAGACGGTAATATTTCTACTGGAAAAAAATTAGGAATTGACCCTTTAACTGCTAGTTATTCTTTTTTAGGAAATCAAAATAAAATAAATATTGATTTTCTTAATGTACGTTCAAGTTTTGTTTCCGCAGATTTTGAAGGAAGTTGTAATTTAAAAACTTTGCAACCTGAAGGTTCTTTTTTCTTGAATTATTACAAATTGAATAACGGAAATGAACTTACTTTAGAAATGTATCTTGACCATCTTGAAAAAGGTTTTATGTGCTTTATCCCACAATTGACTTTAGGTGAGCAATTTTTTACAGCTTTACAAATTGATGTAATTCCTCAGCAAAATTCTGTGGATTATGAACTTTCTGTTTACGATTATTCTAATCAGCTAGAAGGATTAATTGGTACAATTGGATTAAACGGAAGTGTTCTTTTAGATTCATCACCATATATGCAATGTAATCTTTCTTTAGATAACTTTTTTGTAAGTTCTGTTTTGAATGCAGTTAGTTTTTTCCTTGATGATAAAAGTTCTGAAACTTTAAAAAGTGTAGGAAAATCAATTTCTCCTTATGTAATGTCTACTGAATTTTTTGTTTCTACAGATTTTTCTAGTTTTACATACAATATTCCTTATTCTGTTATTGCAAACACAAAAAAAGATGGAGAAATGGCTTTGTTCTCTTTTGATGGAACTGAAAATTCATTACAAGTTTCTCAATTTGATGTTTTGTTTGCAGGGCAAGAAATAAATCTTACTCTTGATGCAGATTATACTGATGGTTTTGAAAATTTATTTTTTGTTTCAAATCTTGCAGTTAACTCAGTTCCATATAATCTTTCTGGAACAGTAATTGATGCAAAGCGAATTTCATTAACAGGAGATTATGGTTTTAACGCTGAAATTTTAACTGAAAAACAAAATATTGTTGGTACATTAATGATGGATGGATTACCAATTTCTGCTAAAAATCTACTTCTAAGTTTATCAATTGATTCTGAATTTAAATTTTCTTCCCTTTCTGATTGGAATGTAAAAATAAATCGATTTGATTTTACAGATAACAGTACTAATTCTAAAATTTCACCTCGTTTAACTTTTATAGGAAATTTAAATAATTACGGAGCCTTATTTGATCAAATAAACTTTGTTGATTCAACATCCGTTTTAACAGGTCAAGGTAATATGTTATGGACTTTTAATCAAGATTCTTTAACAAATGCATCCATTGATATTAATTTAGCCAGTTCAATTACTTCTGAATCTATAAGACTAGAATGTAGTGCTTCAAATCCTATGAATAAATCTTTTTCAGAGTTAAATTTTTTAAAAGATATTTTTCTTTCAGCACAAATTTCTATTCAAAATTCTCCATTATCAAGATTTTTGGCGAATCAAAAAAATCCTAATGTATTAAATGCCGAAATTACAGCCCTTGGACCAATAGAAAATCCTGGAATTACTGTATCAGTATATGATACTTCTGTTTCTCTTGGAGGTTCTTCTTTAGACTTAACACTTAACGCAAATTTAGAAGATGGTATTGCAAAAATTCTTGATTCTACAGTTTCTTTTGCTGGTCAAAAAATTTCAAAATTACAGGCAGATTTAAATTTATCTACTTTTAACGGTATGCTTTCTGGAAATGTGGATGGAAAATTCCTTGGAGGAGAATATAGCTCTCCTTTTGAAATAAATCTTTCTTCACCATTTGCTACACAAGATGAAAATGCAGAATTTAGCTTTTCTAATTTTAATTTACCTGAATCTTTTTTAGTTACTGCAATTTTAAATAAAATTACTTCAACTTCTTTTGGTAATTATGATGATGTAAAAGTTTCTCTTGTTTCTTCACCTGGTAGATTAGATTTCTTTGGTGGAAAAAATAATGCAATTGTTGGTTCTTTTGTGGATGGAAAAGTTTTAAAAGTGCAAACTTCCCAAGATTTACCAATAAGAATGAATGTAAACGGAACAATCGATAATTCATTATTAGATATTTCTGTTGATGATTTTTACTTGGATTTTAGTAAAGTAAGTAAATTTTTAAGATTTCCATTTTTTGCTGCAATAAGTGGAATCGGATATGGTAATTTACACATTGGTGGATATGTAACTGATCCAGAATTTTCTGGTGCTTTGGTTGCACAAGATTTTTTATATTCAATTCCTGATTACGTTAATGAAAACTTTTATTCAAAAAATATAAAAATTGATGTTGAAGATAACGCCTTTGTTATGAACAATTTAGTAAGTCGCACAAAAAAAGGATATATCGATGCAAAAATTCGCTTTGAATTTGATAGATGGGCATTATATTCTGTTATGGTTGATGTAAAAACAAGAGGAAGTACTTTAGTTCCTGCAAAATTTATTTTACCAAATATGCAATATGAAGGAGATGCTGCCTGCGATTTAGATATTGATGTTATTCTAGCAGAAGGAATTACTTTAAAAGGTTCTATTTTTGCACAAGATGTTGACGGTACATTTTCATTGTTTTCATCAGGGGATGATAATCCAGAAGAAGAATCCACATCATTTTTCTACTCAAAAATTGATTTAGATATGCTCGTTGGTCAACACGGAAGAGTTTTTTTTCCAAATAAAGAAAATCCTGTGCTAAAAGCCTTGATAAATCCTCAAACAAAAATTAGACTAAAATTAGATTCAGAAACAGACTTTTTTGAATTAACTGGAGATTTAGTATTTAGAGGAGGATCTATCGTTGCTTTAAGTCGTACTTTCTATTTGAAAGAAGGTCGTTTGGTGTTTAATGAAAAACAAGGTTCTTTTGACCCAACTATTACTGTTCGAGCCGAAATGCGTGAAACCGACTCTGAAGGTGATAATGTAAAAATTATCCTTTCTGCTGATAATCAAAAGTTAAGTATGTTTTCACCATCATTTTCATCAACTCCTGCAAAATCAGAAGCAGAAATTATGGCATTGTTGGGGCAAATTGTTATTTCAGAAGAAACAGATTCAATTAGAGATTTTGGTATAAACGTGTTAGCAGGTGGATTAAACTATGTGGCTCAAGCAACTGCTGTAAAAGAACTTGAAGACCGATTGCGTGATTTCTTTAAATTTGATATATTTTCTTTAAGGACTACAATTTTGCAAAATGCGTTATTAGTTGGATTAAATAACGATAATAATGTAACAATTGGTAACTATTTGGACAATTCGTCTGTTTATATAGGGAAGTACTTTGGAAACGCAATGTATCTTGATGCTCTTTTGCATTTTGATTACAACGCTTCTTTAGTAGAAAGTGGTAGATCACTTACAGGACTTTTATTTGAGCCAGAAATTGGTTTTGAGTTAGATAGTCCTTTTGCACTTATACGTTGGAGTCTTTCTCCAAATATAGGAAACTTAAATAATTTCTGGATACCAGATGTATCTGTTGGATTATCTTGGAAGTTAATGTTTTAGATTTTTTATAGATTATAGGAGTTTTTATGAATTTAGGAATACATAAGAAGGGTATTATCGTAATTCTTACTATTTTGCTTTCTTTTTGTGCGTGTTTTAATGCTTTTGCTCAAGATGATACTTGGTTTTATGATAAGCCAATTTCAAAAATTGTATTTGATGGTTTAGTTCATGTAAATAGAGAAGAAGTTACAGCTGTTACAAATCAATATTTAGGTAAAGATTTTACAGATATGCTTTATTCTGAATTGATTTCAAAAATTTATGCATTAGAACTTTTTGAAGAAATTATTCCAGAAGCAATTCCTGCCGATGAAACAAAAAGGTCAGTAGTGTTAAAATTTACAGTAAAAGAATTGCCTGTAATCACAGATATTGAATTTAAAGGGAATGCTCATATAAAACCTACTGCTTTGAAAGAAGTTATTGGTGTAAAAGAATTAGAAGTTCTTAATGAACAAAAAATACCTGCTGATGTTAGAGCAATTACAGAACATTATCTCAATAAAGGTTATACAAATGTAAAAGTTTCATATAATCTTGAAAAAAAAGATGATGGAGATGTTATTTTAACTTTTAATATTTCAGAAGGAAAGTCTGTAATTGTTACAGAAATTAATTTTGAAGGAAATTATATAGTTTCTGAAAAAACTTTAAAAGGAAAGTTTACTCAAAAAGAAAAGGGTATTTTTAATAAAGGTGCTTTCCTTGAAGCAAACGAAGAATTAGATAGACAAGCAATCTTAAATTATTATCACAGTAGAGGATATATCGATGCAACTGTAATTGACATTAAAAGAACAATTACAACAAACCTTGAAGAAAATCGTGATGAAATGGTATTAACCTATGTTCTTAGAGAAGGTGAACAATATACTTACGGTGGAATTACAATTACAGGAAATACTATCTTTTCTACAGAACAACTTGAGGATTGTATCAAATTAAAACCAGGAATGATTTTTAATCAACCTAAATTTAATGAAGGCTTGACTGCAATTTACGATACTTATTTTGAAAGTGGGTATACTTACAATAGTTTTGACGATAGAATGAATCGTGACACAGAAAAACATGAAGTATCTTTCACTTTACGCATTATTGAAAATGATAGAGCTCATATTGAAAATATTATTATCAAAGGTAACGAAAAAACAAAAGATTATGTTATTTTAAGAGAATTACCTCTTGAAAGTGGAGATATTTTTTCAAAATCTAAACTTACTTCTGGATTAAGAAACTTATATAACCTACAATTCTTTTCTATGGTTGCTCCTCAAATTTTACCTGGTTCAGAAAATAACCTTGTAGATTTGATAATCAATGTAGAAGAACAGTCTACCACATCTTTGGAATTTGGTTTAACATTCTCTGGGGTAACTGAAACAAATAAGATTCCAGTTTCAATTTTTGCAAAATGGCAAGATTCAAACGTTGCAGGAACAGGAAAAACTCTTTCAGCCCAATTATCAGTTGCAACTGATCAACAATCTGTTAGTTTAGGATATAACGATTCTTGGTTCCTTGGCTTACCTTTGAGTTTTTCTCTTTCAGGAAGTTTTTATCATAAAGAGTTAACAACTTTACAAAATATGTATTTACCAGATGGATTAAATACAACAGAATATTACATGGATTATACAAACTGGACAACTTCTCTTAGTGCTTCTTTAGGACGAAGATGGACACCAGATTTTGCTATTTTAACTTTAGCAGGAGGAATAAGTTTTAACCTTCTAAATAATGTTTATGATCCAGAAATGTATACTCCTGTTGATACAACTATTAGTGAATATAATAATGACTGGGGTTGGACAAATGCAATTTGGGCATCTTTCTCAGTTGATGATAGAAATATAAACTATGACCCAACAAAAGGTTGGTTTGCAAGTCAACGGTTGTCATGGACAGGTCTTATTCCTGCCATTGAAGATCAATTTTATCTTCGTTCAGATACAAAGCTTGAAGGTTATTTACCACTTGTAGATTGGGAAGTTTCAGAACATTGGAGTTTGCAACTTATCTTAGCAGGATACACAGGATTCTCTTTCCAAGTTCCATCTGCTAATACAACTATTGGTGCAACAAATCAACTTTATATTGACGGTATGTTTAATGGTAGAGGATGGAGTACTGCATCAAACGTTAAAGGTCAAGCAATGTGGTCAAGTTATGTGGAATTAAGATGGCCATTTGTAAAAGGAATGTTAGCAGCTGATTTCTTCTTTGATACAGTTGCGTTAAAAGACACTGTTCAAGATTTAGCAAACTTAAGTCTAAACGATTTTAGATTTAGTTTTGGTCCAGGTTTAAGAATTGCAATGCCACAATTCCCATTACGATTCCTTCTTGCTAATACTTTCTATTTCAAAGATGGTCAATTTACATGGCGTGAAGATAATAAAGCTGATTGGCAATTTGTATTGTCTTTCAATATTGTAAATAAATAACATTGAGGTTTTAGATGAAAAAGAAATTTATTTGTATTTTTGTGTCATTATTTTTGTTTTTAGGATTTGGATTTGCTCAAACAATGACAAGATTCGGTGTTGTTGATACTGCAAGAGTTTATTCTACATATTTTAGAGATTCAGCAGCAGTAAGAAATTACGAACAGAAAAAAGCAGATTTCCAAAAAAGAATCAATGAAAAAACTGAAGAGTTAAAAACTCTAAATCAAAAATTAATTGATTTAAAAGAAAAAGGTGATGAAGCTGGAGCCTTGAAAGTTGAATCTGAAATTACAAAAAAAGCAGATTATCTAGCTGAATATGCAAATGCAAAAAATACTGAACTTGAATCAATTAAACGCAGAATTGAAAAGTCAGATTCTTTTTATTCTTCACTATATGATGTAATTGGTCGTATTGCAGAATCAGAAGGTTATAGTATGATTTTGAGTTTGCAACAAGCAAATTCAATTTTGTGGTATAGTCCATCTGTAGATATAACAGATAAAGTTATTAACGGATTAAGTTCTAGATAATAGACGGTTACTATGGCAGAACAAACACCTCTAATGATTCAATATCAAAGTATAAAAGAAAACTATCCTAACGAGGTGTTGTTCTTTAGACTTGGTGATTTTTATGAAATGTTTAATGATGATGCAGTTGAAGTTTCAAGATTATTAAATCTAACTTTAACTCATCGTGGCCCCTCACCAATGTGTGGTATTCCATATCATGCATCTAAAATCTATATTGCCAGACTTTTACGCTTAGGAAAAAAAATTGCTATCTGTGAACAAGTTGGTGAGCCTAAGGCAAAAGGTTTAACAGAAAGAAAAGTTGTAGAAATTATTACTCCTGGTTCTGTTACAGAAGAAGAATATCTTGAATATGGTTCTAATAACTTTTTGGCTGCAATTTGTTTTGTGAAAGAAAATAGGGCAACAAAAGTTTCATTTTCTTACATTGATATATCCACAGGAAATTTTTATGCAACACATTGGGATAAGAGTGAATTTTCTGATTATTTTTTTAAAGAAATTGCCCGTTGTTCTCCAAAAGAAATTTTGGTTGCTTCCTCCGTTGCAGATTTGCCAGAATTTTTACAAATAAAAAATTTATATCCAAATATTTCTATTTCAACTTATCCTGATTGGCATTTTTCACAGGAATTAACTACAAATAAACTAAAAAAACAATTTAACACAGTTACTTTGCGTTCTTTTTCTTTAACAGAAAATTCTCCAGAAAATTGTACAGCAGGTTTTCTTATTGAATATTTAATAAAAAATTCTGCATTAAAAAACGAAAATGGAATTTTACCACATGTTACTTCAATTAATGTTTATGAAGATTCTCAATTTGTAATCATTGATGATTCATCACGCAGAAATCTTGAAATAACATCTAATCTAAGAGATGGAAGTTCTGCTTTTTCATTATTAGAAACAGTTCAGTTTACAAATACTGCAATGGGAAAGCGCCTCTTATCCACTTGGTTTATGTATCCATTAACGGATTATAATCAAATTGTTTCAAGACAAAATCATGTACAAATTTTTTATGATAACCCAATTGGGCTAAGTGGAATACGCGAGATACTTTCAAAAATTTTAGATATAGAAAGATTAACAAGCCGAATTGCTTTAGAAAAAGCTCATCCAAAAGATGTTCAAGCCTTACGCACAAGTTTAGAATCCGCAGTTAATATACAAAAAATTGTTAGTGAACTTTCTTTTCCGATTGTGCAAATGGAAACTGCAAATCAAATTATAAATTTGATAGCTAATGCAATTTTAGATGATCCATCAACTTCTTTAACTGAAGGAAGAATCATTAAAGAAGGTTTTTCTGAAGAATTAGATAGATTAAGAAATATACAAAAAAACTTTAATCAAATTCTTGATGAATATCTTGAAACTGAAAAAAAACAAACAGGAATTACTACTTTAAAAATAAAATATAATCGTATCAATGGCTATTACATGGAAGTTTCAAAAGGAAAACTTTCTAATGTTCCAAGTCATTTTATTTTGCGTCGTGCCTTAGTTAATGGGGATAGATATACAACATCTAAATTACAAGAATTAGAAGATGAATTAGTTAAAGCAGATGAAAAAATAATTCAATTAGAAAAACAATTATTTTTACAAGTTCGTAATGAAATTGCAAATCATATACAATATTTATTACAACTTTCTTCAGTTATTGCTTATATTGATGTTTGTGCAAGTCTTGCTCATAGTGCAAAATCTCAAAATTGGTGCCGCCCAGAAATAGTACAAGATGATGTTTTTTATATCGAAAAAGGTCGGCATCCTGTTGTTGAATTTCACATGGCAACAGGAGAATTTGTACCAAATGATGTAAATTTATCTGAAAAAAAATTTGCTTTAATAACTGGTCCTAACATGGCTGGAAAAAGTACATATTTGCGACAGAATGCTTTAATAACTTTACTTGCACAAATTGGTTCTTTTGTCCCTGCACAAAAAGCAAAAATCGGAATTGTTGATAGAATTTTTTGTCGTGTGGGAGCTTCTGATAATCTTGCAAGAGGGGAGTCTACTTTCTTAGTTGAAATGTCAGAGACTGCACTTATTTTGCGTTCAGCTACAGAAAAAAGTCTTGTAATCATGGACGAAGTTGGACGAGGAACTTCAACTGAAGATGGACTTTCTTTGGCTTGGGCAATTTCGGAATATTTATTGCACACGATAAAATCAAAAACTTTGTTTGCAACTCACTATCATCAATTAACTAGAATGGAACATCCAGTTTTGCAAATGTTGTGTATGGATGTTTTAGAATCTGATGGAAAAATTATTTTTTTACGCAAAGTAATCCAAGGTTCAGCTCAAAATTCTTACGGATTACATGTTGCTCAACTTGCAGGAATTCCTTTGTCCGTTGTTGATAGAGCACAATCTATCTTAGAAACTATTGTAAAAAATTCTAACATTTATACAGATTCAAATTCTGATTTAGGAATTTATACTCAAAAAGAAAAATCAAACACAACAAAACAATTATCAGTTTCTACAAATTTACCTGGATTATTTTCTGATGAAGAAATGATAATAGATTCAATTTTATCTACCGATGTTAATAGTATAACTCCAATTGAAGCCTTGTCAAAAATTGCTGAATGGAAAAAATTACTTTCAACAAAATAGTTTTGTACAAGCAGTAAAAGAGATATTAATGAAAAAACACGCTAGATTTTTTTGCGAAAATTGTCAAACAGAAGTTAAAGGTAACGCTAGATTTTGTGGTCATTGTGGAAGATTTTTTGCAGCGGTAAAATGTCCTGCTTGTGGAAAAACTGGTGCATCTCATACTTTTGCCCATGGTTGCCCAAATTGTGGATATGCTGTTGGAAGTTCAAAATCTTCAACTGATAAAGAAAACTCATTTCAAGAAAATTCAAAAAAAAACAAAAAAAATTCTAGAAAAAAATTTAATTTTCAAAAAATATTTTCTGGTTTTGATAAAAATGATAGTTCAAAAAAATATTCAGAAGATTCTCTACCGTTATGGATTTATCTTGTTGCAATAATTTTTCTTGTAGTAATTTTAGTTGTTTTTTTTCAAACTATAAAATTTTGATAAAATCAACAGATAATTCTGGAATAGAAATTTTTCCTGCTTTAACTGTAATTTCTTCGTTTAATTCATAGTCTTTATCGTTATTTAGAATTGTTTCCATTGCTAATTCTGGAATTAGAAAAACTGTTTGTTTTTGTTTTTTTTCTACTGCAATGGCTTTCCCTTGCCAGTCTGGATTTTGTGTTAAAAACACAAGTTTCCAGTGTAAGCAACTTTCTCTATCTGCTTTTACAGCGGCATTAATTCCTGCATCTCCACAACTAATTCTTTCTAGCACTTCATCTTTTGAAATCAATTTTTTATTATCAATAAACGCTCTTAATTGTTGATGTGCAATTAAATCCATATATCTTCGTAAAGGGCTAGTTACTTGACTGTACATCGCAAGTCCAAGGGAACAATGCATACTAGGTGTAACTCCAACTCGTCGGCTTTTCATACAACGGCGCAATCGATATTGTCCTGCTAAACCTTCTGGAATTTCTTTTGGAATGTCTGGTTCATCTTGACTAATAAATGGAAAGGGAATTTGATTTTTGAATGCAAATCTTGCAGCGGCTTCTCCTGCCATCAACATAAATTCTTTTACTAATTCAGATGATTCTGTATGTTCAGATTTATAGATTGAAACAATATTTTTTTCTTCATCGGAATTTGTAATTTTAATATCTACTTCTGGTAATTGTATTTGAATTGCACCAGATGATTTCCTTCGTTGTTCATATTTTTTTGCAATATCGAATAAAGGCTTTAATTCTGCACAATCTTTTATTTCATCTGCTTGTTTATATGTTAATCTTTTTACATTTACAATTGATTTTAAAACTTCTGTATCAATTATATTTGCATTTTCATCAAGTTTAATTTTAAAAGATAATGCCTTACTTTTTTCTGTTAATCCAAGGGCGTAGTCTTCTATACTTTTTTCATTTAACATTCTTGCTGTATGTTCTGGAAGATAAAGAGTTGTTCCTCTGTGTCGAGCATCAATATCAATTTTAGAGTCAGGAAAAACTGTAGAAGCAGGGTCTGCTACATGTACCCAATAAAATTCACCATCAAATCCAATTGCATCGTCAGGGTCTGTACTCCATTCATTATCGATGGCATAGGAAATTGTAGAAACTTCAACTCGATTTTCTTCTGGTGGAGGAGGAAGAACCTCTCTTGCAGATTGAATTGATAAACCATGTCTTATTGGATGTGGATTTTTTGTAAAATGCCAAAATCCTGTATCAATCAAAAGTTTGTGAACTTTTTCTATTTTATCAGAAAATCCTGCATCTTTTAAGATTTTAGATTTATCAGTTTTTCCTAGACAATATGCTTCGATTTCTTGCATATATTGAAAATCATCTTGGTTAATTGATTTTTGCTTTAATCTTTTGATAAATTCTTCATAAAGTTTTGCTTGGTTTTCTTTTGCATTTTCTTTTTGTAAAATTTGATTTATTTCATCTTGACTACGAGGAATAAAATTTTCATCAATAGTTTTAAAATAAGGAAGTTTTTTTATCATGTTATAAAAAAGCCAAGAATCTTTTGCTAAAAAATCTCCAAGCGTAAGTTCTGCTAAATCAAAAAAAGAAACTTCTTGTGTTGCTGTGTCTTCATCCGAAATTAAAAGTTCATAAACTTCTTTAATTTTTTCTGTGATAGAATTTTGATTGTCTTGATTTTCCGCAATATCAATTAAATATTGAATTTTGCTTTCTACATTTGAAAAATCTGTTAGTTGTTTTTTGCTTGTTATTAAATTTGCAGGATATAACAAAGACATATCTTTTTCACGAATTTTTTGTGTAGAGTAAATTGCAGATTTTCCTGTAGAAGTTTTTGGTGAAGATTGAAATTTAACAGTAAATTTATCAGAAACTTCGATTACAAGTGCAAGTTGATTTTTATAAATGACAAAACTATTATTTTCTATCATAGTTATAATATAAAGTAAAAAAGTATATCATGCAACTATCTACAGAAGTTTGCAAAAATAATTTGTACCAGAAAAAAAATGGCTCTCGTCGAAAGCTTTGACTGAAAATTCTGCATTTACAAAATTTACTTCTTGCTTTATTTGGAAAAAAACTTTCCCCGGAACAAGACTTGAACTTGCACGTCCTTTCGAACTCTAGTACCTGAAACTAGCGTGTCTACCATTCCACCATCCGGGGTAAAATTGTCTTAGATTAAAAATTCTATTTCATTTCCATTTTTAATTATTTTTGCATTTACAGTTTTTATATTATTATCAATTTTAAGTGTGCATTTATTTATTATGGTATCTACAGATAAATCTTTTGTGTCTTCAATATTATCTGGAATAAAAACTAATTTTGGAATTGTAAATTCTTTAACTTCTCCTGTAATTAACACAAAGGAGTTTGGATGAGTAAATAAAAATTTGCAGTTAACTTTTTTTTCTTCTTCAAAAATTTCTTCAGATTGAATAGTTTTGTTTTCACTTTCAACTTCTTTTATTTCTTGTTCAACTTCGCTGTCTTGAACAACTTCATTTTCTGGTGAAATTTCTGGAATTTCTTGTACAATTTCGTTGTCTTGCTCAACATCAATTTCTTGTGCAACTTCCTCGTGGTGAACAAAATCCTTTTCTGGTTCAACTTCAATTACTGATTCTGTTTCAATTTCTTGTTCAGATTCAGTTGTAGTAGGGCAGAGTTCTTCTAATGTGCAAATTTTTTGTAAATCTTCGCTGGAATTTATTACAGAATCAATGTTTAGAATTTTCGCTTTGTTTTTATCTTCATCGTTTAAAACACTTGATGAATATAAAACAATTTTAGGATTTTTATTTAATCCTGCAACATATTGGCAAAGTACTTTCCAATGGCGAGGATATTCTTCTGCATTGATAAAAATTAAATCTGGGTCAATTTCTTCAATGTTGTCCATGGCTTTCATTAGCCAACGATAAACAATTATGTCGTAACCATTTTCTTTGTAGTATTGAGAAAATTCTTCAATTATGTTTTCTGATTCTGCGATTATTACAGCTTTCATTTGTTTTCCCTAGATATTATTCTGTTCCAAGATTTTCTACTGTATAATCGTAAATATGCCAAATTTCATCTCGTTTTTGAACGCTATAAACATATCGTTTCTTTTCACGGAATGTGTCATATTTGAACCATTGAATTACAGAAACACTTCCTTCTGTTTGGGTGTAAACTGTTTTTTCAATGTAAAATGATTCTGGAATTGCAACTATTGCATTATCAATTCTTGACTGCATTAAATCAAGTTTGTAATCTTGAATCATTCTGTTTCTATCCATATCTGAAAGTGTTGTGTACTTTCGTTTTCTTGCTTGGTCCCGAGTAAGCATTTTTTCAATATCCATATACAAGAAAAATTGATCCCACAAATTTTTTTGACGAGCAACGATAGTTTGTTCTACAACTTTATCAGGGGAAATTGATTCTGGTTTTAATACAGAAATCATTTCATTTGAAACAGGAATTTTTGTTACACCAGAAGCAGAAGGAGAAGGTTTTACATCAATTCTAAGTCTATTTGAGTCAATTTTGTTGTATTTTGATTTATATAATTCTGGAAAAAAATCTAATTCAAAATAATAAATTGCTGGTTCTGTAATCTGTACATAATCTTTTAAGTTTTCTACAAAAGAATATTCTTCACCTGTTTCAAGAGCAATTTCTCTAAAATAAACAATTCTATCTGTTGTGCGTTTTTTTATAATTTCTTCTGTGTATGGAAGTTTTGTATTTTTTGCGTTAAAAGCACTAAAATCTATACTGAACATTCTATCGTCAGCTAACTTAAATCGTAAAGTTTCACTTCCTTTATTAGCAACCGTTATATGAACGTAAATTGGATTATCTAAAGATTCTCCTGGATAATACAAGGTTTTATTGTATAATTTAATTGAAACTTGCACATCATTATTCTCTTGTGCAACTACAGTCTGGGCAAAAATTACAAAAATTGATATAATTACAAATAGAAATCTTTTCATAACTTTATTATCGGATAAAAATAATGAATACTTTATTACTTCAAAAATTATTTCATAATTGGCCTCAAGTTAAAAATCTTCTTTCTTTTGTAGAAAATGAAGAATTTGGCGTAAAAGAAATTGAAGGAATTTCTGGTTCTGTTACAGCTTTTTTTGCAAAAGAACTTTCTAAAAAATGCGTTTTTGTTGTTCCTTCAGAAAAAGATTGCTCTGAATTAATTTTAGATTTAACCACAGTTTTTACTGATGATAAAGGAATTTTACAAGCAGATATTTTGACTTTGCCTTGGTGGGGAATGGTTCCTTACAGACCTTGTGCTAAAGGTGCTGTTGTTTTTGGTGAACGAGCTTCTTTTTTATCAAAATTAGCTTTTAACGAATCTCAAGGAATTTTATCAGAAAAAAATAAAAAGCCTACATTTTATGTAATTTCACAAAGGGCTTTGTTAACTCCAGTTCCTCCAGCCGATTATGTAAAATCACTTGTTTTTACAATAAAAAAAGGACAAACTTTTGACCCAACAAATGTTGCAGAAAAACTTTCACAACTTGGATATTTAAGAGTTCCACGAGTTACTGTTCGTGGAGAATTTACTTTGCGCGGTGAAGTTTTAGATATTTTTA
Organism: Spirochaetaceae bacterium; assembly: GCA_017936665.1. Classification (GTDB taxonomy): domain Bacteria; phylum Spirochaetota; class Spirochaetia; order Treponematales; family Treponemataceae; genus RGIG9060. Next base: position 9,967 of record JAGBFB010000022.1, on the reverse strand, counting down.
TGCCTGGTGAAGAATTTGCTCACCGAATCGTTTTTGATTTTGATGAAGTTGAACAAATAAAATCTTTTAGTCCAGAAACACAATCTTCTATAGAAACTGTAAATTCACTTTTAATTTATCCAATGAAAGAAGTTGTTTGGAATGATGAATTAGTTTCTGAATTAGAAAACCGACTTAAAAATCGCAAAGATTTAACAGAATTTGATTTTTCTTCTTATCTTACAGAATTGATGGTTAGCCACGAATCAGAGGGCGAAGAATTATTTTATCCTTTGTTGTGGCAATCTGAAGAAAATAATGTATATCAAAGTTCTGTTTTATCATATCTTGATTCTAATACAAAAGTTTTTTTCTGCGATTATGATAGACAAAAAAATTCCCAAGAAAGTTTTGAACGAGAATTTTTAGGACTTTATCGTAAAGCAAAAACTTTAATTGAAACTGAAAATGCTCGTCCAGTTCCACCTCCTCAAGATATTTTGCTAAATTTTTCTAACTTAATGGATTTTTGCAAAAATGCAATTTTATTTAGAACAATTCACGGTGAAGATTCTCTTGCAAAAGATAGATTCACTTTAGAAGTTGAAAGTCCTCGTAGTTTTTTTGGAAATATCAATTATTTAAAAGAATCCATCGAAAATCTTTTAAAAGAAGAATATAAAATCTTTATCTTTGCAGAAAGTGAAAATCAAGCCTTACGAATAAATGAAATTTTAAAAGATTATGTAGATTTTAAATCAGGAAAATTACAAATTTTACCATTATCAATTTCTGGTGGATTTGGTATTCCTCAAGAAAAAATTCTTGTAATTCAAGAAAATGAAATTTTTGGACGCAGAAAACACGCTCCAAAATCTGTAAAACATGCAAAAAGTTCTGTAATTGATACCTTCGTTGAATTAAATCCAGGGGATTATGTTGTTCATGTAAATTACGGAATTGGACTTTTTAAAGGAATTGACCGAGTAAAAGCTCTTGGCAACGAGCGAGATTACATCAAACTTGAATACGCTGACGAAGAAATTGTTTTTATTCCAATTGAGCAAGTAAATCTTGTTCAGCGATATATCGGTAACGAAGGTGACAATCCTAGACTTGACCGTATTGGCTCAAAAAGTTGGGAAAATCGCAAAAATCGTGTAAAAAAAGCAGTTGAAGAATTAGCAGAACGCCTTATCAGTTTATATTCAAGACGAAAAGCTGCCCGAGGTTTTCCTTTCCCAAAAGATGGTGAATGGCAAACTGCATTTGAGGCCGCTTTTCCTTATACCGAAACTGATGATCAAATTACTGTTTCAAAAGAAATAAAACTTGATATGGAAAAACCTGTTCCAATGGATAGGTTAGTTTGTGGTGATGTTGGTTATGGAAAAACTGAACTTGCGATGCGTGCTGCTTTTAAAGCCGTTATGGGTGGAAAACAAGTTGCCTTTTTAGCACCAACTACGATTTTGGCAGAACAACATTACGAATCTTGCAAAGAACGATTTGAAAAATTTCCTGTAAAAATTGCTCACATGTCACGATTTGTTACAAAAGCCGAACAGAAAAAAATCTTAGAAAAACTTTCTAAAGGTGAAATTGATGTTCTTGTTGGAACTCATAGAATCATTCAAAAAGATGTAATTTTTAAAGATTTAGGTTTGATGATTATTGATGAAGAACAACGATTTGGCGTAAAAGACAAAGAACGATTAAAAGAATTAAAAGAAAATATCGACTGTCTTGCCATGAGTGCAACTCCAATTCCTCGAACCTTGCACATGAGTTTGTTAAAAATTCGTGATATGAGTCTTTTAACAACACCACCACATAATCGTCAACCAATTGAAACTGTAATTGATGCCTATAATGACGATAGAGTAGCCTCTGCAATTCGTCGGGAAGTTGAACGAGGAGGGCAAGTTTTTTATCTTCACAATCGAGTTGAGAGCCTTGAAGAAGTTCGCTTAAAACTAGAAAAACTTGTTCCTGAAATGATGATTGATACAGCCCACGGACAAATGTCTTCTACAGAACTTGATGATATTTTCCGTCGCTTCAAAATGGGTGGATTTCATGTTCTAGTTGCCACAACGATTATCGAAAACGGAATTGATATTCCAAATGTAAATACCATCATCATTGATAGAGCAGACATGTACGGAATTTCCCAACTTTATCAACTTAGAGGTCGTGTTGGCCGAAGTGATAGAAAAGCCTATGCCTATTTATTGTATCCTGAAAACAAAGCTCTATCTGAAATTGCAATGAAGCGTTTGCAAGTAATTTCAGATTTTACTGAACTTGGAAGTGGCTTCAAAATTGCTATGAAGGATATGGAAATTCGTGGGGCAGGTAATCTTTTAGGTAAAGACCAATCTGGAGATGTTTATTCTGTTGGATTTGATTTGTATTTAAGATTGCTAGAAGATGCTGTACAAAAACTTTCGGACGAAAATTACACCGAAAAAACAGAAGTTCTTCTTGAACTTGAATATACAGGATTTATTCCAGAAACATACATTAAAAATCTTCAAACAAAGATGGAAATTTACAAAAAAGTTGCTTCAATTTCCACAAAAGAAGAATACGAACGAGTTTATGCAGAACTTGAAGATAGATTTGGTCCAGTTCCTGATGAAGTTTATAGTTTACTTTCACTTGCAGAAATTCGTGTTATTTGTAGACAGTTGAATATTGCAACTCTTAAAGAAAGACAAGGAATTGTTCAAATTGAATTTGCTAAAGTTTCACATATTAGCGTAGAAAAAGTATTGCGTTTAATAAAAGAAAGTGGTGGAAGAGTAAAATTAGATCCTCATAAGCCAAATTTCTTAATTTTGCAAACTGGAAAAATCGGGTTAAAAGAAAAAAGCCAATTTATCAGGGAAAAATTAGAATTTTTATTGTAGATGAGGTTTATAGACCTAATACATCAGATAAGGCTTTTGAAATCTCAAACATTATCGATGGTGGAAGTTTTGAAACTTTTTCTACAAGACATTTTTTGTCAATTATTCCAACCTGTGGAATAATTGCAACAGAGTTCTTTGAAAGTTTTGTAACGTTTTTTTCTAATAGAACATTATCTTTGTATTCTGCAAGAATCAAATTAGTTGTAAGTGGTACAACAATAGTTGTTAAAATATTACTAGTATTGAAATTATCATTTTGTACAATTATTGCAGGTCTTCTTCCTTGTGGCATGCTTCCGAATGCTAATCCAAAATCAACCCACCAAATTTCACCACGAGTCATTTTTTACAGCCTCCCACATTGTTCTCATTGAAGAATCTGCAATGGAAAGTTGTTCTACTTCAGAAATTTTATCGTAAACATTGTTTATTTTTTGTACTTCGTTTTCATCAATGGCGGGATTATTATTTTCTGTTCTTTTTTGCTTTAGTAATCGTTGAACTTTGTCTAAAATTTCTTCAAGTGAAACAACATCTAATTTTTCAAGTTCGCTGTTAAAATATGCATAAGCAAAATCACTCATATTATCCTCCTATAAAAAAATATTATTACAATTTAAGTATATCATCACCCAAAGAATTTTACTACAGTTTTTTTTTATGAAAAAAAATATACATTATTGAAAATAGAAATGATAAGTAATATAATTATCTAAAGATTTTAGGAGATTTTTATGAACTATACTATCGTACCAAATAAAGAAGTTAGAATTGCCATTTCAGGAAAAAGTGGTTGTGGAAATACTACTGTTAGCACACTTCTATCAGAAACTCTTGGAATTTCCATGATAAATTACACATTTCGTTCTCTTGCTGCAGAAACTGGAATGTCTTTGGCAGAAATTATCGAAAAAGCAAAAACAGATGATTCTTTTGATATAACAGTTGATACAAAACAAGTTGAAATGGCCCAAAAACAATCCTGCGTTTTAGGAAGTCGCCTTGCAATTTGGATGTTAAAAGAAGCTGATTTAAAAGTTTATCTTCTTGCAGATGATGAAACTCGTGCAAAGCGTGTTTTTAATCGAGAAGGTGGAAATCTTCAAGAAATAATGAATTTTACCGCAATGCGAGATAGAGAAGATTCAATTCGCTATCAAAAATTATACAAAATCGATAATAACCAGTTTGATTTTGTTGATATGAAAATTGATACAGCTTTGTATAATCCTCAAGAAATTGTAACTCAAATTTTAGAAAAATTAGTTTCTATGGGATTAGTTGTAAAATCAGAAGATTAATGAAATTCTTAGAAAAAAAAATTTTTTTAATTTCACTCTTTTTTGTGTATATAAATTTTTCTCTTTTTGCACAAATTTTTGTAAAAGGAGCAGATTTATCTTCTTTACAACAATTAGAAGATTCTGGAGCAAAATATTTTACAGAGAATAAAGATTTAATTCCTGATGTAATTTCTTTTTTTTCTGAAAAAAAACTAGATTGCGTACGGCTTAGAGTTTGGATAAATCCTGAGTTATCACCTAAAAATTCTACAGGAAAAAATTATTGTAATCTTGAAAATACCATAAAAATTGCTCAGCGTGTAAAAAATGCAGGTATGAAAGTTTTGATTGATTTTCATTATTCAGATTATTGGGCAGATCCAGCAAATCAAAATCTTCCTGTAAAATGGCAAGAAAAACTTTCTAGAAAAAATTTTAATGAAGCCCAAAAAGAAATTCAAAAAATTGTTTTTGATTACATAACTGAATCTTTAGAAAAATTTAAAGAAGCAAAAATCCATGTTGATTATGTGCAAATTGGAAATGAAATTACAAATGGAATTTTATTTCCTTATGGAGCAATAAAAAACAAGGGAAGTGATGTTCAAAAGTTTTCAAATCTTGCATCAATACTAAATGAAGGAATAAAAGCCACAAAAAATATTTTTCCAAAAGCAAAAATCATTTTACATATTGATTCTTCTGGGGATTTATCTCGTTGTCTTTGGTGGTTTTCTTGTGCCGAAAAATCTAATCTTGATTACGATATTATCGGTTTGTCTTATTATTCTCTTTGGCAAGGAAAAGATTTATCAAAATTAGGAAATTGCATAAAAACTTTGTCAGAAAAATTTAATAAAGGTGTTTTTATCGTAGAAACAGCCTATCCTTGGACTTTAGGCTGGAATGATAATCTTTCAAATTTGTACGGAATGAAAAATCAACTTATTGAAAATTTTGATGCAACTCCAGAAGGACAAAAATCTTATTTTAATGAACTTTGCAATATTGTAAAAAATTCGGTAAAAAACAATTCTAGTGGAGTTTTTTGGTGGGAACCAGCCTGGATTTCAAACGAAAAAGAAAATAATTCTTCAACAATCGAAAATACAACTTGGTTTGATTTTAACAATGTTTATATAGGCCCCTTGTAGAATTTTTACAAACAAAACTTGAATTTATAAATACTCACTCCGAAAAATTCTTAGATAACAAAACGAGGAATTTACTTGCAAAATTTCTAAAGTCGTTGTATATTAAAAAAAAGGAAATGCCAAAATTCATTTGGTCGTCTCCACATTTTTTGCTTAAAAGCCGTCAAATGGGTGCGAGTCATTTTGGCGGCTTTATTTTTTACTCTTTTTCTTTCTTTTTTAGGTAAGAAAGCAGAGCTACAACTGTTCCGATTATTGTTGCAACACAAGTTATCAAACTAATAATCATTTCACAAGTCATAGATAGCCTCCCTTGTCTTTATTTCAGCAAAAAAGCTGATTGAGTAGGGAGTACGCCGCCTGAATTTTTGGCATTTCCAATAAGTAATTATATCTATTTACTATTATTTTGTAAAGTATATATAATAAACCTCTCTAATATTGATATTTTTACTTACTTGTAAATCCTTAGTATTTGTATTAAAATATAATAAAATAATTTGAAATAAAGGATTCTAATATGAAAAAAACTATTGCACAAAAGATTTTTGATGCACATGTTGTTGAAAAACCTTTTGATGATACTTGGGTAGTAAAATTAGACAGAGTTTTTTGTCATGAAATTACAACTCCTATTGCTATAACAGATTTGATGGAACGCAAAATGGATAGAGTTTTTGATCCTACAAAAATCAAAGCTGTTATTGACCATGTAACCCCTTCTAAAGATTCAAAAACTGCAACTCAAAGTAAAATTTTGCGAGATTGGGCAAGAAGAAATAATATCAAAGATTTTTTTGATATTGGTGCAAACGGTGTTTGTCATGCAATCTTTCCTGAAAAAGGCTTTGTTCGTCCTGGTTTTACAATTATCATGGGAGATAGCCATACTTGTACACATGGTGCTTTTGGTGCCTTTGCTGCTGGTGTTGGAACAACAGACCTAGAAGTTGGTATTTTAAAAGGTGTTTGTTCTTTTAAAGAACCTAAAACTATCAAATTTGTACTTAATGGAACTCTTCCTGAAGGTGTTTATGCAAAAGATGTAATTTTATACATCATTGGACAAATCGGAGTAAATGGTGCTACAAATTGCGTAATGGAATTTACAGGTCCTATCGTTGACAAAATGTCAATGGAAGCCAGAATGACACTTTGTAACATGGCAATCGAAGCTGGTGGAACATCAGGAATTTGTATGCCAGATATGACAACTGTAGAATATTTGTGGCCTTTTATCAAAGATGATTTTGCTTCAAAAGAAGATGCTCTTGCTGAATATTCAAAATGGGCAAGTGATGAAGATGCAGAATACGAAAAAATTTATACTTTCGATTTATCAAATCTTTCTCCAATGGCAACATTTAACTACAAACCTGACCAAGTTAAACCAGTTTCAGAATTTGCAGGAACTAAAGTTGACCAAGTTTATATCGGTTCATGTACTAACGGAAGAATCGAAGATTTACGCGTAGCAGCCGAAGTTCTTAAAGGCAAAAAAATTGCTGACGGAGTTAGAGGTATTCTTTCTCCTGCAACTCCTGGAGTTTACAAACAAGCTCTTAAAGAAGGAATTATCGATATTTTCATGGAAGCTGGTTTCTGTGTAACAAATCCAACTTGTGGTGCTTGTCTTGGTATGAGTAATGGAGTTTTAGCAGAAAAAGAAGTTTGTGCATCAACTACAAACAGAAACTTTAACGGACGAATGGGTAAGGGTGGTATGGTTCACCTTATGAGCCCTGCATCAGCCGCTGCAACAGCAATCGCTGGAACAATAACAAATTCATCACTTTATAAAGGAAATAACTAATGAAACAATTTGGTGGTAAAGTTCTATTTTTGGATCGTTCAGATATCAATACTGACGAAATTATTCCTGCAAAATATTTAACAGAAATTAGTAAACAAGCATTAAAACCTTATCTTCTTGAAGACTTAAAAATGGACGGTTTTAACTCAAAAACTGATATTCCAGGAAAAAGTATTATCATTACAAGAGAAAACTTTGGATGTGGTTCTAGCCGCGAACATGCTCCATGGGCTTTGGAAGTAAACGGAATTAATGCAGTTGTTGCAGTAAATTTTGCTCGTATTTTTAGACAAAATATGTATAACTGCGGAATGATGGCTATAGAACTTAACAAAAAAGATATTGAAGATATGTTTCATACATTTGCTGATAAAGAAACTGAATGTAATATCATTATGAATGATGATGGTACTGCTAAAGTTAAATTAATTTCAGGAAGCCTTTCTAAAAGTTATCATTTTAGATTAGATGGATTTGAAAAAGCTCTCGTAGAAAACGAAGGCTGGATTGGATACGCTGATAAAAAATATTAATAAAAACTAAATTTTGTTAAAAAGGGCTGTTTTGTGATTACATTACAGCTCTTTTGTATATTATCATTTTAAGGAAAGTTTAATGCCAACAGATTCAAAAAGAAAAAAGATTATTCTTGTTACAATTATTACATTTGTAATAAATTTTGGTCTAGATAGATTAACAAAAATTCTTGCTGTAGAATTTCTAAAAGGTCATTTTCCTAAGAGTTTTTTAGGTGGAATTTTTAAGTTGATTTATGCTGAAAATACAGGTGCTTTCTTGAGTATGGGAGCAAATTTCCCTATAGTTCTAAAATATATTCTTTTAGCAATTATTCCAATTTTAGTTTGTTTTGCAGGCTTGTATTGGTGTTTATTCAAAGAAAAAGACACATTTAGATGTATTTTATTTACATCAGTAATTGCAGGTGGATTAGGAAACCTTCTTGATAGACTTTTTAATAATTTCTGTGTTATTGATTTTATGAATTTTGGTATTGGAAACTTGCGCACAGGAATTTTAAATGTAGCCGATTTATCAATTACATTTGGTGTTATAATTTTTATCATTTATGATATTTTCTTTGCAAAGGATAAATTATTATCAGATAAAAAAGTTGAAGAAAAACCTTCAGAAACTGAAGAAAAAACAGAAACAGTAGATTCAACTGACTCAGATAATTAATAAAACAAAAAAACTGAAAATCTGAACTTTTTTTGGACAGATTTTCAGTTTTCTATTAGCTGTTAAAAAGTTAAAAATTAAACCTTTTAGTTAAATTAACCTAATACGTCAAAACCACAACTGGAAATTGCTGACTCAATAGCAGCATCGATTCCACCTACAGATTCGTCATAATCAACTAAAACCTGTGCTTTCATGGCATTTGCTTTGCAACTGTTAACGCCAGCCACTGCAGAAACAGCTGTATTTACCTTGTTTTCGCAAGCATCACATGACATTCCAGCTACATAAATTTTTCTTTCCATCGGCGTACCTCTAGTAATTATTATACTCCCTATTTTGAATTATGGCAAGAAAAATCTATATAGAATTTTGAAAAAAAATTAAACTCTAAAATAATAATTGCGACGAGTTTTACTTTGTGAAACGAACATAATTTTCCTCTCCAAAAAAAAAGTTTTGTGTAAAAATAATTCTTTTGTGCCAGAAGAAATTTTACGCACACCTTTATTAAAAGATTATGAAATTACACAGTTTTTTTGCTATTTTGATGATGATTGTTTTGGAAGCAAGTTTTTTTGTTGCTTGTGGTGATATAAACGGGGGAGTTTCAGGAAATTCTGGAGATAATGGCTCTGGAACAAAATTTACACCTGATTCACTTTATATTAATGGGGTATTGACTCAAGGTAGTGAAAATTATAAAGCAACAAATCAACAATGGGTTGAATCTGGAATTACTGGTGAATTTTCTAGTTATCCAGAATCTGATAGAAGTTATCCTTCAAGTCTTTCTAATTTAAGTGCTAAGGCTAAACTTGATGAAAAAAATAATACATTGTTAAATACAATATTATTTAATAATCAAAAGGTTTATAACAGTTAAGTAAAAAATCCTTGCAAAAGCAAGTTATCAAATAAAATCGCCCAAGATATTTATCCAAAAGATAAGTTCTTGGGCATTGTTTTTTTTAGAATAACATATTTTTCTGATTTTTTTTATTTTTTTTCAAAGTTTTTGCTAAAAAATGCAATTTTTTCTCAATAATAAATATGTACAAAAAAAATTATTTTTGAGGAGAAAAACTATGATGTATTTTAAGAAATTTGAAGACCTTACTTTTGCAGACCACTATATTTTTGAAAAAGTGTTGCATGAAAACCAAGATATTTGCCAAGAATTATTGGAACGGTTACTCAAAATCAAAATTGACCACATCACTTATCCAGAAATTGAAAAAACAATTTCGCCATATTACGAAACTAAGGGAGTGCGACTTGATGTATACATAAAAGATAGCGACAAAGTATTCGATATTGAACTTCAAAATGCTATTGACGAAGATTTACCCTTGAGAACTCGTTTTTATCAGTCGATGTTAGATTGCGACAACTTACTTAAAGGGCAAGACTACTCGGAACTACCCACAAGTTTTGTAATTTTCATCTGTAAATACGACCCATTCAATTTAGGCTTACCGATTTACACTTTTCAAAACCGCTGTGACGAAAATCACGAGTTACTTTTGAGTGATAAATCCATAAAAAAGATTTTTAACGCAACTTCGTTTAAAATTGAAAAAGACCTAGAAATTTCAGCATTTTTGCAGTATATTTGTA